>JBFWXW010000061.1:0-38642 GCA_050187075.1 Kofleriaceae bacterium | reverse complement strand
CGATCAGGCAATAGAGATACGCGTTGTTCGTCTCTTGATCGGGACGCAACAAGAACTGACGTTGCGTGCATCGACGGGTGATCATCGCACTCGTATTCGGCAGAACCGCCCGCGGTCGAGTCATGGCCCCACGCCGAGCAAGAGCGTTGCCAACGACGCCACATCGAGATTCTTACGACTTAGATCATGCGCCGTCCGAGCTCCGGTCATCTTGTCCGGCAACCGCCGGACGCCGGACGCCCGCGACCATGCCAGCCGCATTCCCACGCCTCGAGCAGGGGTACGCGCACCACCAGAGAGAGTAGTGCTCCGGGAGACTTGTCAGCTATCGATCACCCTGCGCGGGCGCCCGTGCGGATGGCGGCTTCGCAGAAACACCCTTGGGCAGGTTTCGTGGGCACTCACCCTGGGCCAGGTTTCGGGGCCGCGTGGGTTTCTCACCCTGGGGCAGGTTCTGCAGGCACCCTGGGGCAGGTTCTGCATCGCGCTGCCGCCGAATGTCGACGGATCGCGACGGCGCAGGAGATGTTACGGTTGCGCGGTGCGCATCGCGCGGTCGCTGGTGCTCGGTGTCCTCGTGTTCGCTGCGTGCAACGAGCGTGGTACGCCGAAGCGTGATCCGGACGGGGCGCTGCCGGACCCCGATGGCGCGCCCGAGGTGCACGACGCAGAGGAATCCGCGCTCGATCCGTTCGGCATTCAGAAGCTCTACAAGACCGCTCCCGGCGGACTCGTGTACTACACGAAGACCAACGCAGCCTCGGTGACAGAATTCTTCGACGACGGCATGGTGTCCAACGAAGTCGACGCGACGCTATCGAAGAACCCGGATGGCTCCTGGCACATCAGCGATACCGACACCACGTGGGTCATTCACCAGGCCCACACCAATTACGAGATCACGATCGAGTGCAAGATTCTCTCGGCCAAACAAACCGGTGGGAATCAGAACCTCGTGCTGTATGGCAATGGCGAGCAGCACTCGACCGACCCGACCCGAAACTGGCACGGCTCGGCGAACAAGGCCTGGTTGATGACCGACGGCGAGGTCAACTTCCAGAAGGAGCTGTTTCACGAGAGCCAGAACCGCGGGTACACCTCCTCCGTCGAGGAGGGCAACATCGGCGATGTGCAGGGCAAGTGGGTGCGCATCAAGTTCGTCAGCTACAACAAGCCGAACGCACGCGTCCTCGAGATGTGGGCGGACGTCACGCTGACCAACACGTGGACGCTCGCGAAGGCCTATCTCGACGATGGTGACTGGCCAGCGAGCAACGGGTTTGACGCGTACATGGAGGACATGAGGGATCAACATCCAGCGCACGTCCCGCAGCTGCTACGCCCTGGGGTCGAGAGAGAGATCACGCGGAACGAGATCGTCAACTGGGAAGGCGAGCTGATCAGCTTTCACAGCTACAGCTCCGCCTACGATTTTCGTAACGCCAGCGTTCGCGAAATCGCGGCGCCGTGACCGAGTCGCCGGATCATCTACATCTCAGCGATCGGAAGCGTGAAGTAGAACGTGGCACCCTCGCCCGGCGCACTCTCGACCCAGAGTCGGCCACCGTGTGCCTCGATGACGCCCTTGCTGATGTAGAGCCCGAGCCCGGTGCCTTTCTTCGCGTGACCCCTCGCCGACCAGTAGGGCTCGAAGACATGAGGTAGATCGCTCTCGGGGATGCCTGGACCACTGTCGCTGATGGCGAACACCGCTTCGTGGACGGATCGTTGGCAGCGAACGGTGATCTCGTCCCCCGAACGACAGAACTTGATCGCATTTCCGAGCAGGTTCCCGAGCACCTGAAGAATCCGGTCTCGGTCCAGCAGGATCCGTAGCTCCCGCAGCGGACAGACACACGAGATCGTGACGCCTTTCTCCCTCGCCGCAGGTCTGTGCATCTCCACGGCCTCGGTCAGCACGGCCCCGGGCTCGTCCAGGCGCCGCTCGATCGCGAGGCGGCCAGCCTGGATGCTGGCCATGTCCAGCAGGTCACCGATCAGATGATCCATCCGGCTCGCCGATCGATTGATGACCTCGATCTGCTGCCTACGTCGCGGGTCCTCAGCCGGTCGCCCCAGGAGCATCGCCCCCGCCAACTGGATCGCACCGAGCGGGTTCTTCAGATCATGGGATACGACCGCAAGAAGCTCTTCGCGCATGCGGACCGCCCGCTGGACCTCCTCGTAGAGCCGCGCGTTGTCGATCGCGATCGCTGCACGCCGCGCCACCTCCTCGAGCAACTCGAGGTCGCGCTGCGCGTACCGGCGACCCGACTCCGCGGAGACGATTCCGATCGCTCCGAGGGTGCGATCGCGCGCGATGAGCGGCACGAGGACGCAGGACTTGATGCCCAGGTCGCGGAGCATCTGCAGGCGCTCGGGGCTACGAGCGACCGTCGCGAGAAATTCATCCGAGACCTCCGGGACCAAGTCCGGAACGCCCGTGCGCATCACCCTGGCCGAGCCGCTCGACGCGCTCGGGTCAGGCGGGTGGCTACGGGCGAGCTCGCTAGCGAGGGCGGTGTTCGCCGGGTCGGAATGAACGCTGACGATTCGTTGGATGTGGCCTTCGCGCTCCAGGAGGTCCACCGTGCACCAGTCTGCCAGCGCCGGCACCAGCAGCTCGGCCATCCGCTGCAGGGTCTCTCGATAGTCGAGCGACGACGACAGTGCCGTCGTGACCTCGCCAAGCAGGCGCGTATCGGTGACGTCCGTGTTCGTGCCGAACCAGCGAACGACCGTGCCGTGGTCATTGCGGATCGGGAGCGCTCGAGACAAGAACCATCGGTAGCGACCGTCCTTGCCACGAAGCGGAAAGGTGTCCTCCCAGGTCTCTCCGGTCTCGAAGTGATCGCGGAGCTTCGCGATCACCCGCTGGACGTGGTCGGGATGCTGGATCTTCTGCCAACCCCAGCCCTTCACCTCATCGAGCGTGGTCCCTGTGTATTCGAACCAGCGCTGATTGAACCAGACGATCGAGCCCGTCTCATCCGCCATCCACGCAAACTGCGAGATGCTATCTGCCAGCGTCCTGAACAACACCTCTCGTTCGCGAACCGCCTCCTCCGCCTGGTTGCGGGCGGTGACGTCGATGATGAATTCGACGCATTCGGAGTCGCGCCCGCTGCCGCTAATGCGGGTGGGCGCGAACAATCCCCACCACCTCGAGCCATCCGGCCGGATCCATTGCTTCTCGTACGGCGCGGTCTCTCCGGTCGCTTCGATCTGTTCCGCTGCGCGAGCGGTGACGTCTCCAAACTCGGGTGGCGTCAGTTGTTGCCAGGAAACCTGACGGAGCTGATCGCGCGTGTACCCGGACATCCGTTCGAGCGCTGGGTTCGCGTCCAGCACCCGCCCGTGCAGATCGTAGAACACGACCCCCACGGTTTGAATCGAGAGCGCCTTCTGGAGTCGAGCCTCCATGCGCTTGCGCTCGGTGATCTCGACGACTGCCACGCCGACGCCGATCGTCTCGCGCGACGGCGTTCGCACCGGGAAGTAGCTCGCCAGGAACGACCGCACGTGATCGGGTGTGGACGGTGGCGCCGCATTGAGCTCGAGATCCGTGACGGCTTCACCGGTCTCGATTACCGTTCGCACGATCGGTTCGAGAACGTCGGCATGATGACCGAGGATCTCGCGCATCGTGCGGCCGGTGTGCTCGGCCGGTGACGGCCCGTTGATCACCGCGAGCGCCTCGTTCACGCGGACGTACCGAAGATCGGTGTCGATGAACCCGAAGCCGACCAGAGAGCTCGAGAGCAGCGCGTCCACCACCGCAAGGCCGCGTTCGGCTTCCGCGCGAGCCTTGTTCTCTGCGACCGTGCGCTCCGCATCACGCTCGCGCAGCAGATGCTGGGAGATCGCGGTCGCAGCGCGGTGCGCCATCGCGATGAGGAGCCGCTTGTCTTGATCAGAGAACTGATGGGCGCCAAGCGATCCAATGTGCGCAACGCCGATGACCTGATCATCATCGATGATCGGTACACCGTAGAGCGCGCGAACCCGCTTGTGGCGTAGCGAGGGCATCTTGACCATGGGGTCGGTGGACGCGGCCAGCAGAAGCTTGGGACAGCGTTCGGCGGCGACGGCTCCCGCGAAGCCTTCCCCGATCTTGAGCGTGAACCCCGTGGCAACATCCTGTTCCAGCCCCACGGACGCTCGGACGCGTAACCGATCCGCTTCGCGCAGCAGGATCGCGGCCGTGTCCACCGCAGGTGTGGTCTCGACGAGAACTCCAAGCAGGCGTCCAAGAAAGTCGTCGAGGCAGGTGCTCTCGAGCGCAGCATTCGAGATCCGATCGAGGCTCTGGAGCGTGCGATCGCGAGCCTTGGTGTAGCGCTCGACCGATTCAGAGATCGCTCGATCGATCGCGTGGTTGAGCAGGCGTAGGTTGGAGACCTGGCTCGGGGGAAACTGGTCGCGCTCCCATAGCCGCAGGATGGCATCGCGCAGTAGCGCGAACTCGGTCACGACCTGACCGAGATCGAAACCTTCCCGAAGGCGCTCGACCGCATGAAGCTCGGCGACGTCGCTGGGGAGCGTGGGGCGGCCGCCCGTCGACAGCTCCTCGGCCATGCCGGCGATGCACGCCAGCAGATCCGGCACGTGATCGAGGAGCGCCGGGTGGTCCAGGCCTTGAGCGCGCGGCAGCCTGCAAGCGTCGCGCTCCCATTCGCTGAGGATTTCCGCTTGTCGCTCTCGGATGAAGTCCGCCAATGGCCGCGGCGCCGCAGGATCGTTGGGGTCCCTCGACTGGCCCATCACGCGTCTCCCGAGCGCCTTTGACGCGCATCATGCCTGCGCCGGATCGCCAGGCGACTCCCGCGCTCGTCGACCCTGTCGTCCGCTCCTCGGTCAGCGTCGCGCGGATCCATCACTCTCCAGCCGATTGGAGGCGACGCATCGTTAGCTCCCATACGAGGAGCACGTCCGCCGTGATGCCAACCATGCCGTCATGGAGTTCCGTCATCAGCTCATCCCGACTACGGAGTCATCCGGCTCGCTCATGCGCACTCCGTGAACGTGAGTTGTGCATCACGCATGCCGGCGCCAGATTCCGCGCGATGTGGCGCGTGCAACCAGTGCGCACCTCGCCGCGCGCGTGCGACGTGCGACGTGCTTGGGCTACGGTCCCGAACGTTGTCACCTGCCGCGCGTGAGCCGGTCAACCAGCGTGACGATCGTTGGTTCGCACGTGCTCGCAGTGGCCGATCCGCGGTGACGCGTCTGTGTGCGACGGACACCGCGTGATCGACAGCGCGTGTCCGGTCGGCAACTCCAGCATCTTGCTCGCCTGCCGAGCGCGCGCACTTGCGACGACACCGCCGCCCTTCGCACTCGGCCGCTGCAACGGTACGTTAGATCGATGCGGTTCGTTAATCACATCCTCGCGGGCGGGATGTTCGCTGCATCGTGCTATGGGCCGAATGCCGCCGTCGGCATCCCCTGTAACGCGCAACTCGAGTGCCCGAGCGGGCAGGTTTGCGACCTCGCCGCGCCGGGCGGACCGACGTGCGTGATCACGACGTCGCCTCGAGACGATGCGAGTCCCGACACCGATAGCGGCGTCATCAAGATCCCGCTCGATGCGTTCGAAGGACCGCTCGATGCATCCGTGGACGCGGCGGTCGACGCAGCTCTGATCTATCCGGCGCCCGCGAATGACCTCGCGGCCGATGCGATCGACGTCTCGTCAGGCGGTACATACTCCTGGGATTCGACGGGCGCCGCCGATGACTTCTCCCCTTCGTGCGCCGCCGGATCTGGCCCCGACGTGTTCTTCAAGATCACGCTCGCGGCACCCGAGGTGATCTATCTCGACACGTTCGGTTCCGCCGCGAACTCGGTGATCGTGGTCCGCACCGGTGACTGCACCCCGATCGGCAGCGCCGAGGCATGCGTCGACGATAGCTGCGGCACGACCCAATCGCACGGTGCCTGGAGCTTGCCCGCCGGCACGCACTGCATCATCGCCGACCAGGTGGGCGACACCGGCGGATCGATGGCGAAGCTCAAGGTCACCCGTGGCAATCGCGCCGGCGATCCGCTCACGGGGGCGAGCGGCTCGGTCAGCGGCAACACGTGCACCAGCGACAACAACAGCAACAACTCGGGTTCCTGCGGCAACGAGCCGGCCAACGATCACCACTTTTTCGTCGCGGCCTGCCCGGGCGCTCATTCGCTGCACATCGAGACGTGCACCGGCGCGAGCTGGGATACCGTGCTTCAGATCCGCAACAACGCCAATAGCTCGCTCGGATGCACCGACGACGATTGCAGCGGCCTTCAATCGTCATTGACCGAGACGGTGATCGGACCTGGCCTGTTCTGGGCGATCATCGACGGCTACGAGGACTGCGGAGCGTACACGATGCAATACAGCATGCAGTGACGAGGTCGGTCTCTGAAACGCGGACCGCTCCGCCGGTACACGACGCCACGGACGCCAGGGACGCCAGGGACGCACGCGACGCACGCGACGCCCGCGACGCCAGCGACGCCAGCGACGCTCGCGACGCCAGGGACGCCAGGGACGCCCGCGACGCCAGCGACGCCAGCGTGACACGCGAGATCACGACGCGACCAGCGCCCGCGTACCGGGCCGGGCAATTCGTTTCGATCACGACACCACGGTACCGTCGAACATTGGCTGTACAACCAATCTATGGAACGCCCGAGCGTACGCAGCGAACGTCGCGCAGCCATCATCCGGGCGTTCGCTCGAGTGCTTGCCCGCCACGGCGATGCCGGGGCGACCACCGCCGCCGTGGCAGCCGAGGCTGCATGGCTCCAGGGCTGCTCCATCACCACTTCACGAGCAGGAGTTGATGGAGGAGCTCCTCGACACGCTGGTCGTTCAGCTCAGGCAGCGGACGGCGCGTCGCAACGCCGGGACCAAGCCGCTGGAGAGCTACGCCGACGCGGCGCTCGCACGGGACGACAGCTCGGATACGGTCGCTGCGCGGTGCTGGGTTGGCTCGTTCACGGAAGCCGTACGAGCTCCGAAGATGTTCGAGAAGATGCGCAGGTTTTTGTGCTCGGAGGTCGAGGTCATCGACCGGCTCTCCGGCGGTGCCCTCGGCCCCGATGTCGTAGTTGCGGTGGAGGTCCACTCTGGTACCTTGCGTCCTCCATATGAACAACAGCAAGAACACCAAGCAGACGGCGGCCACGCCGGACCTCGATCCCGCCACGCTCGCCCACCTGGACCAGCTGAAGCGCCAACGCCAGCGCGCGCGCCGTGTGCTTCTCAAGCGGCGCCGGCAGAAGTCCGGCCAATAGCGACAGCGCGGCGCGAGGGCTGAACCTCCAGCGGTCGATGAACGAGGACTGCGCCGATCTACGACCAGCCGAGCAAGCCCCGAGCGGCGAGGACTGCATGACGAGGCGCGCGCTGCCGTTTACCTCACGGCGCTGCTCATCGACGTCGGCTGCCACTCCGACGCTGCCGAGCAGGCCAGGTGGTTCGGCGACGACATCGCGATCAAGGCAACAACGTTCCGCGGTGGACTGCGCGGCATTGGAGGTGCCGTCGCGGCGACGAAGATGATCGGCGATGAAGATGGTCAACGGGACCGACCTCCATTACCTCGAAGGCGGCGAAGTCGTCACCCCCGAGATCTGCGTACCATCGCTGGGCCAACGCTCATCCTGATCGGCGATCGCGACATGTTCTGCTCGGTCGAGGCGGATCTCCAGCACGCTATTTCGCGGCGGTCACCTCGTCCCACGCCCACATCGCCGCACCGATCACGCCGGCCGCGCTGCCCAGGCTCGAGCGAACGATCCGGACCCGATCGCGTGACACGACGATCGCGTCCTGACGCAAGCGCGACTCGGCCAGCTCGCCGATCGCAGGCAATCCGTCGATGACGCCGCCCCCAAGAATGATGCGCGCCGGGTTGAACGCGTTCGTGATCGCCACGAGCGCGGCGCCGAGGTGATCGCCGGCCTCGAGCACGATCTGCTCGCCTAGCTCGTCGCCGGCCGCATACGCGCTGGCGATCTCCCGAGCGGTCACCATCCCGTCGTCCGCGCCAAATGCCGGAGCATGCTCGGGATGCATCGCGAGGAGCTCGGCGGCACGTGCGGCCAGCGCCCATCCCGAGACGTAGGCTTCGACACATCCGCGTCCGGGGCAGTGGCACTTTCGCCCGGATGCGACGATCGGCATGTGACCGAGCTCGCCACCGTAGCCGCCCGCCCCGACGAGGGGTCGATCTCGGGCGATCACGGCGCCCCCGACTCCTGTGCCGATGAATAGCACCACCAGCTCGGAGACGCCGCGGCCGGCGCCGAATCGCCACTCCCCGAGCGCGATCGCCCGCAAGTCGTTGGTCGCGATCACGGGCACACGGAGCCGATCGGCGAGCTGCATCGCGAGCGGGACGTCGATCCACGCGGTGAGGTTCGGTGACGAACGCACGATGCCGGCGGCGGTATCGATCTGACCCGCGATACCGATGCCCGCGGCGAGCACGTCGACACCCGCCTCTGCGATGCAGCGCTCCGCCATCACCGCGATCGACTCGGCGACCGAACCGACTCCCCGCTCGATATCCGTCGGTGCGAGATGCGAGGCCAGGATGCGCCCTTCGCGATCGACGACCCCGACGTGGATCTTCGAGCCACCGAGGTCGATGCCGAGGCACGTGCGCACCATCCCATTCACCTCAGCGCGCCAGGACTCGCGCGAGCTCGAGCGGCGACAGATCGAGCGGTCGCGGTCCCTGCGCAACCTCGACGAGCGGCGTCGCCCGAAGCTCGTCGCGGACAAGGCCGATCATCACGCCGCGTTCGCCTCGCGCCAGTGCATCGACCGCCGCGGCACCACTGCGGCTACCGAGCAAGCGATCGAACGGCCCGGGGTTACCGCCGCGCTGGACATGGCCGAGCGTGGTGACTCGCACGTCGAAGCCGAGGTCCGGGTGATGCTTGCGCAGCTGCTCGGCGACGCCCCCGCCACCTCCCGCGACACCTTCCGCGACCACGACGAGCGCGTGGGACTTTCCGCGTCCGAACGCCGCACGCACCTCGTTCGCGATCTGGTCGATCGACAGAGGGACCTCCGGAATCGAGACCGCCTCGGCTCCTCCGGCGATTGCGGCCATCAGCGCGAGGTACCCGCACTGGCGTCCCATCACCTCGATCACGAATGCCCGCCGGTGCGACGCCGCGGTCACCTTCAGGCGATCGATCGACTCGAGCGCGATCCCGAGCGCGGTATCGACCCCGATCGAGATGTCGGCGCCGCGCAGGTCATTGTCGATCGTGGATGCGATGCCGACGACGGGAAACCCCGCGGCCGCGAGGGCGTTCGCGCCGGCTTGCGAGCCATTGCCGCCGATCACGACGAGCGCGTCGGCGACGGGAGCCAGCCGATCGAGTGCGCGCTGCTGCCCCGCTCGGGTCTCGAATTCGCGACATCGCGCGCTCCCGATCACCGTCCCGCCGCGGTGGAGCGTGCCACCGACGTCGCGGTCGCCAAGCTCGCGAAACAAGCCTTCGATCAGACCGGCGTAGCCGCGCTCGACGCCAAACGTACGCCAGCCGCGATCGAGCGCACAGCGCACGACCGCGCGGATGGTCGCGTTCATGCCGGCGGCGTCGCCTCCGCTCGTCAGTACGGCGATCCGGCGCAGTGCCATGCGTCGAGGCGATGCACGTCGTGTGACAAGCGGCGACGGATCCGCGAGCGCTGATCGCGATCGATTGTAGCGCTGGCGCACAGCGCGCTTTACGGACCCTACTCGTCGCGGGCTGCCCGGCTCAATGGGGAGGGAGTATCCGGCTCGCCTGCCGAGCGGCGTCGGAACAGCGCCACCCGTGCCAACAGCATGGTCGTCACGGGCACGGTGATCGAGAGGACGATCGGGATGATCCACGGATGCAGCACGACCCGGGATTCGATCGTCGAGAAGTAGAGAATGCCGGCCAGCGTCACGGACCAGCTGCCGAACGTGTACGCGAGCGCAGGCGGATGCATGCGCACGAAGAAGTCGGGCAGCCGCAGCAACCCGACCGCCGAGATGACGACGAACACGCCGCTGGACACGAGCAAGACGGCGACCACGACCTCGACCCAGAACGGGACGTCGCTCATTCGATCACCTCACCCCGCAGAATGAACTTCGCCATCGCGGACGAGCTCACGAAGCTGAACAGCGCGATCAGCAGCGCCGCATCGAAGTAGATGTCGCTGCGGTACTCGATACCGAGGACGAGCATGACAAGCATCGCGTGGAGATAGAGCAGATCGAGGGCGAACACGCGATCCTGCGCTCGCGGTCCACGAAGCAACCGAACGAGCACCAGCACCGACGCCAGGGCATAGCAACCCAATGCGAACGCGATGGCGCCGGACAGCAGTGGGCTCATTCGAAGATCTCCCGCAGCGGCTTCTCGTACCGATCCTTGAAGCGGGCGACAAACGCGGACTGTTCGTCGACGTGCCACACATGCAGCAGGAGCGCGCTGCGGTCGAGCGCAAGCTCCGACCACACGGTGCCCGGCACGACCGTGGTCACCATCGAGAGCGCGGCCAGCCCAGCCGGATCGCGCAGCTCGAGGGGCACGATCACGAACATCGAATGAGCTCGACGCCGTTGCCACGTCACCACGCCCCAGGCGACGGCGAGGCTCGACTTCAGGACGTCGTAGCCGACCACCAGGATGAACCGAGCCACGACGAGAGGACGCCGCACCCGGACGGTGGGTCGAAGGCTCGATCCGGCGATCGGCACCGCGATCGCGAACAGGACCGCCAGCAAGATGTGGCCCGTACTCACCGAACGCGCCAGTGCAAGCCACAGCGCGATCAGCGCGGCAGACGTCAGCGGTGCGGGAACCAGTGCACGCCGGAGCGCGCTCAGCGCGGCAGCCGTCAGCCGTGCGGGAACCAGTGCAAGCCGGAGCGCGCTCAGCGCGGCGGAGGTCAGCCGTGCGGGAACGAGCTTTTGGCGGAGCGTCACGGTGAGCTCTCGTCCTCGACGGCACGATGCGTCGCTCGTGGTCGAGGAGCCGTCGAAAGGACGGTCTCGACATAGGACAGTGGCGCGTGCAGCTGTGCGGCGGTGGCGCGCGTGTAGCGCATGATCGGTTCGGCAAACACCGTCACGAGCGTGCAGGCGAGGAGCAGCGTCAGCACGGCCGCGGCCTCCGCCCCTTTCACGTGCGGCCCCGAACGACCGCCGCTCGACCAGAGGGTCTGGATCCCTGCTCTGGCGAACGACACGGTCGACGCGAGGCCCGAGACCAGCAGGAGTCCCAGAAACGTCCATCCGATCGGTGACACGCTCGCGCCGGTCGAGTGCACACCGCCCTCACTCCCCAGGATCGCGGTCAACAGCGAGACCTTCGCGAGAAACCCCGACAGCGGCGGCAGCCCTGCAACCAGCAGGGCACAGAAGATGAACGCGAGGCCCAGCAACGCGATCGAGACCGGGAACACCCGGCCCACCAGCGGCAGCTGGGCGTCGTCGAGGTTCGTGTCTTCCCCTGGGGGGGCATCGGGATCGCGCTGCTCCTGCGAAACCGCGCCGATCCGCTCGATCAATTCGGCGAGCAGAAACAGCGCGCTCACGGCCCACGTCGCGGTCAACAGATAGAACAGCGCCGCGGCCGTGACCGAGGTGGCCCCCACTCCGATCGCCGCGAGGAGCGTCCCCGATGACACGATGATCGCGAAGCCGGCGATGCGGTCGATCCGTAGGGTCGTGAGCAGACCGACGGCACCTCCGGCGAGCGTCGCCAGTCCGCCGAAGACGAAGATGGATTGGCCGAACAGTGCCGATGGGGCGTCGTCCGAGAACAACAGCGACCACAGACGCAGCAGCGCATAGATACCCACCTTCGTCATCACGGCGAACAGCGCCGCGACGGGTGCGCTTGCCGCGGTGTATGCCGGCACGTGCCACGCGTTGAGTGGCCAGATCGCCGCCTTGATCAGAAAGGCCACCGCGAGGATCGCCGCGCCCGCGTGCAAGAGTCCGCGATCCTCGGTGGGTACGAGCGGTAGCTTCGCCGCGATGTCGGCCATCGAGAGCGTGCCAAGCACGCCGTAGAGGACCGCGAGCCCGATGAGGAACAGCGACGACGCGAGCAGATTCACCGCGATGTAGTGGAGACCGGAACGCACTCGAGGCAACCCCGATCCGTGGAGCTGTAACCCATAGGACGCCGCGAGCATGACCTCGAAGAACACGAACAGATTGAACAGATCGCCGGTCAAGAACGCCCCGTTCAGCCCCATCAGCTGGATCTGAAACAACGGATGAAAGTGCACGCCGATGCGTGCCCACCTGCCCTCGGCATGGAGCGCAGCGCACAGGCTCATCACACTCGTCATCAACACCATGAGCGCCGAGAGCCGGTCGGCCACCAGGACGATCCCGAACGGAGCTCTCCAGTTCGCGGCCAAGTACACGCCGGTCTCGCCACGATCGACGAACCACACGATCATCCCTGCGATGACGATGCCGATCGCGCACGCCAAGACGTTGATCAGCGACTGCAGGCGCCTGCGCTGCTCGCCGAGGAGCAACAGCACCGCTGCGGTCACGAGCGGCAGGACGATCGGAACGATGATCAGCTGCGAAAGCAGGCCGCTCATGGATCTCCTCGAGTGCCATCGACGTGATCCGTCCCGCTGAGACCGCGCGAGGCCAGCAGCACGACCAGAAACAGTGCGGTGGTCGCGAACCCGATCACGATCGCGGTGAGCACGAGGGCCTGCGGCATCGGATCGGTGTAGTGGTCGAGGTCAGCGGGGACGCCCGGCGTCACGATCGGTGGCTCGTCGATCGACAGACTACCGACGCTGAAGATGAACAGGTTGACCGCATAGGAGAGCAGCGTGAGCCCCATGACGACCTGGAACGTGCGGGGGCGCAGCAACAGCCACACCCCGGCTCCGCCGAGCACACCGATCACGCATGCAAGGATGGCCTCCATCTCGCTCACACCTGCACGTTCGATGGGCTCGAAGGTTTCGGCTGGGCCCGACGGTGGGCACGGATCGACTGGTGCGCGAGTGCCGTGAGGATCAAGAGCGTCGCGCCGATGACCACCGAGAACACGCCAAGGTCGAACGACGTCGCGCTCGGAACATGCACGTCGCCGATCAGCGGCAGCGTCACATCAAGCGTACGCGTCGTGAGGAACGGATAGCCAAACGCGACCGCACCGAGGCCCGTGATCGCGGCAAGCAGCAGTCCCACCGCGATCCACCGCGGTGGCCGCAGGCGTGCGTGTCGTTCCGTCCAGCGCGTTCCCGAGACCATGTACTGCGCCAGCATCGCGATCGCGACGATGAGGCCGGCGATGAAACCGCCCCCTGGTTCGTTGTGACCACGCAGCAGGAAGTGCGCGGCGACGACGATCGAGATCGGCAACAGCAGGCGAGCGATGATCGACGGCACCATCATGTAGCCACGCGGTGCGTCGTCGGCACTGCGCGGCTTCACGAGATCCGTGATGACCTCCGGTCGCAACAGCTTCTGTTGGTCCGGCGGTTCCCTGGCCTCCGCCGGCGGGCGAAATCGCCGCAGCAGCGCATAGACCGTCAGGGCAACGGTGCCGAGCACGGTGATCTCGCCGATGGTGTCGAACGCCCGAAAGTCGACGAGCATGACGTTCACGACGTTGGTCCCACCGCCCTCGGGAAGCGCGCGTTCGAGGAAGAACGGCGAGATGCTGTGCGGAGCCGGTCGCGTCAACAGCGCATACGACAGTGCGGCGAGACCGCTGCCCGCGCCAGCCGCGAGCACGAGGTCCCGCGTACGGCGCGCCCGATCGCGCATCGTGGCACGGTCCGGAGCTCGCTCGATGCGCATGGGCAGCCAGCGCAGGCCGAGGAGGAACAGCGTCGTCGTGACCACCTCGACCACGATCTGCGTGAGCGCGAGATCGGGCGCCGAGAACCACGCGAACGTGACGCACGTGACCAGCCCCGCGCCGCCCATCAACGTGATCGCCACGAGTCGGTGGAACTTCGCCATCACCGCCGCGCCGACCGCACAGATCGCCCCGATGAGCCACAACACGATGAACGCCGGCGACGCGGACAGCCGCTGGCGATCGCCCCACGCGAGTGGGACCTCGCGCGATGCAAAGAACCCGAGGACGAGCGCGACGGTGACGATCGCAAACATTTGTGTCTGTAGTCGCTGGGTCTGGACGACGTGAAGGGCTCTCCGTGACCACCTCGTGACGACAAGCAGCGCTCCCTCGAACAGCCGCTTGCCATCGAGCGAAGCGACACGAGGTGCGTGTTGCAGTCGCCCGCGCGCCTGCTGCTTGCGCAGCCAGTAGTACGCGACGATGCCCACCGAGATGGCCACGAAGCTCATCACCAGCGGCATGTTGAAGCCGTGCCAGATCGCCAGGCTGAACGCGGGCAGCGTCCCGCCGACGACCGGTCGCGCCGCAGCTTCGAGTGACGGCCCGATCGACAGCGCCGGGGCCACACCGACGATCACACACGCGATGACCAGGAACGCGATCGGTACGCGCATCCAGCGCGGCGCCTCCTCGGGTACCCGCGGCAAGTCCGTCGACAGCGGACCGAAGAAGATGTCGTAACCGAACCGCAGCGAGTAGACCACCGCAAAGATCGATGCGAGCGTCGCGAGCACCGGGAGCCCCAGTTCCATCCACGGATGAGAGGAGAAGAACACGGTCTCGGCGAAGAACATCTCCTTCGAGAGGAAGCCGTTCAGCAGTGGCACACCTGCCATCGCCGCGCTGGCCGTGAGCGCGAGCAATCCGGTGCGTGGCATGCAACGGATCAATCCGTTCAACCGGCGGATGTCGCGTGTTCCGGTCTCGTGGTCGACGACACCGGCGGCCATGAACAACGACGCCTTGAACGTCGCGTGGTTCATGATGTGGAACACGCCGGCGACGGCGGCGACCGGGCTGTTGAGCCCGAACAGCAGCGTGATGAGACCGAGGTGACTCACCGTGGAATACGCGAGCACGCGCTTCAGATCGTGCTCGAACATCGCAAGGTACGCGCCGAGCAGGAGCGTCGCGATGCCGGCTCCACCGACGAGCCAGAACCACAGGTCCGTCCCCGCGAGTACCGGCCATAGCCGTGCGAGCAGGAACACACCGGCCTTCACCATGGTCGCGGAGTGCAGATACGCGGAGACAGGTGTCGGCGCGGCCATCGCGTGCGGAAGCCAGAACTGGAACGGGAACTGAGCGCTCTTGGTGAACGCGCCGAGCAGGATGAGCACGAGCGCCACCGGGTACAGCGGATGGGCGCGCACGCGCGTGCCCGCGGACAGGACCTCATCGAGCTCGTAGCTGCCCGCGATGTGACCGAGGAGGATCACACCTCCGAGGAGGGCGAGGCCGCCGGCCCCCGTCACGATCAGCGCCATGCGCGCACCTCGCTGCGCGTCCTTGCGGTGGTACCAGTAACCGATGAGCAGGAACGAGACGAGACTCGTCAGCTCCCAGAACACGACGAGCTGGATGAGGTTGCCCGAGATGACCACGCCGAGCATCGCGCCCATGAACGCGAGGAAGAACGCGTAGAACCGCGCCACCGGATCTTCGGGAGACATGTAGTAACGCGCGTAGAGCGACACGAGCGCGCCGATCACGGTGACCAGCACCGCGAACATCCACGCGAAGCCGTCGATCCGGAACGTCAGCTCGAGCGCGATGGAGGGCACCCACGAGATCGTCTCGCGAATCACGCCGCCATCACGCACCTGGGGAAACAGGCTGATCACCCAGAGCGCGGCGACCAGGGCGACCAATCCGGCGATCCCCGCGAGCGCCGTCCGCGCACGCGTGGGCAGCAGCGCGGTCGCGATGCTGCCGACGAACGGCAAGAGAACGAGAACGACCACGCGCATGGGCGCTCGACTCTACAGCTGGTTTCAGGACAGCCTGCGCGTGATGCCCAGCGGAATCTCGGCACGCATCGAGCGCCGGACGGGAGCATGACGCTCCCGCCCATGACCGAGCGGTTTGGCCCCACCACCCTCGCCGCCGCGCCACTCGCCGTCAATCCGGCGATCGCAGGACTCCCGTTGCACGACAGCTTCGCGTTGCGATCGCCTGCATCGCCCGCGGTCATCCGGAACGCGGGGCTGGCCCTCGATCGCGAGCCGGCCGTGGAGCTCGTCAGTGCGGGAGTGCGCCGCCGAGCGGTTCGACGAGCTCACGCTGCGACAGCCGCTCGTGCACGAGCGAGAGCAGGAGATCGTTGGTCTGCTGTGCCCGTTCGCGTAGCGCGGGCACCTTCTCGGCGAGCTTGGCGTGCAGCTCGGCGCGGGTGTCCCAGGATCGGTCGATCCGCGCGATGAGCTCACCGATTCCGATGTTCCCCAGCGGGGGCGTGCCCATCGCGAGGTCCTCGAGCAGACCGCTCACCTTGGACGCGTACGGCAAGGCGGCGAACGGCGTGCCGCGCAACGCGGCGAAGATCAGGAAGTGAAGCCGCATGCCAACCGCGAGGTCGAACCGCCCCATGAGATCGAGGACCTGTCGAGGCGAGTAGTTGCGGCGCAGGATCTCGGCGCGCTCCGCGTTCTGCATGTGAGCCACGACCGCATGGCTATGCTGGACGTCGGTCTTCTCCATCGGCACGAACACTACCTCGGCGTCGTAGCGCTCGACCATGAAGTCGGCCGCATTCGCGAGCAGCGCGTAGTACTCCTCCGGACGAATGTCCGGCGCGGCAGGGCCGGGCTCGCGGACGGAGAACCCGACCAGGTGGCGATCGAGATCGACACCTTCCGCCTCGAGCGCCTGGCGGGACAGCGGCTCGGGCTCGAGGAGGAACGCGGGGTCGGCGGTCAGATGGATCTCGTTCGTGACACCAACATCTTCGAGCAGCCGGTAGCCCAGGCGATCTCGAACGGAGATGACCGGCGGAGGGGACACATTCAACGCGTCCTGCACGGCCCGCCGCGCGGCTTGCGTCTTGAGCGGACCCGCGCTGATCGCGTAGAGCATGACGGGAATCTCGAGCTCGTTTGCGATGACCACCTCGCGGAGATATTCCTCGGCGTCGCGGTCGTACAAGATTCCTCCGCCACCGAGGATCAACAGATCGAGCTTGCGGACCTCGGGGATCATCTGCCGCCGCGTCAGCGCGCGCGTCGAGACCGCGTGCTCGACCTGGTGTCTGGCGAGCGTGTCGCCCGGATTTCGCGAGAACACGGTCACATCGGCCGATAGCGTCGCCCGCAGCTGACCGAGGATCCCTTCAAGGATCGCCTCGTCACCGAGGTTCATCCCTCCGTAGGATCCGGAGATGCCGATGGATAGGGGTCTTGCTGGTGTGTCCACGGGTACCTCATAGAGGAGTGAGGGAGGGCCATGCGAGCTCGATGCCTTCGCGTCGCAACAGCGCCTGAAACGTCGCCAGGTGATCCGGGCGGTTGCGGACGGCGCGCGGCGTGAGCGTTCGCTCGAGACAGTGCGCCGCAAGCAGTCCCGCGACCTCACCCACGTTCCATTCGACGGGATGCACGCGAAATGCCCCGTTCGTGATGTGCGTGACGCCGAGGTTCTTGCCGCCCGGCAGCAGGTTCTCGACGCGCACCGGAACCATCGCACCCAGTGGGATCTGAAACGGCCAGCAACCCAGGTCCAGATAGCCAGCCCCGCTCGCGCGCGGATGAAGATCGATGCGGTAGCAGCCGATCCCGACCGAGTCATCGAAGCGCTGAGGGCCATCGGGCCGGAGTGGATGCGCGATGTGCTGTTCGAGGACCGTGAGCTCCGCGCGCAAGCGTCTCGATTCCCTCACGTACGGCGCCGGCGCAAGGCCATCGGGCGTGCCGCCGACGACGTCTCCGCGCAGCCTCAGCCCGGGATAGCCAATGCCGCCATCGGGACGAGGTGCCTCCGTCTGTAGCCAGTACAGCAGGCTGAGGCTGAGCTGCCGAGCTGCATCGAGGTTGCGGGCGCGCTCGGCCGGGTCGACACCGACCACCGGACCGAACCAGTAGTCGTTCTGCGGCCAGTTGACGACGGTGATGTCGCTCGCCACGAAGCCCGGTTCGAAGTTGTCGCGATCGAGGATTCGACGAAACCGCCACCACGGATGATCGTCCGCGGCTTCGAACAAGTAGCGGGTGAGTGGCTCGGACGTCTCCGGGCGCACGGTGGTCCAGCTCAGTAGCCGCCCGGGCCACCCGGGTGGCTCGAGGTCGCGCCACAGCGCGTACTGGCGCGGCTTGTCGATCGTGTGATCTTCGCCGAGCAAGTGCTCGATCGCGAAGCAATGGGTGATCGCCTGCTGATCGCGGGTGTCGGCGTGGTCCGCTGCGTGTGGCTCGCCCGTCTCGGAGCGTGCTTCCGCTCCGACCACGTGCTCGACACCGGCAAGCTCCAGGAGATCGCCATACGGTGTCGCATCGACGAAGAACGGTGCTTCGATCAGCGTGTCTCGCCCCGATTCGAGACCGCGCACCACGACTCCCGTGATCCGATCCCCGTGCGTCCACGCCGCAAGCGGCCGGTGCGGGTGCAACACGAACAGCCGTCCGCTGAGCTGGTGCGGAACCATCATCTGATGCAGCACCGCCACCGCGACGCGCGGGTCATGACACAGCCGGCTCACCCACCCATTGCCTGGGTTGAGCGCCTTGCGCTCGCGTGCGCCCGCGGTCAGCGGCACGTGCGCACGGTAGTAGTTCCTGATCTCTCGTCGTAGCGCCCGGTAGCTCGCGGTCGCGCCCATCTCCTCGATCCACGGATGCTCGTCCGGTGGGACGGCCTGATTCGTGAGCTGGCCGCCGAGCCAGTGGGTCTCTTCCGTCAGGATCACGCGGCGTCCGGTGCGGGCGGCAGCAAGCGCCGCGGCGCAGGCTCCAAGCCCGCCGCCGATGATGGCGACGTCTGTTCGTAGAACGTCCACGGGAGCTCCTGTCGACGACCTGGCGAATCAGCTGTGTTCAAGAACCGGACCCAACGAGCCCGTGCGGTGGCGCTCGTCGGCCGCGGCATGACGCGCCCGAGTGACCGAGCGAAACAGCGGACGCATCCATTGCGGTTCCAGGTACCCAGGAGTAATCCCGCCTCATGATCATGCCGGCGGCGTTTCTCGGTCACGGTAGTCCCGTCAACACGCTCGACGACAATCGGTACACGCGTTCGTGGCGCGCCTTCGCCGAGCTCGTGCCACCGCCGCGCGCCGTGCTCTGCGTCTCCGCGCACTGGTACACCGCCGTGACTGCGGTGACGGCGATGGCGCAGCCGCGGACCATCCACGACCTGTTCGGGTTCGGGCCGCGCCTGCAGACGTTCCAGTACCCCGCACCTGGGTCACCCGACATCGCACGCGAGATCCGCGACGTCGTCAAGCCGCGATTCGTGGGCCTCGACGACGATGCGTGGGGCATCGATCACGGGACGTGGAGCGTCATGGCGCACGTGTATCCCGAGGCGAACGTTCCGGTGATCCAGCTCTCGATCAACGGGACCAAGGAGCTCGCGTACCACCTCGACGTCGGCGCGCGGCTCGCACCGCTCCGCGAGCGCGGCATCTTGATCATCGGGAGCGGCAACGTGGTGCACAACCTGAGCCGGATCGATCCCTCGATGCGCGACGGTGGATTCGACTGGGCGGTACGATTCGACGAGGCTGCGCGCGAGATCATGACGACGCGTCCGGCGGAGATCCTGTCGCTCCAGCAGCACCCCGACTTCGAGCGCGCGGTTCCGACGCCTGACCATTTCATTCCGCTGATCTACCTCGCGGGCCTCGCACACGCGGCAGGCAGCAAGCCGAGAATTCTCGTCGATGGCTACGCGCTCGGCTCGGTCTCGATGACGTCGTACACGCTCGATTGCGAGTGTCCCCGCACGCGCGGCGATGACTCCCCGACCGACAATCCATTGCCCGATCCGAACGTGCCGCCGGATCAAACCAACCTGTGACCACCCCCGAGCACTACGCTTGCATCAAGCGCGTGCATCGAGGTCCTCCAACAACCACCCGGCGGAGCGGCTGATCGCGTGGACGTTCGACTCCGAGCCTCATCGATCAATCCGAGCTAGCCTGGTCCATGGCGCTCCACGATCGGATCTTGCTCGCCACCGACCTGAGCGCGCGAAGCGACCGCGCGCTCGATCGAGCGATGATGCTCGCCGCCCGCGATGACGCCGAGCTCATCGTGCTCCACGTCATCGAGCCAGTCGCCGGCAGCCGCTACTATCCGCGCACACTGCCGCTGCCGGTGCTCGCACGGATGGCCCGCCAGCAGCTGCTCCACGATCTCGGCGACTGCGCCGAGAAGGCGCAGATCCGGATCGAGGAGGGCGACCCGGCGGAGGTCATCGAGCGCGTCGCCCGCGAGCTGGAATCGACGCTCGTCGTCGTCGGCGTCGCGCGCGTCGAGCGGCTCGGTCGGTTCGTGCTCGGAACGACGGTGGAGCGCCTGGTGCGCGCCGTGGAGGCGCCGCTGTTGATCGTCACGGATCGTCCGCGCAGGCCCTACCAGCGGATCGCCGTTGCGGTCGACTTCACGCCGGTGTCGACCCAGACCATCGAGCTTGCGACGTCGATGTACCCCGACCAGCGCATCACGGCGTTTCACGCATACCGGCCGCTCGCGTATGGCTCGTCGGATCCGCAGCTCGCCGCAGCTCAGTGGAAGCCGATCGCCGAAGCAAACTTCGAGGAGTGGCTCGCGAGCACGGCGCTGCCACCCCAAGCGCGCGCACGCGTCGTCCCGCGGATCGAGCACGGAGACCCCGCCCGGCTGATCCGCGAGGCGGCTGCGCACGGCGGCTTCGATCTCGTCGTGATCGGCACCCGCGGCCGCGGTCGGATCTTCGAGCTGTTCATCGGCAGCGTCGCCAAGCAGATCCTCGCCGAGCTACCGTGCGACGCGCTGTTCGTTCGCGAGGCGAAGTAGCGCTCCGCTGCACGCGCCGGTGGCATGACCCCTGCTTACCCGAGACCAGGTGAGCTCCATGATCCAGCTGAAACGGGCCTACGAACCTGCCTCGCGCAGTGATGGCCACCGGGTGCTGGTCGAGCGACTCTGGCCGCGCGGCTTGCGCAAGGAGGATGCGCAGCTCGACGAGTGGCTCAAGGAGGTGGCACCGAGCCACGAGCTGCGGCGCTGGTTCGGTCACGAGCCGAGCCGATTCATGGAGTTCTGTGAGCGCTACAAACGCGAGCTCCGGTCCGGGGCCGCTCGTACGGCACTCGCCGAGCTTGTCCGCCGCGCCGCGCGCCAACGAGTCACGCTCGTGTACTCGGCGCATGACGAGCTCCACAACAACGCGGTCGCGCTGGCGCGGATGATCCGGCGCCGGCTCTCACGGTCATCGGGGCGTCGCCACGTCGAGGAGCTCAGATGATCAAGCGCCGCTCGTCGCGGTTGCGCGGGCGGCAGCGCATGCTGGAGCGCAGGCCACGGAGTGCCATGACTGCACGCACCGATCGCGTTCGACGATCATCGCCGACGAAGGTCCCGACGCGTGGGCCGGTGCGATCCCGGCGCGATCCCAGCCGCATCGGGCATCGCCTCGCGATTGCGCATCGGTGCGAACCGGTGGTTGAGCGCGTTGTGGCTCGTGCGGATCGGTTTCGTCCTGCAGCTGTGCGCGATCCAGTCGTACCAACCCATCGATTTGGATCGCCATGCTCGGCGAGCCAGCTCCGCATGAGGAGCTCTGCTCCTGCCGGCGTGGTCTTCGGCGCTGCTCGAGCCCGGCGCTGGGCGGGTCAGCGAGCCGGCGCGCGCCTTTGCTGGGCAATTCTTCGGACCTAGCTTCCCGGGATCCCCGCGTCCGCGCAGTGAGCCGAGGCGTGGCGGCCATGGCGCCGCCGGTTGACCCCGGTTGACCCCGGTTGACCCCGGTGACCATCGTCAGGTCGCGGCACATGCGGGCCATGACCGGCTCGCGAGTGGCATTGCTCGCACGCCGGCCCGGGCGTACACTGGGCTAGACCGTTTGGTCTAGCCGATGGAAGTAACGACGAAAAACCGCCTGCTCGACGCGGGCCTCGCGATGCTGCTCGCCGAGGGCTACAACCACCTCGGCATCCAGGCGCTGCTGGAAGCGACGAACACGCCGAAGGGCTCGTTCTATCACCACTTCAAGAGCAAGGAAGACTTCGCGCTCCAGGTGGTCGACCGCTACATGGTGAGCGCGCACATGGGGCTCGATGCGTGCCTGCTCGATGCGTCGATCCCGCCGCTGCGGCGCGTTCGCAACTTCTTCGAGGCGACGCGCGAGAGCTACCGGAGCGAAGGCTTGCTCGGCTGCTTGCTCGGCGGGCTGGGTCAGGAGCTCTCCGGGATCAGTGAAACGTTCCGGAAGCGGATCGAGACGTGCCTCGGGGAGATCGCCAGCCGCCTCGCGATCTGCCTCCAGCTCGCGATCGATCAGGGCGATCTGCCGAAGGGCACGGACGCGCGGCACCTGGCCAATCTGCTCGTCGACTGCTGGGAGGGTGCGGCGCTGCGCACCCGCCTGACACGCGATGCCGCCCCACTCGGCGCGATGCTCGACTTCTATTTCCAGGCCGTCCCGCGCGTGAAGCGGAGCTCCGGTGCGCCCGCAGCGCGACGCCGCGCAGCCCCCCGGCGTCGCCGCTCATAGCCCCGCGTCACCCGACTAGACCGGATCGATCGCCCACTCCCGGTGGATGGAGCCGGATCTGGCACTTTGATGTAGACCGACCGGTCTACTCGGGGTACTACCGATCTAGACCGAACGGTCTAGAGAAACTGATCCACGGACAAAGGACATCCCATGCAGACCAACTCGACCCTGTTCCAGCGCCTCGGCGGCTCCGGCGGTATCGCCAGCATCGTCGATGACATCGTGACCGCGCACATGGAGAACCCGGGCATTCGTGCGCGGTTTTTGCCGTTTTGCGATGACCCTGCCCGGATCGCGGCGATCAAGAAGCAAGTGGCCGCCTTCTTCGAGGCCGGGAGCGGAGGCCCCGCGTCGTACGGTGGCCGCTCGATGCGCGAGGCGCACCGGGGCATGAACGTCAACGCCGCTGAATACCTCGCGGCCGTCGACGACATCCTGCTCGTGCTGCGCAAGCACCAGGTCGACGAGCAAACGCAGAAGGACGTGCTCGCGATCGCCTACTCGCTCAAGGGCGAGATCCTTCACATGTGACCCGGGGCCCGCGCAGGCGCGCCTGGCCGCGACGCTACGCACCCCGACCCAACGACGTCGATCGCCGGGCTCACGCCGGGCTCACGGCCAACCATCTCATCGGTGACGCGGCGCCAGCTCGTGACTGCGACGCGGTTCGTGCCGCTGGATCTTGCTCCGCAGGTAGCGCCCATCGCAAGACATTCGGCAGGTTCGACAGCGCCGGCACCGCGAGGTCGTCAACGTTGGCGGCTCGATGGCGTCGAGCTCCGCGCACCGGAGGTACAATCGTTCGAGGGCAAGGGCTAATCATGACGAAGCAGGCGGAACCCACCCTCACGTTCTCCAAGGTCGCCGAGTGGGATGCCTGGTTGGCGAAGCACCACGCTCGTTCGAGCGCGGTATTGCTGCGCATCCCCAAGCGAAAAGGAAGCGATCTCACGTACGCGCGTGCGCTCGACGCAGCGCTCTCGTGGGGCTGGATCGACAGCCAGAAGCGCGCGCTCGACGCGTCGGCCTGGCTCCAGCGCTTCTCGCGACGCACTGCGAACAGCCCTTGGTCGAAGATCAACCGAGCACGCGCGGAAGCCCTCATCGCGTCCGGCGCCATGAAGCAGGCCGGACTCGATCAGGTGGAGCGTGCGCGCGCCGACGGGCGGTGGACCCGCGCCTACGACGGGTCCCGCACCGCCGAGGTCCCCGCGGACCTAGCCACCGCGCTCGCGCGCAACCCACGAGCGCGCACGTTCTTCGACGCGCTCGATCACGCGAACCGCTTTGCGATCCTCTGGCGGGTGCAGGACGCCAAGAAGCCCGAGACCCGCGCACGTCGCATCGAGCAATTCGTCGCGCTCTGCGCCGCCGGCAAGACCCTCCACCCCCCGCGAAAGAAGCGAGGAGCTCGCCGCGTACCTCGCGGCTGAGCCGGCTGACCCCGGTGTCGTCACACCCCGACGGCTTGCGGACGTTTGCTGGAACTTCTTGCCGGCGTTAACCCGCCCGGCGGCGGTTCGAATTTTCGAGCCTTATGGCTCCCCGGGCTCGCCGGAAGCAAGAACTTCGAGTCGGCGTTCATCCTGGACCTGGATGCGTACCGAAAGCGGAAGCGTGTCAGGGAGTTGAAGCTGCCGCCCGTGGTGCATCACCTCCGGCTCGCCGAGTCGTTCCAAAGCAGGCTGGAAGCCGGCGAGGTCCCAACACGGGCAGCTCTCGCGGCAGCACGGGTTAACGCGAGCCAGAGTCACCCAGCTGCTCGACCTCCTGAAGCTCGACGCGCGGATCCTCGACTACGTACGAAGCTTGCCGCCGGGTACACCGGAGCGGTTGGTGACCGAGAAGACCCTGCGGAGACTGGTCCGTCTCGCACCTCACCTGCAGGTTCGGGAAGCTGGAAAGAGCGTGGCCGGCTTTGCTGCGCACACCGTCGGAGTCCGGGTCGCAGGTTGATCGCCCGTGAGTTACGTCCGTTCCGCCCGGTCGTACAGGTCGAACGCGTCCATCAGAGCTCGGTCCGACTGTTCAAGGTGGACAATGCGCTCGACGATCTGGACGTGCGCATGCAGAGCGTCGGTCTCGTCTAACGTCTGCGCATCAGCCTGGTTCCCCAGCGGATGTACAGCGCGGACCATTCGTTGACACTGCGCGAGCATGCTCATGCTGAACCCGGCGTGTGCGAGAGCAGCCGCGCCGTGCTTGTCCTCTGCAAGACTAGGCTCGCAGTGCAGCTTTGGGTACTGCGGGAAGACGAAGTGAGCAGGTGGGCTGAATATCGACGGCAGCACGTGCTCCATGTTCGGGGCATCGGAGCCACGCGCCATTCGGTAGAACCGTTGAACGTGGATCCTGAGCGCCTCGAAGGTGCCGCAGATCGCCACGAAGGCGGTCCGCAGATCATTTCCTTCACCCGCGCGCGCGGCTTCCGTCAGAGCTTCGCGCAAGAGCGGGGATCGAATTCGTCCGGCATCTGTGACACGGCTCAGCCACGGCTGCTCAACGCCGACAATGGCCGACTCTAGTGCATCAGCGAATTCCAACGCCGTCGCAAATCGCGATGAGAGCGGTGCGACTGCACGCTGCAGAATCGGATCGAGCATAGCGAGCCCGGAATCGACGTGAGCTAGAGGTGACGCTCCGGCAATCGTCCGTCTGCCTGTCACCAACTGATGCAGCACGACACCGACCGAATAGATGTCGTGGTTCGGACCGCGGCTCTGAGCCGGATCGTCTCTTACTTCTGGCGGCGCGTAGTCGAGGCTCCAAGTCGTCTGTGTGGTGAGGTTTGTATCGACCTGACCAGCGATCCAAGCGAGACCGAAGTCGACAAGCACTACGGCCCCGTCTGCCCGGATGAGAACGTTGTCCGGCTTGATGTCGCGGTGAAAGACGCCCTGCTCGTGCACGTAGTGCAGGCCTCGCAAGAGCGAAACGATCGCGCGCACCCGCTCGATGTAGCCGACATCGCCGGTCGCGGATCCCGGTTTTACCCAGTCCAGGAGCGTCGTCCCTTCGACGAACTCCATCTCGAGTACCTGACGGTCCCCGACCGTGAACAACCGACGGTAGCCAACAATGTTCGGGTGCTTCAGCTTGAGCAGAGCCTCGGCCTCGCGCTTGAACCGCGGTTCCGCTCGGCCCGGAGGGATCGCCGGATGCGGCGCGAGCACTTTGAGCGCTGTTGGCGAGCCCAAGTTGTCTTCCGCGCGATACAGGACTCCATAACCGCCAGGTCGGTGCCGTGAAATGTTTCTGTACCCGAGAGCAGCTAGCTCGTCTTCTACAGCTTCCCCGTAATCGAGGCGTTCGAGCAGGATCTTCAGATAGTCGGCGAGTCTCCGTACGTGCTCGTCCCAGACGTCAGCGTGTTCAGGCGTATCCGTTAGCGTGCGGAGAGCGGCAAGTCGATGCTCCATCGTCGTTTCGAAGTGCACCGCGATCGAAGTATTCCGAAGATCGATGCGCGCGGTCCTCCAGGTGTCATCGAGGGCTTTCCCAGCTTTCGTGAACAGGTCTCGATGCGATGAGCGGGACATCCGGGCAGATTTGCCGCGATCCTGACCGAGGACTGCGATGTACTGCTTAACCCCGTCCTGCAGTTCGAGCGCAGGCGCGAGGAGTGAGCGCCGCGCTTCGGTGATCCGAGCGATACGCCCAGATTCACCTCCCAGTGGCGTCTGAGCGCCTAGCTCGCCCGTCATGGAGGGGTGATCCGCGCCTTCAAGCCCAAGCTCTGCCTGCTCAACTAACTCTGCGAGTCGAGACTGAGTCTGCCGAACGGGGGTCAAGACCTCCCGCTGGATGGCGCGAGCGCGATCGTAGACGTCCTTGAGTGTCGCCACCTTCTCCAAACGAATCAGGTACCCGATTCCGTCGTCCACATCGTATTCACCAACGTCGACCAGTTCGACATCGCCGGAACGCTTGGTTCGCGACGCGACCGCCGCTCGTAGGAGTCGCTTGAATTCATCCCACGGAATCTTTGGCGGCGCGCTGCGAGCATCGATCCAGAAGGACACGCGCGCAGAATTGTCGTCGACGATGCGAACGTCACCATCCCACTCATCGGTGACCGTGTACTGCGTCGAGCCTTCGTACTCGAACGGATCCTCACGCCCAACCGAGACCCTAGCGTCTGGCTCGAAATCCGCGATGCGGTGCTCGTGCAAATCTGCGAGTGGAATCAGATGGGACGCATTGCTAGATGACTCGCCCGGGCCGTCCGGCACGTCCACGTCGTGGTCATCGTCGGCCATCGTGCGGATTGTACGCGAGGACTTGGCGCTTCCTCGAAGACGACCTCCCGCCATCCTCGACCTCCTTGATCAGATCTCGGGCGCTCAAGGAAGCAGCACACCTTCCATCGTCCGGTTCGCTAGCGAGGACGCGATGTAGTCGTGGGCCGGCAACTCAAGGGTTGCAACGATGAACCGGCTCACGAGCGCCTCAAGGTCGCCCAGTGCGTGGTCGGAGATGCGCGGATCCCCGAAGCCGGCAAAACCGAGGGGCTCATCGAAGAACAGGCCTTCGTGGAAGAGCTCGTTTCGAAGATTCGCGATCGCGGGCTGCGTTCCGCGAACTGCTCCCTGTGGCACCTCGGCCCAGAGAGGGACAGTCCGACCGCTTGAGTCGGCCACGGTGCCAAACGCCGTGCACAGGTCTCGGATCCGCTCAGCGTGGTTAACCCTAGGCTGTCCTCCGCCTGCTTTGGCGCGGTGAATAGCGTGGCATGCGTCGACCGCCACGTAGAAGAACATGAAGCGCTCGTATTCGAGAAGACCCTCGCGCTGCGCGAGGAAGTAGGCGTGGATTGCTGCCGAAAGGATCTTCGGGATCCTCGGCTTGGTCGGCTGGTAGTTGTTCCAGAACGCGTTGGCGCCCGTGACTGCTTTGTTCAAGCTGCTGTCGCCCCGCCAAACGATGTCGCTCATCGCGCCCTCCTCGATCGGAGTCGAGTCGAGAAAGCCTGCTTCCATCCAGCTCATCCGCATGCCCACGAAGAATCCGAAGCACCAGAGGAGAAACTCTACGTGCTCTGTCGTCTGGGCAGACGAGTGCTCGAACGCGTGCGTCTTCGGCATGGCAAATACGCGATGCGGCGTCGGGACACGGAACGACTTGTTGCGCACCCATTCGTGTTCGCGAATGTGGGCGACCTTCTCGTCGAGCTCGGGCAGCGTCGAGACCGTGATGTCGCCAAAGCTGTGATCGTAGCGCCGGGGAAAGAAACCGAAGTCGAGCCGCATCCCAGCACCATACGGCACGTCGCTCGATTCACCCTTCCCCGGCAGATCCCGGGGTTGCGGCCTGCACCAGATCCGTCACCATTCTTGAATGCCCCGGGGGCGCAAAAACAAAGGTTGGCGGCTTGGCGGGCAGAATGCGCCACGGTGGTTGCTCGCGCCTGCGACGCCAAAGGTCAAGGGCAACACGCGCGAGGACCTCACGCTGCTGCAGCGTACGTTCGACTTCGACGAACTCCCCGTCGAGCATCCGGTCCGACTCTTGTGGAATACCGATGGCGACGCTGTATCGCTCGCCGAGGCGCGGTTCGAATTCCATCATCTCGCGTCGGATCTGCGAGCGATTGCCGGGGTGCCCGGCGCGGCGCGCCTCGTCGACGCACTGCTCAAAGATGTCGCTGGATATGCAAACTATCGCTACGAACTGCGAGTAGCCGGCTCTGTCGGACGCTCCACTACGCAACGTCTGGTGTCCCTGGGAGGTAAAGACGAAGGCCCAGATATCGAAGTCGTAACGAGATCGGGGCACACCGCCGGCATCGCTTGCTACCGAGCGTCGAGCACCACGCCAGCGTTACTCGACTCAGGCTCGGTGCACCGTCGTCTGACGATGCAGCTCGGTGAGGTCATCGCGCGTGCGCCGCTGTTTGGCCATCGCGTCGTCATGACCCTCGAGTTCGAACGGTTCCCAGTTTCCGACGCGGTCGCTGCATCGGCTGCCGCTGCCTTCGAAGAGGTTTGGACTCGGCACAACGGTTCACCCGAGGCGGCACGTGACGGCGTTAAGGTGATGCGAACGGCCCATGAACAGCTGCCGTACGACGTGATGTGGGATGTGCGCGTCCAGCTCAAGATGCCCGTGCCCGGACGGGAGAAGTATCGGATCGCAAACAACATCCGAGACAAGCTGGCTCACGAACAGACTCATTGGGCGTCGACCTATTCCGGTGTTCCCGTTCTCTGCGTGGAGGAGTCGGATTTCTGTCTCGGACTAGAGAAGGACGACATCGAGCCACACCTGCAGCCCGAGGCACCTCACTCATTTCAGGGGATCATCGCCACCCAGCAGTTCTTTGGGAACGGCACCCGCGGTGCGAGACACAGGCTCGAGCAGATCGACTTCTCGCCGCGCCAGCCCGGCGTCGGCCTCGATCTGGGGTTCGAGACGTTCGGTGAGAACTTCGAGAGCTTTGGCGACGGGCACGGAGTCATTACGTTCGCCCCAAAGCACGCGGAAGAGGTGTGGCAGCTGTTCTCGGGTGCTCCTCCGCTCGGGTTCGCTGGTCACTGCGTGAAGCCGCTTTCATTGCGCCGTGACTTCCATCGGCTGCCGGTGCCGATCGGGCAGGACGTCACGCCGGAGCAATTGAAGCCGATCCTTCGGAAAATCATCCCCGGGTTTGCTGACCGTCCTGAGTAACGAGCGCTACGGCGATCCATTCGGAAGCTGACGTCGCGCCGCGTCGCCATGGTTGGACTTGTCCGCAGAAGCGCTTATCGTCTCCGCAACCTAAACGCCGGGTGAGCATGGACGACAAAGAACTTCACGCGATCGCAGAGGGCTTCAACGAGGAGTTCATGCGAACCGTGAGCGCACTCGTCCGCAACGAGGGTTTCTTGTCGATGATTCGCCACAGAGCGGTCGCGCATCTAGTGGGGGGCAGAGCTGCGAACGATCCGGGACTCGAGCAAGAACCGGTCGACGCATTGATCGCTGCGACGGCCACGATGCAACTTCCTTACGATGCGCTCGAGACTGGCGATGCTGCCCGGCTGATCGAA
Organism: Kofleriaceae bacterium; assembly: GCA_050187075.1. Taxonomy (GTDB): domain Bacteria; phylum Myxococcota_A; class Polyangia; order Haliangiales; family Haliangiaceae; genus JABFXX01. The sequence continues at coordinate 9,021 of JBFWXW010000061.1, read as the reverse complement.
ACGCTGGTCGGCGGAGCGAAGGAGATGAAATCCGAGATCACTCGTCGCATGTTTGAGCGCATGGACGAAATCGCCGAGCAGAACGGCATGACGGTCGACGCCCGCGGTCGCCCTTTCAGCGCTGACCTCATCGTTGAAATGTTCGAGAAGATGGATATCGAGTTCGACGAGTCTGGAAACGCGATGATTCCGGCTATCGGAGTGCATCCATCGAACATGGAGATGTTACGGGCCGCACTCGATACGGACGAAGCGAAGGAAAAGATCGCCGCCGTGATCGCAAGAAAGAAGAAGGCGAAGGGGCTATGAATGCGCGTATCGCGATCGTTGTCGACGTAGCCAACTTCGACGACGTGGGTCTCGGGCCCTTGCCAGGGGCCCGCGCCGACGGTGATCGCGTGGAAGCGTTCGCACGAGATCCGAACCGCGGTGCTTTCACGCACGTCATGCGCCTTACAGATCCGACCCTGCAGCAGCTCAAGGAACGCTTGGCAGATGCGATCGCGGTCGTTGGTTCCGATCCGTCGAACATGGCGCTCATCTACTTCGCCACTCACGGGCTGACCACCGGCCCATACGGTCTCTACCTCGCGGTACGTGATGCGCGCGTCGATCGTTCCTCAACTTCGATGTTCGCTCTGTCTGAACTTACGGCACTCATCGAGGAGCACCGGCCAACCCGGACGATAACGATCGTTGATGCTTGCGAGTCCGGCGGACACGTAGCCGGCACAGCTAGTCTCTCCCGTGACAAGCTCTGGCGCGACCTGACTCGTCCCGACGATGTGCGCGAGGGTCACTTCTTTGCGGTCGCATGTGCGACCAGGGAGAGCGCTCATGAGGACAATGCCGGAGGTGAGTTCACGTCGGCATTGCTGGCGGCCGTTGACGCGGCCGGTCGCGATCATCCATCCGTCGAGTGGTTATCGGTGGAACAGGTCATGAACGATCTGATCCGGGCCGAGCTCGCTCCACAACAGACGCCGGAGTGGACCGGGATTGCGGTCTCTCTATCGGTGTTCTTGGCGCGGAACCCGCATCACGATCCGGCCTTGCCGATCGTTCATAGCAGCGTACTGCTGCCGCAGCTCGACGCATCCGAACGGGCGCTTGCGAATCGCGCAATACGGCTTCACTGGAACGCCATGCAGCTGGTCGGTACCGGTCATGCGTGGCTCGATACCGCTTCTGCTGCGCTCGCGGAGCTCACCAAGTCGCTGCCGACGAAGGCCGAGGGCATGGTGAAGCAAATGTTCACGAGCTTGGACCAGACGGTGACGAAGTACGGGAACGCTGACGACCGTTTGGCTCAAATACACTATTCGCGTGCGGTTATTGTTGCCGTTGGACAGCTCGCGCCTGGCTCCTTCGATATCGATGAAGTTGTTCGTCTGATCGCCGATCGAATCGAGACCGAGATCAACGACCTCCAAGCCTTCTTCGATCAACGCGCGTGGCTTGTAAGGGGGGATGCGCCGTCGAATGCGGCGTTGTCGACTATTCGCTTTTGGAGGCGACTCGGGGCCGCGTCGTTCGTTGCGTTATGCGCTCGAGCCTCTAGGCCTCAGCGCGCGCTCGAGCTCGCGAACCTGGTGCAAAGCGTGGTCGCGTCTAAGCCGGAGCTGCGTCGCGTCGTCTGGATGGGGCAGTACTGCGATCTGGCGTGCACAATGGGGCTCATTGCGTGCGTGAGCGATGACGTCGCACGAAATGTCGCGACGGCTATTCTCGATCGACTCATCAACAAGACCGATCAGCCTACCCCTCCCAACATGCGAGGGCGCGACCTCGGCCGCGCCCTCGCGCTGACGATGCTTGGTGTTGCTCCCGACGAGGAATGGGTAGACGAGGGAATCCCGCTGTGTCTTGCTCAGCTTCGTCTGAGCAACGAGGTGGCTGACGAAATGGACCGCTGGATCGATCGCCTCTCGACAATAAAGGACACGGATTGGGCGTTTTACGAGGAGGAAGCGTCGCTCGACTTCACGTGTCGAACGATGTCGATTCGTGAGCCGAGCGCGATCTTGCCAAAGCGACCGGAGCTCGTCGCATTTACGACAAGAGTCGAGGAGCTGCGAAGCCGGCGACTTGGGCCCACGCCAACCGAGGACCGAATGAACATGCTGTTGGGGCTCTCCGGTGCGGCGCACTTTCAGAACCGAGCCGGGATTTGGGCAGTTGCTCATATGCGAGAGCATTGGTCCGCGTAGGTCTAAGCCCGCGCCGCGAACGCGGTGTCACGCGTTGTCGATGGTCGCGTAGACGATCGGGTCTTTCGTTGCCGCGGCGATCGGCGCTAGCCGTGCGGTGCCTACCTGAACCGAGACAAAGAAGAGCGCTGGCCCGATCGCGATCTTGACTATCTCGGGTTCGCCGTTCTTGCGCGCAATGATCTCTGCTGTCGAGAACCAGCGCTTTCGTGTTCGGCGTGTCGCCTCGGCCTGCATCGCTGGAAGGATGGGGCCTTGATCCAATACGAACGCGCGCTCCCGGATCGCCTCCAGGTTCAATACGAGGTCACGAAGGAACCGGTATCGCTGGCGCACGTACGCGCCGCCGTGGTGGTGCGCGATGGTGTTGTAGGCGATGCGATGCAGCCCACGTGTGAGGTGTTCGCCGCGGGCCTGCTTTGAGGGCCCAGCAACTCGCATGGTGATTTCGCCCCGCAGCTGGTCGAACTCGGCGGAGTTGTTGTTACGAAGCTTGGACGTATCGACGGTGAACTCGTTCTCGGCGTGGTCGTACGAGATGCCCTGCGCGATGTCCTTGCCCTTCGGCGCGAGCCCAAACTGCGCGCGCAGGAAACGGATCGGACCCAGCAATAGCATTTCCTCGTCGATCTTCTGCAACACAAGCCGGTTGCAGGCGTCGCAGACAAGCCCTCCTTTAAGGCGGTAGTCGCGATCGCCGCCGAGTCCCTCAGCGACAACGTGCTCACGTGTCCTGAATTCGCACTGTGGCGCCCGACCATCGCACCATATGCAGATGCGCTGGTCTTCCGGCAGGTCCCATGCGGATCTCTTTGCGCGTGCTCGTGCTCCCATTCTCAAGCCCTGTGCGCGATGATGCGAGCGTACAGGATCGACGCTCGCACAGCGCTTTGCGAGATCCTCGAAGCGCCAAGAGCCGGCCTCAAGCTGTTGGGCGAACTGCGCGTGTTAGAGGTGAGAGATGTCCGAGCAGGAACAGCCGCAGCATCCAGAGACGAACTACCCGCGGGTGGTGACCGTGCGCAAGGAGAAGCTGGCTGACCTTGACGATAGCGAGCCACGACACGCTGATGAAAGTAGCAGACAGGTTCGGCGAGCTAGCTGCAGACCTCTGGCTCGCCGGCAAGCTGAACGTCGAGTCCGACGAATCGAAGTGAGAAACTGCTGAGGCGCTGCCGAACCATCTCGCCGAGACGTCCCCACCGAGAAAGCGCTCGTCGTTCGACGACGTTCCACATTGTTCAAGAAACGTCGTGGCTGATTTGGAACCTGCCCCGCGACGCTATGTGCGACGCGTTCCCGCGCCTCATTGCCGCGAAAGCGGCCTCGCGCGGACGCGCGCCCTAGTTGGAGCTACATGGCGAGGCGGTCCCAACGGGGATCTCGCTCCATAACCAAGCGGTCGCAGGCACTTAGCGTCCCCTTGTGCCCCCTCCTCGCGGTCAACGATCGTAACTTCGCTGCGTGTCCGCCCCGACCACTCGCTCCGTTCTTGGGACGCTGTCGAAGACCCGCCTCCTGGAACTCGGACGCACCTTTGCGATTGCGGTGCCGGTCAACGCCACCAAGGAGCTGCAGGTGGACGCGCTCGTTGGAGCGGGAACCCTTAATTTTCGCGACCTCCTCGCGTCACTCAGCCGGGACGAGCTAAAGGTCGCGTGCCGATCGCACGAGGTTGATGACAGTGGACGAGCACGCACTGCCCTGGCTGCTCGCCTTCTCCAGTCACGTGGCACCCACGAGACCATCCCTCCGAAGCCTCTCTTCACGGCGCATGAAATTCCTCGTTACGCTCCCCGGCCCGGCGACATCGTCCGAGTGCGGCATCGCCAGTGGCTGGTTGAAGGCGTCACGCCACCGCCGGACTACGGCCACGCCACACTTGTGAAGCTCGTGTGCCTCGACGACGACAATCAAGGTCGTGCGCTCGAGGTGCTCTGGGAGCTCGAGCTCGGGGCGAAGGTCCTCCAACCGGAAGCCCACGGACTTGGCGACATGCGCCACGTCGATCCTCCGCGACACTTTGCGGCCTACCTCCACGCTCTGAAGTGGAACTGCGTCACGGCTACGACCTCGGCGTGAAGACCGCTGCGCTGGGGCTCACCACGAACTGGCTCCCCGCATCGGAGATCCGAGGTGAGGAAGTCTTCATCGAGCTCGACGAGAAGGCCGTGCGAGCATGGGAGGAGCGGCCCGCGGTCAAGGAGCGAGGACAACAGCTGCTCGCTGGATACGACGCATGGTCGGCGAGCGTCGACAAACCGCCACCGTTCCCCGGCGTTCGCTTCTACATGTTGCACTCGCTAGCCCACCTGCTGACGTCCGCGATCAGCCTCGAGTGTGGCTATGCCGCGAGCGCGATTCGCGAACGTCTCTACTGCGGTCCTTCTCACAGGGACCCGACGCAGATGGCTGCGATTCTGCTGTCGACCGGCACTACCGGGACGGAAGGAACGCTCGGTGGCCTTGTCGAGCAAGGGCGTGATCTCCGCGCTCACCTCCAGCGAGCATTCGATCTCGGGCGACTCTGCTCAAACGATCCCGTTTGCGCCAGCCACTCGCCCGAGGACGATCATGCAGAGCGGTTCTTGGAAGGTGCAGCGTGTCACGGCTGCATGTTCGTGGCGGAGTGCAGTTGCGAGCGCTTCAACCGCTATCTAGATCGAGCTCTCGTCGTTCCCAGCATCGGACATCCACCGGACCTATCCTTCTTCTCGAAGCGCCCATGACGATGGCAAAGGGCCTTAGTCGAATCGCGTTGCCGATGCTCGAGCAGCTCCTAACTGCCATCGACCGCGGACGCCTCGACTGTCCGTTCTCGGAGGCCGACCTCATCGACGCCGGCTTCAAGGGCATCGCTTCGGACGTGGTGGAAGCACTTCAGGGTGCTGATAGAGCCGGTATCAGCGTTGCACTTCGAGTTGCCATCGCCGAGCGCGTGCATCGCCCGCCTCCTCGGCTGGACCTGGTCTGGACAGGGCCGGAGACCAAGGCGAGCATCGCGCAGGATACGGGACTGGTCGTCCAGCGCCTCTTCGAGTCTGCACAGCGATCTGTGATCGTTGGTGGGTACACCTTCGATCGCGCTGACATCCTCCGACCACTCCACCAGGTGATGTTGACGCGTGGGGTGAGCGCGACGTTCTTCGTGGATATCGACGGTGCCACCGATCCCGACAATGCCGACAGGTTTGCGACGGCCGCAATCGACCGATTCTTTCGCGACGTCTGGACGTTTGGGGTGCCCAAGCCCGACGTCTTCTATGACCCTCGAACCGCAATTCGCGGCGACATCCCTGGCTACGAGTGGGCCACGCTCCACGCAAAGTGCATCGTGATCGATGACCAACGCGCGTTCATCACGTCGGCCAATTTTACCGACCGGGGGCAAACGCGAAACATCGAAGCGGGCGTACTCATCGAGGACACGCCGTTCGCCGAGGAGCTCGCGGGCCACTGGCGCCAGCTCGTGAACGAGGGACTCGTTCGCAAGTACCTCGGCTGACCCAACGCACTGCTCGCCAGCAATTCAGTCGTTCCAGACGGACCATGGTCGAGGCTGCTCCTCTGGTGTCTTCCAGTCGTGCAGCTTGCGCAACGCATCGGCTTCGCCGACCAGCTCTCGTGCCCGCTTGAGGCGATCGCGTAGGGGGGCCGCGTCACTTTCTTCGAGGGCTGCCACGCGACGCGCGGCGTCTTCAAAGAAGCCCTCGATAAGGCGCACGGCACCCCATGCCTCGATGATTGCATGGAGCTGTTCTCGGCTCTTTTTGATGCTGTCGAGCCGTTGGCGTTCGGCCTCCTCACGCTTCCACTTCTCACGCGCGATTTCGGCTTCCTTTCGCGCGATCTCCGCCTTTCGCTCCGCCTCTACAACCATCTCGGCGATCGACGGCGCGGCGCCAACAACCTCGCGGATGACCTCATCGATTGCAGTGCTGAGCTTCGTGCCGTTGGCCTCGCGCCATTCCTTAGTCCACGTAGTGTTTGGATACGGAGAGAACGCGCGCAGACACAACTTGCCGCTCGGCATGTCCCGCTCGTGCGAGTACACGTTCGGCATGGGCTCGCGGCGTCGCTCTGGGATGCGAACGCATTTCCCGTCGACCCAATGGACCCGCGCACGCTCCGTGAGTTCGAAGAGGGAGAGCCCGACCGCCACGGTGCCGACGTACGCAACCGTCGCGCGAGAGGGATTCCACCCGTTGCGGTTGTAGTAGTCGTTACGACCTCGCTCGGAGCGCGTGTCTACGTCTGGTCGCACTAGGTACTGGCGCGAGGGAGCGAGCGTGACCCGGCAACCGTGTTCCTCCAACGCAAGGAAACAGCTTGGTGAGGAAGTCGAGCGCGCGTCCCAGCGTTCCTTGGGACACAAATGCGTCCACGAGCGTGTACTTCGCGGGCTGGAAGTATCCATCGTCGGTCACCTTCCCCTCCTCGAACGACTCGCGCGCGCCGAACGTGAGTTCATGCCGCGTGGGACGCCGCCCGGGCGGATGAAGCGAGGCCATCTTCTCGGTCGGCGCTTTCGGCAGCGGAAACGGCGCACGCTTCGCACGGCCCTCACGACACCACTCGATGTCGTCGCCGGGTCGTGGATCAGGAAGCGTCGGCTTGGGAGCTTCCTTTCCGACCTCGCGTTGAGCCCAGTAGCCACGCGAGGGTTTGGGCACGTTAAGACGGGTGCAGATTTGAGCGAGATAGTTCGACGACACGCTGTACCGCGCTGCGACCGTCGTCATGGGCTCTGCCCACACCTCTTCGTAGAGCTTCTCGCGACTCACCGACATGCCCCGACGGTACTGCGTTGCGCGGAGGGTGGCCGGCATGGCCTCGAAGCCAGAAAACTCAATCATCACAATAACTTGTGATTGCCATTGCCGCGGGGTCCCGGTAGCTTCTCTGCATGGTTGCTCGCTGGCCTTTGGTGGTTGGCGCGACCGGCGATGGCTCGCAGTGCGTGATGCCACTGGAGCTACTGCGTCGGCACGCGCTCCTGGTCGGTGGATCCGGTTCCGGCAAGACCGTGCTCGGCAAGGTGATCGTGGAGGAGTGCATCGCCAAACGGTTGCCTGTCATCGCCGTCGACCTCCAAGGTGATCTCGCCGCACTGGCGCTCGAAGCTGTAGATCACGCGAGGGCGATGAAGTTCCACGAGCGCGTGGAAGCCAAGATCTGGACCCCGGCCTCGAAAGTTGGCATCCGGATCTCTGGGGCTCAGCTCGATATCGACGAGCTGTTCGGCCTGTATGAGGGGTGGCCCGATCTCCGAAGGAAGATCGAGGTTGTCGATCATCTCCCTGGTGGGCCTCGAGGAGGACGGACGCCAGCGATTCATCGCCCAGCTGTGTCAAGCGCTCTACAGCTGGATGCTCACGCTCGATGGCGAGCTGCCTTGGGGGCTCGTGTTCTTCGACGAGATCTCCAGCCTGCTGCCCCCTGTTCGAAATCCGCCGAGCAAGGAACCGCTGACGTTGCTGCTGCGGCAGGCGCGCAAGTACGGGCTGTGCGTCCTGCTTGCCAGCCAATCGCCCGCTGACCTCGACTACAAAGCGATCGGGCAGATCGGAACTCTCGCAGTCGGCAAGCTGTCGACGCTTCAAGAGCTGCGGAAGATCGAACCTCAGCTTCTCGCCCATGGTGCCTCGCCCAGGTTGCTAGCAACGCTGCCGAGGAAGCGCCCCGGGGAATTCGTCCTTCTCAACGACGCGACTGATCACCCCGTCGAGATCAAGGCTCGGCAAACGTACACGCCGCATCGGCTCGTGAGCCAGGACGAGATCCGCAAGCTCGTGAGTGACCGCGACCGGACCGAGCTTGGTTACCTGCGGCCGACAGCAGTGGGAACGTGACCATGCCACGCAAGTCGCTTTCACTCGGCTGGGAGTTGATGTCGCTTCAAGCAGCCATCGACGGCGCGCGAATCCTCATCGAAGGAATCGCGAACCATCATCTCGGAAGCGAACCGGTTTCTCGACGAGCTTCCGGGCAAGGAGCACACCGAGGTGGTCTGCATCGACCTGTCGGAGACGTACCGAGCCATCGTCAAGCGGTACTTCCCCAACGCTGTCCTTGTGGCCGACCGGTTTCACGTGATTCGGCTGGTGAACCAGTACCTGATGGAGGCGTGGAAGCAGCTCGAGCCCGTGGGCCGCAAGCACCGCGGCCTCATCTCGCTCATGCGACGCAGACCGGACAGGCTCAAGCCGGACCAGAAGCTACGGCTCGAGGCGTACTTCACCGAGCACCCGCTGGTCGGTGCGGTCTACGACCAGCTGCAAAGGCTCATGCGGCTCCTCCGGAACAAGCATCAGAGCGCACGGGCGTGCCGGTGGCACATCCGGCACCTCCTTCGAATCCTGGACCAGCTCCGCGAGGCACCGATGCCGGTCCTACACAGCCTGGCCACCACGCTACGGTCGTGGCGCGACGAGGTCGCGCGCATGTGGCGCTTCACCAAGTCCAACGCGATCACCGAAGGACTGCACAACAAGATGGAGGTCATCAGCCGGCGTGCCTACGGCTTCCGGAACTTCCAGAACTACAGGTTGCGGGTGAGAGCCCTCTGCGGGTAGACCTCTCCCGTTCAGTTGTTCACTTCAAACATGCGGCCCTGCCCCCGCATTTGGAGAAGAGCCCGTTTGCTACATCGGACGCGATCCCGAGTGAGACCGCGTCGTTAGTTGGCTCCGCATTCGTCGCCGCTCGCTAACCCGTTCGCAAGGCTCTCAGCGGGACGGGTTCGCTGCGCTCGCACAGTCCCTGAAATGCGAACGCTTGCGAATCCAGGCGGTTGGGCGACGCGATCCGG
>JBFWXW010000060.1:0-39198 GCA_050187075.1 Kofleriaceae bacterium | reverse complement strand
CAGTCCTGCACCTGAGGTGCAGGCAGGACGTGTCCATCATCAGGCGTCCTGGCGCGTCGCGTCGCTCGCGCGCTGCGTTCCGCCATCCGAGGCCACTTCCGCACCCGCAACCGCATCCGCATCCGAGGCCGCATCCGCATCCGAGGCCGAATCCGAGTCCGCCTCCGCATCCGCATCCGAGGCCGCATCCGCATCCGAGGCCGCATCCGCATCCGAGGCCGCATCCGCATCCGAGGCCGCACCCTCATCCGCATCCGCATTCGCATCCGAGGCCGCATCCGCACCCCCATCCGCATCCCCATCCGACGCCAGATCCGCATTCGCATCCGAGGCCGCATTCGCATCCGAGGCCGCATCCGCACCCCCATACGCATCCCCATCCGACGCCAGATCCGCATTCGCATCCGAGGCCGCATCCGCATCCGAGGCCGCATCCGCATCCGAGGCCGCATCCGCATCCGAGGCCCGCACCGCAACCGACGCCGATGCCGACGCCATCGCCGCGTTCACATCAGCTGGAGCTCAAATTTCCATGATCTCATTTTCTTTGGTCTTCGCGATGTCGTCCACCATCGCGATGTACTTGTCCGTGAGCTCCTGGACCTTCTTCTCACCGTTCTTGCGCTCGTCCTCGGTGATCTGCTTGTCCTTCTCGGCGTCCTTGATCATGTCCATCGCATCGCGACGAGCCGAGCGCACGGCGACGCGCGCTTCTTCGGTCTGCTTGTTGACCACCTTTGCGAGCTCCTTGCGGCGCTCCTGGGTCAGCGGTGGAATCGGCAGGCGTACGAGCTCGGAGTCGGCGACGGGGTTGATCCCGAGGTCGCTGGCGCGAATCGCCTTGTCGATCACGGCGATCATGTTCTTCTCCCACGGCTTCACCGTGATCAGCCGGGCGTCGACGACCTGCACGGTCGCGACCTGATTCACCGGCGTCGGCGTGCCGTAGTAATCGACCTTGATGCCGTCGAGCATCGCGGCGTTGGCGCGACCGGTGCGGATCTTCTGCAGGTCGCGCTTGAACGAATCGACGGCCTTCTTCATGCCGTCTTCGGAGTCGGACGTGATGTCGTTGATCATGTTGCCTCTTGGACCTACGTGAACCGGGTCTGCTGGGTGTCCTTCACGATCGTTGTCCCGACCTGCTCGCCACACACGACACGCTGGATGTTGCCGCGGACGGTCATGTCGAACACGATGATCGGAAGCTCGTTGTCGCGGCACAGCGCGAATGCGGTGGCGTCCATCACGCCGAGATCCTGCTTGAGCGCGTCGGTGAACGTCACCGTGGTGTAGCGGCGGGCGTCCGAGTGCTTGCGCGGATCCTTGTCATAGACACCGTCGACGCGGGTCGCCTTGAGCAGCACCTCCGCGCCGATCTCCATCGAGCGCAACGCGGCGGCGGTGTCGGTGGTAAAGAACGGATTCCCGGTGCCGGCGCCGAAGATCACGACGCGCTTCTTCTCGAGGTGGCGCACCGCGCGGCGGCGAATGTAAGGCTCGGCGAGCTGCGACATCGGGATCGCCGACTGCACGCGGGTCACCACCCCGTGCTTTTCGATCGCCTCTTGCAGCGAGACTGCGTTCATCACGGTGGCGAGCATGCCGACGTAGTCCGCCGACGCGCGATCCATGCCACGCGCCGACTCCGAGACGCCGCGAAAGATGTTACCGCCGCCGACGACGACCGCGACCTCGACGCCGAGCTTCGCGGTCTCCGCGATCTCGCCGGCAACCAACGTCAGGACCTCGGGATTGATCCCGTAGCCCTGCGTACCCATCAACGCCTCGCCAGAGATCTTGAGCAGAATTCGCTTGTAGGCGGGCGTACGAGCAGCCATGACGGCTGGACAGTAGCGCCGCGGGGGCGCAAAGGGAATCGTAGGGAGGCGCGAAGGGCGGGTCCTCGCCCGGGAGCGCCACGATGACCAGGCGTAGGGCGACATCGCGGCGGCATGGCGCGAGATCGCCGAGCTCGTCGAACACAACCGACAGACATTCTCGGACTCTCGCTGTACAGCGGCGACCGCGCGCACGATCCGAACGAGCTCCGAGCACGGGGCCCGATGCCGCAGGCCCTCCGGCCGAGTCTTCGGAGGTTGCTTACTGGCCAAATCGCGAAAACATCGGTGGCGTAGTTGGCGCCGAGTCAGCCCTGGAGGCCTCCCAGACCACGGTGGGAAATGCTGACTTCACACGCAGCGCGACGAACACTCCGCCAGCGACGAGACCCAACACACCAGCCACCGCAACGCTGCCACGCGATATTCCTCCCAACACCGCCGCCACCATGAAAAACACGATACCGCCCAACAGCAGCCCGAGTCCCGCGCTGATTGCATAGACCCATCCGCGAACCCGTCGATTGGTCTTTCCGCAGTTCGGACAGACGGCACCCGCCAGCGCCACGTCACCGTTCTCACGCGCATCGCGAACCGCGGCACTGTGGGCGGTATCTCGCGCATATCCACCGGTGAGCCCCAGCGGGCTGAACGCGGAGCCCTTGCCCATGCCCGTTACGACGCCGTTTCGTTCGTGTCCGCAGTGCGTACAGAGGAACCCATTCGCAACGATGACGGCCGCAGTCGCAGAATGTTGGTTCCCGAGGTACACGACAAGCTCCTTACCGATAGACGAGGCGCGAGCGTCGACGTCGCATGGCTCGCGGGTGGGTCATTGCAGATCGCTCACTCGCCGCCCATGCGCGAGAACATCGGCTTGGCCGCGGGTTCGGTTGGAATTCGAATGCCCCGCCAAGCAGGCCCACCAGCGCTGACAACGCGTAGACGCGCCACCGAACGCTCGCGTTGGCCTTGCCACATGCTGGGCATCTGGCGCCCGCGATCTGGAGCCGACTGTTCTTGTGGGGATTCACAACCGCGAAATTTCGGCCGACCTCGCGAGCGCCCTCGTTATCCAGCGATCCCACGCTGAAGCCACTGCCTGTCCCGACGCTGGCAACCAGCGCCCGACGCAGATCCCCACAATGCACGCAGACGAACGTGCGGTACTGGGTCGTGGCGACGCTGACGTCGAGTCGTGAGCCCAGGTGCATTGGCGCGCGACCATGCCAGACGTGGGCGCGGTGCTCTGCGGAATCGTCACACCGAGGGTGATTCGGACGTATCCTTCCGCCATGCAGGTCCGCTGTGACCACTGCAATAATCCGATGTACGCCGCCGAGGGCGACACCGGAATCGTCGACGAAGCCGTCAAACGCGCAGGTTGGCGGAGACGCGACGCACCGGCGAAACGCCCGGTCGACGACATCGACGTCGAGGTCGCCGACGAGCTTCGCGAGCTCGGCCTGGAGGTTGATGACAACGAGGTCGCAGATTGGTTGACCGAAGACGCAGTGCCGCCCAGGCGCGCTCCACTCAATCTGGATGTTGTCGCCGACTGGCTCGAGGAAAAAGAAGCAGCATTGACTCCGCTCCGCGCGGACGTTGTCGAAGCGCTGACCTCAAGTACGGTGGTCCGGGGCGATATCGCGTGGCGCCGAACTGCAGACGGGTTGGTCGTCTGCTCGGGCCATTGTTACGAACACCTGTCGCGATGTGATCGGTGTGGAATGAACCGGTCCTCTGACGCGCATCGCGGGTGCGCTGGGTATCTGCCGCCCTGCAAGGACCATACGGGTCGGATCGTGCAGTTCCCGCGATGATCAAACGCAGCGTGAGCTTTCCGCCGATGTGTTCGCCAGCAAGCTCGACCTCGAGCTCGGCGACGCGGTGGGCCACAACAACGTGTACACGAGCCTCTCGTCGCTACCAGAGCTTCCCCAACCATCGCTGCGCCCCTTCAGCATCATGCTGTCACGGATGAACGGCACGATGTGACCGGCCCGGATCGAGCAGCCGGCGGGTGATGACCCGCGCCGCTCGCTCAGTACGCCTTGGCCCAGACCACGCGCTTGGCGCTCGGCTTGCCGGTGAACGGACATGTGCCAGGCTCGCCGGGCTCGAGGGGAATGCAGCGCACGGTCACGCTGAGATCATCTTTGATCTTGGCCTCGAGCGCGGGATCGCCGTCGAAGTGGGTCATCGCAAACCCACCGTGGATCGGCGTCGGGCCGCCCTTGGCATCGGGCGGCGTGAAGTACGCGTAGAACTCGTCCTTCGAGTCGATGATCTTGGTGTGCTGCTGGCGATGGGCGAGCGCGCGCGCGTGCAGCGCGTTCTGGATGTCCTGCAGCAGCGTGCCGATCGTCGCGACCAGCTCGCCGCGGCCGAGCGAGACCTTCTCCTTGGGGCCCTTGTCGCGGCGGCCCATGAACACCGAGTCCTTCTCGATGTCACGCGGGCCGATCTCGAGGCGAATCGGCGCGCCCTTCTTGATCCACTGCCACGCCTTGTCGCCACCGCGCATGTCGCGCGGATCGACGTGCACCCGCACGGGCGCACCGGCGTAGCTCTGCGCCTCGAGATCCTTCTCGAGCGCGCGGCAGTACTCCATCACCCGCTGGCGATCTTCGGGCTTCTGGATCACCGGGATGATCACCACGTGCTCGGGCGCGAGCCGCGGCGGGCACACCATGCCGTCGTCGTCGGCATGGGTCATGATCATGCCGCCGATCAGTCGGGTCGACACGCCCCATGACGTGGTCCACGCGTGGACAACGGCGCCGTTCTCGTCCTGGAACTTGATGTCCGACGCCTTGGCGAAGTTCTGGCCGAGGAAGTGCGACGTGCCCGCCTGCAGCGCCTTGCGATCCTGCATCATGGCTTCGATGCAGTAGGTCTGCACCGCGCCAGGGAACCGCTCGCCTGCGGTCTTCTCGCCCTGAATCACCGGCATCGCCATGTACTGCTCGGCGAACTCGGCGTAGACGCCGAGCATCTTCATGGTCTCCTCGACGGCCTCCTCGCGCGTCGCGTGTGCAGTGTGGCCCTCTTGCCAGAGGAACTCCGCGGTGCGCAGGAACAGTCGCGTGCGCATCTCCCAGCGGACGACATTCGCCCACTGATTGATCAGCAGCGGCAGATCGCGATAGCTCTGCACCCACTTGGCGAACGAGGCGCCGATGATGGTCTCCGACGTCGGCCGGACGACCATCGGCTCCTCGAGCGCACCGACCGGAACGAGCTTGCCGTTGCGCGCCTCGAGTCGATGGTGAGTGACGACCGCGCATTCCTTGGCGAAGCCCTCGACGTGCGCGGCCTCCTTCTCGAGATACGACACGGGGATGAACAGCGGGAAGTACGCGTTGACGTGACCGGTCGCTTTGAACATCGCGTCGAGCGAGCGCTGGATGTTCTCCCATAGCGCGTAGCCCCACGGCTTGATCACCATGCAACCGCGAACGTCCGAGTTCTCGGCGAGGTCGGCGGAATCGATGACCTTCAGATACCACTCGGGGTAGTTCTCCGAGCGAGTGGGCGTGATCGCAGTCTGGGGCTTTGCGTTACTCATCGTCGAGCGACGAGGCATACCGCAGGGCGCGCGGCGCCGCTATAGCTGCACCGGGCGGTCTGGCACACGCCGTGCTCATCTACCGCCCGATGTTGCTTACCTCGGCGATGGCCCACGGTGATCCAGTGGCGGCAGCCACTGCGGTGGCACTGCGATACACCATGGACGACGCGCCGGGAATCCGCCGGGTCCGGCGCGGCAAGCAGTTTCGCTATCTGAGGGCTAGCGGCAAACCAGTGAGCGATCGCGCGACACTCGCGCGGATCCGCGCGCTAGCCATTCCGCCGGCGTGGACCGACGTGTGGATCTGTCCCGACGCCGACGGCCACATCCAGGCAACCGGGCGCGACGCACGCGGACGCAAGCAGTACCGCTATCACAACCGGTTCCGTGAGGTTCGCGACCGCGTGAAGTACCACCGGCTGTCGGAGCTGCTGACCGTGCTGCCGAAGCTGCGTCGCACGGCGGCGCGCGATCTTCGGTGCAGGTGTCTGTGCAAGCGCAAGGTGGTTGCGACGATCGTGTCGCTCATGGAGCGAGCACAGCTGCGCGTCGGCAACGACGAATACGCGCGCACCAACAAGTCGTACGGCGCGACCACGCTGCAAGACCGCCACGCGAAGATCCGCGGCTCGCTGCTCGAGCTGAAGTTTCGCGCGAAGGGCGGCATCGAGCGCCGGGTCACGATCACTGATCGTAGGCTCGCGAGGATCGTGCGCGCGTGCCAGGACCTTCCAGGCCAGCGACTGTTTCAGTACGTCGATGGCGACACGACGCGGCCGATCACCTCGACCGATGTGAACGACTACGTTCGCGAGGTCACCGGCGGGCCGTTCACAGCGAAGGACTATCGAACCTGGGCCGCGACCCTCGGCGCGTGCCTGCTGCTGTGCTCGCTCGAGCATCCCGGGAGCCCGCGCGCGTGCAAGCGATCGATCAACGAGGTCCTCGCGACGGTCGCGGAACAGCTCGGTCACACGGTCGCCGTTTGTCGCAAGTCATATGTGCATCCGCAGCTGTTCGAGGACTTCGCGGCGAACAAGCTCACGCTGCTCGCGAAGCAGGTGCGCCGGCGATGCAACGTCGAGCCAGCCACGATCGATGTCGAAGCGCTGTATGCGATCGAGCCGATCGTTGCGAGGTATCTGCGGCAGATGTCGAGACGACTCAAGGTGGCGTGACGCAGCCTCGTCTCGTGCGCCCGGTCACAAGTCGCGGGAAGGGGCGCGGACCCGACGGTTTTTAGTTGCCGTGATCTGGCCGCGAGCACGAGTATGGCGCCGCGTGCTCACTCGAAGGTTCTGTGTCATCGCTCTCGCAATGGTTGGCTGCGGCTCGTCGGCGCCAGCTCCGCAAACAGCATCACGTTCCACGAAATCGACCGATGTGCCCGTCAGCTCGCGGTCGGGTGTCGAGCGGCTCCGGATCCGTTAACCCCGAACCCGCCGGAGCCCACGCAAGAGTCATCGGCGCTGGCACCATCTTCGTCTGCTTCGGAGCCGGAACCGCCACCAACACCGGCTCCTCCGGCCAAGCCTCTACTGGAGAGGTTGCGAGATCCGGAGGGCAAGGTCCCCGGCTTACCGGGATTCGCGATCAAGCACAGGCGCAGCACCAAACACTGCGGCGGGATTGCGATCGCGACGATTCGCTCGAGCAAGGTCGCCAAGGAGGACGCCGTTATTGCCGCGTTCTACAAGATCGAATTTCCAATGGGTCTGTCGTTCGATCCGGATCCGGCCCAGCGCAAGCTGCGAGACGCGTCGATGAAGCGATTCAACGACTTCATCGACAACGTGAGGAAATCCCGTTCTGAGGCGGTCGAGCACTACATGCAGGCGGTCAACAAGACCGACCCCACGGGGAGCGTCATCGCGGCCGCGCGCATCGCGCAGATCAACCTGCGGCTAGCGTCGGTACTGGCGCGAGCGGAGATCCCTGGCGACGTTCGAACCGGTGACTTCGCAGATGAGAAGATCGGTGCGTACTGCGAACGGATGTCGAGCTTGGCCGAGACCGTCCAGACGGACGCCGAGGCGGCGTTGGGCGTATGCGCCGAGCGTTCCAAGGACGTCGGTGCTGGCTGGTGGACCGAGCTGTGCGTCGAGCCGTGACTACCCGCATCCACGCTCGAGGCTCCAAGATGACCACGAACCATCCAAAACTCGCTCTCGACTGTAGAGGCCGAATCTGCCCCTACCCGGGCAAAGCACAACGCGCGACCGTGCTGGCGATCGACGGCGACGTATTGACAGTCGAAATCAACATGTTCGGACAGAAGCAGACTCGAGACATTCCACTGTCTGAGTTCCTCCCCGAGGATCGGACAGATCCCTCGCCAGATTGTCGGTTCCAGCTCGGCGACAAGATCTGGCCTCACGAGGGAATGAGGGACGTTGGATTCCGCCCGGCAACGGTCACGGAGGTGCATGAGGAGCTCGGGATCCTCGTGCTCGAGCGTGAGCGTGACCACGACACGGATGTAGACGAACACGACGAGGAAGACGAAGACATCACCACGCGTTTCGACCTGTGCACGCTCGTTGCGCCAGCAAGGCGCGACGTGCTCCCGGACTACATCGGCGTTGTCGAGAACATGAATGCGCTGATGCTGGGGTATCCGCTGCTCGAGAGCTATTGGTGGGCGGAGAAGGTTCGCTCGGGCCGAACCAGCACCAAAGGCTTGAAGGATGAATTTCTGACATTTCAAACTGAAATGTTCGCGCGAGGGCAAGCATCGCTCGCGGAACGGTGCGACGAGCTCCGGCGCGAATTCGAGCCTCTCGGCCACGAGGCGCGCGTCGCCAAATGGATCGCCGAACGGGCGCGCTGGTACGACTGGAGGACCCGGTTTCCAGAGATCTGTGCCGAGAACGATGCGAGGATCTTCGACCCAGACGAGCTGGTTGATCAGGAATCCCTCGGGAGTCGCCGGCAAGAGCGACTCGATGCCGGCAAGGCGCTGCGCCAGCGCGTGATGTAAGACTGCACGACCGGCCAGACCTGCGAGGGACTGTCAGCGCCGGTCGTGCTGCATGGCACCCGCTGCCACGTTGTTCGAGCAGCACGTGCACATGCACATGCCCAGGTTTGCAGCGGTGTACGCGGCAGCGCCCAGCTAGCTGCGACATCCGCCCGCTGACCTCGTCTTGTCGAATGGAGCCTCCCATGACCAAGCCCCTGCCCTCGTGGACCTATCACCTGTTGTGCGCCTGCGGCCTGGTGCTGATCATCTCGATGTTCGTGCCGTGGGTCGATTTCATGGAGCAAACCGTCACGGGTTTCGGCGTGGCCTGGCACGACAACAGATGGCTGTTCCTCGTGCCGCTTGCCGGCGCGTTCCTGATTGCCACGGCAGCTTCCCGGTCCGAGCTGACACGGCTAACGGCGATCAGCGCAGGCATTCTGATCGCGGGCTATGTGATGTACTCGTTCGCGAAGTCGATCCTGATCGATGGTGGGCTCGACACCTGGCTGATCTTCGGCGGTGCAGGCGTCTGTCTCGCCGGCGGGTCTGGTGCGCGTCGCGATCTCCGGCTGCTCGGTGGCGTCGCGGTGCTGGCGGGGTTCTTCGCGCCCTGGGACAACGAATCGCTGTGGCGCGGGCTCACCGAGATCCCTGCGGAGATCTCGGGTGTATTCGGGCTGCGGCTGCTTTGGCTCGTGCCGACCGGAGGCATGGCCACGATCCTCGGTGCGCTATCGTCGAGACCACGCGCGGGGGTGTGGGCCGTTGTCGGTGGCGTCGCTGTCTTCGGCTCGATCGGTTGGGTCGGGTTCTCCGCGCTGCACCTCGTGCTCGGATATGGCGCGTGGTCCGCGCTCGGGGCCAGCGCGATCGCCTTGGCGATCGGTGTGCTCGTCCCTGGTGCTGCGAGCCGCGGGGGAAACCTGGGGACGGTTTCAAATTAGCCAAGTTATGAAGGCCAACGCAGCGTGATTGTTGAAACGAGTGGAGACGGTTTCTGCTTGCGGCCGCGCGACAGCCTCCATTGATTCACGACAGGTCCGGTCAGCACGCCGATCGCGCGTAATAAACCCGACGGCGATGCACTGCCGGCAACTTGGATCCGTCCCGCACCACTTCAATCTTCTCGCGAATTTCGAGATCCCAACTTGGCTAAAGTGAAACCGTCCCCATTGCTCACCCTAGTCACGGATGATGGTGTCCGCCCGCGTGGACGTCGGCTTCGAGTCGCCCTCTGGGCGAGCCGGTGAGCCGACGACTACGAGTGCCGGACCCGGAGATCGTGCAGGGTCTAGGATATCCTTCGTGGCGAAATGACCGATCGCGAGACCGCGCTGCTCGCGCAGATCGAAGCCGCGTTCGCCGACGTTTCCTATCCGGGCGACGACGATCTCACCAAGAGCAGCTACGGTCCCGAGTCCGAGGCCTTGATCCGCGACTTCCGCGGCAAGACCGATTGGCGCGCGGTTTCCGGAGATTTCCTCAACCACGCTGCCGGCGGTTGGGGCCTATCGTTCTTCTCGGATGCCGCCCTGCGGTTCTATCTGCCCGCGTACATGATCGCGGACGTGCGCCGCGAGCTGACCTCCGGCGACTCTCCCGACGGTCGACTCACAGCGTTCCTTACTGCTCAGACCTCAGCCAACAAGCTCGCGAAGGTGTGGGGTGGCGGAACGATGGGCGAGCACGCGCGGCGGTGCTTCGATCAATTCGATGCGGCGCAAGCGGCGGCAGTGACCGAGTACCTGCTGTGGAAGCTCGATGACCTCGGCTATGAGCACCCGACGATCACCGAGGCGCTCGAAGAGTACTGGCTCCGCCGCACGCATGGTTCGTGAAACCTGGGGACGGTTTCAAATTAGCCAAGTTATGAAGGCCAACACAGCGTGATTGTTGAAGCGAGTGGAGACGGTTTCTGCTTGCGGCCGCGCGACAGCCTCCATTGATTCACGACAGGTCCGATCAGCACGGCGATCGCGCGTGGTAAACCCGACGGCGGTGCATTGCCGGCAACTTGGATCCGTCCCGCACGACTTCAATCTTCTCGCGAATTTCGAGATCCCAACTTGGCTAAAGTGAAACCGTCCCCATCGCTCCTCGCGCTTGCTGTGCTCGGCTGCAACGCGGCCACCACCTCGACGGCGACGACGCCACCGGAATCTCCGCAACAGGCAGCGCAACGGGCGACCGCCGAGCCCTCGCGCGCAGACAAAGAAAGAGCCGGTGTTGCCGCGCTGGTGGGCACGACGCCACCCGAGTGGCACGCGGAGCGCTGGATGAGCTCGCCGCCGCTGACGCTCGCGAATCTGCGCGGCTCGGTGGTACTGGTGCGCTGGTGGACGGCCGGATGCCCGTTCTGCTCCGCCACCGCGCCAGCGCTGCGCCAGTTCGATCGCACCTACGGCCCGAAGGGCCTGAAGGTGATTGGGATGTATCACCACAAGGAAGACACGCCGTTCGATCCCAAGGTCTATGAAGAGACCGCGCGCACGTACGGCTTCACGTTCCCGGTGGCGTTCGACCCCGAGTGGGGGACATTCGCGAGCTGGATGCACGACAAGGATGGCAAGCAGGTCGACACCGGGTGGACGAGCGTGACGTTCCTGCTCGACAAGCATGGCGTGGTTCGCCACGTTCATCCGGGCGGGCAGTACGTCGAGGGCGAGCCTTCGTACGCCGAGCTGCAAGCTGCGATCGAAGGGCTGCTCGCAGAGAACTAAGCTCCGAAACGCACAAAGACGACGCCGCGACGGCGCCGCCTGTGGTTCGTGCGTGCGCGCCTACTCCAGCGACGTCAGCCCGGCGAACGGGCCGCTAGCCGGCACGCATAGCGTCGTCGCGGGATGCGGGTTGAGCCAGCTGTCCTGGCTGCAGATCGTCTTGTGCTCGCCGCCGGGTGCGTTGGTGAACAGCGGGTAATCGGTGTCCGAGCACCACTCGCGGCTGGAGTGCCACGAGGCGAACTTGAGGCGCTCCTCGGCGGGACGCTGCAGATTGCCCTGGCCGATCACCACGCCCAGCCGCTCGGCTTCGCCTGCGCTCGGAAGGCGAAGCGACGCCATCGCGCACGCTTCGTTCGCACCGATCCAACCGAGCGAGCCTTTGGGCGAGAACCGCAGCGGAACGATGCGCGCCTTGGCGACGTAGTCCGAGATCAGTGCGTTGGCCTCACCGATCTCGGCGAGATTCGCCACGGGGCCATTCGCGGTACAGGCCGAGAACGCGCCTTCCTCGGCGGCTTCCCAGCAGTCGCGGATCAACGTGTCGACCCTCGACGCGACGCTATCTGGTCCATTCGGATCGAGCTTCGCCTCGTACTGCTTGGCGAGGTTCACCATGTTCTGGACGGTGAACAGCGGCGGCGCAGGCGGAGCAACGCCGTACAACAGCTGCGCCGGTGGCGGTGCGTGGAGGAAATTGCGAATCTCCGTGGTCAGCACCGCCTGCATCTTCCCGGACACCTTGGCGAGCCCCAGCAGATACGCCGACGCGTTGTTCAGCGTCGTTCGCATCACCTCGTAGTTCGATCCCGGGCCACCGATCGGCGAGTTCGATGCACGCGTGTAGGCCTTGAGGTCGACCTTGGTCGGCACTGCATGGCGCGTCGTGTTGTTGAGATAACCCGGAGCCTGGCCGACCGCGCAGCCCTCGCCAGGCACGCCGCCATCGCGGCAAACGTCGCCGGCGATCGACTTCGACATCGCCGCGCGCACCGTGTCGATCTTGGAGAACGTCTCCGCGGAGATTCCCTTACCGACGAGCTCGGCGAGCAGGGCGCCGGTGCTAGCGTCCGCAATGAACCCGCGATCGAGCACGTGGGTTTCGAGCGTGACGTCTTCGCGCTTCGAGATCTCCTCGAGCTTGCTCTTGAGATTCGCGTTGAGCCCGATCGGCAGGAGATTCGCAGCCGGTTGCAGGCCGAGGTCGAAGCCGATCGACTTGGTCGCGTCTTCGGTCTGCGCGACGATCTTGATCAGCATGAACATCTGCGCTTGATGCTCGACCCCATTGACGTAGAGGTTGCCGCACTTGAACAGGAACATCGCCGGGTTGGTGTTCAACCAATCGAGTGCTTGCGCGCTGAGCGCCACGCTGCGCGTATTGGTCACGCGGTAGCTCGCCCGCGTGGCGAGCAGCAGGTGGATCGCGGTCTGCTTGTTCGAGAAGTTGTCGACGAAGTTCACCGTCGGGCCGATGGTGGACCCAGCATAGGTGATGTTCAGCCCAAGGTTGACGTTGAGGTTCTTCGCGAGCTCTTCCTTGGAGCCGACGAAGTACAGATCCATCGATTTCTCGATCGCCCCCACCGTGAACGCCGGGTTGCTCGCGGTCGGTTCGAGGCACTTGCCGACCTGGCTGTCGAGCATGCGGTTGAAGCCGTCGAGCAACACGACCCCGTTGGCGTTGGTGTTCACCACGCCACCCGAGCTCGGATCGTCCGCCTTGCCCCCGTCTTCGGTCCACGAATCGTCGTCACCGACGGTCGAATCATCTGTGGCGCAGGCCGCTGTCAGCACGAGCGGCAGGGTCATGAGGGTGGTCGCGATGCGGCGGATCATGAGCGCCGCCAAAGCAAGCCTCGATCCATTACTCCCAGTGAGTGGTCTCACGAGTGCCACCACACTGATTCCGCCACTTGCGTGGCGGAGACTGCCAGCCACGCTTGCCGGCGCGATCATTCCCAGGCAACTGGGGCATCCATCGCTCGCAACCGGACTGTGGCGCTGGTCTCTAGATCCCCAGGCCTGTCGTGAATTCGTCGACGAGGACACTGAAAATTCTGTAGGCCAGCCTGGAATTCTAACGCCCGCTCCGAGCGGTCAAACGCAAACCGAAGCCTCGCGCGCGCGAGGCGGTGAACGTGTCCAGGTGTCCGCGCCACCTGCCGACGAAGACCGCGTCCTAGACCTGGCGGCTCGACCGCGAGCAAGAGACCTTCGACGTTGTCGCGTTGGTGGCAGCGCCAGCAAGCGGACGGATCCGCGTGACGAGCAGCTTGGAGGTACGTCGCCGGGCGCCGAGCCGCAACGGTCTCGAGCTCGGCGAGTAACTCAGCTCAGGCCGGCTTGCGCGGCAACTTCGGCGGCGAAGTCGCCCTTCTTCTTCTCGAGACCCTCGCCCAGCTCGAACCGAACGAACCGGCGGATCTTGATGTTCTCGCCGATCTTCGAGATCAGCTCCTGCTGAACCTGATCGATCGTCTTGTCGGGGTCCTTCACCCACGATTGATCGAGCAGGCAGATCTCCTTCATCCACTTCGAGATCTGACCGTCGACCATCTTCTGGATCACGGGCTCGGGCTTGCCGGTCTCCTTCGCCTTCGCGACGAGCACCTCGCGCTCGCGCGCGACCGCGTCCTCGTTGACCTCTTCCTTGCGCACGTACTGCGGGTTCATCGCCGCGATCTGCAGCGCGACCTCGCGCGTGAACGCCTGGAAATCCTCGTTGCGCGCAACGAAGTCGGTCTCGCAGTTGATCTCGACGAGCACGCCGATCCGGCCACCACCGTGGATGTACGACACGACGGCGCCCTCGGTGGCCTCGCGGCCGGCCTTCTTCGCCGCCTTCGCGAGACCCTTCGCGCGCAGATAGTCGATCGCCTTGTCCATGTCGCCACCGACCTCGGTGAGCGCCTTCTTGCAATCGGACATTCCAGCGCCGGTGCGCTCGCGCAGATCCTTGATGAGCGTTGCGGTGACTTCCATGACTACGACTCCTGATCGGGCGAGGCCGACGCCTCGGGGTTGAACATGCTGCCGCCCGTCGACATCTCGACGCGCGGACCATCGCCACCCGACGACACGTGGATCACGCGCTCGCCCTGCTCCTCGCGCTCCTGACCGCGATGACGTGCGGTCTCCTTCCAGACCTTGCTGCCGATCACGGCCGCCTCGGCGATCTTGCTGGCGAACAGCTTGATCGCGCGGATCGCGTCGTCATTGCCCGGAATCACGTAGTCGATCTGATCCGGATCGCAATTGGTGTCGGTGATCGCGACCACCGGGATCTCGAGCTTGCGCGCCTCGTCGACGGCGATGTGCTCCTTGTGGGGATCGATCACGAACATCATGCCGGGCAGCTTCGTCATGCCCTTGATGCCGCCGAGCGACTTGAGCAGCTTGTCGCGATCGCGGCGGATCATCACCTGCTCGCGCTTGGTCAGGGCGAACAGCGTGCCGTCCTCCTCCATCTTCTCGAGGCCACGCAGGCGCTCGAGCGAGCCCTTCACGGTCTTGAAGTTGGTGAGCGTGCCACCGAGCCAGCGCTGAGTGACGTAGTGCTGACCCGAGCGCGTGGCCTCCTCGACGATCACCTCCTGCGCCTGCTTCTTGGTGCCGACGAACAGGATCGAATCACCGCGCGAGGTCGTGTCGACCACGGCCTGGTAGGCCTGGCGGAACAGCTTCACGGTGTGCTGCAGGTCGATGATGTGGATGCCGTTGCGGGCACCGAAGATGTATTGCTTCATCTTCGGGTTCCACCGGCCGGTGTTGTGCCCGAAGTGCACGCCCGCCTCGAGAAGTGCGCGCATGCTGATGGGTCCCTGCGGGGAGACCCCGGTCGCTTCTGCCATCGTTTCCATGTTGTCCTCCGTTGGTTGCCACCTGCACCGTCGTCGAGCGCTGGAAACCTTCAGGAAAGGCCACGGCCGGAGCTCTCGGATGCAGTGAGTAGTTCCTCGAGAAATTCGAGGAGGGCCGGATCTAGCACGCCGCTCGCTCCGTGGGCAAGTGGCGAGAGGCTCACGATTCTGATGGCTTACCCGGCTGGCGGAGGCCCATCGCGACCACGGCCGTGCGTCCGAACCCCGAACCCGAGCCCCGGACCCCGGACCGACCCCGCCCCGGACTGAGGCGGCCGCCTCGCGACATGCCGCCTCACGCTGTTTTCGGATGCTGGTGGACCCAACTGTGCGAGCTAGGCGAACGTTGCACATGCGAAACATCGTCGCGGCCGCAACGGTGCTGGTGGGGCTGTGCGGGCTGACGCTGCCGGCCGGCGCCGAGCCGTTCGTGACAGGTTCGATCGACCTCGGGGAAGGCTTCGGGGACGACGCGATCGGTCGGGCCGGCAGCTCGATCCACGTGCTGGCCCCGGTCGACGGTCGATGGCTGCTCGGCGGAGAGCTCGCTGGCTCGCTCGAGCCGTACTGGGCGGGATTCAGCTGCGATCCGATGGAGACATCAATGACCGACGCCGAGGCCGACAACCAGGACGTCTGTCTCCGTTCGAGCATCGGTCTGCACGGCTTGGCCGGCGTGCAAGCAGCGCCTTCACGCAACACGGTCATTCGCTTCGAGGCCGGCCTCGGGGCGACCACCGTGCTCGGCGGCAACGAACGCAGCTATCTCCCCTCGGGCTTGCTGCGGGTGGCGCTGCTCGGTGCGCTCGTTCCCACGCAAACCTCTGTCTGGCGAATCGGCATCGCGCTCGACGATCGAGTCCTGGGCATCCGCGATCCGTACCAGGTCCGCTCGCTGGGAATCCTGTTCGAGGCAACGAGCCGCTAACCGATCAATTGCACCGGCATCCCGTCGCAACAGCGGTCGCTGTCATCCTCGCCGCACAGCTGCTCACCAGCAGGACCTACACATCGGGTCTCGCCACCGGCGCACTCAGCGACGCATTCGTCGCTATCGAGGATGGTCAGCGCAGGCGTGATCTCGACGGTGCGGCTACCCATGGGCAAGCTGACTCGAGAGACGCGCCGGTTTGCGACGACCGACTACAGGTGCTGGTACCCGAACAGCAGGCCGATACCCGTGATGCTGCCGCCATCATAGAATCCAGGCGTCAGCTCGACCGAGGCATTGAACGTGTTCGGAGATCCGCTGCTGAACGTGTACCCAGCGCGGAGATCGAGCCCGAATCCGTTGATGCCCGCTTGTTCGTCGTTGTCACTATCGAGGATCGCGACGCGAGCCAGACCCGCGCCACCGCCGAGCCAGAAGTGATCATCGAGCCAGTACTGCAGGCTCGGACCGGCAAATACCGCAACGGCGGTCAAGCCATTCTCGCGGTCGCTCACGCCCGCGAACCGCAGGCTCAACGCCATGTTCTGATTCAGCCAGCCGCCAAATCCTAGATTCAGTCCACCGAGCGCCGCATCGGACGTCACGGTGTTGTTGCCATCCTCGTCCGAGACTTGTGCCCAACCGACGCCGATGTTCGCTTCGAACGTGAACCCTTGACGGTACGAGGGCGCCGGTTGCGGCGCGTACACAGGTGGTTGGCCGGGCTGCTGCCCGTAGTAGCCCTGCGCGAGCGCAGCAGACGGGATCAAGAGAGCGATGAGCACTGGAAGGATACGCATATGAGTCTCCGTGTAGACGGCGGCGCGAGACACTAGAAGATCGCGACGCCCGACGAAACCTGTGTTGTCGGTTTGCCAGCCTATGCCAGCCGCCCGTCCCGAAGTGTCATCACGGACACTGCAACAGGCGCCGTTCAGCGAGTCCGTGGGGCTCACAGGTGCTGGTAGCCAAGGAGGAACGCCACGCCCGTGATCGTGGTGTCGAACCCGTTTTCCGAATAGAAGCCCGGAGTGAGCTCGAGCGAGATGTTGAACGTGTTCTCGCTGCCGGTGTCGAACGAGTATCCGGCACGCAGATCGAGGCCGAAGCCATTGATCGAATCGCCATCGCTGTCACTGAAATCGTCGTCGATCGACAGCCAGAGCACCGAGAGCCCCGCACCACCACCGACCCAGAAGTTCTTGTTCGTCCAGTACTGGACGGTGGGGCCGATGAAGATGTGCGACAAGCGCAGCGGCTCGTCACTGATCGTCACAGCCGCGATACGACCGGTGATCGCCATGTTCGAGTTCATCCACCCGCCGATTCCAAGATCGAGACCGGCGATTCCCGTATCGGACTCGTCGTCCGCTTCGCTGTTCGTCAAGAACCCGAGCCCGAGATTGAGCTCGAACGTCATGCCGTCGCGCCGTGGACCGGGCGGCGGCTGATAGGGCTGTTGATAGGGTTGCTGGTACTGGCCCGGATACGGCTGCGGTGCCGGATATGGCTGCGGCTGCGGATACGGTTGCGGCGGCGGGTACGGCTGCGGTTGTGGATACGGCGCCGGTTGTGGTTGCGGATACGGCGCCGGTTGCTGCGGCACAGGCTGCTGCGGTGCAGGCTGCTGCGGTGCCGGCTGTTGCGGCGGCGGCGGCGGCGGCGGCTGGCCTGGCGCAGGCTGAGCGAGCGCGACCGCTGGCGCCAGGACAACGAGAGATGTGAGCAGACGCAGACGCATGAACCCCTCCATCTCTTCGATCATACCCAGGAAGCAAACGCGCCATACAGCTGCACGCGCGTTCATGGCGGTATGCCCATCGTTGCCACCCACTCTCCCCGACATGCCCCACCGAAAATTGATCCGACCACTAGTGGCATCGCGACGCTGCGACGACGTTTGGACGTGGTACGACCGCGCCGTGATTCGATCCGCTTTCGCACTGGTGTCCATCCTTTTCGTCGTCGCGTCATGCGGCTCCAAGACGAGCTCCGGGAATTCCCCGTCGTGGGAACCGCAACCGCATGCCACGGCCAGCTCGGACACGCCGGCATCGCCGAGCAAGCCCGTGACCAACAAGTCGCTCGCCTCGACCGGGCTCGATCCCGAGGCGCTCGATCGAACCGCCGATCCTTGCGAGGACTTCTACCAGTTCGCGTGTGGCGGCTGGATGGCGAAGACCGAGATCCCGGCGGACAAGCCGCTGGCGATGCGCAGCTTCGTCTCGATCGAGGATCGCAACGTCGAGTACGAGCACGGCGTGCTCGAGCAGATGCGCGCCAAGCCCGGGGACGATCCGCTCGCGGTGAAGCTCGGCGGTTTTTACGGCTCGTGCATGGACGAGGCGGCGATCGAAAAGATGGGTATCCGGCCGATCGCGTCGCTGCTGAGCAGCGTCAACAAGGTCCGCAATGCCAAGACGCTGTCGAACGCGATCGCCCAGCTACATGCTGCGGGGTTCGGCGTGTTGTTCAAGCTGCGCCCCACCCAGGATTCCAAGGACGCACAGCAGGTGATCGCCGAGATCGAGCAAGCCGGCATCGGCCTGCCCGATCGCGACTACTACCTCAAGGACGATGCAGCGTCGAAGGATCTACGGGCCAAGTACCAGGCCTACGTCGCCGCCATGCTCACCGAGCTCGGCCACAAGGTCTACGCCAAGGAAGAAGCGGCCCAGATCCTCGCGCTCGAGACGGCGATCGCGAAGGTGTCCAAGGACAAGGTCGCGCGCCGCGATCCCAAAGGGACCTACAACCGGCTCGACCGCGAAGGTGTGGCCAAGGCGATGAGCCATTTCAACTGGGACGCGTACTGGACCACCGTCGGGCTCGACAAGGTCTCGGCCGTGACGGTCACGTCACCGGAGTTCCTCGCCGGGATCGATCCGCTGCTGACCTCGACGGCGCCCGACGTGTGGCGCGCGTACCTCACGTTCCACCTCGGCAATCAAGCCGCGAAGCTGCTCACCAAGCGCCTCGAGGACACCCAGTTCAAGTTCTACTCGGCGTTGACCGGTCAGCCCGAGATGGAGCCACGCTGGAAACGCTGCGTGGGCCACACCGACGAGGCGCTCGGCGATCTGCTCGGCCAGGTGTTCGTGCGAGATCGATTTGCGGGTGCGAGCAAGGCCGCCGCCGAGGAGCAGGTGCACGCGATCGTGAAGGCTATGGCCGCGAACCTCGCGGCGCTGCCGTGGATGGACGCCCAGACCAAGGTGAAAGCCAAGCAGAAGCTCGACGCGATGACCTATCAGATCGGCTACCCGAACAAGTGGCGGAGCTACAGCTTCAAGATCGACGCGAAGACCTGGGGTGCGAACGCCTTGGCCGCGCGGAAGGCCGAGAACGCGCGCAAGCTGGCCAAGATCGGCAAGCCGCTCGACCGGGATGACTGGGAGATGAGCGCGCCGACGGTCAACGCCTATTACAACCCCTCGCTCAACGGCATGGTGTTTCCCGCCGGCATCCTGCAGCCGCCGTTCTACAGCGTCGACGCCGCGATTCCGGTGAACCTCGGCGCGATGGGCATGGTGGTCGGTCACGAGCTCACGCATGGGTTCGACGATCAAGGCGCGCAGTACGACGCGGCCGGCAACCTCGTCGACTGGTGGGCGCCGCAGACCGAGAAACAATTCAAGCAGCGCACGCAGTGCGTGATCGAGCAGTACAACCAGTACGAGGTGGCCGGCGGGACCAAGCTCAACGGGGCGAACACCGTCGGCGAGAACATCGCCGACATCGGAGGCGTGAAGCTCGCGCTCGCCGGCTATCGCTCGCTGCGCGCGTCCGCACCCGACACCGTGGTCGCCGACGGGTTCACCGAGGACCAGCAGTTCTTCCTCGGGTTCGGTCAAGCCTGGTGCGCGAAGATGCGCCCCGACTACGAGAAGTTGCTCGCCACCGTCGACGTGCACTCACCCGCGCGCTGGCGCGTGAATGGCACCGTGTCGGCGACGCCCGAGTTCGCCAAGGCGTTCAGCTGCAAGGCCGGCGCAAAGATGGTGCCGAACAAGCAGTGCGTCGTGTGGTAGGGGGCTCGGTCGAGCTCAGAACGGCAGATCGTCGTCGCGCGTCGCCGGCATCAGGTCCGACGGGCGCGGGTCATCGCGATAGACAGGCTCGCTCGATGAGTGGCGGCCGCGCTGATCGGAACGGCCTGCGTCCGCACGCTCGAGCTTCCAGACATCGAGGCTGTTGAAGTACTTCACTTCGCCCTGCGGGCTCCGCCATTCGCGGCCGCGCAGGTTGAACGTGACACGGACCATGTCGCCGACGCGATGATCGTCGAGCTGCGCGCACCGATCGCCGGTGAGCTGGAACTGCACGAACTGGGGATACTTGCCGTCTGCGATCTCGACGACGAACTCGCGCTTGGAGAACCGATCCGAGACCTGCTTGGTCTCGGACGCGATGTGGAGCTTGCCGACTGCATCGAAGGGCATGCCTGCACACTAGCTTCGTGCTCTGACAAGCAGAAGCCCGAAGCATCGGGCAGCCCACGCAAGACAGTGCCCCGCTACATGGCGCACACGGCGGTTTGCGGCGAGCTAATTTGCCATGGCTACAAGCGATTCAGGCGGGTGACGAACGATCTTCGTGGGTTGTCGAAGTGCGCCAGTGGCGTATTGAGCCAAGGAAACGATCCTGGTTGGCGGGCAGCAAATTCGCCGAATCGCTCCCCCGCCGATCGCGCCAGCCGAGCAGGCCAAGGTCGATACCTCGCCGATATGATCGACGAGCTCGAGTGATGGGGTTCTAGTCCTCCGCGTCCTCGCCCTTGCCCTTGCTCCGCCGCTCGACGCGTGCAGCGTTCGACAGCTCGCGCTGGATCCGCGCGACCCGCTCGACCTGGCCCTTCGCCGGAAACCGCTCGTAGAACCCGTCGACCTTGAACGACTTCACGAGCTCCCCCCACGGCGCGAGGCGACGTGCCCATCGCTTGACCCGCTCGTCCTTGGGCTCGGCGTCCTCGTGCGCGAGGTCAGCGCACACGCGCAGCATCGCCTTGAGCGTCACCGGACGCGTCACCATGTAACTGGCGTGCCCCCACGCCTCGCCCCACACCTTCTCGGCCGCGCGCAAGAAGTCGCGCACGACCTCGTAGTAGCGCTCCGCCTCGCGCGGCAGGTTCTGCTTCTTGCTCAGCTTGCGCCAGTCCGACGATGCCCACTTGTGGAGCTCGTTGAACAGCTCGGCCTGCAGGATCCACTTCTCCTGCTTGCTGCGCCCGCCGAGCCGATTGATCTTGTAGCGCAGCGGGCTGTCGCCTTCGCGATAGAGATGGTCGACGATCCGTGCGGCGAACTTCTTGTCCGGCGCGGCCCATGACACCTTCTCGTAGAGATCGACCAGGTGACTCTTGTTGATCCGGGTCGGCGTGGAGTTGATGATCACGAACATCTCCGTGGCGAAGTCTTCGCTCTTGCCGTCGAAGATCACGCATGGCACGTGGATCGTCGCCGCCTCGGTCGGGTGTGCTCGACGGAAGAAGTGCAGCGCTGCGAGCCGGTGCTGGCCGTCGATGATCAGATACTTACCGCGCGGCTCGTTCAAGTTGCCGACATTGGTGAACGGCTTGACCGCTTCGAACTTGAGCTTCTCGTCGGTGAACAGCAACACGGTGCCCGGGATCGG
Organism: Kofleriaceae bacterium; assembly: GCA_050187075.1. GTDB lineage: Bacteria > Myxococcota_A > Polyangia > Haliangiales > Haliangiaceae > JABFXX01. Next base: position 17,670 of record JBFWXW010000060.1, on the reverse strand, counting down.
CGGCTGGCTCACCGCCGTCTCGTAGAAGTTCTGGATCGAGCTCACCTTGGCGCGCGAGAGCTGGCGCTGAAACGCAGCGTCGGTCGACTCGATCTTCGAGATGAACTTCGCAACCTCGTCGTCGTCTTCGACGTCCTCGCCCGGCAAGCTCGGGGCACCTTCCGCATAGAACCGACTGATGAACCGAACCTTGTCGAGGATGTGATCGACGGGGTAGGCGCAGAAGTAGAAGACGCTGTCTTTCTGGCGGATCTGTGTGGCGAGCACGCAGGGACTATAAGGCACCCGTCGGACACGTGGTGCGGTCGCGCCGCGGCTACTCGAGATCCCAGTCGATGTCCGACATCGGCCGATCGCCCCGGATCTTCACCGCGCGCGTGTTCTCCTCGGGCATCCCCAGCGAGCGCGCCCGTTCCATCTCGGCGATCGCGTGGTGTGCGTTCTCGTCGAGCTGGGTCGAGTCCAGCGGGTCATCGCGGTGGTCTTCGATTCCCGGCAGGTTGGGATCGGTGGCGGGAGGCTGCGACAGGAACTTCGCGATACTCGGATCTGCGGGAGGTCGATCCTCGATGAACGCTGCGCTGGTGTCCTCGTACGGATCGATATCGATCGTGGCGTTGCCCGCGTCCAGCGGCGTTGAGAGGAACATCGGGGCTTCGTTGACGGGCGCAGGCGGCGGCGCTGCATCGGGCGTCGATCGCAGCATCGCGAGCAACTTGTCATCGACCGGACGCGTCGGCTCATCGGTGAACTGCGCCGGGAATGGCTTGCGCGTCACCGGCTTGGACGCACCGAACGGTGGGGGCACCGAGCGCCGCGGCCGCACCGTGGCGGGCACTACCGGCGGCGAAGGGACGGCTGCCACCGGTGGCGGAGGCGATGCAGACGGCGGACGCGACCGTGGTGGCGGCGGCGGTGGGGCGGCGCTGGGCCGCTTGCCACGGCGGCTCTGCGCGGCGGCGATCCCGACAACCACCGCCGGCTTCGCGGGGACATCGGGCCGAGGCGGAGGCGGAGCAGCAGCGGGCTGCTCGTCGAGCGCGAGCTCGTAGTCCCTCGGACTGCTCGGCGCGGCGCCGATGTAGACCTTCGAATCCTCATCCGCGAGCCGGCCACCTTCATCGCGAAGCATGCGGAGGATACGCGTCCGTTCGCCGGCCGACAGTGCGTCGCGGCGACCGTGACCCGTGTGGGCGCGCTCCTTGCCGCGCCGTGCAAACTCGGACAACGGCATCGGGCCATCGAGCCGGCGACGACCGCCGCGCGGTTGCTCGGATCGCGCGACCGGCTGATTGGTGCCGTTGCGAGTTGCGAAGATGCTGGTGGCCGAACGCAGCCACTTACGAGGACCGCTGACCGGGATCTGATCGTCGATGTTCTCGGTCAGGTTCGGATCGAAGTGCTCCGAGTTGAACCGCTCGTCGATATCCGTCGAGCCGAGGTCGGGCAACGCCACGACGTCCTGTGGCAGACCCGTGCTGCCGCCGAGCACCTGCGCAGCGGCACGGGCAGCGTCTTGCGGGCACTCGACGGAACGTTGTACCAGCCGGCGCACGATGTCGTCGGTCTTGCCCATCTGGTGCTGATGCGGACGCTCGACGAACCGGATCCCCATCTTCTCGAGCCACTGCACTGGCGGATCGGCGCCGATCAACACGAACGCGGCGTGGTTGGCGTAGCGCTTCTGCGTGCCGTCGCCGAGCGCGAGCGTCACGGACTCGGCGTCGAACGCGAGCACCTGGGAACCGAGCTTGGCCTTGATCCGGCCCTGCGCCGAGTATGCCTCGATCGCCTGCTTGTTCTTCGGTGCAGCGCGATTGAACGCCTTGCCGCGGTACGAGATCATCACCTTCGCACCCGCGTCGGCAAGCGCGAGCGCGGCCTCGCAGGCGCTGTCGCCACCGCCGACCACCAGGACCGCGCGACCACGCCAGTCGTCCGGATCGTCGAGCAGGCTGAACACCTTGGGCAGGTTTTCGCCCGGTACCTGAAGGGTTCGCGGCTTGCCTCGCGTACCGATCGACAGCACCACGCGCTGTGCCCGATAGGTCGCGACGGTGGTCCGAACCTCGAAGTTTCCATCGCTGCCGCGCATCACCAGCTCCACTGATTCGCCCTGGCGAATCTTGAGCCCGACGCGATCCATCAACTCCTTCCAGATCGGGATCAGCTGCTCTTTCGACGAATCAAACACCGGCAGCAGCGACAGGTTCACCGTGTCATACGGCTCGGCCATCACCAGCTTGCCCTTGGGATAGCGAGCGATCGTCGAGGCGAGCTGTTGCTCCTTTTCGAGCACCACGTAGCTCAGCCCGCGCTGGAGACACGACAGCGCGGCCGACAAGCCGCCAGGGCCGGACCCGACGATCGCGACATCCACAACGCCCTCGCCCTTGCCGAGCGCACCGGGACGCAGCCCGCCGGCCAGCATGTGCTCGATCACTGACCGACCGAGGTTCGCGGCGTTCTTGACGAGCGGCTTTCCGGCGACCTCGCCGATCAGGTACTGGCCTGGCACGGCGGTCTGAAAGTTCCCATCGACCTCAGGAATCTTGAGCGGCGGCGGCGTCGAGCCCTCCGGAAACATGACGAGCGCCTCGGTCGGGCACGCGAACATGCAGGCCTCGCACTGAATGCAGTCCTCGAACCGCAGCACGCGGCTCTTGTTGGCGACCAGGTCCAGCACGTTGGTCGGACAAACCGCCACGCACGCGTCACAGCCGGTGCACCGATCGTCATTGATGTCGTGGACCAGGATCTGCGGGCCGATGGTCTTGGCCGGAGAGCTGGCTGCGCGATGACGGCGGTGAGCCGAGATGATTGAAAACACCGCCATCAGGAGGACTGCAAAGCCCCCGAGCGCCAGCGGGACGACCCAGGTCACCGCTGTAGGATACCTGATCGCGGGGTTGCGCTGGGGAATCAAACAAGCCGTGCATGGGAGCAAGAATCCTCAGGTTCCTGTGGCGCCCCTCCGTACGTCCGCCACGGACACCGCCACACGTCTCGCCGAGGGAAGTAGGAGGTTTGGTCGGCTCTCGCGCCATCGGACCACCGGTTTGGTGATCGATCACGCGTGTTACTGTGGATGGGATGCGGTCTGCGCTGGCGGTGGCTTGCCTGCTGCTGTGTGCCCCAGTGCTCGCAGTGGCGGACAGCATTGACGTCAGCATCCATCAACTCGGCGACAAGTCGAGCTACAAGGTCCGGCTGGCAGCAACCCTCGCGCTGTCCAAGTCGCGCGATCCACGGGCGGTGCTGGCGCTTGCCACCACCCTGACGCGAGACTCCGATTCGACGATCCGCCGGATCTCCGCGCTCGCACTCGAGCGCATGATCAGCTCGCGCACCGCAGCGGATGCGCGGGTGCTGGCGTTCGAGGCGCTCGACCAGGCGGTGGCGGTCGACAAGAACAGCGATGTTCGCGAGACTGCGGCGCGTACGCTGAAGGCGCTGGCCAACTTGCGTCCCAAGCGCGGTCCGCACCTTCCCAAGCCCTCGGTGTTCGTCAACGTGGACGCGACGACCGATCAGTCCAAACGGCTCACGCGCGATAGCAGCGAGCGCGTGATGCGGATCGTCAAGCGCAGCGTCGAGCGCACCGGATACGCGACGAGCTGGCCGGGCGGCCTGCCGACATCGGCGGAGCTGCTATCGAACCGCTCGCGCGCGTTCATCGTGGCATCGACGGTGAAGAAGGTGGAGATCACGAGGGCGGGCCTGAAGACCCAGGTGGCGTGCACGGTGGCCATCCGGATCGCACCGTGGAGTGGCAAGGACGGAGGTGAGCGGTGGGAGGCCAACCGGGCCGCATCCGCCAGCGGATCGGCAAAGGCGATGACCGGCAACCACGAACGCGAGATCCAGGGCGGAGTGCGCGACTGCATCGAGGCGGTCGCCGAGGACGTGACGTCGCGTCAGGTCGTTCCGTTTCTGCGGCGACTCGCGGGCTCGTAACGCCGGCTCGACGCCCGTCCGCAGCCGCTGTACACCCAGGCTATGGAACCGGCGACGATCGCAGCGCAGCTCCGCGAGCTCGCCGTCTATTACGAGCTGGACGGTGATCGCCATCGAGCGTTCGCGTATGAACGAGCCGCCAAGTCCGTCGAAGCGGCGAACGGGCTGCACCGACTGCTCGATGAAAACCGCCTCGAGGAGCTCCCTGGCGTGGGGGCATCGATCGCGCGGACCGTGGCCGAGCTCGCGCGACGTGGCACCGTGGCGGTGCTCGAGCGGCTTCGCGCCAAGTGGCCTTCGGTGGTGATCGAGCTGGCCCAGCTACCCAACATCGGGGTCACCAAGGCGCGAACGATCTACCAGGCCACGTCGCCCGCCGATCTCGATGCAGTCGCGGCGATGTGCAAGGCGGGTGCGATTGCCGGGCTGCCGGGGTTTGGCAAGCTCACCCAGACCAAGCTGCTCGATGCGATCGAACGCCGGCGGCAGGAGGGCTCGAGGGTGCTGCTGATCGATGCCGAACCGAGCGCGATGTCGCTCGCGCGGCACTTGCGGGCCGAGCCGGGGGTGTCGCGTGTCGAGGTCTGTGGTCCCGTGCGGCGGTGGTGCGAGGTGATCGATCACCTCGCCTATGCGGTTGCCGCCACCGCCGTCGATCCGTTGATCGATCGGCTCGCGAGCTTTGGCCTGGTCACGTCGGTGGATCGGGCTCGCCGGTCGGAGCGCGAACCGATCGTGGGCCGGCTCGCCGACGGCGTTCGCATCGAGGTGTTCGTCGCGGCTCCCGACAAGCTCGGGTGGGCTTCGATCATGGCGACCGGCTCGCGCGAGCACGTCGCCCAGCTATCCGAACGTGCGCGCGCACGAGGCATCGATCTCGAGCAGCTTGCCGCGGCCGAGGAGCGCGACGTGTATCGCGCGCTCGAGCTGCCGTGGATCCCACCCGAGCTCCGCGATGGCAGCGACGAGCTGGCCGCGGCCGACGCCGGCGACCGGTTCAGCGATCTGATCACGCTCGCCGACATCACGACCGCGACCCACTGCCACACGACCTACAGCGATGGAAAGAGCTCGATCGCGGAGATGGTCGCCGCTGCCGCCGAACGCGGGTTTCGCGGGATCACGATCACGGATCACTCCGCCGCGTCGAGCTATGCCGGTGGTCTCGATCTCGCGAAGATGCGCGCGCAGGCCGCCGAGCTCGCCGCCATGGGGCCGCAACCGATTCGCGTTTTTCACGGGACCGAGGCGGACATCCTCGCCGACGGAGCGATCGACGTTCCGCCCGAGATCCTGGGCGAGCTCGACGTCGTGATCGCGAGCGTCCATCAGCGCTTCAAGCTCGATCCCGATGCGATGACGAAGCGCCTGGTCACGGCGATGCGCCAGCCGTTCTTCAAGATCTGGGGTCATGCGCTCGGCAGGCTGGTGCTTCGCCGCGATCCGATCGATCTGCGGATCGACGACGTGCTCGACGCGGCGGCAGAGTCGCGAGTCGCCGTGGAGATCAACGGCGATCCGTACCGGCTCGATCTCGATCCGGTGAACGCGCGCAAGGCAGCCGCGCGCGGTCTTGCGTTCGTGCTGTCGTGCGATGCGCACTCGACGCGCAGCCTCGACGCGACTCGGTTCGCGGTCGCGATGGCGCGGCGGGCTCGGATCCGCAAGCACCAGGTGTTGAACGCACTTGCGCCGGACGAGCTGGCCATCGCGGTCCGCCCCACCGCGAACATTTGAACGATCCGCGTGCGAATCACCCAGCAGCGGCTCGCGACCCGAGCTATACCGAGGGTCGCCATGGGAATGACGCTGTACCTCGGAATGCTTTCGGCGCGAAGACGCGAGCTCCTCGAGGAGGATCCGGAGTTGCTATGGGACGTGATCGATCCCGACGAGCAAGTTCCGGGGGTGGTGTGTCTGGGTAAGGCGTGGAACGCGTTGCAGCGGATCGTCGAACCTTGGGACGCAGACCGCGCGCTCGCGGGCATGTTCGGTGCCTCGGGCGGAACCGCGTTCGGCGAATCGGGGAGCTACGGGCACCCCCGCATGTTCGAGCCCGCGAACGTCGCACAGCTCGCCGTCGCACTCGCCCGCGTTCCGGCCGATGCGGGCATGCAGCGCTGCCCCAAGCTACGCGGCGTCGAAGTTCACGGAGACTTCTTCGCGCCCAGCGCAACCAGCGGTGGGACCGGCGCACAGATCGATGACGAAGCGCTGGGCATCGCGCGTGGGTTCGATCGCCTGCTCGACGACGTTCGCGTGTTGCTGCGCGATGCCGCCGCCAAGCAGGCGTCGCTGTTTGCCGTGATCGTGTGAAGGCGCCGGCGATCAGCGGTATCGGTCGTACGGCCGCATGCCGGTGAACCGACCGTAGTCATCGCGCTGTTGCATCTGCCCGCCGCGCTCACCGCCACGGTCCCAGCCACGATCGCGCGGCTCGTCGCGATCATCGTCGCGCCCGCGGCCTCGCCACATGTACCCGCGCTCATCATCATCGCGCCAGCGGTTGGATTCGCCAGTGAACCGACCGTAGTCATCGCGGTCTTGCATCTGCGCGCTGCGCTCGCCACCGCGCTGGCGACCCTCGTAGCCGCCAAACCGCTCGTTGTCATCGCCCCCGCGCCTCGACCCGTACCCGCGCTCGAAGTCTTCGCGGTTGCGCATGCCATACCCGCGCTCGTCTTCGCGGTAGCGCATGTCATACCCGCGTTCGTCGTCAATGCGACCGCGGCCCGCCCGAAACCTGCGCTCGTCGTCGTCACGGCGGCGGTCCATGCCGTGGCCGCGCTCGGACTCGCCGGCGAACCGGCCGTACTCGTCGCGGTCCTGGCTCTGTGCGCTGCGTTCGCCGCCCCGCTGCCGCCCTTCATAGCTGCCGAAGCTTCCGAAACGATCGCCTTCATTGCGGCCGCGCATCGACCGGTACTCGCGATCCTCGTCGTCCTGCCAGCGCCCGCGTCCGCCCCGCTCCAGCTCGCCGGCGAACCTGCCGTATTCGTCGCGCTCCTGCATCTGCGCGCTGTGCTCACCACCACGCCGCCGGCCCTCGTAACCGCCGAACCGATCGTCATCGTCACGGCCACGCATGCTCCGGCGCCCCCGTTCGTCATCGTCGTCGTCGCGATTCCGCCGGTACCCACCGGACCCACCGCGCGTCCACTGATTGCCATAGAACGGATGTCCCTCTTGATTGCCCTGCGGACCCATTTCGTGACTCGAACGTGGCATGGCCTTGCTCCTTGGTTAGCCGCTGTGGCGGCAAGCTCTCGACGCCGGCAGCGGGTTTCAGACACTGCGTGAACGCCTAGCTCGTCTTGATCGCGCGCGGATTGGCGCTCGCGATCCAGCCGCGCACCTTGACGAGGTGTTGCTCTTCCTCGTCCTTCGCGGCCTTGATCCGAGACGCCGCGTCGTCGTGCCCGGACATTGCCCCGACCAGCCCCACGAGGTTCTCCCAGCTCTCGCGATCGGCGAGCTCGGCGACCAGGATCGCATCGAGGCACTCGATCAAGGTGGTGCGCGGATCGAGCAAGACGTCGCCGATGCCGCGGCTCGCGATCGATTGCAGGTTCGCACACGGCGTCACGACCGTCGGATCGCCGCCGAGGGAAACGATCAGCTCCTGCACGAGCAACGCGTGATGGTGCTCCTCGTTGCGGATCTCCATCAGATCGTTGCGTCCCGGGCCGCCCGGAAACGAACCGTATGCGTCCAGCTTGGAGATCAACGCGTCATACAGCCGGGTACCCGTGCGCTCGAACTGAAGCCGCGCGCCGAGCTTGTCGAGCAAGCGAAGTCGCTCGCTGTCGACGCCAGTCATCGCGGGCATCGTGCCCGCCGGGATGGCAGCCTTTGCCGCGAGCACGCGATTCTCGGCGAGCGCGTTGGCGTCACCATTCGTGGTGGGACCGAACTCGTTGGTCCCTTGCACCATCTTCTCGAGGGTGTCGGGATGGAGCTGCAGACCGGTGCGATTCGAGCCGGGCTCGCGGCTCGTCGTGAATTGATTTCTCATGACCTGGCTGCCTTTCTGGACTTCGAGATGCCATTGGTTGCGAGCTCACCGCCGGGCTGCCACGACCAGCCGCCCGCGACGAGGTTCGACGGTTGAAGCTTCGAGTTGACCTGCGCGCGATAGCTCCGCGTGCGCTCGGGCTCGTCCTCCCGCATCACCAGATCGGGGCCGCTCGCTCCGAGCGCGACCTCGCGCCGCAACACCTCGCGCACCATGTCGCGGTGGCTCTCGTACCGGATCGGAGTGCGCAGCGCGGAATCGAGCACCTCGGCTGCATCGCGCCGCTCGATGTTCTCGAACAGTCGCGCCACGTGCTGAACGTGGCCGAGCTCGTACTCGAACATGCGCTCCCAGATCTCGCGGATCCGCGGGTCGGTCTCGTACTCGAGACAGCTCCAGTAGTTGTAGGCCTCGCACGCCTCGTGGAGCAGCCATTTCTCGAGCGCCGATTCGTTGGGATCGACCAGCGATTCGTAGTGGGTCACGTGCTGCTCCTCGATCGAGGCGATCTCGGCGTAGAGCTGCCGCGCCGTCGGATCGGGGAACATCGGACCGATCGTCATGTAGTAGTCGTGGGTCTGCTGCTCGCCGCCGACGAGCGTGAGCGAGTTGAGCTTGGTCAGCAGCTCTGCGCGATCGCGCCGGTATGGATAGCGGAGGTCATCGAGCGGATGGCGATGCTCCAGCGTCGTCGGGCGCCCCGGAATGATGTCGGTGTAGCCCTGGAGGATCGTGTTGGCGTCCTTGCCCTCCAGCCGGTCCATCAGCGCCGAGAACCGATACAGATGATCGAAGTCCTCGAGCAAGCCGAACCGGAAATTCGACGCGACATATGGATCGGGCTCGGATTCCGCGAGGCTCGCCGTCACCTCGATCGCCACCTGCTCGTAGCCGATCGTGGTCTCGAGCGGCGTGAGGTCTGCCGGCAACAGCCAGTTCACCAGCGTCTGCTGGTGCTGCTCGATGCGACGAATGATCGCGAGCTGTTCCCGCAATCCGCCGAACAGTCGCGCCATCGCGTGACTCATTCGCACGGACTGCGCCTCGATCCCGTTCATCAGGATCACGCGCACGCGGGTCCACGCGTCGCAGTCGAGCTTGCTGATCGGCGGTTGCACGAGGTCACGCCAATCGAAGCGCTGCTTCTCGATCGCAACGCCACGTTCTCTGAGCAGATTGAGCGCCATGTCTGGTCTCTCCCGGTGATGATGGACAGCGGTCGCGGTGCATCACGTGTGCCCACACCCGATGGCGCGTTCTCCGCACTTGCATGGCCGCACACGGGCGCGTCGTCACACGGAGCGGTTTCGCGCGTATACGACCGAGCTGGGACCGCGAACACGGCCTGCTTCGACGTCGACGAATGAACGAGTTTCCTCCGCTGTAACGGATCAGCGGGGCGCTCTGGCTCGGCGGCGCCGGCTGCGGTAAGTCACGACGGTGACGACCGAATGGACCTATCAGCAACTCGTGGCCGATGCCGCGCACCGCGTGCGCGAGATCAGCTGCGAACAAGCGCATAACCATCCGGAGCCGAACGCCGTGTTCCTCGATATTCGCGAGGCGGACGAGCGCGCGTTCGGAACGCTGCCCGACGCGGTCGCGCTCCCGCGCGGCCTGCTCGAGCAGCACATCGGTCATCACGTCACCGACAAGGCGACGCCGATCTATGTGTGCTGCGGCAGCGGCAATCGATCGATGCTGGCGGCCGACGTGCTCCAGAAGATGGGGTTTACACACGTCGCGGTGGTCAAGGGCGGAATCGAACGCTGGCGCCACCTCGGATTGCCGCTCGCCGGCGTTCCTGCCGTGTGCGCGATCCCGGGCAGGCTGAGCTGGGAGCAAGTGCGGGCCGAGTTCCCGATCACCCAGCGACGCGTACCGGTGGTCGGCAGCGGCGAGCGGCCGCTGGTGTACCTCGACCACGCGGCATCGACCCACCCGCCGTTGTCGGTGCTGCGCGCGTACACCGAGTTCATGGAGCGCGAGTACTCCAACGTGCATCGCGGCACGCATCTGTTGTCGCGCAAGGCCACCGAGCGGTTCGAAGAGGCCTACTACGTCATCGCCGACTACATCGGCGGCGAGCTCAAGCATGGCTGCGTGGTGTTCACCCAGAACACGACCCACGCGATCGATCTGTGCAGCCACGTCATGGCGCACCGCCCGGGCAAGGTGCTCACCACCGAGATGGAGCACCACTCGAACGACCTGCCGCATCGAGCCCGCGGATCGCTGCTGCGTGCGCGGGTCAACGCCGACGGCGAGCTCGACCTCGATCACGTCGAGGAGCTGCTGCGCAAGAACGACGTCAAGCTGGTGTGCGTCACCGCCGGCAGCAACGTCACCGGCATCATGCCGCCGCTCGACCAGATCGCGCGGATGGCGCACGATCACGGAGCGCTGATCCTCGTCGATGCCGCGCAGGCGCTGGCCCGCATCCCGCTCGACGTGAAGCCGGTCGGCCATCCCGAGCACCTCGACTTCGTCGCAGCCGCCGGTCACAAGGCGTACGCCCCGTTCGGCGCGGGCTTCCTCTATGGGCCGCGCGCGTTGCTCGAGCAAGCACCTCCGTACCTGCCGGGGGGCGGAACCGCGGCGAACGTCACCGCACAAGGCGTCGAGTTCATGAAAGCGCCGGATCGTCATCACGGCGGTACGCCGAACATCGGCGGCGTGGTCGCGATGGCGCGCGCGCTGACGTTCATCGATTCGATCGGCCGCGATGCGGTGCGCGAGCACGAGGTCCGGCTGACCCGTCAGCTGTTGCAGGGGCTCCACGACATCGGGGGCGTCACGCTGTACGGCCCGACCGATGAGCACAAGCGGCTCGGGGTCGTCACGTTCAACGTCGACGGGGTCTCCGAGCTGCTCACCGCAGCGGTGCTGTCGGAGGAAGGCGCGATCGCCGTGCGCAACGGCCGGTTCTGCTCGCACATCTATGTGTCGCGACTGCTCGACGCCGCGCACCAGCGCGCCGCCGCAAAGGACGAAGCCGGCGCTCGGCCGACCGGCATGGTGCGCGCGAGCGTCGGGCTGTACAACGACGAGCGCGACATTCACCGCGTGCTCGAGCTCGTGGACCGCGTCAAGCAACACAAGTGGGTCGGCCGCTATCGCACGAGCGGCGATACGATCAGCGCCGCGTTCGCCGGCCGGTGCGCGGATCAATGGATGGAGGCATCGCTCGAGGCCGATCCGTTGATCGAAGCTCCGCTGCCCGACGCGCCGGGCTACTACTTCGAGGTGCTCCAGCCCGAGGGCGCATCCCGCACCTACCTGATCGCGGACCACGCGACCGGCGAGGCCGCGATCGTCGACCCACTGCGCGAGCGCGTCGATCACTACCTCGATCTGCTGACCCAGAAGCGGCTCCGGCTCAAGTACACGATCGAGACCCACACCCACGCCGACCACCTCGCAGGCTCGGCGCGGCTCAAGGATCTCACCGGCGCGAAGATGCTCATGCACGCCCATGCAACCTCGGTGTGCGTCGATCAGCTGCTCAATGACGGCGACATCCTGACGCTCGGCAAGCTCCGCATCGAGGTGATGGCCACGCCGGGCCACACGCCCGACTGCGTGTGCTTGCTGCTTCCCGATCGGATCTTGACCGGCGACACGCTGTTGATCGGCTCGTGCGGCCGCACCGATTTTCAGGGCGGTAGCAGCGAGCAGCTCTACGACAGCCTGCAACGGCTGATGGCCCTACCCGATCACATCCTGGTGTTCCCCGGTCACAACTACGACGGCCGGCGCGTGTCGAGCATCGGCCACGAACGCAAGACCAACAAGCGACTCAAGCTCGCCACGCGCGAGGAGTTCGTGACCGTGATGGGCTCGCTGCACATGCCGCCGCCGCAGTTGATGGCGGAGGTGCTGCCCGCGAATCAGCAGTGCTAGGGCTCCTCGCCGGCCTCGCGTGAGGTTCGGCGAGGATCGCGAGGCTCAGAGGCCGTACTTCTTGCGCAGTCCGTCATCGCTCGCGGCTCGGTCTACAACGCTCCAGCCCGTGCTCGCTTCGTGGCTTGCGGCTTCGGTGCGCTCGGTACTTCGTGGGTGCTGATCAAGCCGTGCCGCTTCCAACCTTCGCTAAGGATCCAGGTTCGAGGTGGAAAGACCCGTGTGCAATCGCCCGGGCAAACCGTGCGGTACGTCAAACGCGATCATGAACAGCGGCAATAGCGCGGTGAGGATCGGCATCCACAGCGGCTGGTGCAACGCGCCGAGCACGCACAGCAGCGACACCAGCGCTAGACCGGCGATCCGCAGCTGCGCGTAGCGCTTGCGGCGAGCGGGGCCGAGCACCACGAGCGCGATGTCGAACGGCATCAGCACGAGCGCGACCTCGTTCCACCGCAGCGCGGTGATCGGCGACAGGATCACGAGCGCGTAGATCGCGACGCCCCACAGGATCAAATACGACGCCGCCCAGATCCGGGCGGCGCGTTCGAAACGCCGGCGCCACTGGGCGAGCACCAGCGGCAGCGCGAACACCAGCGCGAGCGCGAGCACGACCAGCTTCCACGACGATCCGGACGTCGGAAACGGCGGGCCCGCGCGCTCGTGGATCAGCACCGGGGCCACGCCGAGCTTGGCCTCGATCGTGTGGCGCAGCACCTCGGGATGAAACATCGCCTCCCACAGCGTCGGGTGCTCATCGACCTGGCGACCGACCACGAAATCGACCAGCGCGACGAGGGGCGGAAACTCCGCGAGGCCGCGATAGCCGAGCTCCCGGTAGCTGAACACGAACCGCTCGGTGCTGTCCGCGCGCAACGTACCGCCGAGCGCGCGATCGATCAGGTCGCGGACGCGCGTCGTGCAGTTGTCGAGGAAGTGATCGTAGGTGTAGTGGCGATTGGCGGGTTCGACGTCGCTCCACAACCGGTCCTCGATCGCGCGCGCTTGCTCGGGCGTCAGCCGCAGCGTCTGCAACCAGATGTCGCGATCCTCGGCGCGGTAGTACGCGAGCAGCGCCTGATAGCTCATCGGCTCGACCCAGAACGTCTGGTTGGACCGCACGAAGTTCCAGATCAGGATCGGTCCGGCGTCGAAATCGGTGACGCCATAGTTGAAGCATGCGCCGGGTCGCCCGGGGTCGTGATAGCGCAAGCAGATCGCCGCGTGTCCGAACTTCTCGAAGATCACCTCACCGGTGCCGAACGTCATCACGTCGATGAACGGCGGCTCGGGTTCGACCCGGCCGTGCTGCAAGTCCCTGGGCGAGACGTACGATGGTTGCGCCACGCCCACGGACGGAGCCGCGATGCACACCGCGAGCGCCGCGACCGCCGCGAGAACCGCGCGTGCTCGCCGGTTCGCGCGCGCCTGTCTCACTTCGTCTCGGGTGCGGGCGGCGGCGGTTTGTCGAACAGCTTGGGGTCGACCTTCGGATTGATCTCGACCTTGGTGAGGACGAGCTCGGTGGTGCGCCCCGCGGCGCCGGTGCCGACGCTCTTGCGCTTGTGCGCGATCTTGATCCCGTTGACCGACTTGTAATCGCTGTAGTCGTCGGTCTCCGAGTTACCGCCCTCGGAGTAGCTCATCCGGGTGACGAGCTTGGTCGCCTTGTCGATGTACAGGGCGATGTCGACACCACCGAAGGGAGCGCGCAGCTTGATCACGTTGTGCGGTTTGCCATCGATCGACTCGTCGGCCCCGAGGGCGATCTTCGCGGCGGGATCCGCGGCCTTCATCAGGATCAGCTCGGGCTCGCGCCAGCGCTCGAAGTCGATCGACTGTAGATCGGCGCCCGCGATGTCGACGAGCTGCATCTTGGTGCCGCTCTGATCGGGCGCGAGCTGCCAGCCGGTGTTGCCGTTGACCCCGATCACGACCTTCACCTTGTCCGCGAGCGTCGCGTCGATCCGCATCTTGTCCGGGAGCACGAACACGCGCTCGGTCTGGACCGGGACGGTCTGCGCGCCTTGCTGCGTCTTCACGGTGGTCGTGCCCGAGGCGACCATCTTGAACCCCTTCACGGCGGCGAGCTTGGCCTTCCCGCCCTTGGCCGCGAGAGCCTGCTCGATCACGGCCCTCGCAGCGGCGGCGACCTTGGGATCGATCGGCGTCTCCGGGGCTTCGACCTCGGGGCTGACCGGATCGGTGTACGAGACCTGCTCGTAGCGCCAGCCCTCCTTCTTGAGCTGGGGCGCGATCTCCTTGGCATCGCCGACGATCACCAGCACGTAGGACTTGGGATCCAGGATCTCGCCCGCTGCACGCTTGGCAGCTTCGACGTCCACCTTGCCGACCGCGACCGGGAAGTTGGTCAAGTACTCCTTGCCGAACCCATGCAGCTCGGCCCCGATCAACGCACCGCCGACATCGGCGGCCGATTGAAACCGCAGACCGTAGCTGCCGGCGATGTTGGCGATCGCCGAAGCGACCTCGCGCTCGCTCGGACCTTGCTTGGCCATCTTGGCGATCTCCGCCAGGATCAGCTTCGCGGTCGCCACGGCCTCGCTGTTGCGCGTGAACGTCTCGGCAACGAACGAGCCGCGGTCGAGGTTGCGGTCGAAGTTCGACGACGCCGCGTAGGTCTTGCCGCCCTCGACCCGGACCACCTTGACCAGACGCGATGCGAAGCCGCCGCCGCCGAGCGCGTAGTTCCACACCAGCGTCTCGAAGAACCGCGGGTCGTCATGGCGGATCCCGAACTGCGCGACCCGGATGTGCGCCTGGGTCTGCCCCGGCTTGTCGACGAGGCGGATCCGGCTCCCCGACAGGCCCGGCTCCTTGTACTGCGGCGTCGGTGGCACCGGCCCCTTCTTCCATCCGCCGAACGAGCGCTGCAGATCAGCCTTGATCCGCGCCGGATCGACGTCGCCGCTGACCACCAGGATCGTGTTTCCGGGGACGAACCACGCCTTGTGCCACGCGATCAGATCCTCGCGCTTCACGCTCGCGATCGATCGCTCGCTGTCGACCCAACCGCGCACGTGATCATTGCCCCACAACAAGTTCTGCGCGTGTACCGACGCGAGCGCGCCGGCGTCGTCGAGCCGCTGGCGAACCGCGCCGAGGTGGGTCTCGCGCACCCTGGTGAGCTCCGCGTCGGGGAAGCTCGGCTGCGTGATCATCTCGGGCAACAGCTCGAGGCACGTGCGAACGTTGCGCGTCATGACGCTGCATGACACCAGCGTCGCCTCGAACGTCGCATCGGCGGCGATCGTCCCGCCGACGAAATCGATCGCCTTGGCCAGCGCCAGCGCGTTGCGCTTCCTGGTGCCCTTCACCAGCATGTCCGCCGCGAGCTCGGAGACGCCGAGCCGCGCGTGTGGTTCGTGCATCCGGCCGGCCTTGATCGCGAGCTGGAAGCTGACGACCGGCAACCGATCGCTCTTGACCACGTACACCTGGAGGCCATTGGTCAGCTTGAACGTGTCGATCCGCGGCAGCTCGACGGGAGCCGGCGGCTTGGGCGCGGGTGCGGTGATCAGATCCGTGCGGCCGGCCCACGGATCAGCACCCCCGGTCTCGGGTTCGGTCGGCTTCGCGGTGTGCTGATCGCCATCACCGGGGAGCGTGGGGATCGCGGCAGGCGTGGGCTTGCCACCACACGCGGCCAGCGCGATGAAGCTGAGGATCCAGTGCGCTCGCATGTTCATTTCGGCTCCGGTCGGGCTCTCGGCGGAATGACCACGATCGTTGCGCGGTCGGGCTTGAAATACTGCTTGACCACCCGCTGCACGTCGGCGGCGCCGACCTTCTCGATCTCGTCGACGTCGCGCAGGAACGAGCTCGGATTGCCGGTGAGGATCCACGATCGACCGATCGCCTCGGCGAGCCCTTGCGCATTGTCGAGCGCGAACACGAAGCCCGACTGGACCTGGTTCTTCGCCTTGCGAAGCTCGTCGCTGGTCGGGCCCCTGGCGCCGAGCTTGGCGATCTCGTCGAAGATCGCGGCCTCCACCGCGTCACCTTGCGCGGGATCGAGGTAGACACCGGCGGCGATCGTCATGCCTGGGTCCTCGCGAATCAGCGACTCCATGCCGCCATCCATCGCGAGCGGACGCTTGGTCTTCGGATCCATCGCCTTGAGTCGAAGCTTGAGCCGCGACGATTCACCGGCGCCCAGCACGATCGACGCGACCTGGAGTGCGTAGACGTCCTCGTGCTTGGCGGCCGGAATGTGAAACCCGACCAGCGTGATCCCGATCTGTCCCGGCTCCACGACCTCACGGCGCTTCGCGGTCTGCTCGGGCTCGACGGCCGACGCCGCCGGTCGCTGCGGAGCTGCGGCCTTGGGGATCGCACCAAACCATTTCTCCGCCGACGCCTTCACCGCCTCGGTGGTTACCTTGCCGACCACCACCAGCATCGCGTTGCTCGGCTGGTAGTACGCGTCGTAAAACTTCTTGAGATCGTCGGGCGTGGTCGCGTCGAGATCTTTGATGTTGCCGCCGGCCGTCCACGCGTACGGGTGCTTGGTGAACGCGATGCTGAGGAACCGCAGGAATCCCTTCGTGATCGGCGAGTTCTCCTGCTTGCGAATCTCCTCCTTCACCACCTCGCGCTCGATCGCGATCATCTGCGGCCGAAACAGCAGGTTGCGCATGCGCTCGGCCTCGAGCTTGATCGCGAAGTCGAGATAGTCCGCCGGCAGCGTGTTGATGTAGTGCGTCGCATCCTCGTCGGTGGTCGCGTTCACGTACCCGCCGAGCCCGTTCAGAAACCGCGCGTGCGCCTCGGCCGGCACATGGGTTGTGCCCTTGAACATCATGTGCTCGAACATGTGGGCAGAGCCGCGGCGATCCCTCGGCTCATCCTTGGACCCGGCGTGGTACCAGAGCTGGACCGACACCACAGGCGCAGCCGACGTACGAAGCACCGCGACGCGTAGGCCATTCGCGAGCGCAAATGTCTCGACCGTGGGTAACTTGGGCACCGTCGCCCGGGCGCGGGGCTGGGCTCCAGCGGTGGACGCGACGACCATTGCCGCCACGAGGGCGGCCTTGGCTAACAGGGCACGACTCATCGTGCGCGACACTACCAGGGCTCGGTCGGGCTGCCAGGGCGTTCGCCGGCCCGGATTGCTCATCGCGTTCACCAGCATGCGCATGGGACATGTTGCGGGCGCGCTCTACGCGGTCTGGCGCGCGCATTGAGCTGAATAATCCTCGTCGCTTATCACGCGAGCGCTGGGTCGCGATCACCGTTGGATCGACTTCACAATCGTTCATTCTAATCGGAATAGTACGGGTTGACTGAAACTGAGGTTGCAGTACAAAGTGTCGGCTCACAAAACGTAAACCGTAGCGAACGCAGGAGAGCTCGTGACGCGACTGCAAGCAGCTCCACAGGAGGATGGGCGGATGATCGATGTAACCGGTGTGAAGGTTTTCTCGGCGACCAAGGCCAAGGAGCGCGAGCTTCTGGGCGAGCTGATTACCGATTGGATCCGCAGCCATCCCGACCACGAAATTGTGGACAAGATCGTCACCCAGAGCTCGGATTCCGAGTTCCACTGCCTCACGATCACGCTGTTCTACAAGCACAGCAAGGCGTAGCCGGGACTAGTCCCGTCGCTGAGCTTGACCAGGCTCCGTCGATCGGGTACCCACTTGCCTCCCCATGGAGAACTCGTTCGGAAAGCCTGTCGAAGTCGAGGTGCGTGACAGCCTCGAGAAGGCGATGAAGATCCTCAAGCAGAAGATGTCGAAGGAAGGCATCCTGCAGGAGCTGAAGCGTCG
>JBFWXW010000059.1:0-40752 GCA_050187075.1 Kofleriaceae bacterium | reverse complement strand
CGTGCGCTGACCGGCCTGCGCTAGGGCGAAAGCGGCCTCGCGACGAGGAACATCACGACGTTCGCACCCGGCACGAGGCTCGCAATCTCGGGGGGCTCGGAGATGTGGTGCGATGCTATGCTGCAATCCATGTTCGTCCCCGAGTTGCTCACTCCTGACGCAATTCGCCGGCTGTCTCGGCGCGAGTACGACCAGCTGGTGGCGTTGGGCGTGTTCGAAGACGAACGCGTCGAGCTGTTGCGCGGAATGCTGGTCACGATGAGCCCGCAAGGGGTACCGCATGCCACGATCAGCTCGTGGCTGGTGCAGCGCCTGGTGCGGTTACTCGACGATTCGCATGACGTGCGAGGCCATTGTCCGTACGCCGCGAGCGACGACTCCGAACCGGAGCCCGATATCTCCGTATCGCGGCGCGTTCCAGGAATGCTCGAACATCCGACCAGCTCGCTGCTCGTGATCGAGGTCGCCGAGTCGTCGATCAAGAAGGACCGGCGGATCAAATCGTCAATCTACGGCGAGGCTACCGTGCCGGAGTACTGGATCGTTGACATCTCGGGCGACGAGCTGTCCGTCGACGTTCATACGGGCCCGACCTCGCGCGGTTATCGTCATGTCGAGACGCTGCGCGACGGCGACGTCCTGCGCCCGACGCGGCTCGGCGGGATCGAAATCCCGGTGATCGAGATCCCCTGGACTCGCTGATCGACGAAGTTCGCTGACTCGCGTATGGTGCGCCGATGATCCGCAACCGGATCGCGGTCGTCTCGGTACTCACGGGGTTGAACCTGCTGAACTACCTCGACCGTGCGCTGGTCGCCGCGATGCTGGTGAGCATCCAGCGCGACCTCAAGCTCAACGACTTCGAAGGCGGGCTGCTCGCCACCGTGTTCTTGTTGGGCTACTTCCTCACCGCGCCGTGGTTCGGCTCGCTCGGTGATCGCGTGCCGCGCAAGTATCTGCTCGCGATCGGCGTCGTGGTATGGAGCGCCGCGACCGTCGCGTCTGGTCTGTCCACGAACCTGTGGACCCTCCTGCTCGCGCGCGCGGTGGTCGGTGTCGGCGAGGCGAGCTATGCGACGCTCGCACCGACCATCATCGACGACGTCACGCCGGCAAAGTCGAAGGGGAAGATGCTCGCGATCTTCTACCTGGCGCTGCCACTCGGGACGGCGATGGGCTATGCGTTCGGCGGCACGATCGACGTGCACTGGGGCTGGCGTACGGCGTTCTTCCTGGGCGGCGGTCCGGGCCTGATGCTCGCGGTGTTGTGCCTGCTGCTCGTGGAACCGGCGCGAAAGCTCGCCGAGAAGAAGCCCAAGGCCCTCGACAGCGCGCGCATCCTGTCGCGTGTCCCGCTGTATCGCCGGGCGGTGTTCGGTTACTGCGCGCACACCGCTGCGGTGGGAGCGTTCGCGCACTGGGCGCCGAAGTTCCTCGCGGTGCACTATGGGATCTCGACCAGCGAAGCCGGCGCACAGTTTGGCTTGATCGTCGTGATCGCGGGCGCGCTCGGCACCGTGATCGGAGGCCGGCTCACCGACCGGGTGCTGTCACACGTCCCGCCGATCCCCGACGGCGCGGCTCACGATCACATCGCGAACCGGATGGCTGCGAACGCGCAGCTCAAGATCTGTGCGGTTGGAGTGACGATCGGGTTTCCGCTTGCCGCGCTGGCGTTCTTGATGCCGAGCACGTTGGGATTCTTTGCGTTCGGAGGCCTTTGCATGATCGGCGTGTTCGCCTCGACGTCGCCGATCAACGCGATCCTGCTGCGGACCTCGCCGGCCCACCTTCGCGCCAGCGCGATGGCGGTGGCGATCTTCGCCATCCACCTGTTCGGCGATCTGTGGTCGCCGCCGCTGGTGGGGCTGCTCAAGGATCTGATGCCCGACGTGATCGCGATGATGGCGCTGCCGCTCGGGTTCTTGATCGCGGCAATGCTGTGGTGGCCGCGGCGGCGCGAGGCGACCTAGAACTGCGGCGGAACGGCGCGCGTGAAGAACTGGTTCGCCATCCGGCCCTTGCCGTCGTTGCCATAGTAATAGCGATCGCCGGCGATGATCACGCCGTCGCGCGACAGCTGCATCCGCGCGATCGCCACCGTGTATTCATCGGCGCCCGTCTCATCGAGGTCGATCGCCGTGATGTCGATGCTGCGGGCGGTGTTGAGGCGCGTCTCGGTGATGCTGGGGCACGGCGCCGACAGGCAGCGGACGCCGTTGTCCTTGGCCATGACGAACACGCCCTCGGTGACACCGTCTTCGCTGCCTGCGAGCCAGACCTGGTTGATGTCGAACGTGATCTGCGGATGACCCTCGTCAACGCCGACGATGTCGCCCTTCAGGAGCAGCTGCTTGCCGTCCTTGATCGACTGCTCGAACGCCGCGATGTCGGCCTCACCGAATCCCGCAGCGAACCACTCGAGCGCTTCGACGTCGCACTGGGGCGCGGTCGTGTCGTCGCCGCAGATCGCGCTGGATCGATTCACCCGCGCGACCGTGAACCCGGTCCCCTTCGAGGCGATCGTCCAGTAGCCGTACAGCCCCGTGCCATCCGCCTTGCCGGCGTCGTCGTTCGCCGATTCACCGGCGAGCTCATCCTCGCCTGTGGTGGAGTTGGAGGCACAGCCAGCGAAGATCGTCGACGCGAGAGCAACAGAAAGCAAGGTACGAAGCATAGTGAGCGGGGGCAGTGCACGAAGGGGGCCAGGTGTCCGGGTCGTGGTTTCCGCCGGCTACGTGTGATCGAGACCGGCTAGTCGATCTGCCGTTGAGCCGGTTCGGAGCAACGCCAGCTGCCGCTGCAACCCATCGTTGTCGATCCAGGTCGTGGCGTCGCGCAGCCGTCGGCACCTCACGATCCAATGTTGGCCCGATCAAGTGTGTGTTGTGCTCGGCACCGAGCTCAGCGCCCCGGTGACGTGCAAGCTCATTGACCTCGAGCGATGACCGCCGGACCGAGGATGCCGACGGCCGCTACGGCGGGGGTGCGCCGCCCGCCGTGCTCGACGCTGTGGTACACCCGCGACCGTGAAGATCCACGAGTACCAAGGCAAGCAGCTGTTCCGAAAGTACGGCGTGCCGGTGCCGATCGGCATCCCGGCCACGTCGATCGAAGATGCGCTCGCCGCGATCCCCAAGGTCCAGCAGCAAGCTGGCACCGACGTGGTCGTGGTGAAAGCGCAGATCCACGCAGGTGGTCGTGGCAAGGGCGGTGGCGTCAAGGTCGCAAAGACCCGCGCGGACGCGGAAGCCGCGGTCAAGGCGATCTTCGGAATGCAGCTGGTCACGCCGCAGACCGGCCCGGAGGGCAAGAAGGTGCAGCGCCTGCTCGTCGAGCAGGGGCTCGCGATCGATCACGAGCTCTACCTCGGCATGCTGCTCGACCGCGCCACCGGACGGGTGACGGTGATGGCGTCGCGGGAAGGTGGAATGGATATCGAAGAGGTGGCTGAGAAGCATCCGGAGAAGATCATCCGCGAAGCGATCGATCCGGCGACCGGCTGGCAGGAGTACCAATCGCGGCGGCTGGCCAAGGCGCTCGGGATGACCGGCAAGGTCGCCAGCGAGCTCGCCACGTTCATGCGAGCGCTGACCCGCTGCTACGACGAGATGGATTGCTCACTGCTCGAGATCAATCCGCTGATCACCACCAAAGACGGCAAGGTGCTCGCGCTCGACGCGAAGATCAACTTCGACGACAACGCGATGTACCGCCACCCCGAGCTCGAGGAGTGGCGCGATCCCAACGAGGAGGACCCCGCCGAGCAAGAGGCCAAGAAGTGGGACCTCTCGTACATCGCGCTCGAGGGCAACATTGGCTGCATGGTCAACGGCGCCGGCCTGGCGATGTCGACGATGGACATCATCAAGTTCTATGGCGGCGCGCCGGCCAATTTCCTCGACGTCGGTGGTGGCGCGACGGCCGAGAAGGTCACCGCCGCGTTCAAGATCATCACGACCGATCCGGACGTGAAGGCGATCTTCGTCAACATCTTCGGCGGCATCATGAAGTGCGACACGATCGCGCAGGGCGTGATCACCGCCGTGAAGGAAGTCGGGTTGAAGGTGCCGCTGGTGGTCCGGCTCGAAGGCACCAACGTCGCCATGGGCAAGAAGATGCTCGCCGACAGCGGGCTCAACATCGTCGCCGCCGCCGATATGGCCGACGGCGCCCAGAAGGTGGTCAAGGCCGCCAAGGAGGCGCGGTAATGAGCGTCCTGGTCGGATTGGATACGCGGCTGATCGTGCAAGGCATGTCGGGCTCCGCCGGTGCGTTTCACGCGAAGCAGATGGTTGAATACGGCACGCGCGTCGTCGCGGGCGTGACGCCGGGCAAGGGCGGTAGCAAGGTCGCCGGCCTCGAGCAGATCCCGATGTACGACACCGTCGATGAAGCGGTGAAGCTTGCGCGCGCGAATGCCACCGTGATCTACGTGCCGCCGCCGTTCGCAGCGGACGCGATCCTCGAGGCCGCCGCGGCAGGCATCGAGACGATCATCGCGATCACCGAAGGCATTCCGGCGCGCGACATGATCCGCGTCAAGTACGTGCTCGATCGTGAATATCCCGACGCGGTGCTGGTGGGCCCGAACTGTCCCGGTGTGATCACTCCCGGCCAGTGCAAGGTCGGCATCATGCCGGGCTACATCCACAAGCCCGGTGGCGTCGGCGTGGTGTCGCGCTCTGGCACGTTGACGTATGAGGTGGTGCACCAGCTGACTGCGCTCGGCCTCGGCCAGTCGACGGCGGTGGGCATCGGCGGCGATCCGGTGAAGGGCACCGATTTCATCGACGTGCTCCAGTGGTTCGCCGAGGATCCGGGAACCTCGTCGATCTTCATGATCGGCGAGATCGGCGGCGACTCCGAGGAGCGCGCGGCGGCGTTCATCAAGGACAACATTGACAAGCCGGTGGCGGCGTTCATCGGCGGCCAGACCGCACCACCCGGCAAGCGCATGGGTCACGCGGGGGCGATCATCTCGGGCGGCAAAGGCGCCGCGGCGGACAAGATCGCGGCGCTGAAGGCCGCAGGGATCGCAGTTGCGCCGACGCCCGCGGAGATGGGCTCGACGCTGGCGAAGGTGCTCGGGTAACTCTCGATCTCGGCCCAGCTGCCTGTCGCCTGCTGGGACCGAAACGGCATCGATCCAGTGGCCCTCGCGTGCCCCTGGATCGACGTCTCGCTCGTTGTTCTATGGAATCGCGACGATCAGAGAATGATCGGGCCGCCGCAGCTGTCCGGGCCATCGCAGCCCATGACGGCCGAGCTCTGCTCGATGCCCTCGCCGCCGACGTCGCTCGAGTAGCTGGTCGCATCGGCGCCGCAGTCCGAGGTGACCGCGAGGTTCTCGCCGATCGTGAACCGAGAGGCGCTCTTGCAGCCGTGGAAGCTGGTCGGCTCGTGGACGCGGTAGCGGACCAGGTTCAACAGGTTGTCCGTGTCACAGTCCGGCGTGCTCGCACCCCACGCGTAGCCACACGCGTACGGCTTGCCTTCGTCTCGGCTCTCGGTGACGACGCGAACGCCTGACGGCGCCTTGACGGTCTGCTTGCCGTAACCGACGGCGTAGACGGCTTCGATCTTCGCGCCCGGTGCGGCTTCGACCTTCCAGTTGGTGCTTTCGTGGGCGGAGACCACGATCGCGTGGCGACCTGGGCGATCGACGCGGAGGATGATTCCACCACCATCATCGCTGGGCGTCGCCTCGAACACACCCACCACGTGGGTTTCGAGTGGACCGCATTCACCCACTTCCGCGGTCAGCTTGGATGTTGCGTCTTCTGTTGCGCAGCCAACGAGAGTTGCGAGGCCTAGTGCGAGGAGAGTTTTCATGGCCTGCGGAGTCAGCAAGCGCTGGACCAAGGCGTGATCTTGAAAAGGGAATCTCGACGAACTGCAACCTCCCGGCATCACGAGATGCGCTGGTGCGTGTCGCGCTACACGCACAGGGGCTGAATCCACCACCACCCCGGGGAGAAGGCCCCATGTTTCGCCGAGCGTGACCGGGCATGCAAGGTCACCTGGACACGTGCAAGCACGGACGGGCGGCTCTGGTTTTCTCGGATTCGCCACCTGCTCACACGTGGTGACGCGGTGGTCTCCGGCGACCGCCGCGTGATCCATGTCTCGTCGACGCCGGTGTATGGGGCGCGGGACCATCATCTGTTGGTCGCGACCGATCGTGTGCACGGTGGCGGACCTTACGGAATTGCCAAGGTCGAAGCCGAGCGGGGCGTGTGATCTCGATCGCCCGGAGAAATCGTTCGTCGGACCGGAGCGGCTTCGGCGTGCTCGCGCTGATGTACGAGTGGGCGCGTGACGGCCGCGACTTCCCCATTGTGGCAAGGGCGACATCGCTATCCGCTGCTCGATGTCGAGCACCTGTGCGGATCGATCGACCACGCGAGGATCAAGCACGGGTGGACCCCGCGCTACTCGAACACACAGGCCCTGATCCGCAACTACGATTGCTACTGCGCCCACGCCGATTCGATCGGCGCCGCTGGCGTGACCCACCGCGTGCCGTGGGAGCAGGGCGCGCTCGCGCTCGCCAAGCTGGCGTTTCCGGCGCGCCGCCGAGGGGCAAGCCCGGTTTCGATGCGTTGACGGAGCCCCCGTAGTCGACTAGCTTGCGCCCCTCACTTTCCACGGAGCTCCGTCATGGCCCTCGAGCGCACTTTCTCCATCATCAAACCCGACGCCGTCGCGAAGAACGTGATCGGCGGCATCACCGCGAAGCTCGAGTCGGCTGGACTGCGCATCATTGCCTCCAAGATGATCCGGTTGACCGAGGCGCAGGCCAAGGCGTTCTACGCCGTCCACAAGGACCGCCCGTTCTACGGCGACCTCGTGAAGTTCATGACCGAGGGGCCCGTGGTCGTGCAGGTGCTCGAGGGCGAGAACGCGATCGCCAAGAATCGCCAGGTGATGGGCGCGACCAACCCGGAGAAGGCCGACGTCGGCACGATCCGCAAGGAGTTCGCGACCAACATCGAGCGCAACGCGGTCCACGGCTCGGACGGACCGGACACGGCACGCGAGGAGATCGCGTTCTTCTTCTCCACCGCCGACCTCGCGTCGCTCGCACGCTGAGCGTCACGCTTCGAGGGCAGGCCACCGTTACGGCCTCGCCGGCTCAGGTGATCGGTCCGCCAGTCGACCAATGGAGCTGGACGATCCGCCAGCCGATGGGCTGACGGATCAGCACCGCGAGCACGCGCAGCGGTTGCGTCACCAGCTTGCCGTGCCGCGGCTTGGTGAGCTCCACGATGAGCGCGGCGACGCCCACCGTGGGGGTCGTGCGCTGCTGTGGATCCCAGGCGCTGCCGTCGACGACGATCGCGCCTGGCTGCATGCGAAGCGAGCTGCCGAGCGAGGTGATCGCATCCTGGATCTTGGACGTGCCCGCGATCCGGTCGCCGGGCGTGCTGCCGAGCTCGAACGCATCGGGGTGGTCGGCGATCGCCGCGACGAGGGTCTCGCGGGACGAGAACGCGGCGCGAACCGCGGCATCGAGCTCGTGGGACCCGACCATGCGCGACGGAATCGGCGGCGGAACCGGCAGTGACCCCTTCGACGCCTTGCGCGCGGCGACGAACGCAGGAACCGGCCGTGCCCAGTGCGTGGCGATCACGGTCCACATCCCATCCACCAGCGCCACCAGCTGGGTGATCGCGAACCGGCGTGGCTCGAGGCCCTGCCCGGAGATCGCGAGCTCCTGCGCGATCCACGCGTGGCCCGGGTGCTCCCCGAGCGCGATGAACTTCGACTCGATGACGAAGCCACCTGGGGGCACGGGACCGAGCGCACGCACGATCTGCGCGGCGATCGCGCCGCGTCCCTCGGCGAGCTCGTTGGCGTCGACCCCGATCCCGAACGCCGATGCCGAGAACCTGGCCGCGATCGCGGTCGCATCTGCGCGCATGATCGCGAGCCGCTGGGCATCGAGTAGCTTCTCGATCGGCTCGGGATCGCGCACCGCCGGGTGCGCCGCCGCCGAGGCTGACGCGACGGATGGTGCCGCCGGCATCGGTGCGATCGATTCGACGTGGCCGGCAGGCAGCGCTGCAACAGCCGCCGCCATCGCCGCGGCGGTCGCGCGATCGGGCGGATGGGGCTCGTGCCACGCGTTGAACATCACGCCCACGCCGACACCAACCGCGATCGCGACGCCGGTCAGCGTCAGGTAGAGCCGCCAGCGTACTTTCATCTCGCGCACGATCAGGGTGGGAACCTCGATCGCGCTCAGGACCGGTCTCGCGCGCTTGCCGCTGCGCCACCATCGCCGGTACCGGATCGCCTGCGGGATCGAAACGAGCGCCGCCCCGGCAGCGACGGCCATCACCACCGCGGCGAACACCAACCCGCGGGAGATGGTGGGGGTCTGGGCGCCGAGAACGCCATGGAGCCACGACCGATCCATCACCACGTGGGCGAGCGCGAACGCTGCGGACAACACCCCGCCGATGATGACGGTGATCATGCCGCCGCGATGCATCGCCGTTCCGAATGCCAGGCACGCCATCGCTGCGACCGACCACCCCAGCGCGCCGAGCACATGGCCACCAGCGCGATAGAGCAGCACGAACGCGATCGTTCCGAGCAGCAGGTTGACCGCGCCGGTCAGCTGCGTGAGCAGCGCCGCGGCCAGGAGGGTCCGGTGAGCTGGTGGCTCGTCGCCCGTCGCTGACACGCCGGGAGCCTACCTCACTATCGTCGGCCCGACGCGGGTCCGAGCCCGCGGGATCGCGCGCGGTCAATCGACCTGCGGCAGCGGAACCCGCGCGTCCTTGCGGACACGCAATGGCACGACCGTGGCGCCATTGCTGCGATTCGCGAGCTGGCCGCACGCCGCGTCGATGTCATCGCCGCGCGGCATGCGCAGGTAGGTCGACATCCCGAGCCGCTTGCACTCGTTCTGAAACGCGTCGATCGCACTCGCCGAGGGCCGCGCGTACGGCGCCTCGGGATGCGGGTTCCACGGGATGATGTTGACCTTGCATTTGATGCCGTGGAGCAGCCGTGCGAGCTGAGCCGCGTGTGCAAGCGAGTCGTTCACACCGGCGAGCAGCACGTATTCGAACGTGATCCGACGCCGCTGCTCGAGCGGGTACGCCTTGAGCGCCGCGAGCAGCTTCGCGATGTTCCACTTGCGATTGATCGGCATGATCTCGTCGCGGATCTCGTCGTTGGGCGCGTTCAGCGAGACCGCGAGGTTGGGCCGCACGGTCTCGCCGCCGAGCCGCTCCAGCTTGGGCACCAGGCCCGCCGTCGACACCGTGATCTTGCGCTGCGACAGCTTCGCGCCCTTGTCGTTGGTGAGGATCCGCAGCGATCGAACCAGGTTGTCGTAGTTGTGGAGCGGCTCGCCCATCCCCATGTAGACGAGGTTGGTGATCCGGCGCGATGGCTCGACCTCGGCGAGCAGCCGGCGGCCGAGATAGACCTGATCGACGATCTCACCCGCATCGAGGTTGCGCTTGAGCCCGAGCTTGGCGGTGGCGCAGAACTGACAGTCCACCGCGCAGCCCACCTGTGACGAGATGCACTGGGTGACCTTGTCGCCGCTGGGGATCAACACGCTCTCGATCGACTGGCCATCGCGCGTGGTCAGCCGCAGCTTGC
Organism: Kofleriaceae bacterium; assembly: GCA_050187075.1. Taxonomy (GTDB): domain Bacteria; phylum Myxococcota_A; class Polyangia; order Haliangiales; family Haliangiaceae; genus JABFXX01. The sequence continues at coordinate 31,125 of JBFWXW010000059.1, read as the reverse complement.
GGGTGCCATCGTGCGAGGTCTGGACCTCGGCCACCGCGAGACACCCGATCGTCGTGGTGGCGGCGAGCTCGCGGCGGACATCGACCGACAGGTTCGACATCTCGTCGAAGCTGCGCACGCCCTTGTCGTGGACCCAGCGCCAGATCTGCTCGCCGCGAAACCGCGCCCAGCCGCGCGCCACGGCGAACGCCTGGGCGTCCTCGAGCGTCATCGTGCGAAGGTCGGGTAGCTCCACGGGACCCCGTAGCTACCACGGACGCCGAAATCCGCCTACTTGATCGTGATGGTCAGCTTGGTCGCGAACGCTTCAGCGAGCTTGGCCGCCTTGAGGGTCGGCTCGACGATCCCCGCCACGCAGGCCTGGGCGGCGGCGTCCGGGGTGGCTCCCCCCGCCGGTGCCGGATCCAGCCTGAACGAGAACGTTCCCGCTTCGTCCTCGTACTCCGACGGCCGATACGACGACTTGATGCCGACGGTGGTGGTGAGCGCGTCCTTCTTCGCGGCGGTGCGGTACGCCTCCCAGCACGCGATCATCGCCGGCCGGACATCGGGGCCGGTGAGCTTGTCGGAGATCGTTTGAAAGCTGCGGTTGGGCCTGGGCAGCGCGGTGACGGTCACGACCAGCTTGTCGGTAGCAGGTTTCACGGGACCCTTGAGGTAACGATCGGCGGGCTTCGATGCGCCAAGCAGCAGCGGATCGAGCCCGTACGCCTCGAGCGCGGTCAGCGCTGCAAGCGCGCGGTCGCGCAAGCTGCTGCCCGGCGGCACCGCGAGGATGCAGCGATGAAGCACGTGCGCGCCGAGCTCGAGGTTGACGGCCTTGCCCGAGGTGGACACCAGCGCGGCGCCATACGCGCAGTCGACGTCGGGCGGGACGGCGAGCTTCTCTGCATCGTAGTGACCGATCGCCTTCTGATAGGCCGCCACCGCAGCGTCATTGTCACCGCGCGAGCGTGCGGCGGCGCCTGAGGCTGCGAAGTAATCACCCACGGCCGAGCGCGCGACTCGCCGGCACGTGGCGTCGAAGCAGCGCAGCTCGTCTGCGCATTGCGCGCTCGCCGAGCAACTCTCGTACTCGCGCGACTTTTGCTCGGCGCGAGGAGCTCCCTGCGTATCGGATGCGGTGGCCTTGGTGTCACAGCCGAGGGCGAGCAGCACGACGGCAAGCGCGATTCTCATGGAGACGACAATACCGCATCAGGTGGCGCTGCCGCTGCCACTGCCGGTGCCGGTGCCGGTGCCGGTGCCGGTGCCGGTGCCGTTGCCGTTGCCGTTGCCGCTGCCGTTGCCGCTGCCGCTGCCGGTGCCGGTGCCGGTGCCGGTGCCGGTGCCGCTGCCGTTGCTGCTACCGTCGCCGTTGCCCGCTTCTCGCCGCGTGCTCGTGGATCGCTACGGGCTCGGTTGACTCATCATCCAAGCAAGACCACGCGTCGATCGCCCCACCGCTCGACCGCGAGCGCGCCCTGCCGCGCGCCTCACACCCGGAGCATTCACTGCCGCCTGAGCAGCGCGCCGATGCTCTCGCGGACCTGCGGATTGGTCTCGATCTCGTGGTGCTGGCGCAGGATCGGCAACACATCTGCGTTGTCCATCTGCGCGAGCGCGGAGTGCGCGGCCTCGCGAAGCCCGCCGGTCTCCTGGCGCAGCACCATCACGAGGAACTCGCCCGCCTCGACGGTCTGGATCTTTCCGATCGATTGCAGCGCGGTCGTGCGAACGCGCGGGTCGTTGCTCTCCCGATAGATCCGGGCGAGCGGGTTGAACGCATGAGGAAAGTGAAGCCCACCGATCGCGACGAGCGCCGCTTCGCGGACCTGCGCGTCCGGATCGACCAGCGCCTTGCGCACGATCACGAACGATCGTTTGAAGTACAAGAACCGCAGCGCGCGTACCGCCGCGCGCCGCACCACGGCCTCGCCGGCCGTGAAGAGCTTCTCGAGCGGCGACAGCGCGGCATACGACTGCAGCTCGCCGAGCAGCTCCGCGACGTGCACGAGGGTCTCGGTATCGTTGGCCTGGTTGCGCGCTTGCGCGTCTGCGAGCGTCAGCAGCACGACGAGCGCGCGGCGACGAATCCCATTGGGGTACCGCAGGTCGCCAACGATCGACGCGGCGACCGCGAACGCATCGCCCTCCATCTCCCACTCGAGCAAATCGACGAACCAGATATCGGCGTACGCGTGCTGCTGCTTGAGATAATCCGGCAGCCCCGGCAGCTCGACGGGCGGTGCCGCGAGCCCGCGATAGCGCAGCGCGATCGCCGCGAACCGCTTCTTCGCGCGATCCGGAAGCTCGAGGCCGGCGAGCCGCTCGAAGCATTCGCGCACCGATGGATAGTCGCCGACCGCCGAGTGCTGCGACGCGGCCGCCAGCAACGCGTTCTCGGTCATCTGGACCGGAACCCCGGTCTCGGCGAACTTGTCGGCGCATTTCATCCAGGTCAGCGCTGACTTGTGCTGGTAATGGCGGTCGTACGGCAGGCCGGCGCGCGACGCGAACGCGGCTGCTTCCTGATACAGCGTCGCCGCCGCGTGCAGCTCTCCGCGCTCGAGCGCGAGCTTGATGAAGTCTTCGTAGTACTGCAGGACGTAGAACTTCAGGTTGTCATCGCGCAGCACGCGGATGCAGTTGACGTACCCCTCCGCGAGGTTCTCGAACTGCGCGCTCTCCTTGCCGAGCTTGAGCAGGATCTGGAAGCAATCGAACGCACGCTCGAGCTCGCCGGCCTGCTCGAAGTCATCGGCGACCTGCTCGAGCTTGCGCTGGCTCTCGATCAACGCGCGGCGCGCCTCCGCGGACGTCGGATCGAGCCGCACCGCAGCGAGACCGTAGTTGAAGTGCACCAGGGCGAGCTCGTAGGGACGCTGGCCCAGGCCGGCGTGGTGGACGAGGCTGCGCCACGCGGCCGTGGCCTCCGTGTACTGCTTCGCGCGCTCGAACGCGACGGCGGCGTGCACGGGCAGCTGCGCCTGCTGATAGAGCGTCGCGGCCTCGCTCCACTTCTTGTCGATCTCGGCGAGCCGCGCTCGCAGCGCGAGGTGCTGGTCCGACACCAGCTGCACCCGCGCCATGTCGAAGTAGTGCAGATAGAGATAGATGAATGCCGCCTCACGCGCCCGTCCCAGGTGCTTGTAGATGTCCCCGAGGGCCCGCAGCCAGTCGTCGTACTCGTAGTTGATGACGTGGGTCTGGCCGATCAGCTCGCGATAGTGACGTTCGGCCTCGATCCAGCGGCCCTGCTGGACCATCGCCTGCGCCTGGTCCGAGGTCGACTCGATCGAATTGAAGGTCCGACGCGCCATGGCTACCCCTTGGTCACCGGCATCCGCCAGCTGGCGGTGGCCGATGGAGCGGTGGTTTGCGGGCCCGGCGAACGCGGTGCGCGCGCCGCGTCACCGACGATGTCGAGCGCGCGGCGCTGGCGCTCGGCCCGGCTGGTGAGCGCTTCCCCCGACACGATCTGCGATCGATCGAGCAGCGGCACGAACTCGGGCAGCTGTTCACTCGACGGCAACACGACCACGCCATAGAGGAATGCCTGCTGCTTGAGCGCGGACATCAGCTCTGGCTCGATATGGCACTGGCCATGCGTGATGGTGTACAGCACGACGCGGCGCTTCTGTTCGCGACGCAGCCGCGTGACCTCGACGAGCAGCTGGCGAAATACCTTGCTGTAGTTGCGCCCGCGCTCGCTGCGAAACGACAGCAGGTACGGGACGGGAACCTGACCCGATCGGCCGACCTTGATGGTCTCGTGTAGCCGAGAGTCGAAGAATCGAATCCAGATCTCGTCGCCCTCCAGCGTCAGCTTCTTGATCAACGCGAGCGCCAGGCCGCGTGCGAACACCTGGCGCTGACCACGCATCGACGCCGAGCAGTCGATCAAGAGGTACTGGAGCCGGCGCTCCTCTTCGCGTTGCTTCTCGCGGCCGTAGTACAGCAGCTCCGCGTCGACGACTTTTTGCTCGAAGATCTCGCGATCGTAAGCGAGCTCCGACAGCACGAGCGAATCGATGTTGCCCTTGCGCTCGATCGACGCATAACCGTCGACCGCAAACGTCTGCGCGCCGGTGGTCCGCCGGGTCTCGAGCACCGACGGCAGCAGATCGAGCGAAAAGTTCGCCACATCGTTGGCCTCCGGAGAGCCGAGCGCGGCGAACAGATCGACCAGATCGATCGCGCTGCCCAGCGCCTCGCTGCCCGAGGCGCTGTCCTCCTTGAACAGGCCGAGCAGCCTGACCGTGTCGAGATCGATGAGCTCGACCTGGGTGTAGACGTGCATCGATTGAGCGACCAGGTGCTCGACGAACCCCCAGGTGCCACGCGGTTCGAAGTCGCGGAAGTGCTCGGCATAGTCGATCTCGCCGAGGATGCCGAGGTCGAGCGGTAGCGGCTCGGCACCCGCAGCCTTGCTGCGATCACGCCACCGGTTGTAGGTATCGCCGAGGATTCGCGAAAGCAACACGGCCACCATCTCGTCGCGCAGCCGCAACCCGGCGAGCCGCTCGGTGACCTCGGAGCTCGCGATGTTCTCGAGCAGCTGGCGGTACTGATCGAGCTGCGGCTTCATCCCGGGCGGCAACTGGATCCGTGCGAGCTGCGCCTCGCGGGCACGCAGGATGTACCCACCTGCGCCGCGCGTCATCGACAGCATCACGCCGACGTCGTGGATCACGAACAGCGGCAGGTGCACGCCCATCCGCGCGAGCGAATTACTCCACGCGGCCGCACGAACCAGCGCCATCGGCGTATCGACCTGGATGTGCGACAGCGCCATCGTTGCGACCTGGCGAGCCAGGTAGCTGCGGCGGCGATCGGGAGGAATCGGCACGGGCGCAGGCTAGCATGCCGATGGTTCGCCACGACGGCTGCGCCGGCCGGGTTGCACGGCCCGAACCAACCTCGGCCCGACCGAATCAGAGCCCGAACTTCGACGAGGCGAACACGGTCTCGAGCAGCTGATCGACCTCGCGAATCATGCGCGCCGCCGCGTCACCGGGCAGCGCCGAGAGCGCGACCTTGATCTCGTTGAGGTTCTTGAGCTGGCTGAACAGCTGGATGTCCGAGAGCTCGCCCCCCGCGGTGAGCAGCTCGCGGATCAGCCCGAGCTCGGTCAGCAGGTCATCGAGGCTCGCGGATGGACCGATGAACCGGCGCTCGTCGGGATGCTCGCGGTAATACGAGTCCACGACCGGGTTCACGATCTCCTCGAGCAGCTCGACTTGATCGAGGTTGTTCCAGATGTGGCGAAGGATGAAGAAGTCGCCGTCGTGGACGCGCGTGCGGCCATCGAACACGGCTGACGCGGCGAACAGCTTGAGCAGCTTGACCGCGCGGCGATCGGAGACCGAGATCCCCTCGCTGCGGATCTGGAACACCAGACCCTTGTACTTGGTCAGAAACTCCTCGGGAAACACCATGAACTTGTCGAAGTTCTGCTGGATCTGGCGCAGCTCGCGCGCCGAGATCACCGGCCGCAGCTCGGCGACCGGCCGGCCCGCCGCGTCGATCCCGCGCCCGGTCATCTTGCGAAGCTCGAGCGACACACCCTTCTTCATCAGCTCGTGGAAGTGGTAGCTGTCGAGGTTGTCGGACAGCACGCGCACGAGGAATCGATCGAACATCGCGGCGAGGTTCTCGTCATTGGGGACCTCGTTCGAGGCCGCGTAGAGCGAGATCAGGGGCACCGAAACGACCTCGGGACCGTTCTGGAACTTACGCTCGTTGATCACGTGGAGCAGCGAGTTCAGGATCGCCGAGTTCGACTTGAAGATCTCGTCGAGGAAGACGATCTCTGCGGTCGGCAACATGTGATCGAGCCGGCGGGTGTAGCGGCCCTCGCGAAACGCCGAGATGTCGACCGGGCCGAATAGCTCGTTGGGCTCGGTGAACCGCGTCAGCAGGTACTCGAAGTACTTCGCATCGATCAGCTTGGCGAACATGTCGATCATCGCCGACTTCGCGGTGCCCGGCGGGCCGACGATCACCATGTGCTCGCCGGCGATCGCCGACACCGTCATCAGCCGGATGATCTCTTGCTTGTCGAGGAACTGCGTACCCATCTGACGCGCGAGGTCCTGAAACGCCGCGGACGCCCGTGCGACGTCGACGGCGAAGCTTCGCGGTGTGGTGGGCGGCGCAACCATCGGGTGGGGCACATTACCTCATCACCCGCGGTGTTCGAAGCGTTGCGATGGGCCGAAATGGCCGCGCGGGTCGAACCCGGATGCGACCGTTGCTCAGGGAAGCTCGTGCAAGAACGCCCCGAGTGGGTGTCGGACAACTGCGCCGGGTCTTGCGAGCGAATCTCCACCAAGTCGCGTTAGGATGACGGTGATGAGGGTGGTCATTGCGCTCCTGGTTTGCCTGGTCGCTGGATGTGGCGACGTCCTGCGCGTCGAGCAAGGTGGCTCGTGCGGTAAGGACCTCGACTGCATCAGCGGGTTCTGCGCCGATGGCGTGTGTTGCGATCGCGCCTGCGACGCGACCTGCGAATCGTGTGTGTCTGCCGGCAATGGCGGAGCGAACGGAACCTGTGGCCCTGCCCTCGCCGGCACCGACGTGCGCGGCGAATGCGCCGACCAGAGCGCGACATCGTGCGGCGCCAACGGCACGGGTTGCAACGGCTCGGCGACGGCGCCCGCGTGCAACCTCTACGCGGCGGGGACCGAGTGCGGGCCAGGTTGTGGCGAGCTCGGCGCCGGCATGAACACGTGCGACGGTGCAGGAACCTGTGGGCCTCCGGAGCTCCCCACGTCGTGCAGTTTTTACAAATGCAATGCCGACAGTACGGCGTGCCTGACCCAATGCTCGAGCGACGATGATTGCCATCCCTCCGCCCGCTGCAGAGCCGGCGTGTGCCGACGGCCAAGCGTGGTGATCGAAGCATGTCCGGGCGCGTGCAGTCCAAACGAGTCCATCCCATTCGTGAAGGCTGCACTCGAAGCGCGTGGGTATTCGGTGACTGTCGCGACCGCGCCCGATGTCGACACGCTTGCGGAGCTCCAAGCATATGATGTGCTGGTTATGGGCGAGTTCAGCCACGGATGCTGCACACCCGATTGGTTCGACTTCGACGAGGCACTGGGGCCATGGCAGGCCGCCGGCGGCGGCGTCGTGGCGCTCGGGTGGGTAACATGGACGTCGGTTCCTCCCAACATGGCCGCGCTGCTGCCTAGTGCTGGTAGTGGCAGTGATTTCTTCAACAACGTTCCGCAAACAGTCACGCCGATAGGGGAACACCCCATTACGACGGGCATCTCGCCGTTCGTGTTTGCGCCAGCGTCGGGAAGCTATTACACGTACTACCTTTCCGGGCCCAAAGAAGGCGCCACGGTGTTTCTCCAGAACCAAAACGCCGTCCCGCTCGGAGCCGCATGGACATACGAACAAGGCCGCGTCGTGTTCATGGGATTGATGTGGCTGGAAAGCTGGGCCACTTACGGCGGCCAGACGCTGACTGACGGCTCGATTCCAGGATCGATGCCACTGCTGATCCGCGCGATCGAATGGGCTGCGGGTGAGCTGAACTGATCAGGTCACGGCGGCGTCGGCAGCTGCACGATCTCCGAGGGGTCACGCGCCACGCCGCGCAGATGACGTCTCAGTCGCGTCGCGAGCGCTTCGATCACCGATTCGCCGAGTAGCTCGCCCGCTTGCGCGCGCTGCGCTTTCCACCGGCGAGCGAGGGCCGGCGCCTCCGAAACGCCAGGCGGCATCGCGATCCGCGGATCGATGACCGCGAGCGCCGCCGGCACCGCGAACAGCGTCGCGAGGCCGCGTGGGCGTTGACCCGCTGATTCGGCGGCCAGCACCGTGGAGAGCAGCGGTGACTTCGCGCCGGCCTCTCGCATCGACAGCTCGCCGAGGCAGAACAACGCGTTGAGATAGACCAGGAACGCCGCGACGGCGCGCACGTCGGCCTCGTCGGGCGCGCGCTCGAGCATCTGTTCGAACGCTGCGGCCAGCCGTGCCGGTCCGGCCACGATGTCGCGCGCGTTCGCATCGGGAACGAGCCGATATGCGACCGCACGCGCGAGCTCGGGATCGCGCAGCAAGAACACGGCGTCTTCCCAGTGCAGCGGGGGCGCCCCCACGTGCGTGTCGAGTAGCTGGGTCAGTGGCGTCCGCCGCAACAGCGTCGCGATGATCGGTGCGGTATCGGGCACGGCGAGCAGCTCGTCGAAATCGACGATCGTGACGTCTTCGCGCACGCGTCGCACACCCTTCCACGCGGTGAGCCGCGATGGCGGTCGCTGACCATGAAACCGCGCGCGCCCGGTCCACCACGACACCAGGGTGTCGCGGCGCACCAGCTGAAACACGTTGTGCAGCAGGGCGTGGCGCGCCATGACGCGTGTGCGATCTTGAGTCATCGGCCGGCCGACGAGCGCCAGCGATGTATCGATGATCCGCCGCCGCTGCTTGTCGCTTACCGACCAGACCTCGGCGCGCGGATGGACGAGAAACAGCGCGTTGTGCAGCCCTGCCGCGAGCGCGAGCTCCTCGGTCTCGAGCAAGAACGCCGGCGGGCGGCACACCAGCGTCGACAGCACGGCCTGGCGCGCGTCGTCGACGTCCACCTGCTCGACGCTTGCGTCGTGAAGCTCCTCGCCCCACCGCTCGACATCGGTGAATGGAATCGGCGCGCCGACGTGCACCTCGCCTCCGCTCACCAGCGGCTTGACGAAGCTCGCGAGAAACTCGCGCACGTGGAGCCTCGCCATCGGTTCGTTGCCTCGCTACTTCCCCGGTGGCAACAGCTTGTGATCCGATGCGTCGGGGAATCCCCACAGCGCGAACCGCCCGACCGGGTCGTTCACGACCTCGACGCTGGCGCGCTGCGGTGCCGCATAATCGACGGTCTCCGCGCGGTCGACCTCGAGCTTGGCGAGCGATCGGCGCTCGAGCGTGGTGAACGCGCTCTCGGAGATCTGGAACGGCCGGCCTTCCGTCGTGAACACCGTGACCATTCCCGGTCCGTGGCCGAGGGCGCGCGCCAGCACCTCGGGCGAGACCCGCGGAACGATGTCCATGCCCAGCGGCACGAGTAGCCCCGGCGTCAGCTCGCACAGCAACTGGCCGAGCGGCACGACGTCGAGATTCTCGGAACCGACGACGAGGATCCCGCGATCGGTGGCCGCGACGCGGTGACCGCGCAGGCTCGCCGGCGGCAGGGCGAACAGGATCCGCTTGAGTCGCGGCGCATGCGCGGTGGGAATCAGCGTCGCGACCACGCGGCGTGGGGGCCCCATCGAAGCGGCGAGCTTGAGATCGACGCCGATCGAAGCATCAGGGCTGCCGGTGAGCGCCGATGGATCTTTGGGCCGATCGAGCTGTAGATCGACACGGGTCAGATCGGCGATGTCGCTCAGCACGAGGGGACCCGGCAGCACGTCGACGCGATCGTTGGGCCAGAACACATGGAAGGTGTCGGCCGGAAACACGGACGAGCACGACGCGAGATCGATCGGATGCTCGTAGCCCACGGCCACGGCGGCGCTCGCACCGGCTGGTCGAAACACGTCGATCCCGGGCGTGCCGAGAAACAGCGCGAGGATCCGCTCGGGCAACGCGCTGACGCGGATCAACATGTACCCGCGCTCGCGAGCCTGATCGTCGAACGCACTGGTGCTCTGCGGCGTGAACAATCCGGCACGCGCCTCGACGCGGTTGCGCCACAGATACCGAATGATGCCCTCCGACAACCCGCGGGCGACGGCGAGGTACAGATCGCCGCGGTCGTCGGCATCGAGCTGGTCGCCGCCGGGTAGCTTGCGAATCGACAACCGGAACAGCAGGCGATCGAACGGCAGCTCGCCCTCGCTGGTGTAGCCCTGCGCGAACTCGTCGCCATGAACCATGAACTGGATCGACGGCGACATCGCGCCGATGTCGACCGCGTCGTAGCCATACGGCGACCGATCGTCGCGGTACTTGACGAAGTGCTTGGCCGTGCCGGTGTAGATCGCCCCCCCGACCAAGCGACACAGCCGCGCCGCGCGATCCGCGGCGTACGACGACACCGCAGGGATCTGGACGACGATCTCGCGGCTCCCGAGCGCGGTCTTGCCCTTGGTGATGACCAGGTTGGCGAGCAGCTCGTCGAGCGACGCCTCGGCCGAATACAGCCTGAACCAGGACACCGCGCCTTCGAGGGTCGCGAACGTCATCAAGCAGAACCGTCCGAGCAGGATCCCGCGCGGATCGGGAGCCACACCTGGCGTGAAGAACCGGGTCTGGCCTTGGGCTACGTGCTCGAGCGCCACGGGCGCAACGTAGCACGAGGAGCCCTGGGCGATCGCGCGGGCACGGGCAGGCCCCGAGTCGGACGTTCGCTGTTCACGGCGTCGCGGCGGCGGTTTCTTGCTTGAGCTGAATATCCACGCGGCGGTCGGCTTGCCAGCCGGCCTCATCGGTCCCGGTCGCGTCGAGCGCGCCACGTGTGGTCACCGCGAGCTGAGGCTGTGTGACCCCCAGACGGGACAGGTACTGGCTGACCGAGGTCGCACGACGCGACCCGAGCCCGAGGTTGTACTCCTCGGTGCCGCGCGGATCGGCGCGACCGATCAGCGAAACCGCCTTGCCCTTGAGCGGTCCGGTCGTCAGGCACGTCGCGATCTGGTCGAGGATCTTCTTGTCGTCATCGGTGAGCTCGTCCTTGTCGTAGTCGAACTTCGGGCTCGCCGAGGCCGTCGGTTTGATCCCGCATGCGGCCAAGATGTCGGAGGACACGGCGAGGTTCGGGCTCACCGGCGTGTCGTTCTGAACCGTCTGCTCCGGCTTCTCGAGGCTGGTCGTGGCGGGTGGCGGCTGGGGTTCGGTGGGAATGGTCTTGGTCTTGGCTTTGTCTCCACCGCAGCCGGCCCCACCGATCAGCGCCAACAGCACGAATGCAAGAGTGATGGTCTTCATGGTGCGGATCCTGCCACATTCGCCCTACGATCAGCCGGAATCCGAGAGAAGTTCGATGCGTTGTCAGAAAGGTCCCATGCACAAACCTCTCGCGGTGTCACTTGCGATCGCCCTGGCGAGCTGTGGCAAGACCGCACCACCTACAAGGGACGACGCTGCGCCGGCGCCCCATGTCGCGCCGATCACCGTTCCCGAGATCGGTGTGGAGCAGATCCGCTATCTGAACTTTGGATGGGCCGATGGGCCGTGCGAGAAGGCATACAAGGCGAAGCCACGCGACTGGCTTCAGGTCCGGTCGTCTTGCGAAGCCGCGCTCGCGAAGGATCCACACAACCTCGATGTTCATCGCCTGCTCGCGCTTGCGCTCGCGCAGACCAACGAGCACGCCGCCGCGGTGGAACACCTGATCGCGATGCTGAGCGCCGACTATTTCGGCTATGCCGATGATCTGACCTCGAACGGCGAGCTCAAGGAGTTCATCGCGACCCAGCACGGGCAATCGGTGACGGCGCTCGCAGCCAAGCTGCGCGAGGCGTATCACAAGCAGATCGCGAGCTCGATCTGGTTGGTGGCCCGGCGGAGCACGTTCAAGTGGCCGAACGCGACCGGCGTGCAATCATCGAGCAGCCGCGGCGAGGTCTATGCCTACGATCGCGTGAGCAAGCGATTCCTTCGGCTCACGCACACCGATCACAAGGTCGTTGGCTTCGTCCGCGCCCCGTCGGGCTCGGACATTGCCGTGATCGGGTTCGACAAGATCGATCGTCCCAAGGACGACGGGCCACCTACATTCGCGAGCGCGTGGATCCAGCTGTTCGACGCGGTCGAATGGAAGCCGCTCGGAACGAGGATCGCGCTGCCGGCGAGCCGCGAGATCTCGCTCGGCTACGCGGCAGGTGATCAGCTGCTGGTCTCCACCGCGCCTGCAGATGGGCGCTGGGGCGTCGGGGCGGCGACCGTGTCGTCGGTCGACAAGTCGGCCAGCCGGTTGACCAAGGTCGGTGCGTCGATGCCGCAGCCGCGGATCGTGGTCACGCTGGATGAGAGCCGGCTCGTACGCAGCGCGAGTGGCGTCGAGGCGGTGTGGACCAACGATCCGTCGACCTCGCCGACACTCAAGGTGGCGGGCGGTGTGACGATCCAGGTCCCCGAATCGGGCGCTGCCAGCGAATCGACGGTGGCGGTCGCTCCGAGCAACACCAAGATCGCGTTCGCGACGGCTGTCGATCCATGCTCGAACGACACGGCACCGTCGCTGTATGTCGCGGACGCGAAGTCGGGCGCGCTCAAGCATGTGTTGACCGCCGCGAGCAGGTTTTCGACGCGCTGGGTCGACGCCGCGACGCTCGCGTACGAGGACGGCGCGGGCGGGATCCGGCTGTGGGATGCGACGAGCGGTCGTGAAACGGCGCGGATCGAGAACAGGTCCGGGATCGCCCTCGAGGTGCTGTCGACCGCGACCGCGCCGCTGTGCAAGCACGCGCCCCCGGTGGTGGAATCGGCGGGTTCGGGGGCGGGCGACGAGCTGCCGCCCGAAGAAGCCCCCGGCCCGATCACCTCGCCGCAATGACCGCCGCGCCGGCCGGATCGCGCCCAGGATCGCGCGTATGCTTGGGACATGCGCATCTACCTCGTCCGCCACGGCGATGCGGTGCCCGAGGAAGACGCCGGCAGCGATCGCGATCGGTGGCTGTCGCCGCGCGGGCGTGAAGCGGTGCGGATTCTCGGCCGGCTGTTGCGCGAGCAGAAGGTGGAGCCCGAACTGATCGTGTCATCGCCGTTGCCACGCGCGGTGCAGACCGCCGAGCTGCTGGCCTCGGCGCTGGACTACCTCGGTTCGATCGCGTCGATGCGGTGCCTGGAGCCCGGCGCTCAGCCGCGCGCCGCGGTCAACCAGATCCTCGCCGGCGTCGGGGACTCGGTGATCGTGGTCAGCCACGAGCCGACGGTGTCCGGGCTCGGTGCGGTGCTGCTCGGTCGGCCGGCGTTCCCCAACTTCCGGACGGCGCAATGCTGTGCGATCGAGCGCGGCAAGCCGACGTTTACCGCGCGGCCGGATCTCGACCGCGTGCAAGCGTACTTCGTCGATTGAGGTGGTCGGTCGTCGTGCCGCGCGCACAGCTCCTCCAGATCGTTGCGTTCGCCGTGCTCGGAGTGGTCGGCGCGTGCACGGCTCCGTCCAGCGAATCGTCCCGACGCTCGACGATCCCGCGCGACGAAGGCGTTGAAGGCGATCCGTTCGCGCGCGACGAAGACTTCGAGCCGGAGGCGTTCGGCGTCAAGGTGATCGGCAGCGGACCGCCGATGATCCTGATCCCGGGCATCGCCTGCCCCGGCGAGGTCTGGGATGAGATGGCGGAGCATTACAAGGACGACTACGAGTCACACGTGATCACGCTATCCGGGTTCGCCGGCCGCGAGCCGATCGACGAGCCGATCTCGGCAGCGGTGCGGCGCGACCTTGCGCGCTACATCCGCGCCAAGAAGCTCGACAAGCCGATCATCGTCGGCCACAGCATGGGCGGATTCATCGCGTACTGGATGGCGGCATATCACCCTGCCCTGATTGGCCCGGTGATCATCGTCGACGCCAGTCCCGCGCTGTCCGGTGACATCGATGCCGCGCGCTACCTGCGCGATCGATGGAAGCAGCTGACCGACGCCGAGCTGGTGGCACGGATCCGCGGCAAGTTCATGGGCATGACCAAGTTCCCGAACAAGATGCGACCGATCATCAAGCTGATCGAGAAGTCCGATCGGCGGACGATCGGGAACGCGGTGTTCGAGATGATGACCACCAATCTGCTGCCACAGGTCAAACAGATCCAGTCGCCCGTCCTGATCGTCGCCGCGGACGGCGGCTACCAGCATCGAATCAGAGCGCAGACGGCCGGCATCCCCACCCATCGCATGGTGGTCCTTCCGCGCACGCGCCACTTTGTGATGTGGGACGATCCACCCGCGTTCTACAAGGTCGTGGACGCGTTCCTCGCCGAGCATCTGGGCGAGCGAGAGGAGGGAGATGATCCGGATGCCGGCGACGACGAAGAGGCGGATGAATCCGCAGAATGACCCCCATCGATCAGCCTCGCCTGCACACGGTGCGACAGCGCGTCGTCGATGGTTGAACGCCGTGCTCGAGCGACTCGCGGATCAGGCCGCGTCGCCGTCGTCGGCCGCAGGCGCGCCCTGACGGTATGCATCGGGCTCGAGCGACCAGCGACTGATCAAGCGATACACGCGGCTGCGCGAGATGCCGAGCGACTGCGCGACCTGCCGGAGGTTACCGCGCTGGTTCTGCAGCTCGGCCTCGAGGCGTGGACGGCTGATCTCGACGGCCTTTGCCGGCACGCGGGCCGGCAGCGCCCGGAAGCCACGCACGATCGGCTCGGGGAGATGCTCCAGCACGATGCTGGCCGCGGAGAGCAGCAGCGCGCGGCGGAGCGCATGCTCGAGCTCGCGGACGTTGCCGGGCCAGCTGTAGCGAGTGAGGGCTTCGATCGCATCGGTCGAAACCGTCGCGTTGCTGGGCACGCGGCTCAGCAGATGAGTGATCAGCGCCGGGATGTCCTCGGGGTGGTCGCGCAGCGGCGGCATCTGCACTTCAACCGCCGCGAGCCGCGCGTAGAGATCCGCCCGGAACTCGCCGCGCTCGACCGCAGAGCGCAGGTCGACGTGGGTGGCACTGATCACCCGCACGTCGGCGGGCTCGGGGCTGCTGCCACCCGGCGGGGTGATTCGCGCCTCGAGCAGGCTGACGAGCTTGGCCTGGACGTGCAGCGGCAAGTCCGCCACCTCGTCGAGGAACAGCGTTCCGCCGAGCGCAGCCGACAGCAGACCCGCGGCGGACGCATCGAACGGCTCGCGGCCGATTCCGAACAGCTCGGCCTCGAGCTGGGCGTCGGTGAGCGCCGCGCAATTGACGGGAACGAAGGCGCCTTTGCGGCCGCTCAGCTCGTGGACCCACGAGGCGAACAGCTCCTTGCCGGTGCCGGTCTCGCCGGTCACCACGACGGGGAGCAGCGTGGTCGCGACCCGTTCGGCGATCCGGCAGCACCTCGCGATCGCCGAGCCGCCGACGAACGGCCCGATGCCCCTGGCAACCACATCGGCATCGGCAACCGGGCCGACGACAAGCACGCTGTCGCCAAGCCGGACAACCGCACGCCGGACCGTGACCGAACCGGTGATCCGCTCGCCGTTGACGTAGGTTCCGTTGCGACTCTGCAGATCCGTGATCCGGATCGCGCCATCAGCGACGGCGATGCGAAGGTGATTCCGCGAACACGCCGCGTCGTCGGGGACGGCGAGATCGCAGTCAGCGCCGCGGCCGACCACGACGGGGAGGTCGACGAGCGCCGCTTGGGTGCCGGTCTGGGTAAGGAGGTACGCGACGACAGGTTCTGCGGAAGGACCGGGCTTAACCACGGCCTGAACGTCGGTGGGGATGTCTTGAAATTTGGGTTGTTCAGAGGTGGCCATGTTCGCTGTTTGACCGGTCAGCAAGATGTGGACCGGTCCGGTCATGGAGCGACTGGGCACTGTTCGCGAACAATTTCGCGAGCGGCAACTCCACAAGTCAGCGTTCACCACTCCCCAACGCTGGTCTGAACGTGATCCACCCCGCAGTGCGGCAGCCCGCCGCGCCCTAGCCTTTCATGGCGAGATGCTTGGTGTTTTTTCCGCCGCCAAGGTTGGCGAAGAAATCGTTTCCTTTGTCATCCACCACGATGAACGCCGGGAACTCGGCGACCTCGATCTTCCACACGGCCTCCATCCCGAGCTCCGGGTACTCCAGGACTTCGACGTGCTTGATGCAATCCTTGGCCAGCCGCGCCGCCGGGCCACCGATCGAGCCGAGATAAAATCCACCGTATTTCTGGCACGCATCCGTGACGGCCTGGCTGCGATTGCCCTTGGCCAGCATCACCATGCTGCCCCCCGCGGCCTGGAACAGATCGACGTAGCTGTCCATGCGGCCGGCGGTGGTCGGTCCGAACGAGCCCGACGCGTAACCCGCCGGGGTCTTCGCAGGACCGGCGTAGTAGACGCAGTGGTCTTTCAAGTACTGCGGCAAGCCCTCGCCGCGATCGATCCGCTCCTTGAGCCTGGCGTGGGCGATGTCGCGCGCGACGATCATGGGCCCGGTGAGCGACAGCCGGGTCTTGATCGGATAGCGCGATAGCATCGCGCGGATCTCGCTCATCGGACGCGTCAGGTCGATCGTCACGACCTCTCCCGACAGCTCGCTGTGCGTGACCTCGGGGAGATACTTCGCGGGCTCGTGCTCGAGTTGTTCCAGGAACACGCCGTCGCGCGTGATCTTGCCGAGCGCCTGGCGATCCGCCGAGCACGACACCGCGATCGCGACCGGGCAGCTCGCACCGTGGCGAGGCAGCCGGATCACGCGCGCATCGTGACAGAAGTACTTGCCGCCGAACTGCGCGCCGATGCCGGTCGCGCGCGCGATGTCCATGACCTCGCGTTCCCAGCTCAGATCGCGGAACGCGCGGCCGAGCGCATTGCCCGACGTGGGTAGCTCGTCGAGATAGCGCGCCGACGCGAGCTTCGCGATCTTGAGCGTCTGCTCAGCGCTGGTGCCGCCGATCACGACCGCGAGATGATAGGGCGGGCATGCCGCGGTTCCGAGCGAGCGCAGCTTCTGATCGAGGAACGCTGCGAGGCTCTTGGGATTGAGCAGCGCCTTGGTCTCCTGAAACAGCAGGCTCTTGTTCGCCGAGCCGCCGCCCTTGGCCATGAACAGAAAGTGGTACTCGTCGCCATCGGTCGCATAGATCTCGATCTGCGCCGGGAGGTTGTTGCCGGTGTTCTTCTCCTCGAACATGTCGAGCGGGGCGACCTGCGAGTAGCGAAGGTTCGCCGCGGCGTACGTATCGAACACGCCCCGCGAGATCGCCGCCTCGTCACCGCCCCGGGTCATCACGAGCTGTCCCCGCTTGCCCATCACGATCGCCGTGCCGGTGTCCTGGCAACCCGGCAGGATGCCGCCGGCGGCGATGTTGGCGTTCTTCAACAGCTCGAGCGCGACGAACCGATCGTTCGGCGAAGCTTCCGGGTCATCGAGGATCGCGCGAAGCTGCGCGAGGTGGCCGGGGCGCAGCAGATGAGCGATGTCGCGCATCGCGGTCTTGGCCAGCAGCGTGAGCGCCTCGGGCGCAACTTCGAGAAACGTCTTGCCGCGTGCCTCGAAGGTCCCGACGAAGTCCGACGTCAGCTTGCGGTATGGCGTGGCGTGGTGATGTCCGATCTCGAGAATGTCCTGAAACGTGAAGCTCGGCATGGCGGGCGCAGCATAGCCGGAGAAGCGCGAGCTCGTGCGTGCGTTCGCAGCGTCGTTGCGCTGACGACCACGTCACAGCGGGCCGAGCGCCTCGAGCTCCGCCTTGGTCGCCGTGCGTAGCCACACGAGGTACTCCGCGATCGCGTCGCGCTCGACGATCGTCAGCTCGGCGTCGAACCGCGGCATCTCGCTGTGCTCGGATCCCATGTGGATCGCCGCCTTGGGGTTGCCGATGAACGAGGTGTAGAAGTCGCGCGAGCCCAGGTTGGCGAGGTTCGGCGCAGAACCGCCGATCCCTTCGTCGCGGCTATGACAATCGGTGCACTTGGCTTCGAACACCGTGATGCCGTGCTCGCGCTTCGCGGGATCGACGTCACCCGCGCCCGATTCGGCGTACAGCAGCTCGACCAGCCCCGCGAGCTCGTCGTCGGAAGCCTCGGTGGCTGGCATCGCCGCGTCGGTCTTCGCCAGCTTGGTCCGGCCCCAGAACGCATCGGCACTTGGCTGCTTGAGAAAGCCGGTGAGCCACGCCCGATTGCCATGACCGGGACCGATCACCGGCCCCTTGCGATCCGTGCTGCCGGCGTCGTGACAGCTCGCGCACCGCTGAGCGTAGAGGTAACGCCCGCGCCACATCGGTGGCGTCGTGAACACATCATGCGCGCCGGTCACCGGGACGCCGTAGTCGACCGCGAGCTTGCGCGCGCGTGTGGCCCGCGCGTCGGCCTGTTCCTGGCGCTTTGCGAGCTCGGGATTACTCGCATCGCTGGCGAACGACATCACGGTGAGCGCGCCGATCAGCGCGAGCACGCCGGCCAGCGCGCCCAGCCAGCCGATGCGCTTGCGCGGGGCGCGGTCGGGACCGCGATCGAGCAGCGGCAGTGCCACGAGAAACCCGCCGACCACCGCGGGTGCCGCCAACGCGGCCAGCTTCTCGGCGCTGCCCGCGAGCTCGCGTAGCTCGAACAGCCAGCGAAAGTACCAGAGTGGCCGCGCGTCGTGCGCTTGTCCAGGATCGGCGGGCGACGCCAGTCCGACGCCGCCGCTGCTGATCACGTAGCCGAGCAGCACGATGAAGGCGAGCGCCATCACGATCGCGTTGCGCAGCGATTGATCCGGCCACCGCGGTACCGCCGGGCGCGTGCGCATCGGGGTGATCCCGTGGCGGCGCGCGAGCGCGATGTGACCGATCGATAGCAGCACCACCACCGCGGGCAACACCAGCACGTGCAGGGCATAGAACCGCGTGACCGTGAGATTGCCGTAGTCATTACCGCCGAGCGCGAGCCGGCGTAGCGCGTCTCCGATCACCGGTGTCTCTGCCGCGATTCCAACCTCGACCTGGTTGGCCCAGTACCCCGCCTGATCCCATGGCAACACGAACCCGGTCACCGCCCACGCCAGGATCACCACCATCAACAGCACGCCGAGCCACCACACGACCTCACGCGGGCGTTTATAGGCGCCGGCGACCGCCGTCTGGATCAGGTGCAGCCCGGCAATGATCACGATCGCGGAGCCACCGTGATGATGCAGTCCCCGGATCAACCAGCCCCACGTGGCCTGGTCCTGGATGTATGCGACCGATGCCCAGGCGTCGGTGGTGGACGGGCTGTAAAACGCCGCGAGCGCGATTCCAGTGACCGCCTGGACGGCGAGCATGAACACGAGGACCGCACCGAACGCGTACGCAAACGACGCGCCTCCCTCGATCATTGACGGGTCGCTGGCGGGGACTCGTTCGCGAATCAGCCCGCGCAGGTTCATACCGGCTCCCGCGTCGCTCTGCCGGGGCGGTAGCGCACCCAGGTGAGCTGGAGCCGGCCGTCCTTGATCTGGACTGGCAACGGATCGAGCCCGCGCTCCGAGGGTCCGGTGAGCCGGTCACCGGCGGCCGCGAACCGGCTGTCGTGGCACGGGCAAAGATAGTTGCCGGCGCCTGCGTCCCAACCCACCGCGCATCCCAGGTGTGGACACACCGCGGAAAATGCGTCGACCTTCTGTGGTGCGGTGCGGCGAACCCACGCGGCGCCAAGAACCACGTTGCGCGCCGAGGTCCAGCCGTCCTTGAGCATCGGCGCCACCACCTCGACGCGGCGAGGCGCTGGACCGACCGTGAATCGCTCGACCGGCCCGAGATCGAGCGGATCGCGCGGACTGGTGACCGTGACGTCACCGGCCGGCGACCCGAGCAGGCGCAGCGTCGGAATCGCGACCATTGCACCGACGCCGCCACCGACGGCGCAGCTCGCCAGCTTGAGAAACTTTCTGCGGTCGAAATCGTCGTCCGCCATTGCGGCAACGGTATCAGAGCACGGCGAGCGACTCGAAGTTCAGCTGGATCTTAGAACGAACCGTGCAGCTCGTTAGCCCATCGTGCGCTCTTCGCGCTCCTGATCCTCTTTGCACTTGATGCACAGGCTGGTCTCGGGGCGCGCTTCGAGTCGCTTCTTGCCGATCGGCTCCTCGCAGACCTCACAGACGCCGAACACGCCGTCATCGATCTTCTTGAGCGCGAGATCGAGCTTCGTCAGCAAGCTCTTCTCGCGGCCGCGGAGCCGGTACTCGAACGACTGGAGGTATTCGCTCGACGCGAGGTCCATCTCGTCGGGCAGGTCGGTGGTGTCGAGCGTCATGCCCTCCGACAACATCTGTCTCGCCCGCTCGAGAACGACCTTGCGCTTCTCCTCGAGCAGTTCCTGAAACTTCTTCAGCTCCTTCTTGGTAAGTGCCTTGGATTGCGTCGCGGTCGTGGTGCTCACGGTTGGTCCCCGTTGAATAGGGTGAAGTACGAAGCGCGATAGGATAGTGAGCACCAGCCCTCCTGACAACCCCCGCGCGAGTTCTACGTCTTACAGAGGTGGATGCCTTGACACCTTGTAGGGGCGTCCTCGAAACTAGCTGCCAATGGCGGGCTCCGATAAGCGCAAGCAGTCACTCTACTTTCCCGAGGATATGTTGAAGGAGATCCAGGACGAGGCGACCCGGCAAGACCGGTCGCTGTCGTGGATCGTCCAGAAGGCGTGGAAGATCGCTCGCAAAGAGATCATGAAGTATCCGTCGGTGAATGAGTTTCCCGGCGAAGAAGACGAGAAAGAGATCGCCTAGGCGGTGGTCCCGTGGAGACGGCGTGGGGGTACGCCGTTTCGTCGAACGACGGGACTCCACTGTTCTACGAGTCGTGGGGATCGCGCGGTCGCGACACGCCAGTCCTGTTATGCGACGGGATTGGGTGTGACGGCTTTGCGTGGCGATACCTGAAGCAGGATCTCGCCCCGCGGTTCGGGCTGCACCCTCATTATCGCGGTCACGGGCGTACGCCGGTACCGAAGGATCCGGCGCGCGTCACGATCGAAGATCTCGCGGACGATGTTGTTTGCGTGCTGGATGACGCGCTGGTCGAGCGCGCATGCTTGGTGGGCCACTCGATGGGCGTCCAGGTGGCGCTGGAGACCTATCGCCGTCATCCATCGCGCGTGGCGGGGCTCGTCCTCATGTGTGGCGCGCCTTCGCATCCGCTGAAGACGTTCCGCGGGTCGGGCCAGATCGAAGAGCTCCTGCCGGCGATCGAGAGGTGGACGAAGCGCGTACCTCGCGTGATCAACCGGATCACCCGTGCAGTACTGCCCACCCGTTTCGCTTACGAAGTGGCGAGCTGGTTCGAGATCCGTCGAGACCTCATCGATCCCGCGGCGTTCATGCCCTACCTCGACGGGTTGGCCAGGGTCGACGCCCGGTTGTTCGTCGCAATGCTTGCGGCCGCCGGGAAGCATAGTGCCGACGATCTGCTGAGCTCGGTCGCGATTCCTGCGCTCGTGATCGTCGCAGACCGAGACGGATTCACCCCTCCCGAACGTGGGCGTGCGATGGCGGCGACCATCCCGCACGCAGAGCTGCTCGAGATCACCGGCGCATCCCACACGGCCCCCATCGAACGGCCCGACCTCGTAGGAACGACGATCCGAAATTTCATTGTTAGACGAGTCGACGGTTTTGGAGCTAAGATTCTCGAGTCTGATGGCCCCAACAACCGCGACTGAGATGCGGACATATCGCTGGTGGGGACTGTTGAGCCCTGCTCGCTGAGTTTCTGAGCGAACTTCTCTTTCGCCTACAAGCAACCAATGTTTTTTGTAGGGTTTCGCGCGGAAATTCATCGCTTTTAGAAGTCCGATCAGGCAAGGTCGCGCCCATCGCAGAGTGAGTCCCTGGGGGGAAATTCACGGATCCTGCTGCGAGACCAGGAAGAAAAAGTCATGGAAACCGACAAGTCAATGACACGCCCTATCCTCCGTCGACCAGACGATGACAGCGATGGCCTCGTCGCCCTTCCGCCCATTCCGCTGGTTCGTCAACGGCTGCGGTCAACGGTCAAAGAGTTTGCGACTTCGCAGCCCGGCCGCCGCGCCGCTGCACTCGCCGCTGTCTGGATCGCAGCCACCGGTTGTGAGGCAGATCTCCACCACTACGATCCGGAGGAGGCCCTCCGCACGTATCGGTTGATCGAGTCGGAGCTCCGCGCCGAGCTCCGGATCTCGCTAGGCCGCGCGATCACCAATGAGCCGCATCCGGCTACTCGCAATACGATGATCAGCATGCTCGAGCATCTTGAGGAGCTCGAAGCTGCAGCTGTCGCGCCGCGTCCGGCGCGCCGCCGCCGCCGCCGCTAGCGATCGAGGTTGCCGTCCGGCGTCCGACGGGGGTCGGACAGCCGTCCGGGCGGCGGCCATGAGCGCTGGCTAAATGATTTGAATTTGGGGGATCTCATCGCGGCCTTGCACTTGCTGGTGCGAGCGCTGCCATGCCCATTTCTTCTTCAGATCCCTCAGCCACAGACCGACCAACCGCAGTGCCGGCACAGCCGGCAGCTGCTCTGAACGATCAACAACCCCCCACACTCCGGGCAACCGGGTCCGGCCCCTGCACGCGGGCTCCGGACGCCGGTGACCAGGACCTGGCCTTCCCGGCTTCCGTCCCGGTAGACCGTGATTCCCTTGCAACCCAGCTCGTACGCGAGCTGGTACGCAGCTTTCACCTCGAGCGGCGTGGCGGACTGCGCGAGGTTGATGGTCTTGCTGACCGCGGCGTGAACATGCCGCTGAAACGCGGCCTGCATCCTGACGTGACTTGCAACGTCGACGTCGTGGGCGATCGGAAACCGTCGCTGGATGTCGAGCGGAACGTCGGATCTCCCGCGGACGCCACCGTGGTTGGCGATCGCTTCGAACAGCTCGGGCGACGCGAAACCGCGCTGGCTGGCGATCGCCCGAAACGCGGGGTTGATCTCGGTCAGCTCAGCGCCGTCGAGGACATTGCGACGATACGCCAGCGCGTACAACGGCTCGATTCCGCTCGCACACCCCGCAATGATGCTGATCGTGCCCGTCGGCGCGATCGTGGTGGTCGTGGCGTTGCGAAGCGGCCGCTGCCCGGCCTCGTCCCACCGCGAGCCCGTCCAGGTGGGGAATGGCCCGCGACGGTCGGCGAGCTCGGCCGAAGCTGCCAGCGACTCGCGTTCGAAGAAGCTCGCGAGACGACCCGCGAGCTCGAGCGCTGGCTCCGAATCGTAGGCGATGTCGAGCTCGGCGAGCGCGTCGGCCCAGCCCATGATGCCAAGCCCGATCTTGCGGGTCGCCCTGGTGGCTCGCTCGATCGACGCGAGCGGGTAGCGGTTGGCGTCGATGACGTCATCAAGGAATCGGACGGCGTCGTGAACGACGGAACGCAGCCGGTCCCAATCGAAGTCGGTAGCGAGCGTGAACCGGCCAACGTCGATGCTGCCGAGCGTGCACGATTCGAACGGCAACAAGGGCTGCTCGCCACAGGGATTGGTGGCCTCGATCATCCCGAGCCGCGGCGTCGGTTGCAGCTGGTTGACCCGATCGATGAACACCAGTCCGGGGTCGCCAACAGCCCATGCAGCGTTGGCGATCGCATCCAGGACCCTGCGGGCATCGAGCGTGCCGGTGACCTGCCCGGTCCGCGGGTTGATGAGCTCGTATGGCCGCCCGTCATGCACCGCGGTCATGAACGCGTCGGTCGCCGCGACGGAGAGGTTGAAGTTGCGCATGCGCCCCGGGTCGAGCTTGATCGCGATGAACTCGAGGATGTCGGGGTGATCGACGCGAAGGATGCCCATGTTGGCACCGCGCCGGGTGCCGCCTTGTTTGATGGCCTCGGTGGCGACGTCGAACACCTGCATCAACGACACAGGTCCGGACGCGGTGCCGCCGGTGGACGCCACGAGATCACCGGTCGGGCGCAACCGGGAGAACGAGAATCCGGTGCCGCCACCGGTCTTCTGGATCTCGGCCGCCCATTGCACGGCTTCGAACACACCGGTGGTGGAGTCGTCGACGGGGACGACGAAGCAAGCCGCGAGCTGACCGAGTGGGCGGCCCGCGTTCATCAGCGTGGGCGAGTTGGGCAAGAACTCGAGCGACGACATCATCCGTTCGAACCGAGCGCAGACGCTGGCGACCTCGTCGGTGGAGTATCCGAGCCGAGACTCGACGGCACTGACATGAGCTGCGACGCGGCGGAACAGTTGCTCTGGCGTCTCAACAACGACGCCTGCTTCGCGCGCGAGGTAGCGCGCGCGAAGCACCGCACCAGCATTTTCGGTCAACGCCGCAGACACATCCGCACCGTACGATCCGTGGCGAGGGCACGCAACCAACCTCATCCGACGCTCGGCTGGCTCATCATCGCGATCGTGATGGTGCTGCTCGTGCTGGCCGCACGCGCCGCCGCCGCGCCGCCGATGGCAACGACTGATGGCGCCTCGCCAGCGCTGCCATCGCTCGAAGCCTCGCAGGATGCCGATGTGAACGACGTGATCGAGCGCAATCTTGACGATCCGCACGTGGCGAGCGCGCAGACATCGCGGCCCCCACGTGGACCGAGCGCGGGGACCCGGACGCGTGAGATCGAGATCTCGATCGGGTGGCGGCGCCACCTCGATGATCCGACCGTCGTGAGCGGATCGCGTCGCGCCGAACGAGCGGACGAGCTGTGGGTGCTCGTGGGCTGGAGCCTGTAGTGCGCCCGGTCGCTCACGTGCTGATGTTCGGCTGGGTCGTCGCGGCTGGCCATGCGCAGGCCTCGCCCTGGCGCGGCACCGACGATGCTGACGAGCTCATCGACTCCGAGCACGAACCCCAGAGCGACCGTTCGGCGACCGGCGAGCGAGCGCTGGAATCAGGGATCGTGGCCACTCGCGGCGCTCCGGCGATCGCGGAGGTGCTTGCGGCCGCGCATGCAGCGGCTGGGCTCGATCGATCGCCGTCGCGTGGCTGGAGCCGGCGTGCGCGCCTCGCTGCGTTGATGCCTTGGATCAGCGTCCGCTGGGGATGGGACGCGAGCTGGCAGGACACCGAGCCAGACGTCGATCGCGGGACCGTGCTCGACGTGCGAGCCACGTGGCGAC
This sequence comes from Kofleriaceae bacterium, assembly GCA_050187075.1. GTDB lineage: Bacteria > Myxococcota_A > Polyangia > Haliangiales > Haliangiaceae > JABFXX01. Next base: position 6,481 of record JBFWXW010000059.1, on the reverse strand, counting down.
TCGATCGGTTGGTGTTCGACGGCCGCGAGCTCCAGGCTGCGTCCATGGAGGCGGCGCGGCGGCGCGAACGCACCGCGCTGAGTAGCCGAGTGATCCGGGCCTACTTCGCGTGGATCCGGGCGGGCGGGCCGAGCGAGCAACAGCCCCGGCTGCAAGCACTCGAGGCCCAGGCCATTCTCGACGATGCGACCGCGGGCTGGTTCTCGGAAGAAGTCCAGCGGCTACGGCATTTTGGGTCCGAGCCGCGGTCGCGCTAACGACGCCCGCGGGGACAACCGCTAACCCACGGAAAACTTGCAAGCGCCCCCGACCGAAGGTGAAGCTACTAGCACGTGAGCCGTCCGGGGACCGAACGCGAGCCGCGCTACGCCCACGAAGCGTCGATCACGTTGCGCGCTCGCTCGACGGTGATCGAAGGCCGCACGCGCAATGTCTCGCGTGGTGGCGTGTGTGCGAGCTTGCCAACCCCGCTGCAGGTCGGGTGCGAGGTCCAGGTCGAGCTCGCCTTGGTGTTCGATGGCGAGGTGCTGAGCGACGCGTTCAAGATCAAGGCGCGCATCGTGTGGTGCACGATGATCGACGAATCGTACCAGCTGGGTGTGGCGTTCCACTCCATCGACGCGCGCCAGAGCGACCATCTCGCCACGTTCTTGAAGCTGCTCGATGGCGAGCAGCCGTCGGGCAAGCAGCGCAAGGATCTGGATCAAGCGATCGACGACCGATTCGGCTGAGCACGACAGCGTTGACCACCGGCAAGCCGCAGCGCCCGGGCCACGCCGATCGGGGATCCAGCACGCGCGCGAACCACACCCGGTTGTGGTCGTCGATCTCAGCCCTCGCAGGCTCGGGTTCAGCTGGCGCCCTTGGCGCGAGCCTTCTGGATGTCCTGCATCATCCCGAGCACGAGCCGCGGATCGGTGAACACGTTGAGCTTCGGCGCCAGTGATTTGGCGTAGCGATCGAAGTACAGCAGCTGCTTCGTGATCAAGATGAACTCATTTGGCATCTTGACGCGGTGGCGCGTCGCCGTGCGCTGAATGCCCGGCAAGAACTCGGCGTAGTTCACCTCGCCAAACGATAGCGTGAGCAGCGGGCTATAGGTGACACGCAGATCCTCGACGAACGCGGCCAGATCGAGCTCGGGCGGCGCGCCGGCCATCTCACAGATGATCTCGGCGAGCCGCCGATAGTCGCCGGAGCCGAACGCGATCATGTAGTCGGTGACCAGGACTCGTTGCCGATCATCGAACCGACCAACGATTCCAAAATCCAAGAACCCGATCGTGTCGTCGTCGAGCAGCATCAGATTCCCGGCGTGGACGTCGCCGTGGAAGAACCCGTAGAACACGACGCATTGAAACCACGCGCGCAGCCCGTCGATCAGCTTGGCCTCGCCGTCGATACCGCGCGCGCGGATCTCGTCGAACCGATCGACCCGCAGGCCGACGAACCGCTCCATCACCAGGACCTTGCGCGTCGTGATCCCGTGATGCGGCACAGGCGCGTGAATATGCTTGTGGCCGAGCTCGCGCATGATGTCGTTGAACCGATCGAGGTTCGCCGCCTCCTTGCGGAAGTCCAGCTCCTCGGTGAGCGTGTTGGTGAAATCGTCGACCACTCCGACCGGATTGGCGAGCTCGGCGTTCTTCTTGAACCGCGCGACGACCTTGGCCAGCGTGCGCATCAGCGTCATGTCGGCCATGCAGCGCGTGATGATCCCGGGCCGCTGCACCTTCACGACGACCGGGGTGCCATCCCGTAACCGGGCTGAATGGACCTGCGCGATCGACGCAGATGCCAGCGGCTTGCGATCGATCTCGGCGAGCTCACCAGCTCGCTCGGGACCTAGCTCCTGTTCGAGCGTTCGCTGGACCTCGGCGAATGGGAACGGCTTCACGCGATCGAGGACCTTCTGGAACTCCTTGACGTACGGATCGGGAAACATCCCTCCTGATGACGCGATGATCTGGCCGAACTTGATGAACGTCGGTCCCATGTCCTCGCACCACATCCTGAGCAGGATCGGCCTGGTGAGTCGCTGATACTCGGCGCGCCGACCGGTCACGACCATCGCGAGCTTGCGCAGGCCGACCGCATCACACAGCCAAAGCATGAGGTAGCGCAGGCTGTAGATCGCGAACGCCCAGACCCGGCGCGGCACGGGCAGCGTGACCGACACCAAGAACAGGACGGCAACGGCGGTCAGCAGCGCGTACCACATGTGGAGGACAAGAATTCTACCCAAAGATGTCCCCGGCAACGCGAGAGATCGAACGGCCGCCCACCAGCCGCGCTCGTCAGGCCACGTATACTGCCGCGATGCTGACAACCGTCACAGCCGGTCCATACACCGTGCGGGGTGTGTCGGTTGGTGGCGTGTACACGTCGATCACCGTGCCCGAGCTGGGGATTTTGTTCGATGTCGGGATCTCGCCCCGGTCGTTTGGCGCGATCGACACGATCGCGTTGTCCCACGGACATGCCGATCATGTGGGGGCGTTGCCGGCGCTGCTCGGGATCCGCGGCCTGCATGGCAAACCTCGGCCACCGCGCGTGATCATGCCCACGGAGATCGTCGGCGATCTCACCGCCGCGCTCGCGGCGCTGACCAAGCTGCAGCGATTTCCGCTCGAGATCGAGCCGATCGCGATGTCCCCCGGCGACGAGATCGCCCTGCGCCCCGACCTTCTGATCCGCGCGGTACGCACGTTTCATCCGGTGCCATCGCTCGGCTACCTGTTGGTCCGCAGGGTGGCGAAGCTGCGCACCGAGCTTCACGGGCTCCCCGGGCACGAGATCGCGCAGCGCCGTCGCGCAGGCGAGCAGGTCACGGAGGTCGACGATCGGATCGAGGTCGCCTACGCGACCGACACGTTGGTCTCGGCGCTCGATCACGCACCGGAGCTCTTGAAGGCACGCGTGCTGATCGTCGAATGCACGTTTCTCGATGAGCGCAAGCCGGTCGAGGCTGCGCGCGCCGGTTGCCACATCCATCTCGACGAGCTGATCGAGCGTGCCGCGAGGTTCGAGAACCAGCACATCGTGCTGATGCACGTCTCGCAGATCTATCGCCCCGACGAGGTCTCCGGGCTGCTCGACCGCCGTGTTCCGCCCGAGTTGCGCGCCAAGCTGATTCCGTTCGTGTCTGCTCGGACGGCCTGGCCGGGATGACGATGACCGAGTCCGACGAGGATCCACCGATCGATCCAGATCCCGAGCACGTCACGACGGTCGCGATCACCGACGAGCTCGATCTCCACACGTTTCGGCCGGCCGACTGCGCCGACGTGGTCACCGAATACCTTCACGCAGCACACGCCGCCGGGCTCACCGTCGTCCGGATCATTCATGGCAAGGGGACTGGCACGTTACGCCGGATCGTCCTCAGCGTGCTCGATCGCCATCCGGTGGTGACCGGCTACCAGACCGCCGAGCGCGGATCGTGGGGAGCGACCAGCGTGGAGCTTCGCGTGCGCTCCGATCAGTGACCGACCGTCGCGAACAACAGCGCGGCGAGCTCGCCGATCGCCGCAGCCATCGCGACCACGGACGGCGACAACCCGGCGTCGCGCTTCTGCGCTTCGAGCCCCAGGCCGAACGCCGCTGCCGCGGTGATCGCGATGACGACGACGCCCAGCTTGCCGATCGCGAGGATCGCGAAGATCGCGATGACGAGCGTGATCGCCGCGGTGAGCCACGCCGGCGTGGGCGTCGCGACCAGCGACCGCCGCGAGCCATCATCGGAGATCGGATCACCGAGCGCTTGTAGAAACACGCCAGCCCAGCGACCGATCACCGCGACCGCGAGAAACACCCACAACCATTGCGAACGTGGCACCGCGAGGATCGCGGCCGCTCGCACCAGGGTGACAAATACCAGCGCCAGCACGCTCGCCACGCCCGGCGACCGAAGCTGGCCCTGCCAGTCATCGATGCGTTCCGCGACGCCTCGCTCGACGATCGCGGCCGAGGCGATGGTCAGCACCGCAAGGCCAAACAGCGCCGCGATCGATTGCGAGATGCCAATCGCGCTGATGATCACGGCGACCAACCACGCAGCGAATCCGATCGGCAACCCGATCGCGATCACCCACCCCGACGACCGTGCATCATCGCGTCCGACCTCGGTGGGCCATCGCCACGGCGTTGATCGAACAAGCGCGACCGCACCGCCGTAAAGCGGGCCGAGCCGGCGCTGCCAATCCTCGCGAGAGGTCACCGTGCGCAGTATATCGTCGCAACTCCTCGATCGCACCGTGAGGCATTCGTGCCGTATGACCCAGCGTGCGAACCCTGGTACCACCTGACCGCGCGCGCAGATGGGCAACGAACGCTGGCGCGGGTCGCTGTGGGCGTGAGCGCTCGATGCGTCGTAGGGCGCGGATCGTGGCCAGCTGCGCACGGCTCGTACGCCACCGATGCAAGGCGATGTGGGTGCCGGCTGTTTTCTGCGACCGGACCACGCAACGCGGCCACTAGGGTCTTTGCAAGCGGCGCGGCCGCGAGGAGACGCCATGAAGCATCTTATCCTGGTCAGCTTGGTTGTCGTGTTCGCGTGTGGTGGCAGTGACAAGGACAACTCACCACCAGAGTGCACGGCCAATGGCGTTGCGTGCGCGAGCGATGACGAGTGCTGCGTGGGCAACTGCGATGAGTTGACCGGGCTATGCGCCCGTGTCGTCGGCGCATGTCTCCCGGCGGATGCCGAGTGCTTCTCGGGCCCCGACTGTTGCTCGTTCTCGTGCGTGAATTATCGCTGCTCCGCAGACCAATGCACCTCGGACGACCAAGCGTGCGACGAGGATGGCGAGTGCTGCAGCGGAGTGTGCACCGACGGTGTATGCGCTCCGTTGAATCCCTCGTGTCGCACCTCAGGCAACGCGTGCGACGCCAACGAGGAGTGCTGCTCGGGGCTATGCAAGGACGACGTCTGCAACGCGGCGCCATCGTATTGCACGCAAGTCGATGACGCCTGCACGCTCGATAGCGAGTGCTGCAGCGGCCTGTGCAGCATCGCGGATGGCGCGGCGCTCGGCGTCTGCATCGTCGTTCCGGCCAGTGGTGCCACGGGCTGCGCGAGCGCGGGCGAGGTGTGTGGCGCGGGCGCAAACTACAATGGCGAGCCCCTCGACATCTGCGGCGGCGAATGCTGTAGCCGCGCGTGCTTCCCGTACGGGCCGAGCGGAGTGCTGATCTGCCAGCCACCGTCGGGGTGCCGTCCGACCGGCGAGACCTGCACGCAGGACAGCGATTGCTGCGGTGGCGAAGGCACGGTCGACGGCGACCAACAGCACGTGACCTGCGAAAAGGTGGGCGCGAATCCGGTCGGGCGCTGTAGCAACGGCCAATCGTGTCGTGCGGCAGGTCAGGTATGCAAGCTCGACGGAACGTCGTGCAACGCGGAGACGAACTGCTGCGCCGGTAACTCGGAGACCATGGATACCTGTCACCAGGACGCACTCGGCGTTCCTCGCTGCGGAGAAGTTGACCTCGACTGCACCGACCCTTCGACCAAGGTAGGGATGGCCTGCGGTAGCAGCGCCGACTGCTGCGGCTTGCCGTGCACTCCAGACGCCACCGGTGCCTACGTCTGCGCCGGCACCTGCGTCGCCGAGGGTGGCACGTGCACGACGACCGCCGATTGTTGCGCAGGATTGCCGTGCAACGTGCCCGCTGGCTCGTCGCAGGGCACGTGCGGATCACCGCAGGGGTGCATCGGATACGGCCAGCAATGCGAACCTGGCGGCGCGATGGCGTGCTGTGACAACGTCACGTGCATGGACGCCGACGGCGACGGCGCCTATCAGTGCGACGCGATGATCATCTTTTGAGGACGGCTGGCCGGAACACCGCGATCAGCTGCGCCCTGTCACGTAGGCGCACGTGACGTATCACGGCGCAGTCTTCAGAGCGCAGAGCGTACATCGAGGCGCCCGAACCGCGCGGGCTGTTCAGAGCGCAGAGCGTACATCCGAGGTGTCTGAACCGCGCGGGCTGTTCAGAGCGCAGAGCGTACATCCGAGGTGTCTGAACCGCGCGGGCTGTTCAGAGCGCAGAGCGTACATGCGAGGTGTCTGAACCGCGCGGGTTGTTCAGAGCGCAGAGCGTACATCCGAGGTGTCTGAACCGCGCGGGTTGTTCAGAGCGCAGAGCGTACATCCGAGGTGTCTGAACCGCCCGGGTTGTTCAGAGCGCAGAGCGTACATCCGAGGTGTCTGAACCGCCCGGGTCTGGTCAGCTGCGGACCAAAACTTCGTCATCCAGGGACATCGCCATCGCGCCGAGCGCGTCGTTGAGCTCGTCGAAGCGCTGGTAGCGCACGACGCGCCCGCCGACGACTCGAAACGCCGACGCGATGATCCGCTCGCTCGATCGACTCGAATCTGGCAACCACCATCTCCCGCGTTGCTCCACCACGACAACGCCGGGCGCGCCACAGTACCAGCGCAGCGACGCGGCCGTGAAGCCCGCGCGCGATAGC
>JBFWXW010000058.1:0-42099 GCA_050187075.1 Kofleriaceae bacterium | reverse complement strand
GCGGGCCTGCTAGTCGGCGCTCCGGCGCTTACCGACGAGGGACTCCCACCCTCTGGATCATCACAGCGTGACGGCGGATTGCCGCTCGGATCCCCGGCGGGGCTTCCGTCGTCGTCACGACGCACCACCCCGGAAGCATACCGAATGCGCGCGACTCGCTGACCGGATATCGAACGCGCCAAAACGTGTCCGGCAATTTCGATGTGTGGATTCTGTGGGGCGAGAGGGGTCAGACTCAATTTGCGCAACTTCGCGTCCGAATGCCGGACAGTAAGTTGCGCAAATTGAGTCTGACCCCATGCCGCTCGATCGCTGCGCCGGAGACGTCAACGCGAACGATTGCTCCCGCCTTGTAGAGTGCAGTTGCGAACGAACACAAACGTCGCCTTCGTCTCGCCGTTGGAGATGCAAGCCTCGAGATCGCTGTTGGTACGGAGCGAGGCGGGGTTCCAGCTGCCCTCTGTGACGCGTGCATACAGCGAATAGGGAGGGTGCTCCGCATCGAGCTGACGCGTCGAGGGATCAGCACTCGCACGTGCCGGATCGCAGCGCCACCCCGAGCCCTTCAGTTCGCTGCAAAGTCGGCGTACGACCGCTTCCACCTTCCCCTGCAGGCAAAGCGTCAGCGCTACACCGTTCGTCGTTCGCTCGAGATCCTGCAGGATCCGTGCGTCGCGAAACGCAGGTGCGAGTGGGCGCACCTCCTCGACGGTGATCGGCTCCAGACATGCGGTTTGCTCCTGCTCGGACGGCGTCCGCGTGCTGCAGCCGACGAATGCCACGAGCAAGACCAACGCGGATGGCAGGTTTGCCGCTGAGGATGTCGACCTAACGGCGCGTGGCATCGACGGCGTTGTTATCGTCGCAGTTCACGCAACGCGCACGATCCATTGGCCCGTTGCGAATGCCGCAACACCACGTGCTTGACCGAACAAGAGCTCGGCTCGTTTCAAGATCGGTTAGCGCGGGCGTGTTTGGTTGCTTGTGGTCTCAACCCAGGTACGTAAAGAATCCTCGCATGTTCTGGCGCAAGGTCGATTGCGACGGTTGCAATGCAAAGATCCGGGCGAAGGGCGCGATCTTCCACCGCGGTAGTTACTTCTGTAACGCCGATTGTCGCGATACCTGGGAGCGTGCAAATCCACCACGCGTCGCACAGGGCGATCCGGCTCAACTCAAGTACGACCTGATCCACACGATCGATGCAGCGCTCGACGAGTATCGGCAGTCGGTTGCCGGACCTTCGGTCGAGCAACTCGCGGGCCGGATGGTACCGCTGGTCGGCAGTGCCAATGCACGGTACGACGCCCAGGTCCGCCACGAGCATTCGATGCGGTTCACCGAGTACACCCACGAGTGCATCCCGATCGTCCGGGCGCTCGGATATGACGAAGAGGCGGCCGTTCTCGCGACCTATGGGTTCGGCGGCAACCTTCGCGACATCATTGCCGCGCTTGAGCGCGCTCGAGCCCGCGCTGCGACTTGAGCTCGGCCCTGGGCCAGGCTGCCGGTCAACCAGGCTTACTGGTCATACGCGAGCTCGAGGTTCTGATCGATCCCACATTCCGTCGGATTCGACGTGTCCTTCAACAGACGCGCGTGAACGACCGCGTCGAACCGATCGCGGCCCACGAGCTTGACGTCGACTTTCAAGGTGGCGCGGTCCTGATTGAGCCGTCCCGACGTCGAGACTCCGACCCTCGCGCTCGTCGAGTGGGAGCGCATCACGCGCGTGGTGGTGGAGTGCGGCGGCAACATCTCCGAGGCCGCGCGACGGCTACGCATCAACAGGACCTCGGTGCAGCGATGGCTCAAGCGCCCGGCACCGACGTCGTCGTCCTCGGTCACTTCGCCGCTCATCGCAGTCTTGCGGCCGCTTATTTCGCCTCAACACCGACGAACGATCCGATGTCGTATTTGAACAGCGCGCCGGTGCCGCCGGGGAGCTGGACGGTCAGACCATGGTCGGCGTCCAGGGGAACTCTCACGACCGAACAGGTGGCCGGGTCAAGCCGGAGCACCGCCTCGACGTCGTCCCGGAAGGAGAGCCGGAACGCGACCTGGCTTGCATCCGCGGAGAGCCCCGGACCATGCGACAGGTTCACCAACATGAAGTACGGGTCCGCATAGTCTTCCAACGTGCCCAGCCAGGCATCGGGCGCGGGCTGCTGAACGTCCTCCCCCGCCTGAATGCTCAACAGTCGTTCGCCGACGTCTTCGGGCGTGGTCCAAGCCTGGACCCCCGCCGGGATCGGATTCGGCACCACCCGGCTGTTCGCGTCGAGCCGTCGTCCCGGCACGAAGCGCACGTCGCGGCTGGTGAGGAACACCAGGGCCTTGGCGAGGCAATTGATCTCGCTGTTCAGCTTCTGCGCCGGAACGTAAAGCGGCGCCGGGTTTCCTTGCTGGTCCACCAGGCCATTGCCCTCCTTGAAGGCGTAGGGCCAGTAGATGAGCGAGGAGAAGCCGGCCGCCAGGTGGGCATAGGCTTGAACGCGCAGGTCTGATTCGCTGGGGGCGCGCTGTTGCCACGTGGGGTCCGAGACGTCGATGGACTGAAGGAACGCGCCGTACGGCAGGTGACGGCTCAACCCCTTGTTGCGAATGATCGCCAGGTTCGCGAACAGATCGGACATGGTCGTGCCGTCCTTCAAGAACGGATAGAAGTCATAGAGCAGCGTCTCCGCGCCCGTCGTGGCGAGGATGTCCTCGAGGTATCGGTCGTAGTCGTAGCCGGCGGGGGCGGCTTCGCAGGTCGATGGCGACTGAACGCAGGCGTGGTCCCAGAGCACCGTGCCGGGGTTGTGCGCCGAGGGCACGGTGGCGGCGATCGGGATGCCCGGGAACCGGGCGCGGACGGCATCGATGGTCTGCTTGACGGCCGGCAGGTCCTTCCCCGCCGCCTCGTCCTCGATGGCGACCTGCCAGGCCGAGCCAAGGACATCGCGCACGGTCTCGAGCCGAGTGAGCGGGTCCTGGGCGAGGTTGATGGTAGTAGCCCATCGCAGGCCCGCGGCCGCCGCCCGGTGCGCTTGCGGGTCGAGGGCGTAGGCGTCTCCCACCACGTTCAGGCCGGCGGCCTTGAAGACGTCGATGTTCAGGTAGTCCGCCGAGAAGCTCTTGGCGCTGAGGGGAAACGGCGCGCGGAACTGCTGAAGCTCGACGCTGTCGACGTGCGCGGTGGCGTCATGCGACTGCGGGGCCTGGAGGACCAGCGCGAGGCGATGGGCCAGGTCCGGATAGCGGAATGACACCCCGGAGACCAGGCGCTCGCCATTGATGGTCAACGTGGCCCGGTCATTACCGGCGCGGGTCTCGTCGAGGTCGAGGAGGATCTGCAAGGCCGGGCCTCGCACCGCGCCGGTCCAGAGTTGCGCGCCGCCATTCCAGAGCTCGGTCACGCCATCGGCGCGGACCTTGACCCAAAGACTGGAGGACGCCTCGGCCCAGCCGTCTCCGGCGACGGACGACAGACCAACCTCGAAGACGGCATCCTTCGGAGTGTCGTCGGCGAATCGAAGCCCCACGGTGAGACGGAACAGGGGGGCGATTGGTCCGTCCAGCCGAGAACCCACCTGGATACCGGTGCGCGCGCCGTCGGTCGCCGACAACACCAGGCCTTCCGGCGAGGGCGCAGGCGAAAGCGGGCTCGAGCCCAAGAGCAAGTACGGGACCGGCGCCACCGAGCCGCGCTGGCGCGACGACAGCGCCGCGTTCAGCCCGTCCTCGCTGTCGACGGGACGAAAGGCGTCCGCCAGGACCAGCGCGTTCGCGGTGGCCGGCGCGGCGCAGGCGGTGTTCTCCGTGGTGCGGCAGTCCTCGATGGGCTCGGCCGGATGGGACGCGCATGCGACGAGGAGCGAGAGCAGCGCAGGCAGCAGAATCCATCGGTGCGAGAGGCGCATGGGCGACAGAGTCTCAGAGAGATGTCGTGTGACGCCAGTGAGCTCAGAACCTACCCGCCAGCTCAACGACTCGTGCACGCGGCGCGTCGGAGCGAGCAACGCGCTAGAAATTGCACACTGTGTCGCGAGTGGCCAGGCTGCCTGTCAACCAGGCTTACTGGTCGTATGCGAGATCGAGGTTCTGCTCGATCCCACATTCCGTCGGATTCGACGTGTCCTTCAACAGACGCGCGTGAACGACCGCGTCGAACCGATCGCGGCCCACGATCGTGACGTCGACCTTCAAGGTGAGGCCGTCGTAATACACGAGGGTTCCGCGATGGTCGACAATCGTACCGGAGACGTCCAGACCACCGATCCTCATCCACATCTGATCGCTCTCCCACGGAACCATCTTGCTGCTCAGGACGCGACCCTCCTGGAGCCACTCGGGGATGTAGCCACAGTCATTCGCGACGATCTGCTGGCTGACCGCAACGTAAACGCCCTCCTTCAACGAAGGCACTTCCTCGCAGTGATCGCCACTGCACTCGCACTGCGGCCGCGCATCAACTTGTGATTGGCAAGCGCTCGCGCAGTTCTTGGACTGGTCGGGAGAATCCCAGCACGCCGCCTTCTCCCCGTAGAGCTCCAGCATCGCCGCGTACGCATCGGGCTCGCTGATCAGCGTGCACGACAGTAGCTGCGCACACGGCTGGCTGATGTTGTCACCGTCATCTCCGTCCCCGGCACCTGGACCTTCGCCCGATCCACCACATCCGCTCGCGGCGACGATTGCGAACACACACAAGCAAGCTCTCGAAAGGTTCATGGTCATACCGAGCCAACTCACCGAGCCGGCATCAGTCGCAGTCCTGCCGCTGGTGGCGGCACATGTATCAGCGTGTCGCGCAGCTCCGCAGAACCGCTAGCGCCAGGTCGAGCGACGCCTTTTGCCTCGGAACATCGCAGCTCGTGCGTTCGGCGCCGATACGGACGTCCGCGCAGGGCAGCATTGCCAACGAGCGCGCGGTAAGCGGACCGCGTGATAGCGTGGCCGCGTGAGGGTCCGCACGGCAGTGTGGTGGCTGCTAGCAGTGCAGTCTGGGTGCGGAAGAATCGGGTTCGATCCAGCGTGCGGTGAGATCTGCTCCCTGCCCGATCTGGGGCCCGGCGGCGACCACTGCGAAGACGCGACGGTGTTGACGCTGACCCAGACAAGCCCGACGACGTTTGCGGCGAGAGCGCTGGGCAGCACGATCGACGCCATTCCCAACCTCGATGATTCGTGCGGTGGCGCTGGGGCGCCGGATGTGTTCTATCGATTCGACATCGTCACGACATCGATCGTCGACGTCCAGCTTCGCCCCACCGAGCCCACGTACGACCCGATCCTGTACGTCCGAGGTGGCGTCGGCGAAACGTGCGGCGGGTTGAGCACCAGGCATTTCTGCAGCAACGCAGGCGGACCTGGCCAGGAAGAGCTGGGAGCAACGACTGCCCTCGAGCCCGCGAGCTACTACATCGTCGTGGATGGCGTGGCTGGCGGCGACGCCGACGCCGGTTCGTACGAGCTGGTGGTGGTCGAAAACAGGGGCCCGTCCCGGGTTTCTTTTTACCCACCCTCTTCTGGCTGGGGTGATGCCGTGGAAGTCCGCTAAATGCTGGCTCCCAGAGTGTAAAGTGTCACTTTGCGCTTGCCACCCAGGGGAGCATGGGGCCAGGATGCGGGCGTGATCGCCTTTGGTGTGACCGAAGAAGAACAGCTCCTCGAAGAGTCGGCCCGGCGATTCGGGGATGACCGCCTGCGTGGGCCGGAACGCGACCACGAGCACGACCGCGGATATCCATCTGCGGTTCGTGCCGAGTTCGCCGAGATGGGCTTTGGCGCGATGTCGCTGCCCGAGGCGATGGGAGGCGCGGACCTTCCGCTCGCCGTCGTCGCGCGCGCCTGGGAGAAGCTCGCTGCCGCAGATCCTTCTGCGGCGATCGCGATGAGCATCCCGGGGATCACCGCGCTGGCGCGGAGCCGCGCGGGTGCCGAGATCGCCAAGACCCGCAAGCCGGGCGCGGTGATCGTGGTCGACTCGCGAAGCGAGGCGATGGGGGGTGGGGGCAACGCTGGCTCTGCCAGTGGGGCGGGGGGCAACGCCCCCCGTGGAGTAGCCGAACGAAGGCCCGGTGCGTTCGAGATCCCGTGGGTGCCATGCGCGAATCCCGAGTGGATCGCGATCGTGTATCCCGACGGTGTCGAGCTCGCGACCGACCTCACGGCGACCGCGATCGTGGGTTCGCCGTGCGGTCTGCGGGCGGCGGGCGCGTCGAAGGTCACGGTGAAGGAGACCAACCGCGAACCGATCGCCGACGCTTCCGAGGCTGCGAAGTGGTTGGTCGAGCTCCGCGTGTTCGCTGCGGCTTGCATGATGGGCGCGGCGCGCGACGCTGCGAGCTACGCCCGCAAGTACTGCATGGAGCGGATCGCGTTCGGTAAGCCGATCGCGCACCACCAGGGCCTCGCGTTCGCGCTCGTCGACGCGGCGACCGACCTCGATATCGCGGGCCTGGCGCTCGCCGCCGCGACGGTGAATCTCGACCCGATCGAGGTCGCCAACGCGCACGCGCTGGTCACCGAGACCGCATTACAAGTTGCCGACCGCTCGGTCCAGGCACTCGGCGGTCACGGCTACCTGTTCGACCATCCCGTCGAGAAGCGGATGCGGGACATCCGCGCGCTCGCCTCGCTGTACGGCGGCGCGGCTGCGTCGTCGCGCGACGCTGCCGACGCGGTTCTGACGATCCCGAACGCCATGGAGGTGTCCAAATGATCGACGCCACGCTCGATGCTGGTCTTAGCAACGTCCTCCAGATGCTCCGCGCGTTCGGAGAGCGTCACCTCCGCCCCGCCGGCATGGATGCCGAGCGCACGGGTGAGCCACTCCCCGTCGATCACCCCCTGTTCTCGGTGTTCGGCCGGCTCGGTTTCCGATTCGGGATGATGGAAGGCGGTGGCAGCAAGTCGGCCGACAAGGGCGGTCCGAAGGTCGAGAAGCGCGGCGCCCGCATGGGCATCCTCGCGGCCGAAGAGCTCGCGTACTGGGATCAGGGCTCGTGCATGTCGCTGCCGGGTCCCGGCCTCGGCGGCGGCCCGATGGCGCTGCTCGCGACGCCCGAGCAGAAGAAGAAGTACCTCAAGGAAGCGTTCAAGGATCCCGACAAGCCGGCGTGGGGCGCCTACGCGCTGACCGAGCCCGCCGCGGGGAGCGACGTCGCGCGGATTCGCTCGACGGCAAAGCGCGACGGCGACCACTGGATCATCAACGGCGAGAAGATGTTCATCACCAACGGCGCGCGCGCCGAGTGGGTGGTGTGGTTCGCGACGATCGATCCGAGCAAGGGCCGTGCGGGTCACCGCGCGTTCATCATCGAGAAGGGCACGCCGGGTTATCGGCCGACCCGGATCGAGAAGAAGATGGGCCTGACCTCGTCGGAGACCGCGGGCCTGGTCTGCGAGGACGTACGCGTCCACAACTCGCAGATGCTCGGCGGTGGCGACACCAAGGAGAGCGAGGGCGGGTTCAAGGTCGCGATGGCGACGTTCGATCTCACCCGCCCGATGGTCGCCGGCATGGCGGTTGGCATCGGTCGCTGCGCATGGGAGCGCGCTCGCGATCTCGCCAAGGAGGCGTTCGGCAAGAAGCCGCGCGCGACCAAGGAGATCATCCTGCTCGATCGGCTCGCGCACGCGCGGCGCAAGCTCGACGCAGCACGCCTGATGTGCTGGAAGGCCGCGTACAAGATCGACGTGGGCGAGCCGAACACGATCGAAGCCTCGATGGCCAAGATCTACGCGCCGCGTGCGGCGATGGAGGCGTGCTCGATCGCGATCGACGTGATGGGGCTCGCCGGGATCACCACCGACGCGCTCGTCGAGAAGTGCTACCGCGATGTGAAGATCTTCGACATCTTCGAGGGCACGGGCGAGGTCCAGCGGATCGTGCTGGCGCGCCGCATGCTCGACTTCCCGTCGATCTGAACGGAGTGCTGACCAACGGATATGGCGGAGCTGATCAAGATAAGCGAGCTCGCTTCGCGCGCCGGCGTCGAGAAGTCGACGATCCAGCACTACATCCGTGAAGGCCTGATCCCTCAGCCGGAGAACCGCCCGCACCGCAACATGCACTACTACCGGGCGGATCTGGTCGAGCGGATCAAGCTGATCAAAGACCTCCAACAGCGGCGCAACTTCCCGCTGTCCAAGATTCGCGAGGTGCTCGCCGACGAGCATCTCGCCGATGAGCGCGGCATCGAGCAGATCCGCGAATACCTGTATTCGGCGCCTGCGCCGCTCGATCTCAGCCACGCCAAGCCGATCACGCGTAGCAAGCTGATCGACGAGAGTGGGCTCACGGGTGATGCGCTCGACCGTCTCGAAGAGCGCGGGTTCATTCAATCGAAGCGCAAGGGCACGACCGTCACCTACGACCCGGTCGATGCCGCGATCGTCCACGCGTGTGCATCGATGCAGCGCGCGGGCCTCAACGAGGACAATGGGTTCACGCTCGACGAGCTGAAGATGTACGTCGTCGCGATGCGCGAGCTGATCTCGAAGGAGATGATGCTGTTCGCGCGGATCGTCGACAACCACTCGCGCGAGGAGATCGTCGAGATGGCGCAGCGCGGGTTCGAGGGGACCAACACGCTCATCCTGAACATCCGCCGCAAGCTGTTCCTCAAGGTGCTAGGGGACGCGCGGCAATCGCTCCGGGCGATGGAAGGCAAGTCGCCCCGCCGCAAGGAGGAATAGCGATGTCGATTCGTATAACGCGCCATGCGATGGAGAACTAGCCATGCTCGTCCCTGACCTGCTTCGCGAACAAGCCGAAAAAGCCCCCGACAAGACGGCGATCATCGTCGATGGGATCGCGCAGATGACCTATGGCGAGTGGGAGGCCGCGTCGAATCGGCTCGCCCGCGCGCTGGTGGCTCGCGGCGTGACCCCTGGTACGCGCGTCGGGCTGATGTTCACCAACAACGACGCGCATCGGTTCTCGATCGCGTACATGGCGGTCCACAAGGCCGGCGGCGTCGGCGTCCCGCTCAACATCCGGCTCGCGCCGAACGAGCTCACGTACATCGCCGAGCACAGCGAGATGGGCGTGCTGCTCTACGGCAGCGACAACGACGGCCTCGATGCCGTGCGCGCGGCCGCCGCGCCGACGACCGCGCCGAAGCTGGTGATGGGTGTTCGCGCGCAGGACGACGTGATGGCGAGCCAGGACAGCTCGCGGTTCCAGATCGCGCGCAGCGACAGCGACCTCGCCGACATCCTCTACACGTCGGGCACCACCGGGCAGCCCAAGGGCGTCGCCTGCGAGCACGGCAACATCACGTTCATGACGTCGCAGAGCGTCAGCCAGTTCTTCAAGGGGCTGACGATGCTGCACGCGGTGCCGGTGTTCACGTTCGCCGGCGCCCACGCGATGATGTTGATCCCGCTGCGCGGCGGGATGACCACGGTGATCCAGCCGAAGTTCGAGGCCGCGCGCTATCTCGAGCTGATCGAGCAGCACAAGGTCGCGATGGCGTTCACCGTGCCGAGCATGGTGCTGCTGATGCTCGAGCAGGCCAAGCGCGGCCTGACCTCGCTCAAGCTGCTGCTCTATGGAACGGCACCGATGCCGGAGATGGCGATCAAGCAGCTCCCCGAGCTGTTCCCGAGCGCGATGCTGGTCAACATGTACGGCCTCACCGAGGGCGGCACGATGGTGTGCTCGCTGCCGCCGCACGAAGCGCAGAAGCGCCCGACGTCGGTCGGCAAGCCGGTGCCGCCAGCCGAGATCAAGATCGTCGGTGAGGACGGCAACCAGCTGCCGGCCAACGAGGCCGGCGAGATCTATCTGCGCTCGCCGGTGAAGCAGCGCAGTTATTACAAGGACGAGGCCGCGACCAAGGCGACGTGGACCAGCGATGGCTGGCTACGCACCGGTGACATCGGCTACGTCGACGCGGACGGCTATCTGTTCCTCGTCGATCGCAAGAAGGACCTGATCATCCGCGGTGGGTTCAACATCACCGCCGCCGAGGTCGAGAACGCATTGCTCGAACATCCGAAGGTCCGCGAAGCTGCGGTGATCGGCGTGCCGCACAAGGTGCTCGGCGAGGATACCAAGGCGTTCGTCGTGATCGCCGGCGGCGAGCAGGTTACGCCGCAAGAGCTCGAGGCGTTCTGCCGCGAGCGGATCGCCGATTACAAGGTCCCTCGCAACTACGAATTCATCACCGCACTGCCGCGCAACGCGCTCGGCAAGGTGCTCAAGCGCGACCTGCGCGACGGAGCGAAATAACGATGAGCGACGCGAATCGAGGCAGGGGTGGGGACCACGGCGGCGTTGCCGACGGTGCGGGGGCGGCGAGCCCCCGTGGCATGGTCATCAAGCACGATATCGACGTTGGCGGCTGCAAGGTTCACGTGCGCGAGCACGGCAAGGGCCCAGCGATCGTGTTCGGCCACAGCCTGAGCTTCGACGGTGACATGTGGGAAGCGCAGGTCGACGCGCTGTCGTCGCGCTACCGCACGATCACACTCGACTTCCGCGGTCACGGCCGCTCGGAGTTCACGCCGGACTTCACGCTCGAGGACTGCGCCGAAGACGTCGCCAAGATCATGACCGCGCTCGGCGTCGAGCGCGCTGGGTATTGCGGCCTGTCGATGGGCGGCATGACCGGGATGCGGCTGGCGCTCAAGTATCCGCAGCGGATCGCCGCGCTCGTGCTGATGAACACCAGCGCGGAGGCCGAGGAGCCGGCGAAGCGCACGATGTACGAGATGTTCAACGAGCACGCGCGTGGCAAGCAGGGCGACGCACAGTCGACCGCGATGGTCATGGGCATCATGTTCAGCCAAGCGTTCCTCGCCGCGAACCCCGCGGTCGCTGCGAAGTACCAGGCCAAGCTGCTCGAGCGCCCTGCCGACGACGGTCGCTACTACGGCGGCAAGGCGGTCCTGTCGCGCAGCAACGTGCTGCCGCAGATCTCGGCGATCAAGATCCCGACGCTGGTGATCTCGTCGAAGGCTGACAACGCACTGCCGCCATCGCCGCACGGTGAGAAGATCGCCGCGGCGATCCCCGGATCGAAGTTCGAGATTCTCGAGGGCGGTCACATGAGCGCGGTCGAGCAGGCCGGCAAGGTGACCAAGCTCCTGGCCGACCACTTCGATCAACACCTGGGAGCCAGCAAGTGACCACAGCAGCGAACGAAGCGGTCAAGCTCGAGCGCACCGGCGCCGTCGCGCTGGTCACGCTCAACGTCCCCGAGAAGCGCAACGCGTTGACCCGCGAGCTACTCGACGGATTGGTCGCGACGTGCACCGAGCTCGGCAACAGCCGCGACGTTCGCTGCGTCGTGCTCACCGGCGCCGGTCAGGGCTTCTGCTCGGGCGCTGACTTCGCGACGACGGCCGCGGCACAAGCAGCCACCGGCGCGACCGGCGCGATGGCGAGCCACGGCGCGATCAAGGCGCTGTACGGTGCGCTGCTCTCGGTGGAGCGGTTGCCGCAGCCGGTGATCGCGGCGGTCAACGGCGCGGCGATCGGCGGCGGCCTCGGGCTCGCGCTGCTGGCTGACATCCGGATCGTCGCCGACGACGCCAAGCTCGCGGTCAACTTCGCCAGGCTCGGGATTCACCCGGGCCTCGGGATCTCGGAGATGCTGGCCCGGTCGGTCGGGCTCGAAGCCGCGGCCGAGCTGCTCTACACCGGCAAGACGATCCGTGGCGCCGAGGCAGTCGCGATGGGGCTGGCTCGTCGCGCGGTGCCTGCCGCGGAGGTCGTCACCACCGCGATGGCGCTCGCCCACGAGATCGCCGGCTGTGCACCGCTTGCGGTTCGCGCGATCAAACGTACGCTCCAGGGCATCGGCCGGCGTGGCCTCGACGACATCCGCGATCTCGAAGCGATGGCGCAGGCGATGCTCGCGCAGACCGAAGACGCTCGCGAGGGCGTGATGGCGTCCGTGCAGCGGCGGGACCCGCAATTCCAGGGGAAGTGATGCGAACCACCACGAACACCACCACTGCTGGCACGACCCAGGCGACCCCGTTCGAACACCTCGCGTGCACGCGGATCACGGGCCAGCTGTGGCAGGCTGCATTCGGCCGCCGCGCGTGGGGGGTTCATGGCTGCGCTTGCCCGGTGTGCTCCGGTGACGGCGTCGCCAGCGAGGCCCGCATGATCGAATCCGCACTGGCCGAACAGCAGCCCCCCGCGACCTCGAGGACCGCATGATCGAATTCGCATTGACCGAAGAGCAGACGCTGGTCGTGGAGATGGCCAGGAACTTCGCCACCCGCGAGCTGCGTCCGAACATCCGGATCCACGAGGATCATGGGGTGTCGGCCGCCGTGCGGACGACCGCGAAGTCGGCCGGTCTCGCCGAGCTCTGGACCGAGGCCGATACCGATCTGATCACGCGCTGCGCCGCCGCCGAGGAGCTCGGGTTCGGCGACGCGGGTGCCGCGCTGGTGCTGATCGGCCCGGCGCTGGCATCAGCCGTGGCCGCTCGACTCGGCATCGACGCCAAGGACGTCGACGCGATCCACATCCACGAAGGCGCCGCCCCGAGCACGATCGCGTGGCTCCCGGTCCGCGGCAATGGCAACGACCCGCAGGCCAAGATCGTCCAGCTCAACCGCGAGGGCCAGTGGCGAGCGGCGATCGTCAAGGCAGAGCCCATCCAGGCGATCGGGTTGCATGCGGCAGGCGCCGCGAAGTGCACCGTGATCGATACGGTGAGTGCGGGCGAAGCAGGCGAGCGTGGACCACTGGCGATCGCCGAAGCGCGGCTCGCCATTGCGGCGATGCTCGTCGGCACCGCGCGCGCGTCGCTCGAGTACGTGCAGAGCTACGTCCAGGAGCGGATCACGTTCGGCAAGCGTCTCGCCGATCACCAGGGCGTCGCGTTCATCGTCGCCGATGTCGCGATGGTCACCCACGCCGCTCGCATGATGGTCCAGCGCGGCGCGATCGCGCTCGCCGGTGGTGACCCGAGTGGCGCAGCGCACGCGTTCGTCGAGGCCCACGCCGCTACGCTGTTCGCCGTCGAGCGCGGCGTCCAGCTGCTCGGTGGCCACGGCTACCTCAAGGACCACCCCGTCGAGAAGTTCATGCGCGATGCGCGCGCGCTGGCGCTCTACGCCGGCGGCCGCGACCCCGCCGCTGAAGATTCGGAGCACAACGCCTGGGAGACCCGATGGACCTGACGATCCCCGAGAACGTCGAGAAGGTGCGCGGCATGCTGCGCATGCTCGGCAAGACGCGGCTCCGACCGCTCGGCATCGAAGCCGATCGCAGCGGCCACGCCCTGCCCTCCGACCATCCATTCTTCCGCGAGGCGCTCGGCTTCGGCATGACCGGCGGCTTCACCGGCCCGCTCGATCAGCCCGATAAGCAGCGTGATCCGAATCGCCCGCGCTCGGCCGCGCGCCGCGCCGTGATCCTCGCCGAGGAAGCCGCCTACTGGGATCGCGGCATGGCGACCTCGATGCCCGGCCCGAGTCTCGGCGGCCCGCCGGTCTATCTGATGGGCACACCCGAGCAGAAGCAGAAGTACCTCGGGATCTTCGAGGGTGCGAAGGAGCCGTGCTGGGCAGCGTTCGCGATGAGCGAGCCCGGCGCCGGTTCCGATGTCGCGGCGCTGCGCACGCGCGCTCGCAAGGACGGCGATCACTGGGTGATCGACGGCGAGAAGATGTTCATCTCCAACGGTAACCGCGCGTCGTGGGTGGTCGTGTGGGCGACCATCGATCCGACCCAGGGCCGCGCCGGTCATCGCGCGTTCATCGTCGAGCGCGGCACGCCGGGCTTCAAGGTCGCGCGCGTCGACAAGAAGATGGGCCTGACCGCGAGCGAGACTGCCTCGCTGACGTTCGAGAACTGTCGGATCCCCGCGGAGAACTTGCTCGGCGGCGAGCACACCGCGGGCAAGGAAGGCTTCAAGGGCGCGATGGCGACGTTCAACATCACCCGGCCGATCGTCGGGGCGATGGCGATCGGCATCGGCCGCGCCGCGTACGACGAAGCTCGCCGGTTCGCCCGCGACAACTTCACCGGCGTGTCTGCACATCGCATGTACCGCGCGCGCGAGCGGCTCGGGACGATCCGCCGCAAGCTCGAGGCTGGCCGGCTGCTCGCGTGGCACGCCGCGTGGCTCGCCGACCACAAGAAGCCCAACGCCGCCGAGGCGTCGATGGCGAAGGCCTATGGCCCGCCGGTGGCGCTCGAGGCCGCGTCGCTGGGCATGGACATTCTCGCCGAAGCCGGCGCGGCTTCCGATTACCTGATCGAGAAGCTCTATCGTGACGTCAAGGTGCTCGACATCGTCGAGGGGACCGGACAGATTCAGCGCCTGGTAATGGCACGCCAACTCATCAATCACGGAGCCCCTCATGAGTAAGACCGCTGCTGCTGCTGTGTTCACCAAGGTCCGCGAGCCGTTCGACATTCGCGAGTATCCGATCCCCGAGCCCAAGGAGAAGGACATCGTCGTCCGCGTCACCCGCGCGAACATCTGTGGCTCCGATATGCACATCTGGCGCGGCGACATGGATCTGCGCGCGATGGGCGTCCGGTACGGCATCATCCTCGGCCACGAGCTGGTCGGTCGGGTCGCCAAGCTCGGCTCGGGCGTGCGCAGCGACTCGATGGGCAAGCCGCTCAAGGAGGGCGATCGGATCGCGTTCACCTATTACGCGAACTGCGGCGGCTGCAAGGCGTGCATGCGCATGCAGGTCCACGCGTGCATGATGTCGCTCGCGTCGCCGGTTCGCTCGTGCGATCAGCCGCCGCACTTCGTCGGTGGGTTCGGCGAGTACTACTACCTCGGCGAGAAGCAGCGGGTGTTCAAGATTCCCGACAAGGTCACCGATGCGATGGCGGCGGGCGCGAACTGCGCGCTGTCGCAGGTCATCCATGGCCTCGACGAGGCGAAGCTCAAGATGGGTGAGACCGTCGTCGTCCAGGGCGCCGGCGGCCTCGGCCTGTACGCGTGCGCGGTCGCCAAGGAGATGGGCGCGCACAAGGTGATCTGCATCGACGGCAATTCCGGCCGCCTCGAGATGGCTCGCAAGTTCGGGGCCGATGAAGTGATCGACATGTCGCAGGTCACCGACGGCCGCGCTCGCGTGACCGCGGTGACGCGCATGACCGACAACTGGGGCGCCGACGTCGTCGTCGAGGTCGCCGGCGTGCCCGAGGCGTGCAACGAGGGTATCCGGATGACTGGCCGCGGTGGTCGCTACCTCGAGCTGGGCAACATCAGCGCGAAGAAGACGTTCGAGGCCGACCCGTCGCTGTGGACCGGTTTCAACCGCTCGATCATCGGCGTGTCGCTGTATCCGCCCGAGGTGCTCGCGCGCGCGCTCGACTTCTTGGCGCGCACCAAGGACAAGTACCCGGTCGGCAATCTGATCTCGCACGACTTCCCGCTCGACAAGATCACCGAGGCGTTCCAGGAGGCCGATCCGCACAAGGAAGGCGGCAGCAAGGTCACTCGCGCGTCCATCGTGTTTCCGGAGGCATCGGCATGACCAGACCAGCAATCAAGATCGATCACAAGGACGCGATCGAGAAGGTCGGCCTGAACAAGGACGCCCGGATGCTGATCGCGGGCGAGATGTGCGCCGCTGCAGATGGCGGCACGATGCCGGTCACCGACCCGTCGACCGGCGGCTCGCTCGGCACGATCCCGGTGGCACGCGCTGCCGACATCGATCGCGCCGTCGGCGCTGCACGCGCAGCGTTCGAAGGGGCGTACGGCAAGATGGCGCCGTACAAGCGCGCCAAGGCGATGATCAAGCTCGCCGAGCTGTGTGAGACCCACGCCAAGGATCTGGCGACGATCGAGTCGCTCGACATCGGCGTGCCGCGGACGTTCACGTCGAAGTTCTCGACCAAGGCGCTGTCGAAGAACCTCGAGTACTACGCGAGCTGGACCGACAAGCAGTACGGCGAGGTGATTCCGGGCGCGAGCGGCATGCTCGATTACGCCACGCGCGAGCCGTACGGCGTCGTCGCGTCGCTGATCTCGTGGAACACGCCGCTGCTGTTCGTCGGATCGAAGCTCGGCCCCGCGCTTGCCACCGGCAACGTGGTGATCCTCAAGCCGTCGGAGCGCGGCTCGCTCGCGGCGCTGCGGGTCGCCGAGCTGGTCGCCGAAGCGGGCTTCCCGCCGGGCACCGTGCAAGTGATCAGCGGCGACGGCGAGACCGGCCGCCTGTTGTGCGAGCACGAAGGCATCGACCTGATCTCGTTCACCGGCGGTGGCTCGGTGGCTAACCACGTCCTCGCGGGCGCGGCCAAGCGGCTGACCCCGACGATGATGGAGCTCGGCGGCAAGAGCGCCAACATCATCTTCGGCGACGCCAACCTCGACAAGGCCACGATGATGTCGTCGTTCGGCATCTTCGGTCTGTCGGGCCAGGCGTGCGCGGCTGGCTCACGCTGGATCGTGCACCGCTCGGTCTACGACAAGATGATCGAGCGCGTCAGCGCGTCGGCGTTCAACATGATCATCGGCGACCCGCTGTCACCGATGACGCTGATCGGCCCGCTGGTGTCCAAGGACCATCGCGATCGCGTCAAGGGTTACATCGACCGCGCGCAGAGCACGTGCCGGCTGGTCCGCGCGATCGATCCGCCGCCCGGCGTCGAGACCGGCTCGTTCCTCGGACCGCACATCTTCGCCGACGTGCCGAAGACCAGCGAGCTGTGGAAAGAAGAAGTGTTCGGCCCGGTGCTCGCGATCACGCCGTTCGATTCGGACGACGAAGCGATCGCACTCGCCAACGATTCGCAGTACGGCCTCGCCGCCGCGCTGTGGACCTCCGACGTCACGCGCGCTCACAAGGTCGCCGGTCAGCTCCGCGCCGGCACCGTGTGGGTCAACGCGTACGGCACGCTGCCGACCACCGCTCCGTTCGGTGGTTTCAAGAAGTCGGGTTGGGGCCGTGAGGGCGGACGCGATCCGCTGTTCGGCTACACCCAGGTCAAGAACGTCCTCGTGAACCTCGAGTAAACCGAGTAGCCATGACCAAACAAGTTGCCCTCGTCGGGGCCGCGATGAGCGACCTCGACAAATACAACAAGGTCCCCGCCATGCAGATGGCGCGGGACACCATCGAGGCCGCGATCGTGGACTCGGGCGTCGATCGCAAGATGATCGAAGGCCTGACCACCACGCCGCCCAGCCTCGCCTACCACCAGACCTGCATGTTCGTGGCGCGGCTCAGCGAGCACCTCGGCATGCCGCTCAAGTCGCTCGTCGGCGTCGAGAACGGTGGCTGCAGCGCGATGCTCGCGTTGCGCGCGGCGATCCACGAGGTGCAATCGGGCCGCGTTCGCGTCGCGGTCGCGCTCGGCATCGACCAGCGGTTGCCCGAGATGCCGGCTCCCGGTGAGACCATCGACGCGTTCCTCGACCGCAACGTGTTCCCGTCGGCTTCGGTGTACGGCGCCTACGACTGCGCGTACGGGCTCGCGGCGCCGATTCCGGTCTATGCGATGAGCGCGCAGCGCTACATGCACGAGACCGGCGCGACGGCCGAGGATCTCGCGTGGGTGTCGGTGAGGCTGCGCGAGCACGCCAACAAGAACCCCAAGGCGATGTTCTTCGACAAGAAGCTCACCGTCGAGGAGGTCCTGTCGTCGGGCTATCTGTCCCCGCCGCTCCACCTCGCCGATTGCAGCCAGTTCGTCGCCGGTGCCGGCGCCGCGGTGGTGATGGATGCGGACCTGGCGAAGTCGCTGGGCAAGCCGTACGCGATCCTGCGCGGCTGGGGCCAGGCGCACCATCCGTCGACGTTCGCGACGTCGGCCGAGAGCATCACCACGTTCCCGGCGGTTCGCCGCGCGGCCGCGGAAGCGTTCGAGCAAGCCAAGATCTCGGCCAAGGACATCGACGTGGCGGAGATCTATGGCGTGTTCTCGTCGACCGAGCTGATGCTCAGCGAGGACATCGGGTTCTTCCCGCGCGGTGAAGCGGCCGCGGCATTCAAGGCTGGACGAACCACGTTCGGCGGCGACGTGGTGATCGACCCGAGCGGCGGGCGCCTGTCGCTCGGCCACCCGGCGTGCGCGACCCCGCTGCTATCGACGTTCGAGATCCTGATGCAGCTTCGCGGGAGCGCGGGCGAGCGTCAGGTCAAGAACGCCAAGCTGGGCCTGGTCCACGCCGAGCACGGCATGCTCAACGGCAGCGCGATCGCGATCTGGGAGAGGAACGAGCCATGAACACCAAGATCACCGCCGCCTCGGTGCGGGCGATTCAGTACAACGCCGACGCTGCGACCAAGACGTTCTACGACGGCTTGAAGGAGCGTCGGTTCCGCGGCACGAAGTGTACGGCGTGCGGACACGTCCCGTTTCCGCCTCGCGAGTTCTGCGTGAAGTGCCACTGCCAGAAAATCGAGTGGATCGACCTTCCGACAAAAGGTACCGTCCACGCGTTCTCGTACCAGCAACGCAGCTGGCGGTTCTCGAAGCCAGACGTGCTTGGCCTGGTGTCACTTGAGGGAGTGAACGGACTCGTACTGACCAAGCTCGCAGGCAAGATCGACGAGCTGTCGATCGGCCAAACGGTTCAACTCGATTTCGTGGAGGTCGGCCCCGAGCTGGTCGTGCACCAGTTCAAACCGATCTAGAAGGAGCGGCGATGACGAAAGCGGAGACGTCGATTCGCGTTGCGTTGGCGTTGTGCTTGATCGGATCCATTGCAGTTGTCGGCGCGTGCGGCAACGACACAGGCAGCAATGGCGACGACGATTCGATCGACGATCCGTTCCCCCCGCCCGAAGCCGGCGCCCAGTTCCGGACGGGTGAGCTCGCGCTCGGTCCAACCGAAGAGAAGACGATCTGCGTGATCGCAGATCTGCCGACCGACACCGAGATTCCGGTGGTGAAGCTCGAGTCGCACAACGCAGGCTTCACCCATCACTACATCCTGTTCAAGGCCAGCGAGCCGATGGCGGCCGGCGTCGGTGAATGCCCGACCGGGCTATTCACCCAGCATCCACCGATCTATCCCGGCACGCGCGACCAGGGACCGTTCGTGATGCCCGAAGGCGTCGCGATCGCGGTCAAGCAGCATCAGACGATGATCCTGCAGATCCATCTGCTCAACACCAGCGACCAACCGGTCGTCGAGGAGCTCCGGATCAACCTCCACGCTGGCCCCGGCGCCGTCGCCGACTACCAGAAGGCCGGCGTCGTCGGCGGCTCGGACTTCGATTTCGAGATTCCAGCGGGCATGATGCACACCGAGACCCAGCGCTGTTACGTCCCCAGCGCCATGAACCTGTTCGCACTGACCTCGCATAGCCATGCCCGAACCCTGGCTTTCGACGTCAAAGGTAAGATGGGCGACGTCTATCACAACGAGAGTTGGTCGGAACCCAACGTCGAGCAGTACGCACCCGCCCTCGCCCTTGCTAACTACGATTGGCTGGAGTTCTCGTGCAAGTGGTTCAACGAGACCGCAGCTCCGATCAAGTACGGCGAGACCTCGAACGATGAGATGTGCATGATGTTCGGCTACTACTACCCAGCGGCAGGCGATGTTACGCCCTGCCTCGGACTCTGAAGACCCCGTAGGAACCACGTAGGAACGAACGATGAGCTCGCATGTAAACCTTGTCACCGGTGCCGCTGGCTTCAGCGGTTCGTATGTTGTCCGCGAGCTCCTCGCCAAAGGCGAGCGCGTGCTCGCCACCGATCGCGCCGATGCGCTGGCCAATCCGCGCGTGCGCGAGACGCTCGCGGCGACCGGCATGACGCTCGAGCATCCCAACCTCAAGATCCAGCCGGCCGACCTACTCGAGCCAGAGTCGCTCAAGCCGCTGTTCGCGAACGGCGTGACGCGCGTGTATCACACCGCCTCGCTCTATGATTACAGCG
Organism: Kofleriaceae bacterium; assembly: GCA_050187075.1. Lineage (GTDB taxonomy): Bacteria > Myxococcota_A > Polyangia > Haliangiales > Haliangiaceae > JABFXX01. The sequence continues at coordinate 22,268 of JBFWXW010000058.1, read as the reverse complement.
CGCCGCTCGAGAAGCTGATCAACGTCAACGTCAACGGCACCAAGAATCTGCTCGGCGCACTCGGCCCCGACCGCTATGGCAAGCTCGATCGGTTCGTGCACTGGTCGACCTGCGGCGTGTTCGGCAAGCCGTACACGGCAGCTGATCGCGGCAAGACCAACGTGCCGTTCACCGAGGAGTCGCCGTCGCCGAAGACCGAAGCGTTCGGCACCGAGCAGCCGAGCGGCAGCGAGCTGGTCAACGACTACTCGATCGCGAAGTGGCAGCAAGAGCAGATCATGTGGAAGGAGCACCGCGACAACGGGCTCCCGCTCACCGTCGTCCGCCCCGCCCCGATCTACGGACCGGGTAGCACCTACGGCCACGGCGGCATCATCATGGCCATCGCCAACGGCATCGTGCCGGCGATCCCAACCGACGCGAAGAACTACATCAGCGCGAGCGTTCACGTCTCCGACATCGCCGGGTTCGCGGTCTACATCGCGAACAAGAAGGACTCGCTCGGCCAGGACTACAACATCGTCGATAACAGCGTGGTCTCGTACTACGAGTTCGTGCACTACATCGCGCTGCTCACCGGCCGCAAGCTCGTCGACCTACCGTTCATCAATCTGCGGCGCGCGCGCCACGTGATGATTCCGGCGGCCAAGGCGATGACCTGGGTGACCAACCGGTTCGGCATCAAGCGCGTCCGCGTGTTCGAGCCGCAGTCGGCCAACTACGTCAGCTCGAGCTACTGGCTCAGCAACCGCAAGTCGCTCACCACCGGCTACCAGTATCGTTACCCGGAGGTCCGCGAAGGCCTCAAGGACACGATCGCCTGGATGCGCGAGAACGGCTGGCTGACGGACAAGCGCCGACTGTTCGCGTAACCCCGGCCGACTTGCGAGGACAGCAAGCGGTCGTGGAGCGAGATCCCGTGCTCAGGGTCCGGAGATCCCCCGCCGTGTCCTGTGCTCCGCCGATCGCGACGCTCCGTTCCGCGTGCGACACACCGTGCTCCGAGCTGACCGGGCATGCGGCATGATGCGCTTCGTCGGGTCGGTTGGTCGGTCAGCGCATGCGAGTCGCGCCGGGTTATCGTCAGGGCGTGAACATCCTGCGAGCTGCGCTGATCATTCTGACTGCGTGTGGGGGTGGGCGCCCCGCGTCCGTGAGTCCGCCCGCTGAACCCATCGCGACCGCGGCTCCGGAGAGCCCCCAGTCGACGGAGACGTCGCCGACCAGCGACCTGCTCGCGCAGGCCGCGCTCACCGAGCAGTACGAGCTGGGCAAGCGCATCTACGTCGACAAGACGTGCGCCAGCTGTCATGGCGATCACGGCGAGGGCAATCCGAAGAATCCGCCGGTGATCGGCAGCTCGGCGTTGCCCGAAGCGGCACCTGCGGCCGCCAAGGTGCGCAAGGGGATCGTGTTCAGGACGGCGGGCGATGTGCTCGCGTTCGTGCGTACAAAGATGCCGCTGAAGGAACCGGGCACGCTTTCAGACGAAGAGGCGGCGGCGGTCACCGCGTGGATGCTGTCGGAGACCAAGGTGCCGCTGACGGTGACGCTCGATGCTGCGAACGCCGGCGCGATCTCCTTGCGCTGACGCGGCTCGCGAGCGAGGAAGCGCCGCGAGTTGGCGGGCTCGGCTGCGCTCGAACCTGCACCGTGAGCTCGAGCGGGAGCCCATGCCGAGCGGACGCGGTAGAACACAAGTGGCAGGCCGTCTGCGATCCAGGCGAAATCTTCGATACATGGCCGGGTCACTCTCGCGCTGCCCGGCTTCGGTGGTCCGGCACCAGACCGGGTTGTTCACCGCGGATAGCAGCCAAAGCGCCTCCAACTCGCTGTTTGTCCGACGGTTCGAAGCGGCACATTCGCTGCAGTGTGCGGCTGGCGTTGCCCAGGAGTCATCATGTCGTCGCTTGACCTCACCCTCGAAGACCTTGCCGCCGTGATGGGCGGCACTGCGCCGAACAAGGCGGAATCCAAGGAACAGGGCCATCATCCCAGAGGCCCGCTCGAGTTCCTGGCCGAGGAGGCCCTCAAGGGTGCCTCGGAGGTCGCGGGACGGATCTCCACCACGATCAAGGGTGGTCACGGTGCGGTCGAGGGCATCCCGGTGGTGATGCCGCACATGCCAGTCATCATGGCGCAGGCGAAGCAGCAATCGGGCGACGGCACCGCGTAGTGGGTGGCGCCCGTCAGACGCGGCGATCGATGTAGCCGCCCATGCGAACGATCTTGATTCCCGTCCGCGCGTGCAGCGGTACGAGGACGTCGCGGGTCAAGGTCTGAAACATCATGTGGCTGCCGCCGTAGAACGGCTCGACCTTGCGTCCAGGCGGCTCGATCAGCGTCGGGCGTGTCTCGATCCGCACGAGCTGACTGCCGAGCCACGTGATCTGCTCCACCCACGGCACGTCGGTGTTGGTGGTGATGCTGAACGCGTGGAGTGCACGGAGCTGCTCGGCGAGCCAGCCATGATCCGCCGGGCCGGCGAGCTCGATGTCGAACAGCGGGAGCCCGCTGATCAGCCAGTCATCGTAGCCCTCGATCGGAAACCCATGGCCCTGCGTCGACGCTGCGATCTTCCTGGCGTTTCGCCGATTCGCCTGAATCGCGGCGATCGCTCCACAGAACAAGCCAGCGGCCGCACCGATGGCGACACCAGGCCCACCGACGAAATCCAGCCAGCCAGCGCCGGTCACCGCGCCACACGCGGCGAACCCCACCGCCGTACCGACTCCGTTGGGCGAGGCATGGATCGCGTACAGGACGCGCTCGGCGCGATGGCGTAGTCCGCGCGCTTCGCGTGGCAGCTCGCGAGTCCCACCGACGTGCACGAGCGCCTGCAGTGCCGGCGGAGCCGCCATCGCGGCATCGCGAAACGCGCCCATGCTATCGCCCTCGGTGGTGGTCGAGCTCGGTAACGCGAGCCGGCGGTCGACCGACGAGAACGCCGAACCGTCGCCCATGCGCATCGCCACGATGCCGACGTCCGCATGCAGCGGTGCAAGGATCTGGGCATGAAGCTCGTGGAGCAGCCGGCGATCGCCGACGAGCATCGCCGGCTCATCCCGCTTGGGCGACGGCAGCGCGACCTTGCGCGTAACGATCCGGAACACCTTTGGCAACGTGCGCTCGACTCGGCAGGTCGGCTCGATCGCACGCACCGACGTGCGAATGACGTCGAGATCGACCTCGCGCGCGAGCTCGATGTCGAACGTCGGGTCATCGGCGATCAGCCATGCGCGGTAGCCCTCGACAGGAAATCCCCACGCCTCGACCTCCCGGAGGCCCTTTGCCACCGCGCGACGATCGGCGAACGTGAACCCGCCGAGGCCGGCCGCGATTCCGCCCGCCACGACCAGCGCCCCGGGTACCGCGAGCCCGATCAACCCGGCTCCCGCAGCGGTCAGCACGGCTGGTCGCTTGCGGGTCTCTCGCACACCGAACACCCGCAACAACCTTCGGTGTTCGTGATGGGCGCTCACCGCGCGAAGCATCGCATACGACCGGCAGGACCGTGGGTACGACCGCTCACCGCGCGAAGCATCGCATACGACCGGCAGGACCGTAGATATGACCGCTCATCGCGCGAAGCATCGCATACGACCGGCAGGACCGTAGATATGACCGCTCACCGCGCGAAGCATCGCATACGACCGGCGGGACCGTAGGCGGATTGCGCTACGCTGCCGCGCCATGAATGACCTGGTTCGGGTGCGTGGTCTGACCAAGCGCTACTACGGTCAGGCGGTGGTTTCGGACGTGTCGTTCGAGATCCAGCGTGGCGAAGTGTTCGGCTACATCGGACCCAACGGCGCGGGGAAGACGACGACGATCAAGATCCTCGCCGGGTTGATCACCAAGTTCGATGGCGACGTGACGGTCGGAGGTGCGCACGTCGTGAAGGAGCGCGAGCGCGCCCATGCCTTGATCGGCTATTTGCCGCAGGCCGCGGGGTTTCAGCACTGGCGCACCGTCGAGAGCGCGCTCGATACGCTCGGCGCGCTCAGCGGCGTTCCACCGCAGATCCGGGCGCGCCGGATTCCTGAGCTGCTCGAACGGTTCGGACTGTCCGCAGCGCGGACCAAGAAGGTCAAGGAGCTCTCCGGCGGCATGACCCAGAAGCTCGGGCTGATCCAGGCGCTGTTGCACGAGCCCGAGCTGTTGATCCTCGACGAACCACTGGAAGGCCTCGATCCACCAACGCGCAGCTTGCTCAAGGATGTCATCCGCGAGCGCCAGCGCATGGGCAGCACGATTCTGTTTTCGTCGCACGTGCTATCCGACGTCGAGGACGTTGCGGATCGGGTCGGGATCCTCAACGCCGGCAAGATCGCGACCAGCGGGTCGATCCGGACCTTGATGACCGCGTTCGGGTCGCCGACCGAGATCGAGGTCGAGCTGGCGACGATTCCTGATCCGCTGCCGTTCGACGAGCTCGGACAGCTCATCCCTCGGACGCCGAGCTCGTGGCGGATCGTGGTTCCCGAGGGCGGCGACGCCGATGCGATCATCCACACGATCCTCGAGCGCACGCTCCGCACCGGCGGTCGAGTTCGTCGAATCGGTGTCGCGGAGCCCGATCTCGACGATCTGTTCGCAGCCTACATCAACCGAGGAGATCTTCGTGCCAGCGCAGCGTAGCGCCACCGGGCTGCTGATCCGCGATGAGCTCGTCGGGTTCGCCAGGTCGCGCGTGATGATCGTGCTCTGGGTCGTGCTTCCGCTGATCGCGATCGCCGGCTACCTGTTGCTGCCCAAAGACGCGATCGCCGGAGGACTCGGCGCGAGGCTCTCGGCAACCGCGTTCATGACGTTCGTGATGTCGAGCCTGGCCGGCACGGTCGCCGCGCTGATGGTGGCGGTGGACATCGTGAGCGAGAAGAATCGTAAGGTCTACGAGCTGCTGGTGATTCGACCGATCCGCCGAGACGCGATCATCTGGGCCAAGTTCGCCGCGGTGTTCACCTGCGTGACGATCGCGTGCGTCGCATCGACCGCGCTCGGCATCGCGATCGACTGGATCCGCGGTGAACCGCTCGAAGGGCCGATGATCTACGACGCGGCCAAGGCGCTGGTCTCGATGATCGGCGTGATCGCGCTGTCCGCCACCGTCGGCGCGTTGTTCGGCGTGGTGTCCAGGACGATCCTGATTGCGGTCATCCTGGTGCTCTACGTCGGTCAGAACATCGCGATCGTGCCGATGCTGCCGGTGTATCTCGGCATCGTGCAGCATCAGTTCTGGTTCGTGATGCTGCTATCCGGCGTGCTCGCTGCGTTGATCCTGTGGGGCAGCGGCGTGCTGTTTCGCCGGACCGAGTACTGAACGACTCCGTTACGCGACGCGCGCGCGCGCGAGGTTGCCGGGGGCGCCCTCGTCGATCGCCTGGTTCAGTGCGACCTGGACGATCGCCATCCCGATGATGCCCAGGATGAACACCAGGATGAACGCGATCACCTGGGACTGCTTACCGCGCGTCACATGCTCGACGCCGCCCGACCACTTCCACATCCACCAGATGCTCGCGATCGGCACGATCAGTAACCACGACGTGGGAATGTCGGCACCCGCCTGCACCATCTCGCCCTTGGTCTTGACGAACCACACCAGTCCATAGATTCCGAACGTGATGAAGGTGAGTAGGATCACTGCAACAACTGAACGCTTCGTCATTGAATCTCCCCTTACTCCAAAGTCCATCAGTAACGTACTGAGAAACGTCGCAGCGCGCACCGTGTAGCGCGGTTTGTTTCGTTTTAGCGGCGAAGTTCGCCGGCTGGACAGCGGAGACCGTGATCGTCATCTCGCAAATGCGACATCGGCGAACCGCTTGCGTCCTCAATTCTCGAAGAACGCGAGCTCGCAGCCGGCCTCGAAGACCTCGACGCCGTCGACATTTCCCTTCGCGGTGCTCTCTCCGCGGACCGCGCCGTAGATGAAGTACGGGCTGTCGGTCCAGGCGACCATGATGCACATCTCGCCGGTCGCGTTGCCCCACCCGACCTCGGCGGCGGTGGAATTGTAGTAGTCGCACGAGAACGACACCGTCGATGCACCCGCCGCATGAAACGGCGGATCGAGCTTCTGCGACCTGGGCTCGCCGATCGAACCCTCGCTGCCGAAGAACGTCATCGGGCCGCTCGGCAGCTCGGCGGTCATCGTGGTGCCGGTGCCGAGCGCGTGGTAGTGCGGCAGCATGTAGTAGAACCGGAAGTCGGCGGGCGCGCCAAACGCCTGGTCGAGATCGCAGGTGCTCTGGAACCGAGACTTCTTGTTGGGCGGAAGCGCCAGCGGAAAGTACGTGAACGTCGCGGGCGCGAGCGCGATCTCGGCCTGGTCCTCGCGGATCGACGTGATCTCGAACGACAGCTTGGTCTCGACCGCCTCGTCCGACGGATTGACCAGATGCAAGCCGCCGATCAGCCGCGCGCGCGGTTGGATCTTGAACGCCGCATTGGGCGCGAATCCGAGCGTCTCGTCGGTCGCCTGGGTCGACTGCGCGAACAGCACGCCACCGATGATCGCCGCGGTCGATTGATCATAGTCGCGATCGGAACATCGCCACGTGCCATCGGGGCCGTCGTATTCATCCTCCGGGACCCAGAACCAGTTCGAGTGATGGAAGTAGCCATCGTTGGCCATGGTGATCGAATTGACGTACACCGGCTCGTCGTTGTCGAGCGTCCACGATTGGCACCACTCCTCGGTCTCCTGCTGCGCTTCGATCTGAACGACCGGAAACTCGTGGCGCAGCAACAACGGTTGAGTGGAGCTGTCTGATCCGCAGGCGGCGGCTCCGAGTACAGCGAACCACGATAGATTCGGTACGAGCCTCATGTTCTCCCTCCGCGGCGACAGTTGGGTTGCTCAGTCGGGGTTCATGAAAATCGTGCGGCAATCACCATCGTACAGCTCGACGCCGTCGACGTTGCCAACGTGCGTGCCGGCCATGCTGACGGCCGCGAGAATCATGTACGGCGCGTCGGTCCACGTGACGAGAATGCACATCTCACCGCCGGCGTTGCCCCAGCCGATCTGCTCGCTCGTGTTGTTGTAGTAGTCACACGAGAACGTCAGCTTCGAGGACCCCGTCGTGTTGAATGGCGGATCCAGCTTCTTCGACTTCGGCTCCCCGATCTGGCCTTCGCTGCCGAACACACTCGTCGGCCCGTTCGGCATCTCGGCGATCAGGTTCGTGCCGGTCCCGTACGAGTGATAGTGCGGAAGCATGTAGTAGAAGTTGAAGTCGAGAGGTCCGCCGAAGTCCCTGGCGAAATCGCACGTGCCCTGGAACCGCGACTTCGCTTTGGGTGGGATCTCGAGCGAGTAGTACGTGAACGCCGCCGGATACAGCATGATCTCCGCCTGGTCCTCGCGGATCGGCTTGATCTGGAACGATAGGCTGGTGGTCGCTACTTCCTCGGATGGGTTGACGAGGTGCAAACCGCCGACGATCACCGAGTGTGCGGGGATCTTGAATGCCGCGTTAGGGGCAAAGCCGAGCGTCTCATCGGTGGCTTGCGTCGACTGCGCGAACACCACACCACCCGTCACCGCCGCAGCGCCTTGCTCGTAACCGCGCTCGTCACACAGCCAGGTTCCGTCTGGACCGGGGTACGTCCCCTCCGGCACCCAGAACCAGTTCGAATGGTGGAAGTAGCCATCGTTCTGCATCGCGATCGAGTTGACGTAGATGTCTTCCTCGTTGTTGAGCGTCCATGACTGGCACCACTTCTCGGTCTCGCCCTCTTCGGGGCTGATCTGCACCGGCGGGAAGTCATGTGAGAGCTCCTGCGGCTGCGAGGATGTATCCGAGCCACAAGCGGCGAGTCCGAACGCGACGAACAAACACAGTCTCGACGGGAGCCTCATGAACGCCTCCGTAACACGGGGGGGAAGACGAGCAGAACTGAAAACCGGGGCGGAGTGACCCAAGCACACGCCAACCCCGTCGAAGTGGGCATAGTCGTAACACGGGCACCGGACCCGCCATAAGCGAAAAGTGGCAACCGCCACTTCACACTGGGCAGGACGCTAAAGCGCTGAAACCGTTTCATGACTCCGTGCGAAACCCGCCACACTGGCCACGAGCTGGCGTGGCGTCAGCGCGCGTGCGTGTAGCGCCCGTCGACGAATGCGCGGTCGACCTCGGGCAGGATCTCGCCGCGGGCACGCAGCAGCGCACGCTCCACCTCGGCCTTGGTGACCATCAACCAGATCCAACCGCCAACGGTACCGACACCACAGATCACGATCACGACCGGTACCGCGTTCTTGGAGATCGCGAGCCCCAACCCGATGCCGGCCAGGATGCACGCGAGGCGCCCCTTGCCGACGCGCTGCTTCCACTGCGTCGCCACGCCCATGCTCGCTGCGTCGAACGCCGGCAAGCTCGCCGACGTGATCGCCTTCGGATCGCGCGACATCGTCATGGCGGCGGTCGAGATCGCGGCGGTCACGGCTTCGAAGAACGTTCCCTTCACGCCGCGACACAATCGCTCGGCCTGGTTCGGATCCGTTCGCAACAAGTTGATCAACATGATGCGCGCAGCCCCGTACTTCACGCCGCCGCTCAGCATCGGTGCAATCGCGACGATCGCGATCGTGAGCCCTGCAAGGGCGAGCGCGTAACCGAGCACGATCGTCACGGCGAGTAGCCTACGCGTTGCGCGGATCGGGCGCCAAGATCGCGGGCACCCACTGTCGCCTACACTGTGGGCAACGTCGGAATCCGCAGCGCTCGGTCGGAGGTGTCCGTCGAGGATGCGCAAGAACCGGCGTCTGCCCCCCCCACCCTTCATGTCCAAAAGACATCGCGTGGAATCGCTCGAAGCTCGCTGCGATGCGCGGCTTCGCTAGTGTGCGGCTCGCTTTCCGAGCACGCCAATCGACTGGCTTCGCTGATGTGGCGCAGTGCTCGCGCCGCCCCAGACCGCACCTGCATTGCCGATGAGGATGTCATGAGCTCTTGGTTCTCTTCTCGACCGCGATCCAGCTGCAGCGCACTTGCACTCGCGTTGTTCGCCACCGCTTGTCACGGCGGCTCGGCCGTCGGGGATGACGATCACGGCGACGATGATGGAACCGGTGATCCCAAGGACGCGCCGGGCCACGACGCCACCGACGCGCCCGATACGCCGATGCCGGGCGAGCCGCATCTGTTGATCGCGGCCGGGGACGTCGCGAGCTCGGACCCGAACGACACCCAGACCGCGAATCTCGTCGATACGCTGGACGGAACGATCATCCTGCTCGGAGACAACGCGTACAGCAATGGCTCGACCGCGAACTACCAGGACTACTTCGAGCCGACGTGGGGCAAGTTCAAGAGCCGGATCCATCCCACGCCCGGGAACCACGAGTACCGAACCACCGATGCCTCGGGCTATTTCGATTACTTCGGCGCCGCTGCCGGGGACCCCGACAAGGGCTACTACAGCTTCGACCTCGGCAACTGGCACCTGATCGCGATCAACACCAATGGCGAGGATGAGTGCGACGAGATCGCATGCAACGCCGGCTCTGCGCAGGAGCAGTGGCTGCGTGATGATCTCGCGGCGAACACCAAGCCGTGCACGCTGGCCTACTGGCATCACCCGCGATGGAGCTCGGGGGAGCATGGCAATGGGACCGGCACGCAGGCGCTGTGGCAGGCGCTGTTCGACGCCAAGGCCGAGATGGTCCTCGCAGGCCACGATCACGACTACGAGCGGTTCAAGCCGCTCGACGATCAGGGCGCGGTGGATCCCACCAATGGCATCACCCAGATCGTCGTCGGAACCGGCGGGCGAAAGCTTCGCGACTTCGACGCCGATCAGCCCGCGATCACCGAGATCCGCAACGGCAAGACCTATGGCGTCCTGCATCTGAAGCTCTACGACGATCGCGCCGAATACGAGTTCAAGCCGATCGCGGGCTCGACCTTCACCGACAGCGGCACCGTCACCTGTCACTGAACCATCGGAGGCATTCCATGATCAGCTCACGAACCGATCGATCCTTGTTCGGCGCCGCCGGTGCCGGCGTCTCGCCGGCGCTACTCGCGGTGGCGATTGCGTGTCACGGCGGAGACGGCGGCAGTCCCGCCAGCCCCGATGCCAACAACCAGTTCTCGGTCGACGCGACACGCGATGGCTCCGGTTCGCAGACCACGAACGGCGTCGACGCGGATGGCGTCACCCAGATCTACCAGCCCACGATGACCGCGTCGGTTGCCCTCGAGTACGGCGCTCGTCACGACAATGGGGACCGCTACAACGCCAACCATACCTTCATCAGCTACGAGGTGACCGGCTACTACCTGACGTCCGAAACCGAGAAGATCGAGATGAAGACGGATGGACCGAATCACGGCGGTTGCGACGACCTCCCCGACTGCCAGTGGGTCGAGCCGCGGATCGACATCGCGGATGGACGCGCGAGCATCAGCTCGGAGTGGCCGCATCCGACCAACCACGACGACGCCAACTGTCCGTCATGCAAGACCCTGAACATCAACCTCGAGCACAAGTGGATCGGCTACAAGGTGATCGCGTACCCCGACGCCAATGGCATGCGGGTCTACGAGCAGTGGCTCGACCCCGATGGCCTCGACGCCAACGACAAGCCAGTCAACAACTGGGTGTTGATGATGCGCGAGACCAACACCGGTCAGGTCATGCCCAACCCGGATCGCGACTTACCGCTGGGCGGCGATGGCCTCGAAGCGGAGATCCGCTGCCACGGCGGTCACGACACCGAGATGAAGTACGGCAAGATCCAGGAGATCGTGGCGCCGGCGATGTAGCGGCGACGCGATGACCGAAGTGGAGATCGCGAGCGGCGACAGCGAATCGCAAACGGGTGCTTCGCCGCAAACCCTGCCCCGCGTCGCCCGAGCGAGGTAACTATTTCGGCGCTGCGGTCTTCACCGGCGCGGCAGGTGCTGCCGTCTTGGCGGGCGTTGCCGGAGCCGATGGCGCTGCCGCCGCGGCTGCACCGTCGGTGATCGTGCCACACGCGATCCGATCGCCCGCGTTGCCGGCCGGGTCGGTCACCATGTCGTCGGCCTTGGCGTGGATCACCAGCGCGGTTCCGCCATCGGTGAACACCGAGGTCTGCTCGCCTTCCACCATGGTTGCGTTGGGCGCGATGATCGTCTTCTTCACCTTGCCCTTCGCGTTTGCGGTGATGTTCGGGATGTCGCCGGCGTGCGCACCCTCGGGGCTCTTCATGCCGTGCTTCTTGCCGTGCGGGTTGAAGTGTCCGCCGGCCGACTTGAAGTCGGGGCCTTCGCACTTGGCCGTCTGATGGATGTGAATCGCGTGCTCCCCGGCGGGAAGGTCATGCAGATCGAGCTTGATCGACACGCCCTTGGCGCTGTGCGAGAGCGTCGCCGTCCCGAGATCTTTTCCGGCGGCGTCGTGCATCGTCACCTTGACGGGCTTGTGCGGCTTGGCCTTGGTGGCCGGCTTGGCGGGTTGCGCGAACACGGGCGTCGACAACATCGCGAGCGCGATCAGAATGGCATGGTGATTTCGCATAGAACCTTTCCTCCGCACCGTCAGGCGGGGCCGGGAACGTAGCTTTGCCGTTCGCGCCGAACAAGTGACGGTGGCGAAACTCGCGCGGCGTGCGAGCTTCGACGTTGCGCGTCGACCTTCATTCAACAGCTCCCGCGGCGTCCGAGAAACCCTGACACGCGACCAGCCATCGGCGACCGAGCGATCCGCGGGTGGATGATTCCGGCGACTACAGCGTTGCGACGAGCCTGGGCACGGCCGACAGGTGATATCCGATCAGCGCGCCGTACATCGCAGTCGCGCCCAGCAGCGCAGCCACCGCCAGACTCCGGTTGGCGAACCGCCACAGCAGCGTCACGCACAACGAGACCAAGCTGAGCTTGGCAACCATGAACAACACCGGATGGTGATCGAGCACGACTTCCATCATCGGATTGGACTCGGTCGCAAGTCCGGAGGTCGTGTATGCAAGCGTGAAAACCGCATCGAGCAAGTTGAGGATGACGACGGCGGCCGCGAACCACATGAGCTTCCGCTGCGACATACGAGGGCACCTACTGCACGGCTCGAACCAAGCTCAGGCCGATGTAGTTACCTGGATCCATGGGCCTCGATCCCGCGCTGGCCGGGGGAGTAGCCACCTGCCCGCTGTGGACTGGTAGCCACCTCCAGCCACGCCCACCGGGGCACGCTATTGCCGTTCGCCGATATAAACCATGTGGGTTCGGCTACTTCCCAGCCGGTGGGTCGTGACCCTGAAGCGCGCTGCGCGGAACCTCCGAAGGAACGGATCGTCGGCGTCTTCCGACCAGACCGCGAGCACTCCTCCCGCACGCAGTGCGGAGTGGCTGCGCGCGAGCGCGGCGGCGCTGTAGAACGGATCGTTGGCGGTCTGCGTGGCGGCGTGTGGTCCCTCGTACAGATCGAGCAGGATGGCGTCGTACGATCCGGCGGGCGCACGCGCGATGTGATCGCTGACGTCGCCAATCACGACGCGAGCTCTCGGATCGCTGAGCGCATGATCCGTCAGTGCGGCGAGTGGGCCCCGGCACCACCGCTCGACCTGGGGCGTCAGCTCGGCGACGACGACGTGTGCGTCCGCGGGGAGCGCATCGAGCGCAGCGCGCAACGTGTACGCCATCCCGAGTCCGCCGATCAGCACGCGCGGCTCACGCCGCGACGCGATCGCTCGACATGCGAAGCTGGCGAGCGCTTCCTCGGAGCGCCGCTCCTTGCTCGTCATCAAGACGCGGCCATCGATCACGATCAAGAACTCGCGATCACCGCGCTGGCGCAGCTGCAGCGCGCCCTCGTTCGTCGCCACGGTGTCGAGCGTTTTCCACGGCTGCATTCGCGTCGCCCACCGTATCACTGGCGACGTGGGTGGTGGTCCCCCACTCGCACGTTGCGGATCGCGACTTGCACAGCCATGCACGCATGAAGAATTGCGAATGTTGCGGGAACACGTACGACAAGGCCTTCGAGGTCGCGATCGCGGGAACCACTCATGTGTTCGACTCGTTCGCGTGTGCGATTCACATGCTCGCGCCGCGCTGCAAGCACTGCAAGGTCCCGATCATCGGACACGGGATGGAGGCGCGCGGTCACTACTACTGCTGTGCTCACTGCGCTCGCGAGGAGGGCATCGCCGAGGTCAGCGATCGTGCGCCTGAGCGCGATGCGTCGGTGATGTAGCGCCACCGACCGCGTAGCGCGTCAGCACCACCGTGCCGACGCGCACGCCGCAATCACATCCAGTAGGGATTTGCGCCCCACTTGCGATAGACGCCGGTCGCATATTCGAGATCGTTGAGATCTGGCCAGTGGGCCTTGTCGAATCCCGGCATCTTCTCGAGCGTCTCACGCGTCACGTTGACGACGAAGCGCTTCTTCTGCTCGTCGACGGTGATCGCCGACCACGGCAACGCAAACAGCTTGCTGCCAAATCCGAGAAATCCTCCGAACGACAGCACCGCGTAGGCGACGCGCCCAGTCGTGACATCGATCATGAGCTCTTCGATCTTGCCGATATCCTGGCCCTCGAGGTTGACGACCTTGTCATGCGTGAGCGTCGACGCACCGAGCGTCCTTCGAAATGATCCCATTGCTGACCTCCAGTTCCGCAATGGAGCGAAAAGCAAGCGATGTGCCGGCACGCGCTCTGCATCGAATCGCCGCCCAGGAGACCTCATGTCGAGAGGACGCAACGCCAGGTCCGCCGCATCACGTCGAACACCGCCGGAACCGGCGCAAGGCGACCACGCGTTTCGCCGCTCAGCGACGCCAATCCGCCGCTCGTTCCGCGCGCTCGCGATCGAGCACGACCGGGCGTTCGCAACAATCGTCTCGAGCGCTTCATCACGCGTGAGTGCACCGTGATCGGATCAGGAGTACCGGCGATGAGACAGCTGTCCGTATTCGTATTCGACGACGCCCCGTTTGCACAACGATGGAGCGAAACCATCGCGTGGTGTCGCCCCCGCGCGCGGAGAGACAATCCCCAGCGATCGCTGCGCAGCGACGCGCTGCGACCTTGGCTCCTCGCGTCGGATCGCGGTTGGACGGTGTTCAGCGTGATCCGCAATCGCGCGATGTGCCTGTTTCGCAATCCTCCCGAGCGCACGCCACCGGCGGAGCTGTCGCAACCCGACGTCGGTCGATTGCTCGTGTACTTCCCGGACGTCAACCTGTGCTGCGGCGCCGCCGAGCACGAATCGCATGGCTTCTTCGACGTGGAGAACACGCCGCCCTGGGATACGTGGATCGCGCTCGGCGTGGACCACAACGTCACCAAGACCTCGCCGTATCGCGTCTACCTCGTGTCCTGGGTCCCTACCGAGCTCGTCGAGCTCGCGGATGCAGGCATCCAGGCCAACCCCGAAGGTTGTATCCGATGGCTGGAGGACGTCGACGTGGGGGCGCGCCACGAGCTGGATCTCGCATCGTCGCTCGGTGATCCGTCGCTGGCGTTGCCTGGATCACAGCAGCTGGCACTCGACCACTGATCTGACCGCGATCTTGTAGTCGACGTGGGTTTCATCCGATCATCGCGCGATGCGCAGCATCGGTGTTGCAGTGGTGGCAGCGTGGGTCGTCGGCTCGGGGTGTTACGGCGGCGTTCATGGCGCGATGCGAATTCGCGGACCCAGCCCGATCGCCGTCGCGGCGACCGCGCTCACCGTCGCCGCGGTCGCCACCGCGGTCGCGACGCCACCTCCGGTCGCGGTCAACGTCGAGTACTACGAGTACGGTCATAATCCGGGCCACGTCTGGGTCAATGGCCGGTACGCGTACGTCAACGGCAACTGGGCATGGCAGACGGGCTACTGGCAGCCGGAGCGCGCTGGCTACTACTGGGTACAAGGGTACTGGGCGCCGCAGAATAACCAGTACGTCTGGGTCGACGGCTACTGGGCGGCTCCACGCGCCGGCTACGTCTACATCGATGGATACTGGGACGACCGGGGCAACGGCTACGTTTGGGTCCCCGGAGCCTGGGAAGTCGATCGTCCCGGCCAGGTCTACGTGACGGGAACATGGACGGTGCACGGCGGACGACGCGTGTGGCAACGCGGCGGATGGTATCGCGATGATGGCCGCGCGGCCTGGGCGCGCTACCGCCGGCGTCGTTGACGCCCGCTGCAACGATTCGCTCAGGCCGACGCGGAGGGATCCTTCGGCGGCTGAATATCCTCGGGACGCCGGTACTGGTTCGGATCGACCGACCACTTCTCCATCAACCGGTACAACCGCGTGCGTGCGATCCCGAGGGCGGCGCTCACACGACGAACGTTACCGTTGTGCTCGCGCAACACCTCGTCGACGCGTGCGTGCGTGATCTCCGCGTGCTGATCCGCGGTCGCCGCGCGGATCGGCGCGAGCCGGAAGCCGATCTGCATCCGAGGCGGCAGATCTGCAAGGGCGACTTCGCCACGCACGTTCGCGGCGATCGAGCGCAGCACGTGATCGAGCTCGCGAACGTTCTGCGGCCAATGATAGCGAGCGAGCACCTCGATCGCATCGGGCGATAGCCGCACGGCTCGCCCCGATCGTCGGATCAAGTAGCCGTGGAGCTCGGTGAGATCCTCCAGGTGCTCGCGTAGGGTTGGCAGCCGGATCTCGGCGGCGCGCAGCTTTTCTGCCAGTGCGCGATCGAAGCGGCCGGACTCGATCGCCGGTGACAGCTCGACATTCGTGGCCGTGATCAGCCGAAACCCGGCCCCGGGCTCGTACGGCTGCTCGAGCACGCTCAGCAAGGTTCGCTGTGCGTCCAGTGGAAGCTCGCCGATCTCGTCGAGAAATAGCGTCCCTCGCGCGGCCGCCGCGATCAGCCCGTGCCGCTCGGGTACGCCCATCGCGCTGTTGTCGGCGCGACCGACCAGCTCGGTCTCGACCAGATGCGGCGGAAGTGCCGCGCAATTGACCGAGACGAACGGCCCGCTACGCTGGCTCAGCTCGTGGAGCCAACGCGCGACGATCTCCTTGCCGGTTCCGGTCTCGCCCACGAGGTGGATCGGTTGCTCGGTCGGGCCAACCGACCGTGCGGCCATACGAACCACGTCGAGCGCCGCGCCACCCACCAGTGGTGTGTCGAGATCGCGCGCACCTGGAAGCTCTTCGCGCATCGGCACGACGATGGCGATGCTGTCGCCCATACGCAGCACACCCGTATGAATGGTCGCCCGTCCGATGATCCGGCGGCCATCGAGGTAGATGCCGTTTCGGCTGTGCAAGTCGATGACCTCGATCCCATTCGGCGTGGGCGCGATGCGCGCGTGGGCGCGCGAAGCAGCCGTGTCGTCAGTGAGGATGACATCGCAGTCCGGCGATCGACCTACGAGCAGCGGCCCATCGATCGGAATGATCTCCGCGCGCGGATGAAGGAGCGCGAGCGCGAGCCGGTTAGAGGTGGATGGTTGGGTGGTTGGGGGAGCCATGTCGGCGGCCGACATGTCCTGGCGCTCATGTTCACTCACACTCTGGTGACGCGGGTTCTTCGGCAGGCGTAACGGAAGAACTGCATCGCGATGTGAGAAAACTCGCTAACCCGGCGGTACCTCGCAGAGATCGGCCACCGTTAGACCGACGCGGATGCAAACGTGTCGTCCCGCCACAACGCGCCCGGGAGGCACGCTGCGTTCGGCCAAGCCCTCATCGCGCTTGGAAAACGGCCGGCACAACGGCTGCACAACGGAGGGCGTATGCGGACGATGTACCCGACAGCTGCCGATAGTTCGGGATCGTGTGCAGATGATGACATTGATGTCCTGGCTCCGGGAGTACGCGCCGGACCGTGGACGGTTGAGTACGAGCTCGGTCGCGGTGGCATGGGCACCGTCTACGCGGTGGTGCATGACGACATCGGCAAGCGCGCCGCGCTCAAGGTCGTCCACAACCGCTTGCTCGGGCGAGGCTTCAATGCCGATCGGTTGTTCCTCGAAGCAAAGGTCGTCAACCAGATCGCGCATCCCAACATCGTCGACATCTTCGAGACCGGTCACCTACCGGACGGTCGTCCGTATCTGGTGATGGAGCGGCTCGATGGCTGCACGCTCGCGGAGTACGCGGAGCGCGTCAAGATCCTGCCCGATCAGGCGATCGAGATCCTGCTCCAGATCTGCAGCGCGGTGAGCGCAGCGCACGCCGCAGGCGTCATCCACCGAGATCTCAAGCTCGACAACGTGTTCCTCGTCGACAACCCGCAGCATCCGGGCGCGCCGGCGATCAAGTTACTCGACTGGGGCATCGCCAAGGTGATCGGACCGACCAGCTCACGCCACACGATCGAAGGTCAGCTGGTGGGCACGCCGCGCTATCTATCGCCCGAACAAGCCGCGGGTGCAGCGGTCACCGTGAAGACGGATGTGTATTCGCTCGGTGTCATGGCGTACGAGCTGTTCCTCGAGGCGCTGCCGTTCGAGGCCAGCACCGCGGCCGAAGTCATGATGATGCACATGCGGGCGACGCCTGCACCGCCGAGCGAGCTGTGGCCGTGCATCCCCGCCCAGCTGGAAGTGTTGCTGCTCGCCATGCTCGCGAAGCTTCCCGCCGATCGGCCTTCGATC
Source organism: Kofleriaceae bacterium (assembly GCA_050187075.1). Lineage (GTDB taxonomy): Bacteria > Myxococcota_A > Polyangia > Haliangiales > Haliangiaceae > JABFXX01. The sequence continues at coordinate 4,704 of JBFWXW010000058.1, read as the reverse complement.
GCGGAAGTGATCGATCGGCTCGAGCAGGTGCGCAGCGAGCTCGCGCATCGGCGGCTGCTACCGTCGCGGTTCTTGGGTGAGTGGACGACGCCGCGCCGCCGAACCAGCGCGATCCGATCGGCGGTCGCGATCCTCGGGACGATTCCTCCCGCATTCGCTGCCCAGGGCGGTCGCTGGCGGTACGCCGCGGGTGCACTCGCACTCGCCGCAAGCGCCGCGGTGTTCGCGTTCACGCGCGGCGGCAGCCCACAGGCCGCGGCCGCCTCGATCAGCAACATCGAGCCCATGCCGGCGCTCGCTCCGGGCGACCTGCCCGACTTCGAGATCGACGTCCGCGGCACGACTCCCCCGCGCGATGTGACCAGCGAGTCGCAGCGCGAACGCAGCCGGCCCACACATGCGACGTCGAGCGTGACGCCAGCGAGCGCACGCGGCGCCCAGCCGCAATCCGATCCACCAAGACCGCGTCCGAGCGCGCCCACCGATCGGGACGAGCGCGCTGCGATGAAGAACCATCGTCGTGCTCGCCATCTTGCAACGCCGAAGCTACCGGTCGCGCCGCACCGCGCTTCAGCTCTCGATCCAGACGGCACGATCGATTCATACCGATGAGACTCGCGCGGATCGCATTGTGCGCGGTGCTTGCCGCGACATCGGGCGGTTTCGCGGATCCTGTCCCCGACCAGGCGCGCGTGCTCGCCGAGCGCGGTCGCCAGCTGCACGAGCAGGGTCGCTATCCCGCAGCGATCGCGGCGTTCGAGCAGGCGTACCTCCTCGCACCGAGCACGGGCCTGCTGTTCAATCTCGGCCAGGCCCATCGTCTCGCCGGCAACTGCGAGGACGCCGCCGCGATGTATCGGCGCTACCTCGCGAACGAGCCGCGCGATCGAGCACGCTCGGTGGCGCAAGCGCAGCTGGCGTCGATCTCCGAGTGCTCCACCGAGACCGCCGGTCACGCGGCGATCTCGCGAATAACCACCGGCGACGAGCATCGGAGCGCTCGCCCACGCCGCGGCGAGATGCTCAAGCGCGTCGGGATCGGAGCTACGGTCGGCGGCGCGCTCGCGCTCGGCGCCGCGACCTATTACGGCTGGCAAGCCCATCGCGCAGCGGAGGACGTCACCCGCGCGTACGCGGCGGGAACGCCGTGGCCACAGCTCGAAACCATGCATTCGCGTGGTGAGAGCGCCTCGACGCGAGCGTGGGTGTTCGGGGTGTCTGGAGGCATCGCTGCGGTGACCGGTGTCAGCTTGTACGTCGCGGGGCGGCGCCAGGAGCGCCCGTTCCCGGTGGTCGTGTCGGCGAAGGATGGCGGTGCGCAGATGGGAGTGAAATGGAAGTTCTGAGGTGGATGCCGTTCGTCGCGCTCGCGACTGCGTGTTACTCGCCCGAGCTGCCGGAGTGTGTCGTGGCGTGCAACACCGACCACGATTGCGCACCGGATCAACGCTGTGGCACGAGCGGGTTCTGTGCGGCGGCGGGGCGTGCGATGGCTTGCTCGGCCGCGACTCCCGTCGATGCGATCGTGGTCGATACGCACGTCGATGATCCACATCCGGCCGACGCATCGCCGGACGACGCACCGCCGGAGATCGAGGTCCGGATCGCGATTCACGGTTTCGGAGAGGTAGCGGTCTCCGGCGGACAAACCTGCACGGCGATCGAGCGCGAATGTTCGTACCTGGTGACCAGCGGCGCGCAGCTCCTGCTGGTCGCGCGGCCGAGCGTGGGATGGCAGCTGATGCGCTGGCAAGGCGGCGGCTGCGACGCTCAGGACGCGACGTGCATCATCGCACCGTCGACGCCGGTCACCATCAAGGCGAAGTTCAAACCCGGTTGAGCAGAGTCGTCACGGCTGCGCGGTGGCGCGCATGCCTCCGACGCAGAACATGCCAATTCCTTGGCGTTGGCCGACCTCGTCGTGGGTCCGCTTCATGCACCGAGCCGCGTCCATGACCGCAGTCGCCGCGACGATTCACGACCGGAGCGCCGATGGTTCGGACGATCAACGCGATCGCACCACCCGGGCGAGTGCCCCGCGCGCGATCTCGAGGGGCCGGCCCAAGGATCCGATCGCGGAGACGTTGCCGCCGGGTCACCGCGTCGGTGCCTGGCAGATCGTGAGCGAGCTCGGCCGAGGCGGCATGGGTGCGGTCTACGCGGTCACGCACCACGGGTTCGGCAAGCGCGCAGCACTCAAGGTCTGTCATGCGTCGGTGCTGCGCACGGAGCTGTCTGCGGAGACGTTCCTGCGCGAGGCGCGCGTCGTTCACCTCATCGATCACCCTGGCGTGTGCGACGTATTCGCGACCGGCACGTTCGGTGGACGGCCGTACCTCGCGATGGAGCGGCTGTACGGCCAGACGCTCGGCCACCTCGTGCATCGCCGACTGGTCGGCCACGATCGCGCACTCGAGCTGCTGATCGAGCTGTGCGATATCCTGAGCGCGGCCCACTCCGCGGGCGTGGTCCATCGCGATCTGAAGCTCGACAACGTGTTCGTGCTCGATCGGCCAGGCGCCGGCGGCTATCAGATCAAGCTCGTCGATTGGGGGGTCGCCCACGTGATGCGCGAGCACGATCCACTGCAAGGAATGATCGTCGGCACCCTGACCTACGTCGCGCCGGAACAAGCCCGTGGTGAGCCGATCACGCCTGCGGCAGACGTCTACTCGCTGGCGGTGCTCGCCTATCAGTTGTTGTTTCAACGGCCGCCGTTCCGCTCGGACGACGACATCGAGCTGATCCAGCACCACCTCTACAGCCCGCCGCCGCCACCGAACGACCTATGGCCGGAGATTCCTGCCGAGCTCGCCGAGCTGCTGACACGCATGCTGTCCAAGCAACCCGAGGACCGGCCCTGCCTCGCCGAGGTCGAATACGTCCTGCGCCACGCGCGGCTTCAGACCCGTCCATGCCGGCCGGCGCACGTGACACCGTCGTGGCTCGCTCACCTGACCTCGGTGGCGCGGTTCGATGTCCTGGGCAGGCCGGTGTTCGGGTTTGCGACGCGACCTCGGCTCGTCGGTGCGACGCTGACGCTGGCCTGCGCGATCGCGTGCATCGCGTCGCTGTTCGGGGTGTAGACGCGCCTCGACAAAGCCCGCGGCGCCGCGGTATGAGCGCGGCCATGGACGTCTCCCAGCAGCTCCGCGTGTTCGAGGTCACAGGCTCCGTCGGCGACGGCGATCTGACGGCGCGAACGCCGATCGACGGTTCGATCACTGCACGGCTGGCCACCGCGGACCGCGCCGCGGTCACGGCTGCGATCGGCCGCGCACACCACGCGTTCCAGTCGTGGCGAAACGTGCCGCCACCGCGCCGCGGCGAGCTGATCCGGCTGTTCGGTGACGAGCTCCGCAAGCACAAGGTCATGCTCGCCGAGCTCGTGACGATCGAAGCCGGCAAGATCACCGCCGAGGCGCTCGGCGAAGTTCAGGAGATGATCGACATCTGCGACTTCGCCACCGGATTGTCGCGGCAGCTCTATGGCCTCACGATCGCCTCGGAGCGTCCCGGGCACCGGATGAGTGAGACCTGGCACCCGCTCGGCGTGATCGGCGTGATCAGCGCGTTTAACTTCCCGGTCGCGGTGTGGGCGTGGAACTTCGCGCTCGCGATCGTGTGCGGCAACTCGGTGGTGTGGAAGCCGTCGGAAAAGACGCCGCTCACCGCACTGGCGTGCCAGGCCGTGTTCGGTCGCGCGGTGGCGCGGTTCGCGGAATCGGGCGCACGCGCGCCGGATGGGCTGTCCGAGCTGGTGATCGGTACGGCACGAGCCGGCGAAGCGCTCGTCGACGATCCCCGGGTCGTGCTGGTGAGCGCGACGGGCTCGACGCGAATGGGGCGAGCCGTCGCACCACGGGTCGCTGCCCGGTTCGGGCGCTGCCTGCTCGAGCTCGGCGGGAACAACGCGATGATCGTCGCTCCGACGGCGAACCTCGAGCTCGCCTCCCGGGCGATCCTGTTCTCCGCTGCCGGCACGTGTGGTCAGCGCTGCACGACCTTGCGCCGGCTGATCGTGCACGAATCGATTCGCGACCAGGTCACCGGCCGGCTCGAAGCGGCCTATGCGCAGATCCGCATCGGCGACCCGCGGCAACCCTCGACGCTGGTCGGTCCGCTGATCGACGGAGCGGCGTTCGATGTGATGCAGGCTGCGCTCGGCCGCGCCCGCGATGAAGGAGGGCGCGTCGTTGGCGGCGATCGCGTCGCGGTGAGCGGATGCGATGGTGGCCACTACGTGCGTCCTGCGATCGTCCACATGCCGGCGCAGAGCTCTGTGGTGCGCGATGAGACGTTTGCGCCGATCCTCTACGTGCTCGGGTATCGCAGCCTCGACGAAGCGATCGCGAGCCACAACGACGTTCCGCAGGGCCTGTCGTCATCGATCTTCACCAACGATCTGCGGGAGGCGGAGCAATTCATCTCCGCGAGCGGGAGCGATTGCGGGATCGCGAACGTCAACATCGGTCCCAGCGGTGCCGAGATCGGCGGCGCGTTCGGTGGAGAGAAGGAGACCGGCGGCGGCCGCGAATCCGGCTCCGATGCATGGAAGAGCTACATGCGGCGGGCGACCAACACGATCAACTACTCCGCGGATCTCCCACTCGCGCAGGGCATCACGTTCGGTAGCTAGGAGTGGGGTCAGACTCAACTTGCGCAACTTACGTCCCGTAAGTTGCGCAAGTTGAGTCTGACCCC
>JBFWXW010000057.1:0-43590 GCA_050187075.1 Kofleriaceae bacterium | reverse complement strand
GATCTCGATCCAGCGCGACGAGGATCTCGCGTCGATCTCGATCCGCTTGTCATCGGCGCTGTACTTCCAGGCGTTGGTCAACAGGTTGACCAGCGCACGCACGAGGGTGGGTTGATCACCGACCACCGTGAGCCCGGGCTCGATCCGTCGCGCCACCGGCGTCGGCCGGCTCAGGGTGACCGCATCGAATGCAGCGATCGCCTCGTCGACGATGCTGGCGACGTCGATCCGTTCGCGCGCATAGACGTGACTGGTCTGGAGCCGCGACAGCTCCAGCACGCGATCGACGAGGACATCGAGCCGATCGGTCTCGCGACCGAGCAGCGATAGGACCTGAGTGCGCTCGGCGTCATCGAGCCGGCCGGTGCGCAGCGATTCGATCAACAGCCGGATCGAAGTCAGCGGGGTGCGCAGCTCGTGCGACACGCTCGAGACAAAATCGTTCTGAACGCGGACCAGGGAGGCACCCTTGCCGACGTAGATCGATCCGAGGATGTACCCGGTGATCCCGCTGGTGCAGAACGTGACCACCAGGACTCCCGCGATCAGCGTGGTCGCGTTGCGGCCCGTCGCGAGCAGCGCGATGCCGACCCCCGTCATCATGACGGTCGGGATCAACACGGCGAGCATCAGCACGAGCTGTGCGCGGCGGAGCTGCAGATTGGCGGGCGGAAACCGCACGCCGGCGACTATGCCACGTCGGAGAGCATCGGCTGCGTAGGTTCCGAAACCACCACCGCAGGAGCTTCGGCGTCGGGCTGCGGCCGTCGGATGTGGTCGGGCACGCCGTGGAGATCCCAGATCAGCCCGAACCACGACAGCACGCGGAGCACATAATAGGTGCCGTCGATCTCCCACCAGAAGAAGCCCTGGCGCGCCGACACTTGATAGTGGTGGTGATTGTTGTGCCAGCCCTCACCCATCGTGATCAGCGCGAGCACGAGGTTGTTGCGCGAGTCGTCCTCGGTGGCATAGCGGCGGCCGCCCCACAGGTGCGAGAGCGAGTTGATCGTGAACGTGCCGTGCCACGTGAACACCTGGCACACGGCGAAGGCCCACACCAGCGCGAAAAAACCGCCGATCAGGAACGTCACCACGCCGGCGGCCACCGGCGGCAACATCCACCAGGTGTTCAGCCATCGCAGCTCCGGATACTTCGAGAAGTCTTTGATCCGCGACAGGTCGGTTCCCTCGAGATTGCGCGCGAGTAACCAGCCATGATGCGACCACCAGAATCCTGACTGCCGCACCGAGTGGAGGTCGCCGGGCATATCGGACAGCTTGTGATGCAACCGGTGGTGCGCCGCCCACCACAGGACGCCTTTTTGCCCCGTGGCGGTGGCGCCCAGGGCGAGGACGAACTGAAACCACCGGGAGGTCTTGTAGCTGCGGTGGGAGAAGTAGCGGTGATACGCGCCGGTGACGAAGAAGATCCGGGGGATGTACAGGCCCACTGCGAGCGCGAGCCCGTACCATGAGAACCCGGTGATCGCGACGCCGACGATCGCGAGCACGTGCACGCCCCAGTAGGGCAGGGTGAGTGCGTTGAAATAGATGCGGCGCCAGCCCTGTGCTTGCGCTGCCTCGACCGACGTCATTGCCATCGCTTACCCCGAAGGTACGTCAGCGTGGAAGGGCCCAGGGTCATGGTTTGGTCATCGCCGGCCTGGTAGGTTGTCGGCGCCATGAAATACCGCAACCTCGGGGCCGCGGGCGTCAAGGTCTCCACCCTGTGTCTGGGTGGGATGACGTTCGGCGAGGCCGACGAAAAGTCGTTCATGCACAAGGTCGGCTCCGACGAGCCCACCGCGCACGATGTGCTCGATCGCGCGGTCGCGGCCGGCGTGAACTTCATCGACACCGCCGACGTGTACGGCCAGGATGGCCTGTCGGAGCGCGTGCTCGGCAACTGGCTCACCGCGCGCAGCCATCGCGATCGGATCGTGCTCGCGACCAAGTTCCGATTCACCATGGGCGACGGCCCCAATCGCAGCGGCGCTTCGCGCTATCGCATCGTCAAGTGCTGCGAGGACTCGTTGCGCCGGCTCAAGACCGATCGGATCGACCTCTATCAGATCCACATGCAGGACATCACCGTGCCCGAGGAGGAGACCCTGCGCGCGCTCGATGATCTCGTGCGGGCCGGCAAGATCCTCTACATCGGATGCTCGAACTACGCGGCATATCGGCTGATGGACAGCCTGTGGCGCTCCGACACCGCGCACATGGCGCGCTACGTGACCCTGCAGGCTCAGTACAGCCTGCTCGTGCGCGACCTCGAGCGCGAGCACGTGCCGCTGTGCCGCCAGCGCGGGCTCGGGATCCTGGCGTGGTCACCACTTGCGAATGGATTTCTCACCGGCAAGTTCGAGAAGGGCAAGCCTCCGACCAAGGGCACCCGGCTTGGCGAGAAGGCCGAGCGGTTCGCGCGCTACAACACCGAGCGCAACTGGAAGGTCCTCGACGCCGTGCGCGCCGTCTCCACGGAGACCGGTGCAACGCCGGCCGCGGTGAGCCTGGCATGGCTGATCGCCAAGCCGCAGGTCACGTCGGTGATCTTCGGCGCGCGTACGCCCCAGCAGCTCGACACCAACCTCGCAGCAGCCGATCTCGAGCTGACGCCCGCGCACATCCAGGCGCTCGATCAGGCGTCGGCGTTCGATCTCGGTTATCCGTACACGTTCATCCAGAACACGCAGTCGATGTGGTGAGGGACATGCCCGGCGAGCGCACGCGACAACTCCGTCGCATCGTCGTCTGAGCCGGGGAACTGTGTCGATCTTCGATCGGTGGCGGCGTCGACCTTTCATTCCGATCGCGTCTGCACCGGATGGCACGCCAGTGCGCGTGCGAGGCATCGTGCGTGGCGATCCGGGCCTCATCGCGCCCTACACCGGGCGACCTTGCGTGTACTGGAGGCTCGAGATCCACCAGATGCAGTTCGACAATTCGGCCACGTGAGTTGCGGCGAGAGCTTGTGACCTTGAGCTGGATGATGGGACCGGCCGTCCCGAGTGCATTGCAGCCCAGTCGCGATCGGCGACGAGCTCGAGGTCGAGGGCATCGCCAGTCGCGAACCCGCGCTCGAGGCCGTAGGCGGCGCTGACGACGACGAGCTGCAACACACCACGGTTTCGAGCGAGCTCGCAACTCATTGATATCTGTGCAGCGGAGATCCTCTCGGTTACATGGGGCCTGGTCCTTCGTTGTTCGAGGAAAGGACCTCCGAATGTCGAGCTCTCGCCTCCTCCTCACCTCACTTGCCAGCGCGTCTGTCTGGTTCGTGATCGCCTCGATCGCCAGCCCGTCCGTCGCCCATGCAGATCCACAGACGCTGTTGAACATGTGTGTTCGTGACGCGAGGAACCTCGTCTCGTACACGGAGCAGCGCCCGGGGTCGCAGAGCGGCGCGATCGAGCGCTGGGCCGAACGATGCATCCAGGGCAAGCTCGCTCCCGCTACGGCAACCGACGCTGCCGCGATCAAGACGATGCCCGGCTATCGCGAGGCGCTCGCGAACTACCAGCGCGCCAAGCAGATCACCGACAAGCTGATCCAGGAGGAACCGGCGCGCCTCCGGCTGAAGCGGTGCCAGCGTGACATGGAGTACATCCTCAAGCAGGATCGCAACAAGCGATCGACGGAGGAGGTCTACTTCAACGGGTTCGAGATCGTCTGCGTCAACGGCTTCTCCGACAAGGAACCGATCACACCCGAGGTCCAGGCTCAGCTCACGATGATGAAGTCGTTCCCCGAGTGGAAGCCACTCGAGGTGAGCTATCGGGGGCTGAAGAAGTACTTCACCGAGCGGGCCGTGAAGCAGGCCGCCGATACCAAGCGGCGTGCCGATGAGAATTCGCGTCGCGACCACGAGCTCTACAACCTGCGCCAGCGCGACTGCGACAGCATCGGCAACGACGGACCGAACAGCGCGTTTCAATGGATGCGCTGCGAGGGACGCTACAAGGAGCGCGGGTTCAGCGTCGACGAGCTGATGTCGGAGATCCGGGGGATGTTGATGAAGTACGTCCACGACGATCGCCACACCGTGGAGCTCACGCGGGCGACCTACGTCTACTTCTGCATGCGCCATCTCAAGCTCGACGAGAACAGGAAGGGGTATCCGTCGCGCGTGCTGGGCTGCACCTGGTGGGCCGACCAGCTCGATCGCGCGAAGCTGGCCCAGGAGCTCGCGCAGCATCCCGAGCGCGATCAGATCCTCAAGCGCGTCGACGGAGCCGTCGCGTATCTCAGGCAGCGCCAGGCCAAGGAGTACCCGGCAGGATCGCGCGACCACTATATCCACTATCAGCTCCGCGACGACATCCTGGCCAAGCATCGCGCGCTACGCGCGAAGTACGCCGACGACTTCGCCGCGGTCGATGCGTTCGAGGCCAAGGTCGAGGACGCCAAGGTCGAGGGCTGTGAAGTGGCGCTGAGCGAGCGGGCGCGCAAGCTGATGCGCGGGGTCAAGGGAAACCCGGCCGCGATCCGGAAGGCGATCGGCGAGGGCCCCCGCTACCAGGTGCTCGAAGCCCTGGCGAAGTGCCACTACTACAACGATCGCCATGCTCAGGCCGGTTCGATCCTGATGATGCTGTCGGGCGCCAAGGGGCTCGTTCGGTTCAACGACAAGGTCTACGAGGCGCAGTACGCCGAGATGGTCAAGGACGACGCGCAGGCCCAGAAGTTTCCGCAGCAGCGCGGCAAGAAGCTGAGCACCACCCCTGCGCGCGATCACGAACCGCCGCTCTATCATCCGCGCAGCGACCTCGAGGAGAGCTGGCTGAATCGATCCGGCACCGGCGTTGGTGGCTCGTCGACCGAGGGCTTCGTCAGCAGTGTCACCAAGATCAACGGCGGCTACCGGATCTCGTTCAAGAAGCAGCGCATGCCGGTCGGTCACGAGACTTGCCGGAAGACCAACCGGATCCACCGGATCGCCCACGACGGCACCCTCGAGTATGAAACCGAGTGCCGAACGACGAAGGTCACGATGGAGTGGGTGGGCCCGGATCCCGAGCTGGTGCCCGAGGCCCGCGGTGTGAAGCCCGGCATGTTCGTCGAGATCCTCACCGGCAGCCGGAGCGCCGGCAACATCGTGTACCGCGTGGCCCGGTCCGAGAAGGACACGGCTCCGGTGTCACGGCTCTCGGAGTTCGAGCTCTAAGACTGGGGTCAGACTCAAGTTGCGCAAGTAACTCGTCCGAATCTCGGCCACCTGTCCGGTCCTTGGCCACGTCCGAATCTCGGCCACGTTAGTTGCGCAAGTTGAGTCTGACCCCAACACCGTCACGGGGCGGGGGCAGCGACGAGGCGGTTCGTGATCTCCGCGGGATAGTGGGCGCGCAGCAAGATCTCGACGGCGTTGGTTGCGGGCGCGATACCGGCACGCAGGCGGCGATCGAACGTGCCGTCGCGCTCCTCGAAGTATGCGCGGGCGAACTGCTGGTTGAGCCGGGTCGCGACGTCGAGATCGTGGGTCGCAGCGACCACGAGGCCGCGTCCGACCAGGTACTCCAGCACGGCGACGACGATCGGCACACGCACCGCCGGATTCGTGCCGTTGAATGGCTCGTCGATCGCGAACAGGCACGGCCGATCGTCGGCCACGAGCTCGCGCATCGCGGCGACCTCGACCGCATACGTGGACATGCCCCGCTCGGGATCATCGGCGATGCGCATCACCGCGCGCACGTGGAGCGGGCTGGCGCGCCACGCGCCGAACGTGGTGTGGAAGGACTGCGCAAGGATCGCATTGACCGCGATGGTGCGCAGGAGCGTCGACTTGCCGGACATGTTGCTGCCGGTGATGAGCAAGCCCGACGCGGCAAGCTCGACATCGTTACCGACCGCGTTGGGGATTCCAGGATGCACGAGGTCCCGTGCGACCAGCATCGGCGGGCCAGGCACGAGCTCGGGAACGTGCGTGGTGCGTTCGGAGCGCAACGTTCCGATCGAGGCCAGCGCGTCGATCTCGCCGAACCACAGGACGATGCGACGAAGCCGATCTCGCTCTGCGTCGACGATCCGCAGGCAGCTGCGCGTGAGCGTCAGACGCACAAGCAAGCCAGCGCGCAGGAGCTCGAGCGCGTCGAACGGATCGCGCACGCGCAGCATCGCGACGCGTCGCGAGATCCGGCTACGAAGCGCGAGATCGCCGGCGATTGGCGTCGCAAGCGCGGGCAGGTGGCGAGCAAGCGCCGCCGCGCGGCCAAGCACATCGTCGAGCCGCTCGACCGCGCGGGACGCGTGCGCTAGCCGCAATTTCGACCAATCGTCGAGAACGATGTTCCCCGCAAATAGCAGCAGCACGCCGAGGATCGCGACGGGCCACCAGTGTGCGAGCACGAGGCACGTGACGAGTGCGCAGAGCGATGCGGCGATCACCCGCCCGCTCACGGGTTGCACCGGTGCTCCCCATAGCAGACGCGGCAGGTCCGGTGCCTCCCCGGCGGTCGACGTGCCGAGCCTTTCGCCGATATCGCCCACGGCCGCGATCGCCGCCTCGCGCGTGGCCAGCACATCGACGTCATGTGTGGGCGTGACCAGCCACCGCCAGAGCACTTGCGCGCCCGTGATCGTCCGCGTGCGGTCGATCGCAGCGAACAGCGTCGCGAGCTCGAGATCGTCGATCGTGCGTTCGTCGAGCGATCCCGTGTTGCGGTGCATTGCATCGGCAAGCAGACGCACGTCCGCCACCGCGTGACCACCGAGTTGCGCAGCTAGCCGCCGGCGGAAGGGCCACATCGGCCGGCACATATAAGGACGATCGGCCGATACGTCAATCGCCAATGCTCGCGAGGGCCGTGTGAAAGAGACGAGGCACGCGAACCAGAACCATGACGAGCACTGTTCACGACATCACCCCGCGATGTGCTCACAAGAGAAACCAACACTGTTCACCGGCGCGTTCAGCGATGCAGGCGGATCAGATCGGATTCGCGGTTCGCGGTTGATGTTGAGAACCATATCGGGATGCCTGGCGGTTCACATCCGTACGAGGCAAGACGCTCCAAATGTTCGCACGCGCGGCCAGCCGCTGCTGATTCGAGGGCGATCTGCCGAACTTCGACGTGAGGAGTTGAACGCTTGGTCGCGCGTTGCGTGATCGTAGATGTCGTCGATGGCGAGGCGGTAACGACGCGAGCTCAGTCCGTCCTGTTCCAGCTGACCTCGAGGTCGGCCGCTCGGTCGGCGGAACGACAGTTCTCCTGATCATCGTGAGGCCCAGCCAGAGAAAGCGGCGCTTCACGATCGTCACAACGTGCGATGACTCGAGGAGGTCCTGTGTGGCGCGTTCCGGACGTCGCGGGTTCTCGGACGCCACGCCGGCGATGGAACGCCGCGACACATTCGGTTCCTTTGGTGCGATGCGGCTAGTACGAAGCTCAGCGCTCTTGTTGGTGGCAGTCGCGTTCCTGGTGGCGTGTGCGCCGGAGCCGACGTGCAGGTCGGCGATCGATCATTTGCAAGATGTACGAGAGGCCTTCGTGAAGGAGAAGGTCTCAGCCGAGGCGCATGCGCCCTGGGCGGCAATTTCGCCGAAGATGAGGCAGGCGCTCATGACCACTTGCGTCGATGACGAATGGTCAACTGAGGTGATCTCCTGTCTCCACAACGTCAAGTCGCTCGATGACATCAAGGTTTGTCATGACAAGCTGACGCCAGAGCAGCGCGCGCATCAAAAGGCGACGACGTCCGAGGTCTTGAACGCGAACATGCCGACTCCTCCACCGGGTCTCGACGTGCGGTTCGGTTCTGGAAGCTAGATCGGCGCGCTCAGCTGAGCGCGCCAATCGCGATCACCGCATCCTCGACGACGAACACGGTGATCTCGTCGAGCTGACGGCCGTCGACCAGGCCGGCGGCGAGGTCGCCGAGGCCGGGGTGCTCGTGGACGATCATGGCGACGCGCTCGAGGTTGTCTTCGAGGTCGCTGGGCGCGAGCACATTGAGGTGACTGCCGCGACGGAGCTTTTCTGGGGTGAGCGGAGTCTGGATGTGGACGCACACGATGTCGCTGGCGAGCGCCTCGTCGATGGTGACGGCGCGACCGCCGATCGCGGCGGCGAGTGCGTCGCTGGCGGGCCCGGCACAGCGAAGATCCGTCGGCTGAAACCAGGTGCGGTGCGCGGCCAGTGACGCGACCGCGGCGTCGATCGTTGAGGGATCGGCGATCAGCCCGAAGCTGCGCGGCGTGCCCACCGCGAGATACCGCGAGGCGACGGCTCCGATCGCGGCGAGCGCTCGCGGTCGAAGCTCGAGGGCGCTGCCGCGGGTCACGGCGCGGCCGGTTGCGACCGCCACATAGGCGCGTTCGACGGCGAGCACGTCGTCGGACATCTCAGTACTCGGCCTGGCCAGGCGCGCGCGGGAACGGGATCACGTCGCGGATGTTCTCGATCCCGGTCGCGTACTGGATCGCACGCTCGAATCCGAGCCCGAACCCGGCGTGGGGTACCGTGCCGTAGCGGCGCAGATCGCGGTACCAGCCGTAGTCCTTGGGATGGAGATGCATCTCGGTGATCCGCGCGTCGAGCACGTCGAGCCGCTCCTCGCGCTGGCTGCCGCCGATGATCTCGCCGATGCCGGGCGCCAGCACGTCCATCGCGGCGACAGTCTTGCCGTCAGCGTTGAGCCGCATGTAGAACGCCTTGATGTCCTTGGGATAGTTCACGACCGCGACCGGCCCCTTCACGACCTGCTCGGTGAGGTACCGCTCGTGCTCGCTCTGCAGATCGATCCCCCACTTCACCGGGAACTCGAACTTCTGCTTCGATTGCTCGAGCGTCTTGATCGCATCGCCATAGTCCATCCGGGTGAACTTCGATTCGATCATCGCGCCGAGCCGCTTGATGCACTCGGGGTCGACGAACTTTTCGAAGAACGCCATGTCGTCGCGCCGCTCGTCGAGCAGCACGCGAAAGATGGTCTTGAGGAAGTCCTCCGCGAGCTGCGCGTCGGCGGCAAGATCCGCGAACGCGATCTCGGGCTCGATCATCCAGAACTCTGCGAGGTGGCGCCGCGTGTTGGAGTTCTCGGCGCGGAATGTCGGGCCGAACGTGTAGACCTTCGACATCGCCATGCAGTAGGTCTCGACGTTGAGCTGGCCCGACACGGTGAGCCGGGCCTCCTTGCCGAAGAAGTCCTTGGTGAAGTCGATCTTGCCGTCGGGGGTCTTCGGCAGGTTGGCGAAGTCGAGCGTCGAGACCTTGAACATCTGGCCGGCGCCCTCGGCGTCCGACGCCGTGATGATCGGCGTGTGGATCCAGAAGAACCCGCGCTCGTGAAAGAACCGATGGATCGCCTGGGCGAGCGTGTGGCGGACCCGGGTGACCGCGCCGATCACGTTGGTGCGCGGCCGCAGATGCGCGACCTCGCGCAGGTACTCCATCGTGTGGCGCTTGGGCTGCATCGGGTAGTGGTCTGGATCGTCGACCCAGCCGACGACCTCGACGGACTCGGCGCGTAGCTCGACCGCCTGGCCCTTGCCCTGCGACGCCACGATCTCGCCGGTCGCGCGCACCGCACAACCCGAGGTCAGCTTGAGGACATCGGTCTGATAATTCGCGAGCTCCTGCGGCGCCACGACCTGAAGCGCGTCGAAGCAGCTGCCGTCGTGGATCGCGAGGAACGACAGGCCGGCCTTGGAGTCACGACGCGTCCGGATCCAGCCTTCGACGGTGACTCGGCTCCCGACGGGCTCGGAGCCCGCCAGCACGAGAGCGATGCGTGTGCTCATGACGCGACAGGCGTATCACGGACTCGCCCAGGATGCGTTTCTGTGGACCGCTCGCAATGCGTTCAGCGGGCCGCTTCCTTGCTACCAACCACCGTCAAATTCATCCCGATCTGGACCGACACCGCCTTGCCATCCACCGTCACCACGGTCTTGCCGTTCATGTACCAGCCAAAGCTACCCGTGGAGAATTGCTTCACCTCTGCGAGCATCTCCTGGCCGTTGATCGTCACCTTGAGCGGTTCGGCCTTCTCCATGAACTGCGAGAGCGAGACGGGACAGGCGGTCTTGGGTGGCATGGCGGGAATGTGACCAGAAATTTGGAGTGCGCGCTACACTCGCAGGCGTGCGATGTGGACTGCTCGTGGCAGGCGTCGCGGCATGCGGGTTCTCCGCCTCGCCGGGTGCGGTCGATGCTCCGGTGGATCTCGATGATGCGCCGCCCGACGCGCGCGACTGCGGATTTCTGACCGCGCTGTTGCGTGACTTTCGTGCCGACCATCCTGACTTCGAAGGCACGCTCGGTAACGACCGCGGCCTGGTGCACTTCGAGCTGGGTCCGGATCGCAAGCCGATCTACGCACCGAACGGCGGGACGGTGACGGTGTCGAGCAAGGAGTCCTTCGATCAGTGGTACCGCGACGCCCAGAGCGTGAACCTCACGTTCACCCAGCCGTTGCCGCTGACCGAGGGGCCTCCGGGGACGTTCACGTTCGAGGACAACGAGTTCTTTCCACTCGACGACTCGGGATTTCCCGAGCGGTTCGATGGCCACAACTTCCACTTCACGACCGAGATCCACGACACGTTTCGCTATCGCGGCGGGGAGATGCTGTCGTTCGCCGGCGACGATGACGTCTGGGTGTTCGTGAATGGACGGCTCGTGCTCGACCTCGGCGGGGTCCACGGCGCGCAATCACAGACCGTGGACTTCGATCTGATCGCCAGCGGCGTTGGCATCGTGCCGGGCAACAGCTATCCGCTCGATGTGTTTCACGCCGAGCGGCACACCACCGAGTCGCATTTCCGGCTGGTCACGACGATCGACTGCTTCGGAATGTAGTCGGGTCTGCGCTGAGCGTGGTCTGGGCGAGCGCGAGCTGACCGAACGCGACCACGACCAGCGCATGGTCGATCTGCCCGCTGGCGAGCTTGTCCTGGACCTCCGCGAGCGGTGCCGTCGTGATGTCCAAACATTCGCCGTCATCGGGCGTCGGCTCCGCGGTCCTGGACACGCCCAGGGCGAGCACCGTGTAGAGCCGATTGTTCTGGATCGCCGGATTCGGCGCCACGCTGCCGAGCTCATGAACAACGCCACCGGAGTAACCGGTCTCTTCGAGGAGCTCGCGCATCGCGGCGGCGGTCGGGCTTTCGCCCGGGTCGATCATTCCGCCGGGTATCTCGAGGCACACGGTGTTGTTTCCCGGCCGGTATTGGCTGACCAGCACCACACGTTGGTCGGTGGTGATCGCGATGATGTTGACCCAATCGGCGCACTCGATCAGCGAGAACCGTCGCTCCACACCGGTGCGTGGGTGGCGCGCGTCTACGAACGCGGTCCGGAAGATCTTGTAGTCGTGACCGGGCAGTCGGGAACCGAGCCGCCACACCAGATCATCGCTTGGCATCGCCGGGTTTGTACGTCGTCCAACGCTGGTCGGCACGTTTCCGCTACCTGAACCCGCCGAGATCGAGTAGGAATCCGGGGTCATGACCGAGCTGGCCCGACTGGAGCAGCGGCTCTACCGCGAGGTGAAGGCGACCTGCGAGACGTACCAGCTGCTCGCGCCGGGAGATCGCATTCTGGTCGCCATGTCCGGCGGCAAGGACAGCTACACGCTGTTCCATCTGCTGACTCGCTTGGTTCCGCGGTTGCCGTTCCGCGTCGAGCTGATCGCGGTGCACCTCGATCAGGTGCAACCCAACTACGATGGCAGCGGGCTGCGCGCGTATCTCGAGGCGTCGGGGCAGCCGTTCGAGATCCTGCGCGAGGACACCTATTCGGTCGTGACCGCGCACCTTCCCGAGACCGCGACGTACTGCTCGCTGTGCTCGCGGCTGCGGCGCGGAATTCTCTACTCCGCCGCCGAGCGACTCGGCTGCAACAAGCTCGCGCTCGGCCATCATCGCGACGACTCGCTCGAGACGTTTCTGCTGAATCTGTTCTACAGCGGCAAGCTGCAGGCGATGCCGGCGAGCTACCGGACCGACGACGGCAGGTTCGAGGTGATCCGCCCGCTGATCGAGAGCGCCGAGGCCGACATCGCCACGCTCGCAGGCCACCTGGCGTTTCCGATCATCCCGTGTAACCTCTGCGGCTCGCAGCAGGGCCTCAAGCGCGACGCGATGACCGCGCTGCTCGCTCAGCTCGAGCGCGATCATCCTCATGTTCGATCGATCATGCTCAACGCGCTTCGCAACGTCCGGCCGACTCACCTGCTGGACCGCGATGTCGCGCGTGCATGGGCGGAGCGCGACCCTCAGATCCGTCCGGCGGTGACGCCCGAGCCACGCGCGCAGCATGCGTCGGCATTGCCGGTGATGGCCGGCGGCAAGGTACGCCTACCCGTCATGACTGGTGACTGAGCGCGCCGGCGGCGGCGTTTGCTACTCCCGATCGCCGCTGCCTCGCTCGTGAACAGTTCGTGAATCGTTCGTGAATAGTTCGCAACCCGCGCGCGGTGCGGTCGAAACCCGGCCGCATGAAATACCACGTCGTCCAGGATCGAACGACCGGCGAGGCGATGGTCGCGGGTCGCGATGGCCAGCTGTATACGCCCGCACAAGTCGATCAGGCCAAGCAGCGCGCCGAGGCAGGTGATCAGGAAGCGCGCGCACTGCTCGACAACGTCGACATGTCGAACGACTTCGAAGGGCTCAGCCCTGCGGAGCTGATGCGCAAGATGATCCACGATTGCCCGGAGTGCCGCGCCGCGATGGCTCGAGGCGAGCAGCCGATCATGATCGATCCACGGCAGGTCGCCGAGGAGCGCAGATATCGTCGATGGCTCGTACGCGACGCGAATCGCTGGCGGCGCCGCAAGCGGGGACCGTGAAGCTCGATTCACAACAACCGGCCCGCCCGCGACGTACGTCAACTTCGATGCCGGGCGTTGACCTCGACCCGCACGCAACCGTGAGCGCCACGGTCAACATCGACGAACACGACGGCCAGCGCAATGTCGACGGTGGCGTTCAGGTTCGTCGCTGCGCTACAGTCGTCCGGTCGCACCGAGCGCTGGAACGAACAACGTCCTGATGATGTTGTCGCCCGGATTGAGCAGCGTCTCGACGCCTACCTCCGCGAGCACGGAGAACTTTCGGCTCAGCGCGAGCTCGAGCCCGAGCGCGCCCCGCATGCTGACCCGCGGCCCATCGTTGAACACGATCGGAACGCCGGCGGCGGCAAATGGTCGCCACGTACCCGTGAGAAACGCGAACGCTGCTCCGGCGAAGCCGCCAGCGTTCTTGTGAAGGATCGCCTGCGCCTGCGCGCGGAAGCGCTCGGTCACATCGGCGGTCACACCGACGAGCGCCGCGCCACCGGAGTGCGAAAGATCGAGATGGGCCGTGGCGATCGCACCCCATCGCGAGCGCGGCTGGTCGACGACGACCTTGAGCTCGTCGTCATCGAAGCGCGCCGGTTGCGACGAGTACTCGGGGATCGCGGTCAGGTCGAGTGCGACCTTGATGGTCTCGCCCGCATTGACCGAACCGGTGGTCTCTCCGGGGTTGTACTTGGCCTGCCGCGCGCGCACGGTGAACGCGCCGCTGGTCACACGGTACAGACGCGGCGAGGTCGCCCAGTCGTCGGTGTTGACCTGGACCTCGGCGGTCTCGGGCGTCACGGCGATCTCGATCCGTCCGACCGACTTGTCGAGCTCGGCGAGCACCGCCTGGACCTCGTCCTTCTTCGTTGGGTCGGAGTCCTTGAGCTCGAGGTAGCGCTGGTAGGCGTTCGCCGCCGCCGCCTTGCGGTTGAGCAGGTTCAGCGTCGTCCCGATGTTGAGCATGATCTTGGCGCTCGGAAACCGCGCGTAGGCCCCTTTGAAGATCGCGAGCGCACCGAGGTAGTCCTTGACCTCGAGCAGCTTCACACCCGACTGCATCAGCGACTTCGCATCGACCTTGGCGCCAGATGGCTGGTCGGCGGGCGGCGCAGGTGCCGGCGGCGTGCCAGGTGCGGGCTGCGTGGGTTGGGCCGCGGCTTGTCCGCCGAGCATGAGGAGAGCTGCATACGCGGCGAGGATCGATCGTTTGGTCATGATCAAAGGTCGGTTTCGATCAGCGATGGCGGCTTCTTGGTCTCGGGCGGCTTCTTGGTCTCGGGCGGCTTCTTGGTCTCGGGCGGCTTCTTGGTCTCGGGTGGATTTTTCGCCTCGGGCTTCTTCACACGGGCCGGCTTGACGTGCGGCTTCGACGGTCTCGCGGGCTGCGCGGGTTTCGTCGCAGTTGGATGCGCGGGGTTGGTCTCGGTGGGCGGCTTCGGTCCGTCGGGAGTCGTCGTCGGGGTCGTGGCAGGCGGAGGCGTCGTCGCTGCTGCGGACTCACCGGGAGGCTTCGCGGGCTCGGTCGGTGGGGTCGCTGATTCCGGCGCCACCGATGGTGCGCTGGGTGTCGCAGGCTCGGTGATCGCAGGTGTGGATGGGCTCGCAGCTTGCGGAGTGCTCTTGCCGCTGCTCACGACGGCGAACGCGATCCCTCCGACGGCGAGTGCTCCGACCGCCGCGAACACGATGCCGAGCTTGCGCTTGGACGACGGCGGCGACACGGCATCGAGCGATTCGCTTGCCGCGCCGGTGAGCGTCGACATCGTCTTGCTGGTAGTGCCGAGCCGCGTACCGGTCGGGCTGCGTGGCGTCGTTGCTGGGGGCGCCGCCGGCGCGCTCGGGGATCCCGCGGGGACGCCCGATGGCGTGGGAGTGACAGGAAGTCCCGCCGTTGGCGTTGTGACCGGGCGCTCGATCGTCGGCCCCGAGTGCGTGGGAGATAACCAGCCCTTGGTCTGTGCGATCGCGGCGAGCTGCTGCGACAGCTCACGTGCTGTTTGCGGCCGCTCCGCCGGCTTCTTGCTGAGCAGGGACAGGATCAGCCGGTCCGTCGTCTCGGAGATCTGCGGATTGAGCTGTGACGGTGGCGTCGGCGTGAGGTGCAGATGCGCACCGATCAGCTCGCCTGCGCCGTCACCCGTGAACGGCGGCTGGCCGGTCACCAGCTCATAAAAGATGCAGCCGAGCGAATAGAGGTCCGAGCGCTGATCGACCTCGCCGGCACCGCGGCACTGCTCGGGAGACATGTACGTCGGCGTTCCCATGAACGCGCCGGTCTGCGTCTTGCCGCGCGCGTTCGCCGCGTCGGTCAGCTTGGCGATCCCGAAATCGAGCAGCTTGGGCCGCTCTCCCGTCGCGAAGTCGGGATCCGGCACCATGAAGATGTTGTCCGGCTTGAGGTCGCGATGGACGATACCCTTGGCATGCGCCGCGGTGAGCGCGCTGCACACGCCGCGCAGCAGCATCGCGGCCTCGGCCTCGTCGAACTTGCCATGCGCCTCGCATTGCTGCGCGAGCGTCATGCCTTCCAAGAATTCCATCGTCAGGTATGCGTGACCGGACGGCATGTACCCGAAGTCGAACACCTCGACGATACCCGGGTGCTTGATCGACGTCGTGACCTTCGCTTCGTTGAAGAACCGATCGACGATGTCGCGGTTACTCGAGAGCTCGGGGCGCAGCACCTTCACGGCGGCCGGCCGGCCGATCAGGGTGTGCTCGGCGCGGTAGACGGTTCCCATGCCGCCTACGCTCAGCTCGCTGAGGATCCGGTAGCTCCCCACGACCGTATCGATCACTCGTGGATCATCCCGGGTGCCTCCCCTGGTGTCAAACCGTTCGGGCCGCCAGGTATCTACAAGTACGACATCCGACTACTGGCAGAACGCCTGCTCGAACGTCGCGACCTCGTTCTGGGTCGTGACGCCAGGGCATTGCTGATCGGCGTCCGGGTCGCGATCGATCATCGTCGACAACGCGCATGCCCCATTCGCAGACTGGACGCAGTCGTTGTCCCACGAGCACATGCAATCCGAGGGGCTGGTGGTCGCGGTGAGCCCGAGCCCAAAGCCGATCGCCCCGATGGCGTAGTTCACCACACGTTGTGTCGGATTCACGTTGTCCGAGATCCACGCGACGTCGCTCTTCTGGACATCGCCGCAGTCGAGCTCGTTGACCGAGCCACCGAACCGCGAGCCGACATCGTTGGCGCGGCCGCCGAACACGATCATCACGTAGGGCCCGGCGGTCGGGCGCGTGGTCACGACCGTGACCGGAAACGTCGCGAGCTGGCCGCGAATGCCGTCGACGATCGCCTGGATCTGAGCGTCGCGCGTCGGTGAGCTTGCGCGATATGCCGGCGCCGTGCCGGTTGGAATCGTCATCCAGCTCGCCTGATTCAACGTGGCGTCGCTGGTCGGTGCATCGCTGAGCGTCTGACCTTCGAAGTTGAGATAGACAACGCGTCCGTTGAAGCACGCGGCCTGCGGTGGGCCGCCATCGGGCGTCGCGGGGGCATCCTCGTCGAGCCCTGCGTCGACCTGGTCGTCATCGGAAGGGTTCGTGACGCCGTTTTCATCGTCGCCGAGGTGCACTCCACAACCGATGCATAGAAATGCAGCGATGGCCCCGCTCCTCATGCAGCAACTCTGACAAGCCGCCGCGAACGCCACAACTGGGGGTGCTGCCGAGAATCTGGGGAGTTGATCCCCAGTCGGCCGCCGGGGCTCGCGACGTTCGTGGAGGCGAGCCGCTACCTGAGCCGGTCGCGAACTGCCCGGTTCACCGCGGCGGCATCGGCCGCAGGCGTCGACTTCATGACCTGGCCGACGAAGAATCCGAGCAGTCCGGTCTTGCCCGCCTTGTATTGCGCGACCTTGTCCGCGTTCGCAGCGATCACTGCATCCACGGCCGCGGTCAGGTCCGTGGTCTGGCCACCGACCTGAGAACGTAGCTCGGCAAACGATTTCTGAGTACGGACGTGCTCGGCGAGCAAGGTCTTGCCGGCTGCGGTCGTCACGGATCCGTCGTCCACCGCCGCGAGCAACTCTCCGAGCTCCTTGGGGCTGACCTGCTCAACTGGACGTTCGCCCAGTGCTCGCGGAAGCTCGTTGATCACCCACTTCGCCACGGTTGCCGGAGCAGCCCTGGTCGCCGCGTCGAGCACGAGCTTCGCGGTCGCCCGGTCGCCCGCCAGCAGATCCGCGTCCTTCTCGGATACACCCGGGAGCGCCGCGATCGACGCGTGCGCCGCGGCCAGCTGCGGATCACGCGCGCGCGCTTCGGCTCGGTACTCGGCCGGTGAACGCAGCCGGGGGCGCGTCGTGGCCTTGTCGTTGGGCTTGCGCTCGATCGGCTGGATCGGTTTGTCGGCCGGCTTGTCGCGCGTATCGCGGAGCGTGACGATCCGATTGAACACCAGCGACCCGGGCTTGGAGTCCTGGTCGACCACGAAGTACCCGACGCGCTCGAACTGCCACCGCGAGCCGATCGCAGCCTTCGCGAGGCTTGCCTCGACGCGGGCTCCGTGCACGACATAGAGCGATTCCGGATCGAGGTGGTCGAGGAAATTGCCACCGCCTTCTTCGGGCTTGGCAACCTTGAACAACCGCCCGTAGAGCCGGATCTCGGCGGGGAGCGACGTCGCGCCATCCACCCAGTGGATCACGCCGGACACTTTGCGGCCGTCGGCGGGGTTCTTGCCCGCTTTGGTCTCGGGATGCACCGTCGCGCGCAGCTTGATCACGTTGCCGGCAACGTCGTGCTCGACGACCTCCTGCGCGGTGATGCAGTAGCCATAGCGCAGGCGTACCGTGCGGCCGGGCGCGAGCCGCTGATAGTCCGCCGGCGGATCATCGCGCCAGTCGTCGCGATCGATGAAGATCCGCGAGCTGATCGCGACGCTGCGCGAGCCAGGCTTGCCAACGTCGGGCGGGAAATACGGCGCGTCGAGTTGCTCGGCACCGCCCGGCCAGCCGACGAGCTCGACCTCGACCGGATGTAACACCGCGAGCACGCGCGGCGCATCGTGGTTGAGATCATCACGCACGCAGTACTCGAGCTTGCCGATGTCGACCGCCGAGTTCGCCTTGGCGACGCCGATCATGTCGCAGAACGTGCGGATCGCCTTGGGGCTGAACCCTCGCCGCCGCATCGCGGCGATCGTCGGCATCCGTGGATCGTCCCAGCCGTTGACGTGGTGATCCTGGACCAGCGTGAGCAGCTTGCGCTTGCTCATCACCGTGTAGTCGAGGACCAGCCGCGCAAACTCGTACTGCCTGGGACGCGGCCGGAGCCCGGTGTGCTCGATCACCCAGTCATAGAGCTCGCGGTTGTTCTCGAACTCGAGCGTGCAGATCGAGTGCGTGATCCGCTCGATCGCATCCTCGAGCGGATGTGCGTAGTCGTACATCGGATAGATGCACCACGCGTCACCGGTGCGATGATGATGTGCGTGGCGGATCCGATAGAGCAACGGATCGCGCATCTTCATGTTCGACGAGGCCATGTCGATCTTCGCGCGCAGCACCCGCGCACCGTCGGGAAACTCGCCCGCCTTCATCCGGCGGAACAGATCGAGGTTCTCGGCGACGCTGCGATCGCGAAACGGGCTCGGCTTGCCGGCCTCGCTCAGCGTGCCGCGATACTCCTTGATCTGATCGTCGGTCAGGTCGCAGACGTACGCCTTGCCATCGGTGATGAGCTTCTCGGCGAGCTCGTACATCTTCGGAAAGTAGTCGGCCGAGAACAGCACGGCGGTCGGCTCGAACCCGAGCCAGCGGACGTCGCGCTCGATCGATTCGACGTATTCGATGTCCTCCTTGGTCGGGTTGGTGTCATCGAACCGGAGGTTGCACGTCCCCTTGTAATCGAGCGCGATCCCAAAGTTCAGACAGATCGACTTCGCGTGGCCGATGTGGAGGTAGCCGTTGGGCTCGGGCGGGAACCGCGTCGCGACCTGGGTGTGCCGGCCCGTGCGCAGGTCTTCGTCGATGATGTCGCGGATGAAGTCGTTGCGTTCGCCAGCCATAGCGCTCGCACTCTACCGCACCGGCCGCCCTGTCGCCGTGCGGTCAGTTGAGCAAGGCGTACGCGGTGATCGTGATGAGCGTGCCGAGCACGGTCTTGATCAGGCCAGGTGTTGGATCCGGCACTCCGAGCGGGATCGTCGTCGGACGTTCGCTCGAGACCCACACGCTCATCGCCTTTTCGATCCCATTCGCGGCGATCACGATCTCGGTCGTGCCGACCGGCGTATTGGTGACCTCGATTCGTGAGGTGTGCTCGTCGTGCGCTACCAGCGTGCCGTTGATCGCGACCGCGACGTCGTGTGCTGGCTGGGAGAGCAGAAGCACGAGCGTTCCGGTCGGCTGCTCGGGCAGTGCCGGATAGCGGACGCGCACATCGTTCGCACAACCCACCGCGACCACCAGGATGATGACAACACGCATGTCGAGTTCGTCCGAAACCCCAGCGTCACGGTTGCTCGGCGGCTCGACGAGGTCGGCTCAGGCAACGCGAGCAAGGCGATGGCCGTCAAAGCTCCACGAACTGCGCTGGTCGCGGTAGATTGCCGCCGCGATGGCGCGAATCAACGAGCACTACGCGAAGCTTCCGGCGAGCTATTTGTTTCCCGAGATCGGCCGGCGCGTGCGGGCGTATCAGGCCGCCCACCCCGATGCGCGCGTGATCCGGCTCGGGATCGGTGACGTGACCGAGCCACTGGCGCCGGCGATCGTGCAGGCGATGCACGCCGCGGTCGACGAGATGGGCAAGCGCGAGACGTTTCGCGGCTACGGTCCGGAACAAGGCTATGACTTTCTCGTCGAAGCGATCCGCGCTCATGACTTCGGATCGCGCGGGATCGAGGTCGGTGCGGACGAGATCTTCGTCAGCGATGGCAGCAAGTGCGACAGCGGCAACATCCAGGAGATCTTCGCGCTCGCCGCGACCGTCGCAGTCACCGATCCGGTATACCCGGTGTACGTCGACTCCAACGTGATGGCCGGGCGCACTGGGCCCGCGGGCCCGGACGGGCGCTACAGCGGGCTGGTCTATCTGGTCGGCACCGAGGCCAACGGGTTTCAACCGGATCCGCCCACCAGGCCAGTCGACGTCGTGTACCTGTGCTCGCCCAACAATCCGACCGGCACGGTGGCGACGCGCGCGCAGCTCGAGCGCTGGGTGGCATGGGCGAAGGCGAACGACGCGATCATCCTGTTCGACGCGGCATACGAATCGTACATCTCCGATCCAACGCTGCCGCGGTCGATCTACGAGGTGCCCGGCGCGCGCGATTGCGCGGTCGAGCTGCGCAGCTTCTCCAAGCGCGCGGGGTTCACCGGTGTTCGCTGCGCGTTTGTCGTGGTGCCCAAGACCGTGATGGGCGTGACGCCCGATGGCAAGCGGGTGTCGCTCAACGCGCTGTGGTCGCGCCGGCATTCCACCAAGTTCAACGGCGCGTCCTATGTGGTACAGCGCGGCGCGGCGGCCGCCTATTCACCAGAAGGTCGGGCGCAGACCACCGCGCAGATCGCGTTCTACATGGAGAACGCCAGGCTGTTGCGCGACGGGCTCGGCGCTGCTGGGTTCACGATGTTCGGCGGCGAGCATGCCCCATACATCTGGCTCCGCACGCCGGCCGGCGCGTCATCGTGGGACTTCTTCGATCGATTGCTGGACGACGCGCAGGTCGTCGGCACACCCGGGGCGGGGTTTGGGCCCGCCGGCGAGGGCTACTTCCGGTTGTCGGCGTTCAACTCGCGCGCGAACATCGAGGAAGCGATCGCGCGAATTCGTCGCGTGTTCAGCTGAGTGGATCGCGGGGCGCTCGACAAACCACGTGCACGCATATGTCGGGTGCGCGGCGCGAACGCACAATCGGCGTCGCGCGACCGGTGGTGCGCGATAGCATGGCTGGATGCGCGACACGATCCTCGCAGGTAGCCTCGTGCTCGCCGCATGCACCGGGACGATCGGCGGTGACCCGGACGACACCTTCAAGCTACCGGATGGCGGCGGCAGCACCGCGGCGCATCTGTTCTGCGTCACCGAGACCAATCGCTATCGCACGATCGAGGGCAAGCCGGCGATCGATCATTCCGATCAGCTCGAGGCGTACGCCAACCAGGGCGCGGCCGTGGATTTCTCGAGCTCGCCACACCACCATTTCATCTCGACCTCCGGTGGTGGCATCGCGTTCGCCGAGAACGAGTGCCCGAAATGGGAGCTCGCATGGCACGGCAACGACATCATGACGCTGGTCGCTGCGTGCATCGAGGCGTTCTATAGCGAAGGCCCCGGCACCGGCGACGAGCACGGTCACTACAACAACATGATGGGCGACCACGCCGCGCTCGGCTGCGGGATCTACGAGTCCGGATCGGCGGTGACGATCGTCCAGGACTACGGCGAGTAGTCCGCAACGAGGTCCCCCGCGACGGATCGGTCGCGACGGCGAGTGAGTTATCCTTTCGCGGGCCCTGAGGTATGTTGCCGCCGTGCGAGTCGCGGCGATCGTCAACGGCAATGCGCGCAAGGCGCGTGGCCGGATCAAGCGCCAGCTCGATCGCGCGCTCCCGGGCGGCGTCCGGTTCACGTCGTCACTGGACGAGGCGCGCTCGATCGTGCGCGCGGAGATCTCGCGCGGCACCGATCTCGTCGTGCTCGGCGGTGGCGACGGCACCGTGGTGATGGGGCTGACGTTGATCGCCGAGGCGTGTCGTAGCCTGGGCAAGCCAGAGCCGGCGATCGGCGTGTTGCGACTCGGCGCCGCGAACGCGATCGCGGACACGATCGATGCGACCGACGATGCCGTCGCGGATCTGGAACAGCTCGCACGAGGCAACGGTGCGTGGCGAAAGGTGCCAATGCTCGACGCGCTCGGGGTGCGCGCGCCGTTCGTCGGGATGGGCGTCGATGCCCAGATGCTCGAAGACCACCAGGCAGTCGGGCGGGTGGTCGACCGGGTTCCCGGTGGACGCCGGCTGGTCGGTGGTGCGACGCGCGCGGCGATCTCGATGGCGCTTCGCTCGGTTCCGCGATTGGTACGAGGTGTGCGGCCCAATGTGGTCGTCACCAATCTCGGTTCGCCGGCGGTGCAGATGACGCGCGACGGTGTCGCGGGGCGACAGATTCCAGCGGGCCAGGTCATGTGGTCAGGACCGTGCACGCTGGTGGCAGGTGCGACGATTCCATTCTTCGGCTTCGGCCTGAAGCTGTTCGCATTTGCAGGAGCGCATGGGTCGAAGTTCCATTTGCGCTGTGGTGATCCGGGGTTACTCGAGATCGTGCGAAACGCGCCCGCAGCGCGGCGCGGTGACTACTTCTCGGATCATGTGTTCGATTTCGTGTGCGATCGCGTGACCATCGAGCTCGACACCGAGGCAGCGGTCGAAGCGGGCGGGGAGCTGCTCGGCCGCCGGCGACGACTCGAGCTCGCCATCGCTCCCGCTGTCACGTTGGTGTCGTTGTCGAATCGGCGATCGTGATCGCGGGCGTGATCGCGGGCGCCATCGCGGGCGCCATCGCGGGCGCGATGCGATGGATGATCGGCCCGAAACTGCTCGCGAACCCGAGTTGGTCTTCTCAGCAAGACAATCGTTGTCGAGAATTCCTTTGACAGATCGATTCGCCACTGTTATCCGTTTCATCCACTGTCGCTCGATCACGAGCGATATGTTTCATCCGGGACTACCGTGACGAGGACCAACCCACATAACCTCCGCTTGATCGTCGGTCGAGCCTGCCTGCCAGGCATGGTTCTCGCCGCGGATCCGTCGGAACCAGGACGTTGGACCTTTGCGGCCACCTGGGGAGGGCTCGTCTAGACGAACGGTCGATCATCGACGTCTCGTCGGAAGGCCGCCCAGGGAAACCGGGCGGCCTTTTGTGTTTCGGTGCTGGTCTAACAATTTGATTCTGCGAATACGGATCTCGAACTGAACACTCGAGATTACGAGTCGCGATGGGTGCGCGCGCGAGGTTCGCGAGTGCATCGCGGCCCGAGTTGCGTCCTGTGCAGCCCGGGCGATCTCTGACAATCGAACAGTGACGACGATGGGTGCCGAGGCAGGCACCCGATCACAGCGTACTGCGCAGTTGGTGTTCGCAGCACGCGGATCCCACTCTTGCGTAGTTGGTCTGCGCGCTCGGCTGAAACCCGAGAGGTCTTGGTTCGATTCCAGGGGGTGGGACGTGAGGGGTCAACGGACGCGCCTTCGGGCGCCCACGCGGATCCAAAAACCAGGTCGCTCGTGCTGTGGCCTCGAACGTCGCAGCACGAGCACGACCGCCAAGCAGGCGAAGTGTTGAGGTGACACATCGGTGCGCCACACCGAGATGGTCGGGTTCAATTCCCACCGCCTGCTCGCCCTCGGGTCGAGCGGACTTCGTCCATTCACCGTTCCGACATGTCCGTCGCGACAACGCGACGAGCCGCGCATGCGGCTGATCGCCACCAGGCGATCGAACCCCACCTCCGTGACCCGGAGGACCTTTCAGACCGCCACGCCTCGCAAACAACGGACGTGCTCCGTTGCGGTGAACGCGAGCCCACGATCGACAGCGCCAACCTCGTCGGTGTATCGCCGACAATGCCATTCGTACCATCGACCGGATCGTTGCTATTTTCAGATGCGGGACGTGCGCCCAAGAACGATCCGGCGATCTTTTCTCTCGCGAACGCGCCGCACGGCCGGTCGCCAGCGTCTCGGCGCTGCCAGTTCGCAGGATCCGACGCGCCCTTCCGATGGGTGGGCGCACAAGCACCGCGTCGATCGAGACGACATCTGTCGTCTCGATCGACAACGAGACCAGGGCGGGACCCCTGCACCCGGTCCCGGCGCTGCGGGCGGAACCGAGACGCACCGGGAATTCCGGCCAAGCTGGTCGTGGTCGGAATGACGTCGAACGGCTCAGCGTTGCTGATCCGAACGGCGCCGGCATGCTCGACGTTGTCGGTCTCGACACGTCCAGCCTGTCGGTCATCGCCGACTTCGCTCGCGCGTAGTGCACTACGCAGCTGAGCGAAGGCGCGGCCCTTGCGACCGCTGCCGGCAGCGCAAGCTGCCGGTATTTGGGATCGAAGCTCAGCTGGTTGAGCGGCCGGTTGTTAACCGGATGGACGTTGGTTCGAACCCAACCGATCCCGCGACGTCTGTGCCCGGCACCACGACCGATATTCGCGGGCGCGATGGCTCGATCCATCAGCTGCGCCTCAGGCCCGTAACAACATGCCAACGCGGCCGCCCATCATGGGGCCCTCGGCCTTGAATGGATCGGGTGAGCAACCTTGATGGAGCGAGACCATCGTGAGCCCGGCGGATTCGGCCAGCCGCAACAGCTCGGTGATCGTGTAGATGCGCACCGACAGCGGCTTGGCTCCGCTGCCAGCGGGGCCAGACCAGTACCAGCACGTCGAGATCCGGCTTGTCACCGGGTCGAGCGTTGGCTCCTCGATCACCAGCGTACCGTCGGGCAGGCGATGCCCTGGCTTGGCGCCGCGGGACAGATTCGCGGCGACCGCATCGCGATGCATCGTATCGACGAAAACCAGCCCGGCCGGCTTCACGGCCGCGCGCAGCGTGCGGAGGATCGCGAGATCATCCTGCTCGGTCGCATAGCCGAGCGAGCTGAAGATGTTGAGCGCCGCGTCGAACCCAGTCTCGGCCACGGGTGTTCGTAGGTCGTGTCTGGCATAGCGCAACGTGTCCGCGGAAACGCCGCTGCGCCGTCGCTCCGCTTCCTCGAGCAGCGGCGCGGATTGATCGACACCGAGCACCGATGCGCCGCGGCTGGCGAGCGCTCGCGAGATCCGACCATAGCCGCAGGGAGCGTCGAGCACGCGGCTGCCGGTGCTGAGCCCCAGGACCTGCCACAGACCATCCGCTTCACGTTCGGTGTGGTCATCCTTTCGAAACGAGCTCCACAGCTGGACGTAGTCCGCATCGAAGAATGTCTGCCATCCGTCGCTCATCGTGCGGACATCATGGCACGCAGTGTTCGAGTCACGCGGCGCGCTGATCGTTTTGCCTGTGCTCATTCGTCGGGCGCGGGCCGCCGTGTGGTGTGACAGCCGCTGGATCGTCTCCAGCCTCGTGACACGGCTCATCTACGTGTAGTTCAGGAGCAGAACGCGTGTTTCGGGAACACGAGGTCGCTGGTGCGATTCCAGCCACGTAGACCAGGCGGACGAAGCCATGTTTTGCCCGCGTGTCGCGGGCCGGTGAACGCGCGCGATCCGGCGCCCGCGTCACGTCACGCGTCCGGGATGGAACAGGAGGCGTGCCATGATGCACGTGGAGGTAACGCGTACGTTGCTGCTGTCTGCAGGCTACGAGCCGATCAAGATCATCTCGTGGCAGCGTGCGATGACGCTGGTGACGCTCGACAAGGTCGAGGTCGTCGAGGAGTACGACGCCGAGGTGCGTGCGACCTCGCTGATCGTCAAGGTGCCCGCGGTGGTCCGGCTGCGCCGCGCATTTCGCCGTCACACCATGCCGGTGAGGTTCTCGCGTGTGAACATCTACGCGCGCGACGGCTACCGCTGCCAGTACTGCGGCGTGAAGTGCACGACCGATCAGCTGACCTACGACCACGTGGTCCCGCGCTCGCGCGGTGGTCGCACGACGTGGGACAACATCGTGACCTGCTGCTATACGTGCAACGCCGTCAAGGCGAACCGCACGCCAGCCGAGGCGCGCATGAAGCTGCGCACGGTACCGGCGCGTCCGACGTGGATGCCGGCCGTGCAGATCCGTGTGAGCACCAAGTCGGTGCCGGACGCGTGGCGCGACTACGTGTACTGGACCGGCCAGATCGATACCGATGATGAGTCGGCGGTCGACTGACCACGGCGGGCCTGTCGTTGAACGGGAAGACCTGCCCTCGTGGGGTGCGAGTCCCCGGTCCGGCCCACGTTCATCGTCGTCGCTGCTGGAATGTCGAGCTCATGATCGTCTCCGTGGTCGCAGTGCGCGGTTCGGTTGAATCGGCGGCTGCGGGCGGCGCGGCGCTGGCGCCTGGTTCGGTTTCGGTACTGGCTGCGTCGTCGGCTCGTTGAGCTCCGTGTTGTGGTGATTGCCGGCACGGAGCTTCCGATTCAGTAGCTCGCGCAGATCGATCGTAGGCATAGAGGTCTCCATGCAGGACGCGAGGTCCCGCGGTGTGAGGGATCGCGCGCACGGCGGCCGCACCGGGGAGCAACAGCAATGCCTCGGAGAGATCACTCGCGAACGCGACGAACAGAGCGACGCCGCAACGACGGCGGCATCTGGTCAGTGGTTCAGCGAGTGAAGGTCATGGTGGGCGCGAGCGGTCGCGCCGAATTTCACTTTACGCAAACCTTCGCGGCTGTCTAGCGAACAATGGAAGCGACGGCGAGACCACGACCGAAACCGCAGGCTCCTGCAGGAGTTGATGCGGGTTGGCGCCCTTGTACGGCGCACTGCGTTCACGCATGCTGCCCCGAAATGCCGATCACGTCGTTGAGTTACGCACCTCCCGTGCGGCGCAGCTCGGTGCCACCGAAGCTGGACTACGAGGCCTACGAGCAGGCCTCGGCGCTGGCGGACGAAGGGAAGCATCGCGAGTCGTTGTCGAAGATCTTCGAGCACCTGTTTCCGGGCAGGCCGGAATACATCGTGAGCCCCGACGCCGCGAGCTTCGAGCTCGCATTCGTTCAGGGGTCCTCACGAGTGCGCGTGCAGCTACTCGACGGTGAGTTGATCGTCACGGTGCCGCTGGCGAAGTTGCCGTCGGCGGGAAACGCGATCGCGGCGATGCGGTACGTGTTGACCAAGATCAGTGGCTCGGGCCAGCTGCATCAGCCGCGCCTCCACGGCGACGACATCTATCTCGAGTTTCGCGACAAGGTTTCGCGCCTGCATCCCAACAAGATCGTCGAGGTGTTCCGCCGGATGCCGATCGAGGCCGACACGCACGACGACTGGATGATCGGTCAGTTCGCCGCGTTGCCACTTGCGCGCGTCGAGGCCGAGCCGCTCGATGGCTCCGAGCGCGCTCGGTGCGAGGCGATCTGGAGCAGCCACTGGAACGATGTCGAGGAGCTCTTGAAGGAGTCGCAGCGCAAGCGGTCGACGTTCTTCCTCAACGAGGTCACCGCCTACACGATCTATCGGGTGTGGTTTGCGCTGCCGCTCAGTGGATTCTTGTCATCGCGGATGTCCGAGAGTGCGAGGACGTTCAACGATGGTGACATCGATCCGGTCAAGCGCGAGGCCGTGCTCGCCAGGTGCATCAAGGAGATGAAGGCCGTGACCACCGCCGAGCTCCACGCCAATCTTGGCCACCGGCAGTACGCGATCAACCCGCTCGTTGACGGCGATCCGGATGTCCTCGACAACTACCTGGGCGCGGGCAACTACACCGAGCAGATCGAGAAGCTGCGCGAGACCGGCAAGACGTTCGACGCCGCGCTCGCGCTGATCAGCACGTACAACTTTCTGCTCGCGCGTTACTCGTGGCCAGAGCTCGTCGCGAGCGAGCTCAAGGCCGGGCTGGAGGCCGCATCTGGTAAGCCGTGGCGCGAGGCTGCGACGGTGTTGTGGGACCATGCGCAGCAGCTGGTGGCGACGTTCAGCAGCGACGAGGATGACGACGACGACGGCGACCAGCAGGAGCAGCCATGAGTGCGCACATCAACCTCGAGAAGCTGGGTGTGTTTCAGGTGTTCACCGGCGGTGGCACCGGATCCGGGTTCTTGATCGAGCCGGATCTCCTGGTCACCAACGCCCACGTCGTGGCGCCATATCGAACGGTGGCGGTCGAGAAGCGTGATCGTCGCCGGATCGTCGGCACGGTCCGGCGGATTCATCCGCGCCGCGACCTGGCGGTGGTGCGGCTGTCGAGTCCGCTCGACGGCGAGATCATGCCGCTCCACTCGACGGATGACCTGATGCCGAAGCAGTCGCTGCAGATCGTCGGGTTTCCGGTCGGCCTGCCGCTGTCGATCACCGAGGGCGTGGTGTCCAACCCCAAGCAGATGCTCGATGGGCAGAGCTTCGTCCAGACCGACGCGGCGATCAATCCAGGCAACTCGGGCGGACCGATGCTCGACGATGCCAAGCGGATCGTCGCGGTCACGACGTGCAAGCTGACCTCGGCCGACATGGTCGGGTTCGGTATCCCCGGTGCGGATGTCTACAAGTTCGTCGAGGGGTTCCGCGCCCAGACCGCCGAGTTCGGCGTGATGTGCCCATCGTGTGAAGTGCTGCTCGAGTCCGCCGAGCGCTACTGCGCGAGCTGTGGCTCCGATCTCGAGGACCTCGAGCTCGCCAGCTACTTCGACCCCGCCGAGCCGGATCCCGTCGCCGCGTTCGTGGAGCGCGGCCTGGTGAAGGCGAACATCGAGCCGGTGCTGGCTCGTCACGGCTCGCATAACTGGTCGTTCTACAGCGGCAGCGCGCCGATCAAGATCTGGTCATGCTGTGCGCATCACCTGTGCTTCTCATCGCCGCTCGCGCAGCCGGGCAAGCAGCGTCTGGGCGAGCTGTTCCGGTTCCTGCTATCGCCTGGCCATGCGCCGTTCGCGTTCGATCTCGCGGACAACCTGATCCGGCTGAACCTGACGTTCCACGCGTCGGATGTGTTCGGCGAGCACGCGGACGCGGCGGCGTGGATTGCTCGGTTCATCGAGCTTGCCGATCGGCTCGATAACGAGCTGGCGACCAACTTCGGCTGCGAGCCGGCGCCGGAGACCCAGCTGACGTTCTTCAAGGAACAAGCGCGCTAAGGGCCCCGAGGTGATCACGAGCGGGCCGGCCCGCCCGTCTGCGGCGTCGCGTCTCGTCACGCGATCCGATCGGTTCGTTCAATCGATGTCGACGTCCACCGAGCCGGCCTTCCTGGCAGCCGGCGGCGGGGGAGGCGGCAGCTTGCCGATCTTGGCAAAGTCGTGCTGCAGCTCGTCGATCTCGACGTCGAGCGTGAGCCCCGCGAGTGCCTCGGCCGGAAGATCGAGCGCCTTGGCCAGCGCGCGCAGGTAGTCGTCCTCGGCGAAATCGAACTCGTCGTCGGAGTCATTGATCGCTGCGACCAGCTGAAGCACGCGCTTCTTGTCCTCGACCGAGTCGCCCTTGAACGCCGAGGCGGTCTTCGTCATGTCGAAGCTGGCCTTCGTGAACGTCTTGATCCGGTTCTCGAGCTCGGGGGCGAGCTTGGCACCCGAGAGCTCGGTGAGCGTCTCGGTCACTGCTTCGCGCTCGCGGTCCTTGAACTGATCATCGGCGTAGGCCGCACCAAGCAACAGATCACACAGCGGCGAGACTCGATCGGAGAGGGACATGGGCGCGAACATACGCCGGGCCATGTAGGATGTGCGCCCGTGCGCTGCTGTTTCGTCGTCTGGCTCGCCGTTGTGGCGGCGTGTTCGCGGACGACCCCGGTCGTCGCACCGGCGCACGCTGACAAGCCCAAGCTCGTCGTGCTGATCGTCGTCGACCAGCTACCTTCGTGGGTGTTCGCGCGCGATCGTGGACGATTCCGCCACGGCTTTGCGCGGTTATTGCGACACGGCGCGTTCGTGCCCGCCGCCGAGCTGCCGTACGCCAATACGTTCACCGCGCCGGGCCACGCGACGATCGGCACGGGAGCGCCACCGAGCGTACATGGCGTGGTCGGAAACCAGTGGTATCGGCGCGACGAGGGAACGGTACGTCCGGCGGAATACGACCGTGCTGCGACCGTGTTCGGCGTCGCCGGAGGGAGCGTCGCGGCGGGTCTCAACGGCTCTGCCAAAGCCCTCCGCGTGGACGGGATCGCCGATGTGTTGCGCCGAGACACCAGCGGCAAGGCGCGCTCGGTCGCGGTCGCGCTCAAGGCGCGCGCTGCGTGCTTCGTCGCGGGACGTGCACCCGACCTCGCGGTGTGGTTCGAGCCGGATGCGGGCGGCATGACGACCAGCCGCGCGTACGCAAGCGAGCTCCCGGCATGGCTCGACGAACTCGATCGAAGCCGCCCGCCGGACCG
Source organism: Kofleriaceae bacterium (assembly GCA_050187075.1). Lineage (GTDB taxonomy): Bacteria > Myxococcota_A > Polyangia > Haliangiales > Haliangiaceae > JABFXX01. The sequence continues at coordinate 13,812 of JBFWXW010000057.1, read as the reverse complement.
GTTCATCGGTACCCAGTGGAACGCGCTCGATCCCCAGTTGCTCGCTACCGTCACCCAGATCGCCGATGACGCACCCGGCGAAGGCGATCTTCACGGCCTCGGTGTCGGATTCCCGCATCGGATCGCCAGCGCCAACCATCTGCTGCACACGCCATACGGCGACGAGATCGTGCTCGACGCGGCCTACGCAGCGATCGACGCGATGCAGCTCGGCAGCGACGCCGTTCCCGACCTTCTCGCGATCGCACTCAATGCCCACGATTACGTGGGCCACAACTGGGGACCTGATTCATGGGAGGTCCTCGATCTGACGCTGCGGCTCGACGTCGCGCTCGGCACGCTGTTCGATACGCTCGATCGCCGTCTCGGTCGCGACGGATGGGCCGTGGTGTTGACCAGCGATCACGGTGCGACGCCGGTCGTCGAGCGCTCGCGCTGGCCAGGCGCGCGACGGATCAGCCCGTCCGACATCGCGGCCGCAGCCGAACGCGGGCTGAGCGGTGTGCTCGGCACGGGACCGTGGGTCGCCAAGGTGACCGCGAGCCAGATCTATCTGACGCGACGCTGGGCCACTGTGGCGGCGAGCGCTCGCGACGCTGCGCTCGCAGCCGCCACCGCGGCGGTCGCAAGGCTACCGGGCATCGCGGCCAGCGGGCGGACCGACCTGATCGCCGGGAGCTGCAACACGCGCCACGGTCTCGATCGCGCGATCTGCTGGTCGATCGCTCCGGGCGAATCGGGTGAGCTCTATGTCGTGCCCGCGGCGGGATCGGTGATCACCGATTACACGACCGGCACCCACCATGACGCCCCGTTCGACGACAATCGGCAGGTCCCGATCCTCGTGTTGGCCCCCGGCATTGCGCACCAGACCGGTCACGGCTCGCTGCTCCAGGTCGCTCCCACGGTGGCCGCGTTGCTGGACGTGCATGCACCGCCGGGCGCTAGCGAGCCACCGCTGTTCGGGATCGTTCGCTAGCGAGCGCTCGCGCAAAGAACGGCGTAGCCGCTGCAAGCGTCGCGACATAATCGCGGACGTCGTCGCGGGCCTCGGCGGGCAGGGCGGCAAACTCGACGACGTGCTCGTCGGGCACGTAGCGGAACGTGAAGTTCACGCGGCGCGTGCGAAATCCTTCGATCGCGGGCGGCAAGCTCAGCTCGAGCTTGTCCTCGACACGCTGCACCCGATGCAGCAGGTCATCCTTCCACAGCGGGCCGCCGAAGATCTGCAGCGACCGATCCTCGAGCCACTGGGTCCGGACCGGAGGCGCGTCTCGAGCACCCCGCCGCACGAACTGAAATCGCGCGCGCTCGCCGAGCGAAAGCGACGCCACCGGGCCGGGCTCGAAGTCGCGATGCTCGCCGACCCGCGCGGCGTCGATCGATTTGCCGGCTTCCTCGCGATCGCCATAGAAGTTCACCAGGCAGGTATTGAGGTGCCAGCGACGCGGCACCGCCGGTGCTGGGAATTCGGCGCGTACCTTGCGCTCGATCGCGGCGACCAGCCGCGCAAGCACCGGCGGGAACGGCTCTGCGGCGACCGCGACGTTGAACGTCCGCTTGGGTGGCTCGTAGTAGCCGAGGCAGGCGAACTGCCAGTTGCCGAGCCAGTACACCGGCCGCAGCAGCGCGCGCTGCTGTTTGCCGGACGGCAACGCACGTCTGGTCGAGTACCGCATCTCCCACAGCGGCCGTAACGTGCCGAGCCACGCGATGATCTCGGAGTGCGCGGCATCGTCGATGAAACCGGGCTCGTACACGTAGCAACGCTCGTTCGAGTCGGCGCCACCGGCCTTCCGGCGAACGCCCCGGCGGCCGGAGCGTCCGCTGCCGCCACGTGCGCGCAGGTCTCGGATGTTCGCCACTTGCCGCGCACGCTACCACGCTCCCGCAACCGGGCGATTGCTTGGTCGAAACGCCTGCCATGTTGCTCGATTGGATGTTCTCGTCCCAGTGCGCGGCCTGTGGCTGCGCGGCCTCGGCGTTGTGCGACAGCTGCCGGCGGTCGCTCGTCGAGATCGGCGCCGCATGTCCGCGATGCGCGGAGCCTGCCGAGCGCGATGCGGTATGCCGGCGCTGCGTCACCGATCCGCTGCCGCTCGATCGGATCGTCGCTCCGTGGCGGTTCGGCGGTCAGCTCGCGATCGCGATCCGCCGGCTCAAGTTCGCGGGCCGTTCCCATATCGCGCGGGATCTCGCACCACTGTGGGCTCCGCTGCTGCAGGCGATCGTCGACGCAGACGACGCGATCGTCGTGCCGGTGCCGATCCACTGGACCCGCCGGCTCGCGCGCGGCTATGACCACACGTGGCTGCTGGCGGTCCACGCGTGTCGCGAGCTGTCGGCGAAGCCGCGCCCACTGTTGCGGCGCATCCGGCGCGCGCCACCCCAGAGCACGTTGCCCGCGAGTCTGCGACGCACCAACGTGCGCGGCGCGTTTGCGGTTCGCCGGCCGCGCGAGCTCGCCGGTCGCACGGTCGTGCTTGTCGATGATGTGGTGACCACCGGCGCGACGATGGCTGCCGCGGCTCGGCCATTGCGAGCCGCCGGGGCGGCCGCGGTCATCGGGATCGCGCTGGCGCGGGCGTCGACCGATCGCTAGCGACCTCGCTCACTCACTTGCGCTCGAGGATCACGAGCTCGACACGCTCGTTGAGCGTGGCCGAGCCGCGCTGGCGGGCTGGAACCAGCGGCTTGGTACTGCCGGCACCCGACGCCGAGAGCCGCGTCGCCGAGATGCCGTACTGGACCAGCCAGTCGCGGATCGCGTTCGCACGCTTCTCCGATAGGTCCTGATCGCGCTTGGCGTTCCCGGTTGGCTGGACGTGAGCGATGATCTTCAGCCGCAGGATCTCGGTATGAGCGCGCAGCGTGGCGCCGACCTGGCCGAGGACGTTGAAGCTCTTGCTGGACACCTTGTCCTTGGTGAACTGGATCGTGTCGAGCGTCTCGAGGCTGCTCGGCGTCAGGATCACCATGGAATCACCCTTGTCGGGACAACCGTCGTCGTCCTGGACGCCGTTGATCGTCTCGGCCTCGATCGGGCACCGATCGGTGAGGTCCAGGATGCCGTCGAGATCGTTATCCACCTCGGGGCAACCGTCGTCGTCCTCGTAGCCATCCTTGTCTTCCGCCGACAGCGGGCACTTGTCCTTCAGATCGAGCACGCCATCGTCGTCGTTGTCGGGTTCGGGGCAACCGTCTTCATCCTGAAAGCCATCGACGTCCTCGCGATCGTTGGGGCACTTGTCCTGATCGTCGGCGAAGAAGTCCTTGTCGTTGTCGGGATCCGGGCATCCGTCGTAATCGTCGAACTGGTCGTTGTCCTCAGGCTCCTTGGGGCACTTGTCGACCGAGTTGAGCAGGCCATCGCCGTCGGCGTCGTCGACGCCGTAGCCGGGATAGTTGGTATTCGCGAGGTCCGTTGCAGCCGGCGTGAACGACAGCATCGCAACGCCGCGCACCTCGGGCGTACCGAGCCCGGCGTTCAGGCCCCGGCCACCGGCGATTCCGAGCGTGATCCGGCGTTCGAGCTGGATGTGCGCACCGACGAGGAACTCGAACATCGTCAGGGTCTCGAGCTTGCCGCGCGAGCCGCCGGTCATCGGACGCGCCCGTTTGCCAAACGGAATCACCTCGCCGAACGCTTCGCCGGTGACCACGACCGGATCGAACAACCTGATCGACAGGCCGGCGCCCCCGGTGAATCCGCTGCCCTGTTCGATGTTGGCGAACTCGGCATCACGGCGCGCGACCGCACCCGCATTGAACGTCAACCAGATGCGGTCGGTCGGCACGACGGTCATCAAGCCGAGCAGTCGTGCCGTTGGAAAGTTCACACCGGCGAACTTTCCGTCGGTGGCGGTCGGCAGCGTGCCGTGAAACGCCGCGCCGAGCGAGATCCGAGCTGCGGTCAGCAGTCGAACCTTTGCATGCAGCGTGAGATCGCCGCGCGACGTGCCGCTCGGAGGAGGAACGCCGACCATCGTGTCGTCGCCTTCCTGCACGTAGAGCGGCAGCCGCGCGCCGGCCTCGAATCGGTTCCAGAACGCATAGGCACCGCCCATCTCGATCGTGGTACGGCGCGTGATCGCCAGGTGGGGAGGCTGATCGCCGTAGCTCAGGACCAGCGGGTTGGTCGAATACGAGAACAGCGCGCTGGCGATCCACGCGCCGTTGGTACCGACCTCTGCCGGCTGAACCTGGAACCCATTTCCGGCGGTCGACGGTGCCGGGTTGAACAGCGACAGGTCGAGATCGCGCGACGACTGTGCGTGCGCGGTGTCACCGAGCTCGGTGACGAGCGCCGCGACGAGCATGACGGTCACCGCGCCGGACCTGCGGCGTCGGCGTCGCCATCCCAGCGACAGCCCGACCAGCGCGAACATCACGATCGCTCCACCCCCCACGTCGTGGGAGCTCGAGCAGCCACCGCTGCCATGGGCGTCGACGAACACGCCGTGGCCGCGAATCGTGACCTGTGCCTGCGGCTCCGGATCCATGTCGAGGTAGACCAGCGCGTTGGTCTCGAAGTCGCCTTCGAGTGGCGGCGTGAACGTGATCGCGAATCGGGCCGTCGCGGCGGGCGCGAGATCGAAATCCGTCGGCGACCCCGGGATCGAGAACACGGTGCCGTCTGCGAGCTGGATCGCGCGGATCCGGAACCCATTGTTCGGATCCATGCTGGTGACCGCGAGGATATCGGGCACGGTCAGCGGGATGCCGATGCCGCTGTAGCCCACGTCGATCACCGGGTCGCCGACCGTCACGCTGCGATCGATCCCGTTGCCGTCGAGCAACACGATCGCCATCGGCATCGCGTTGTCGTCATTCGTGAACACGAGCTCGCCGGTGGGTGCCACGCCGGCCATGTTGGGACGAAACCGCACGTTGAACGTCTGGGTGGCGCCGCCTGCGACATCGACAGGATTGGGATCCTCGAGCTCCCACACGTCGCTGTTGCTCACCATCACCGCGGAGATCCGCAGCGTGGCCTCGCCGGTGTTGGTGATCATCACGGGACGCATGGGCGCCGCATCGCCGGGGTTACGGAAGGTGTCGGGAAACAACGGGGTGGGTCCGAGCGCGATGTGACGATCGATGCCGCGACCCTGGATCGTGATCATCTGCATCGCCGGCCCGCCGAGGATCCCCGCGATGTTGTGGCTCAGGATGATCTGCTCCTCCTGTCCCGCCGCGCGCTCCATCGTCGGGGTATAGGTGACCGGGATCGTCACCATTCCGCCGGACGGAACCGTCTGGTTCGTGGGCAGCGTCAAGGTGAAGGCGGGGCCTGCCGTTCGGGCGAACCCGGTGAGATCGAGCGGGCCGTCGCCGGTGTTGATGATCCGGACCGTCTTGGTGATGGGCCCGGCGTCGATGTCCACGGCGCCGAAGTCGAGGACCAGACCGGGCACGTCATCGATGGTCGTCGACAGCATCGCGGTGGTCGACACCGCAGTCAGATCGACGGTGCGGGTCGGATTGGACGACAGGTCGCTGGTCACGGTGAGGGTCGCCCCCATCACGCCGACCCGGTTCGCCGGGTTGGCGACCACGGTGACCTCGAGCAGCTGGCCAGCTCCGAGCGATTGCGGAAGCGGGGCGCTGGTCCCGCCGCCGCCGCCACACACCGCCTTGCGAACGATGCCGCCCGCGGCAACGCTGAACTCGCCGGACATCGTGCCGACATCCGGGGTGAATGACAGCGCGGTGATCGACAGCGCGCTCTCGTCCGTATTGACGATGCAGAACGTGCGTGATTGCGTGGTGTCGAATCGGAGCTCGCCGTAATCGATCGCCGATGGCGTGACGTCGAACCCGGTGGTGAGACCATCGCCGTTGATCGTCAGCTCGGTCGACGTCGCGATCGCGCTGCCCCAGGTACCGGCGAACCCGATCTGGATGGTTCCACCCGCGTTGCCATCGACCGGCGCGAATCGCACGGTCACCGTGGTGCTGCCGCCGGCCGCGAGGTTGATCGGGAGGCTTGGCGCGGTGATCGAATAGCCGGCGGTGGTGCTGCTCAGCATCGCGCTGATGTTGGACACCGCGACGTTGCCGTTATTGGTCAGCGTGAAGTTGTGGGTCGCGACCTCGCCCTGGCGGACGCCGCCGAAATCGAAGCTCGCCGGGCTGATCGTCAGCTGATGACCGGAGCACGTCATGCCGACGTTGATCTGCGCGCCGGCCGACGAGTTGCTGGTGACCCTGAAGTTGCCCGGGCGATTGCCAAACGTGCTGGGTGCGCAAGCGAGCGTCCACACCGCGCTCTCCGTCGGGCCGAGCACCAGGGGTGAGCCGGCCGTTGGATCCGCCCCGCTCACCACGACGTAATCGGCAGCTCCCGAGCTCAACGCGGCGGCGGTGATCGACAGATCCGAGCCCCCGGTGTTGGTCACGGTGATCGTCTGCCCCGCGCTCTGCGTGCCGACCTCGACGGTTCCAAACGCCAGCGAGGTGGGATCGACGCTCGCCGTCGGCGCGACGCCCGTGCCCGACAGCGAGATCGTGAGCGGGCTGTCGTCGGGATCGTTGCTGGTCACGACGATCGTCGCCGACTTCGGGCCGACGGACGTCGGGGTCATCGTCACGGTCAGCACGGCGTCCTCGCCCGGGATCACGACGCACGCCGAGGAGCACGCCGGGCTCACGCTGAACATCGCCGGATTGGTACCGCCCTTGGCGAGCGTGAAGCTCAGGTTGATGTTGCCGTTGTTGGTGAGCGTGATGGTCTGGGGTGCGCTGGTCGCGCTGACCAGCACGTCACCGAACGCGAGCGAGGTCACGTCGGGACTGACGTCCGCGCGTCCCGCTTCGCAGGACAGCGACGCTTGATTGTCGCCACCGCCATCGGTATCGCTGGCGAACGTGACGGTTGCGGTCTGCGTTCCCGTTGCGTTTGCCGGCGGGTGGCAGCGGACGGTGACCGCTTTATCACCTGGCAATGTGTTCGCGGTTGGAGTGCAGGTGGTGGCACCTGCCGTGCAGCCGTTGCTGGCGGCGAACGAGAACCACGTACTGGTCTGCGCGATCGTCGCCAGGCCGAGGGTCAGCACGCCCACGGGGGCGGTTGCGGCGTTCGAGATCGTGATGGTCTGTGCGCCCGACGTCGTGCCCTGGGTGACGGCGCCGAACTCGACGTCGGTCACATCGATAACCGCGTTGGTACCGATGCCAGTGAGCGCGATGCTCTCGGTGTCCTCGACCGGGTCATTGGCCTTGACCTCGAGGTTGGCGGTTTGGGTGCCGCTCGACGACGGATTGAACACGACGGTGACCGGCAGGTTGGTGTTCGGTGCCAGGGTTTGCGGCAGCATCGATGGCGACATCACCGTGTAGTCGCCCGGATCCGCGCCCGACATGGTCAGCGACGAGATCGTCAGCGGGAGGTCGCCGGTGTTGCGCACCGTGACGGTGCGGCTCGAGGTCAACGTCGCTGCATTCGCGACGCGCACCGAGCCAAAGTCGACCGGTGATGCGGTCGTGATGCTGAGCTCGGGGGCGACGCCGGTGCCGGTGACGGTGAACGTCGTGGTGCCGGGCATCACCTCCGTGGCGACGATGTTGACTCGACACGAAACCGTCCCGCGGATCGTCGGCTTGAAGTCGACCTTGATCGTGACACCGGTTCCGGGTGAGAACTGCGGTGGGATCTGGAACGCCGTGCTCGGCGTGAATGTGAACTCGTCCTTGTGCCGGCAGTCGGGATCGATCTCGAGGTTGGCGATCTCGAACCACGTTGCACCCGGATTCGAGATCACACCGTTGACGGTTCCCGACGATCCGATCTCGACGCTGCCGACGTCGAGTGGATCCGGTGTCATCGTGGGCGCGGCAGCTGCGATCGATGACACCGTCATCACCGCAGCCAAGGTCGCGAGCGCAAACCAACGAATCGAAGTCATCTGCCGCTCCAGTGCGCACGCCAGGAATCGAGGCGGACCCGGCGCAAGGCGAGGGCAATCGTACCTTGGCGGGGTGGGGCGACGAAAGCGGCAGGGGACGTGTAGGATGCGCCGATGATCGAGACTCCAAGCGGACTCAAGTACGACGATACCGTGGCCGGGACGGGACCCAGCCCGACCCGCGGACAGACCTGCGTCATGCACTACACCGGGTGGCTGTGGCAGAACGGCGCCAAGGGCTCGAAGTTCGACAGCTCCGTCGACCACGGCTCTCCGTTCGAGTTCCCGATCGGCATGGGACACGTGATCCAGGGCTGGGACGAAGGCGTGGCCTCGATGAAGGTTGGCGGCAAGCGGACCCTGCTCATCCCCGCGAAGCTTGGCTATGGCGACCTCGGAGCCGCCGGGGTGATTCCGCCGGGAGCGACGCTGCTGTTCGAGGTCGAGCTGCTCGGACTGAGGTAGCTCAGCGGTTGTTGCACGCGGTGAGCTCGTCCAGAGACGTCGCCACGACCGCGCAGTCAAAACGCGTCCGCGGGAGTGACATGCACTCCTCGACGTAGCTGCGCAGCTTCACGCGTGCTCGCTCCTGCTCGCCCGCGCTCGCGGGCGGATCATCGTGGCGGTCGTTGGCGGCGAGCTCGATCGCGTGACCGGCGAGCGCCTCGCACTCGCGCTCGGTCGGAGGCGCCGCCGCGGTCGTCCCCGCGTCGTGTGCGCGAAGCTCGGTCGTCGGTTTGCTCGGCCCGGTGGTTCCACTCGAGCACGCTGCGACCGCAAGCCAGATCAGCCATCTCATCTCGCCAACGATGTTAGCGTGTCGCGATGGCGCTGTGGTTCGCCGCCTTGCTCGGCCTGGTTCAGGGTCTCACCGAATTCATCCCGGTGTCGTCGACGGCACATCTTCGGGTATTCCCCGCACTGTTCGGCCAGGCCGATGCGGGGGCGGCGTTCACCGCGGTCATTCAGCTGGGGACGCTGCTCGCCGTGCTGACCTATTTTGCCAAGGATCTGATCGCGTTCCCCGTCGCGATGGTCCGCGCCCCGAGCAGCGTCGAAGGCAAGCTGCCGTGGCTGCTCGCCGCGGGCACCGTGCCGATCGTGATCGCAGGTCTCGTGCTCAAGAAGCAAGTCGAAGGCGATCTGCGTTCGCTCGAGGTGATCGCCGCGGCGCTGATCGGTGTCGGCATCGTGATGATCATCGTCGACCGGGTCGCGGCGGGCCGCGACGACCACCGCACGCTCGCGAGCATCACGTTGACCGACGCGCTGATCGTGGGGCTCGCTCAGACCGCCGCGCTGGTGCCGGGCGTCTCGCGCTCCGGTGCAACGATCTGCATGGCCCTGTTGCTCGGGTTCTCGCGCAGTGAGTCGGCGCGGTTCTCGTTCTTGCTGTCGATCCCCGCGATCGCGGGGGCCGGAATCTTCGAGGCGCGCGAGGCGTTTCGCGTGCTCGGCCGCGATGCGCTGCCAGCTCTTGCCGTGGGCACCAGCGTCGCGGCTGTGACTGGCTATGCGTCGATCGCATGGCTCCTGAAATGGCTCGGGTCGCACGACCTGATCGGGTTTGCGGTGTACCGGATCATCGCTGGCCTCGCGCTGATCGCGGCGCTGCTGCGGGGGCTGGTGTAGGTGCTGGCGCTGATGCACGCACCAGTTCAATAACTGGAACTGCCGGATGCTGTGAAAGTCCGCACGGATGGCGGCGTCGCGTGCGCAGGCCTGTTAACCTCGAGTCGTCCGTCTACCGAGGGGACCCGATGACATTTGTGCGCCCGGTTTTGCTGCCTCGTTGGTCCTGGCTTGTGACCATCGCACTCGCGCTCGCGACGTTCTCCGCGACCGCGTTCGCACAGGCGCCGAGCTGTCCGGCTGCGAAGCCGGGCAAGTACAAGGTGAAGATCGACTCGGCGCCGCCGGGTGCGGTGATCTACATCGGCGACAAGGCATGCGGCGCGATCGGTGCGACCCCGTGGAGCGGCGCGCTGCCGGCGGGCACCATGGCGGTGATCCTCGAGGCGACCGGATACGAGCCGGCGACGCGCACGTTCAAGGTCGCCAAGGTCCGCAAGGTCCAGGAGCTGTTCGTTCCACTGGTCAAGAAGCAGGACCCGCCGCGCATCGACGTCCGCGCCGACGCCGACAAGAACGTGTTCGGCGCGACGGTGATCGTCGACGGACAGGCCCAAGGTCAAGCACCCATGGTCATCACGACGACGCCGGGCCGGCACTTGATCGAGCTTCGCAAGGAGGGCTTCGAGCCGCTGTCGCAGTGGATCGAGATCCAGTTGAACCAAACGCAGATGATGGCTCCGACGCTCAAGGAGATCGCGAAGCCCAAGTACGGGACGATCATCGTCGAGGCCGACGTGTCCGATGCCGAGGTCTACGTCGACGGCAACAAGCATCCCGACAACACACCGGCCGTGATCAACAACGTGATCGAAGGCGTTCACGTGGTCGAGGTGCGCAAGGCGCCGGGCCTGCCGTGGAAGCAGACGATTCAGGTCACCGCCAATCAGCAGACCAAGGTGCGCGCCGAGCTCGCGGCGTTGATGAACGGGGGCGTTGGCGTTGTGCGCGTGTTGTCCGATGCGCAGGGCGCCCGCGCCTTCATCGACGGCACCGATATGGGACCCGTGCCGGTCGACATCAAGGACGTCAAGGCGGGCGATCACATCATCCAGGTCAAGGCTCCGGGGTTTCAGACGGCAGAGCGCCAGGTCACGGTGACCGCGGGCGGCTCGCAGATCGTCAAGGTCGATCTCAACACCGAAGCGTCCGGCGACGAGGGCGTGCTCAAGGTCGTATCGACCGTGCCCGAGGCGGAGGTGATCATCGATGGCGCCACGGTCGGCAAGGTCCCGCAGGAGAAGCGGCTGGCGGCCGGCGAGCACCTCGTGCTGGTGCGGCTCGCCGGTCGCAAGAACTTCGAACAGAAGGTCCGGATCGAGCCGGGACAGACCGTGACGCTGCAGGCTGAGCTCCCCGCGGTGGGGCGGTTGCGGATCCTGTCGACGCCTTCGGCGGCGACCGTGACGATCAACGGGCTCCCCGCGACGGATGCCCAGGGTAACCAGGTCAAGACGCCGATCGACATCGACGTCGAGGTCGGCGAGACGGTGGTACGGATCGAGATGCCGGGCTACCAGGCATTCGAGCAGACGCTGAATATCGAGGGTGGCAAGACCCAGGTGATCACGCGCGAGCTCGCGGCCGCCGGCCAGAGTGAAGCGGAGCGCGAGGTCGAGCAGCGCGGGTTGTCGTCGTTGGGTGCACGCACGCTGGGCCGCAATCGCTCGGTCGTCGACTTCGATGCGGGCTACCCGTACTTCTTGAACGGCCGCGTGACCGTCGGTGCCGGCAAGCTCGCCAAGCAGTGGGGGTTCGACGCCAACGTCAGTGTCCGCTCGATGCTGGCGCGCACCGACCTCGGCATCGGCGGCCGGATGATGGTGGCCGATCAGAACCCGTTCTCGGCGGCGATCTTCACCACCGTCTGGTGGGGCAGCAAGTTGCTCGATGATTCGCAGCGCAACGGTCTGACCTGGGACGTCGGCGCGGTCGCGTCGCTGACCGCGCTATCGCACGTCACGATCAGCGGCCGGGTCTACCTCAACATGTGGAGCGATCGGCACTGCCCCGAGCTCGATGATTCGAACACTGGCGATCCGGAGACCGCGGGCTTCACCGGCAAGCCGATCCATATCTGCCGGCAGTATCGCGACACGATCCGGGGCTCCGGGCCGTACCAGCTGTCGGCTCGAGAGCGGCGCGAGGTCGAGGAGCTGACCGGCAGCAGCGGTGAAGGATTCTTCGGGCGTGACGAGGGCATCCGGCTGATGGCGAGCGTGATCGCCGAGGTCGCGGTCTACCAGCGGTGGAACATCTACGGCATCCTCGAGGGTGCTCCGTTCCAGTCGCAGCGCGCGCTGTTCACCAACAAGTTCGCGCACTCGATGTTCGAGACCGACTACAACCTCTATTTGCGGTTGGGTCTGTCCTACAAGTTCTGAGCGCACGCTCGCGAGCGGCGAACGCACGTTCGTAGGAATTCGCGCCAATTCGCTCGCGCGCCGCGCCGAGCGAGCTTTGCCGTCGACGTGGGGGGACGGATCGTCCTTCGTCGCGGCAAGGTAGGCCGTGCCCACGAGAATGCTCGCCAGCGCAATCAGCATCACCGCCGCGCTCACCGCGGCGGCGTGCACGTTTCAGCTGCCGTCGACGGCCGAGGATCCGCGGTTTCTCGACGGCGGCAGACCGCCGATGCGCGACGCATCGAGCGGCATGTCAGGGGGACCCCACGACGCGACCGCCATCGATGCACCCAAGCGATGCGACGACCTGGCGCCGTTTCACTCGATCGGGCCGCTCGCCGGGTTTGCGACCGCCGAGATGGAAGGCGTCGTGCGGCTCACGCCTGATGAGCTCACGATGTACTTCTCGGGGACCGATCTGTTCGTCGCGAAGCGTGCGCACGTCACCGCTGACTTCGGCCCGCGCGTCGCGCTCGCCGTGAATTCGGCCACCGCCGCCGACTACGATCCGTTCGTGTCGAGCGATGGGCAGACCTTGCTATTCGGCTCGAGCCGCGCCGATCCGACCGTGAGGTTGTGGCGAGCGACGTGGTCGTCGGCTGCTCAGGACTTCGTCGATCCGGTCGCACTGCCGCTCATGGTGGCAACGACGGGCAACGAGGATGAGCGGCAACCGTTCGTGTCGGCCGATGGCGAGGAGCTGTGGTTCAGCTCGACCAGCTCGAGGCCGGGCGCTCAGGGTGGTGCGGACATCTGGTACGCGACACGGATGGGAGCTGCGTGGGCGAATGCCGCAATCGTGCCCGCGCTCAGCTCGGCCCATCACGACTGGTTGCCCACGCTGAGCGCGGACCGCCGGACGATCTACATCGCTTCGGATCGCCCGCTGCCGGGATCGATGGTGTCCGGGACGTATCACATCTGGCGATCACACCGGCCGACGGTCATCGATCCGTGGTCGCCTCCGTCACCGGTGACCGAGCTCAACGGCAGCAACCATCACAGCGTCCCAGGCTGGCTCTCCGCGGATGGCTGCCGGCTGTACTACTCGCGCAACGTGTTGAACTACTCCGACGCTGACATCTACGTCGCGGAACGGTCCTAAGGTCGAGGCTCGACCGGTGCGAACGCGATCACCGAATAGGCGATCGCGGTCTGCTTGCCCGGGTTGTGATAGCCATGCCGCTGGTCGCCGCGGAAGTTGACCACATCGCCTTCGGCGAGCGTGTAGCGCTCTCCCGCGACGGCAAGCTCGACCGTGCCGCGTTCGCACGTGAGATATTCGCGGGTTCCCGGCGTGTGCGGCACACCGACCATGCGAGCGCCTGCGGGAAGCTCCATGCGCTCGAGGTCGAGGCCCGGCAGCGATTCCGGCAGCAGCCTGCGCACGGTGACACCGCCGCGCTCGCGCATCGGCAGCTCGGTCGCCTTGAGATGACGCGCCCCTGGACGTGGCGATCCGAGCAGCTCGTCGAGCCGGACTTGCAGTGCGTTGGCCACCTTGATCAACACCGCGAGCGTCGGGTTCGCCGAACCAGACTCGAGGTGAGTCCAGGTCGCGCGCGGGATCCCCGCCGCCTTCGCGATCTGTTGTTGCGACAACCCGCGCGCTTCGCGGATCGCCTTGATGTTACTCGCCAGATGATCGGGCTCACGGCTCATGTCAGAGCATTAGCGCAACCGGCAAAAGATTGCCGGCGGATCCCCGCGGATCCGGACCGAGGGCAATTGCCGCAGCCATTCCGACGAGGACCTCGAATGAGGCATCCTCGGCATGCGAGATCGTCGGCGTCCACGTGTGCTCGTCGTCTGTCGGGACCATGCAAGGCCACGCCGCGACGACGCGTTCGCGGTAGCGTACACGTTGG
>JBFWXW010000056.1:0-44027 GCA_050187075.1 Kofleriaceae bacterium | reverse complement strand
CCACGGTGTGGACATGGAACCCTTCGAGCGCGAGAAACTCCGCGAGGATCTCGCGAATGACCCGCTCGTCGTCGACGACGAGGATTCACGCGGTTTCGGCTGGCTCCGTCGAAGCCATCAGCGCGGAGCTTAGGTGCCGCTACGAGGTGCGGGTGAGGGCGCAGCGGTGGGCGCAGGCGTTGCCGCCGGTGCTGCCGGCGCCACCGGGCCCACCGGCGTCGTGGGGGCCACGGGGCCCACCGGCGTCGTGGGGGCCACGGGGGCCTGTGCTGCACGCGGCGCAAGCGGATCAGGAACCACGCTGGGACGGCCGAGCTCACGATCTGCCGTCTGCTGCAGCGACAGCCAGGCGGTGCGCGCCTTCATCGCCTCCTGCTTCTCCGCTTCCGCCTTTTGCTTTGCGGACTGCGCGCGCTTGTTGCGCTCCGATTCCTGCTTGGGGAAGTCGCTGAACTGGGGGCCATTGCGCGGAGCGATGTTGTTGCGCTGCGCCACCTGCGCCTTGGCCACTTCGTACTGCGACTCGCGCCAGTACATGTTCTCCAGCGTGTAGCGGTGATACTTCTCCAGATAGTCGCGGTAGAGCTTGTAGTACCTCACGCGGCTTTCGGCAGCCTTCGACACCGCCTCCGCGGTATGGAGATCTTTGGTGGCCTGGTTGATTCGCGTGGTGTTCGCGGACGCCTCGGCGGACTTCTTCTCCGACACTGCTGAATCGATCGCGAGCCGCGTCGATTGATAATCATTGTTGGCGATCGCGATCTGCGTCGCAGCCTCGTTGAGATCGGCTTCCGCCTTCGCGTTCTCCATCTTCGCGATGCGCCAATCGTGCTCGGTCTGGATCACGATCTGCTGCTGCTCCAGCGGCACGGCGGCGAGGTACATGTCGTCGAAGTGCGAGGTGAGCGGTCCCGGCGGCGGATCGGAAGCACCGCCGCATGCTGCGATCCCGGTGGTCACCACACCGATAACGAGGATCTTCGAGAGTGCCCCCATAGATGAGCGCCAGCCTACTACGCCCGCTCGCCCCGAGCTACCATCTCCCGAGGGATCGATCGAATGACTGTCCTACTCGCCGTCGATGTCGGGAATACGAACACCGTGATCGGGGTCTATCGCGACGACCAGCTGGCGGCACACTGGCGGATCCAAACCGTCGCCGAGCGGACGTCGGATGAGTACGCGGTGCTGCTCAAGACGCTGCTCGACATGGAGGGGTTTCCGTGGCGAGAGCTGCAGGCCGGCATCGTGTCGTCGGTGGTTCCGCCGGCAGTGTTCGGCCTGCAGCGCTTCTTCAAGCAATACTGCGGCGGACCGGCATTGCTCGTCGGGCCTGGAATCAAGACCGGGATGCCGATCCTGTACGAGAACCCGCGCGAGGTCGGCGCCGATCGGATCGTGAACGCGGTCGCCGCATACGAGGAGCTCAAGTCGGGCTGCGTGGTGGTCGATTTTGGAACAGCCACCACGTGGGATGTCGTGAACCCCAGGGGCGAATATCTCGGCGGTGCGATCGCTCCGGGCATCCAGATCAGCGCGGAGGCGTTGTACGAGCATGCGGCGAAGTTGCCGCGGGTCGAGCTCGCGCGGCCCGGCAAGGTCGTCGCTCGCAACACCGTGTCGTCGATGCAAGCCGGGCTGGTGTATGGCTACGCGGGGATGGTCGACGCGGTCGTCGATCGGATCCGCGCCGAGGTCGATTTTCCGGCGCGGTGTATCGCGACGGGCGGTCTCGCGCCGTTGATCGCGACCGAAACGCGGACGATCGAAGCAACCGATGACCTGTTGACCCTAAAGGGTCTCAAGATCCTGTATCACCGCAACGCATGACCGACTCGATCCCGCGTACCCCCCTCGATCCGACGACGCTGTCTGCCGCGGTGCAGCGCGCGCTGGCGCCGGGTCCAGGACGGATGATGGCGGCGCGCGGCATCATGCCGCTGCCCCCGGCCGATCAGGTCGCGGTGCTCTATCAGCTGGCGATCGATGGCGAGGCGGGGACCGCGCAAGCGGCGCGAGCAACCGCGGTGGGGATCCCCGAGAAGTTGTTGGCGGCGACGCTGACGAACGCGTCGATCGATGCGCGCGTGCTCGATCTGTTCGCCGAGCTGTGTGCCGACAAGCCCTCCGTGTTCGACGCGATCGTGCTCAATCCGTCGGTCGCCGATCAGACGGTCGCGGTGCTCGCCTCGCGCGCCGGATCGCGCGAAGTCGACCTGATCGCGCAGAACGAACAGCGCGTGCTGCGTCATCCAGAGATCATCGCGGCGATGTATCTGAACCGCAACGCGCGGATGTCGACCATCGATCGAATCGTCGAGCTCGCCGTGCGCAATCACGTGCGGGTCCCGGGGCTCGCCGCGTGGGAAGAGATCGCTCGCGCGCTGATCGGGGACGAGTCGACCGCGACCACCCACGACTCGGAATTCACGGCCGCAGCCGACAAGTTGACCGCCGCTGACGACACCGCGTTGACCACCGGCGACGCCGAGCAGGTGCAGCCCGACGATGACGCCGCGCATAGCAAGGCCGAGGCCGATGTCGAGCAGGTGAAGAACCAGGTCCAGATCAACAACATGTCGATCCCCGCGAAGATCCGGCTGGCGACGCTCGGCAATGCGTTCGCGCGCGCGATCCTGATCCGCGACCCGATCAGGCTGGTCGCGGTCGCCGCGATCAAGTCACCAGGCGTCACCGACATCGAGGCGGCGCGCTACGCTAGTAACCAGTCCCTCGCCGAGGACGTAATCCGCTACATCTCCACCCGGCGCGAATGGACCAAGATGTACGGAGTCAAGGTATCCCTGTGTCGCAACCCGAAGACGTCGATCCCCGAAGCGGCCAAGCTGCTGCCGTTCCTCCGCGACAAGGATCTGGTGAACCTCAGCAAGTCGCGGGGCGTCTCGTCGGCGATCGTCGCCCAGGCGCGCAAGCTGCTGATGCAGCGGCGCGGCGGCCAGAACAAGTAGATCGGCTGCTCACCCGGCTCGGCCTCGCGATCGTCAACCCGCGTCACGCGCTGGCGATCGCTGGCGATCGCACCACCGCCGGACGTGCGGGCACCGATGTGATCTGGCTGATGATCATCGTGTTGTTCGGTGCACAGCTGCGCGCGCTCGCGCAGGCGGCGTGGTTGGGCCAGCTCTCGCTCGGACTCGGCCTGCGCGCGATCATGAAGGTGGTGAGCGCTTCGTTCACCGTCGACCTTGCGTTCATCCTTGTCGCGGCGCTCGCGCTGTGGTTGTTCGGAGGTCGGAGGCGCAACCTCGGTCGTGCGTTCGACCACGCATGTGTCGCCGTCATTCCGGTGATCACGGTGTACCTGGTGATTCATGCGTCGATCCGTGTGGTCGAGCTCGGCGGTGACGTGCAGCTCCCCGGCGCGGTGAACAGCATCGTGTTTGCCGCCGCGTTCGGCTGGGCCGGCACCCTCGTGGCACTCGCGCGCCTGCGTACCGCGCTGTCACCGTTGACCCCACGCGCGTGGAGGCTCGGTCATCGCGCAGGCGCTGCGCTGATCGCGGTTGCGTTGATCGGGCTCACCGCCCAGGCGATCTGGATCGCGCGCAACATGGAGGCGGTCCGTCCGGTCACGCCGGGAAATCAGGCGGTCTCACTGGCGCTTCCGAGGGTCGGCGCCGACGGCAAGCTCGAAGCGGAGCAACCGCTGATCGCCCCGGGCAAGGTGACGGTGCTCGACTTCTGGGCGACCTGGTGCGGCCCCTGCTTGCGCGCGATGCCCCATCTCGATGCGCTCGCGCGGCGTCACCCCGATGTCGACGTGGTCGCGATCGTCGCCGATGATCCCGCGAAGGCACGCACGATGTTTCAGCACAACGGCTATCAACTGACGCTGCTCGCCGATCCCCGCGGCGACGCGCAGAATCGATACGGCGTGCTGTCGTTTCCGCATACCGTCGTGATCGATCGAGCGGGCGTGGTGCGGCTTGTCGCAGGCGGCGATGCGAGTGCGATCGCTGCCGCGGTGACTGCCGCGCTGGGCGAGTAAGTAGCGACGCGCACGTCATCACGATCGCCGCGCCTTTGATGCACCACCTGCGTGTTGAGGATCGCGCTCGATGCGCGTGGTGGGCATCGTGGTGAGCGTGGCGTGGGTGTTGAGGATCGCGATCGCGCTCGATGCGCGTGGTGAGCGTGGGCGTGCGTGTTGAGGATCGCGATCGCGCTCGATGCGCGTGGTGAGCGTGGTGTGGGTGGTGTGCGTGGTGAGGATCGCGATCGCGCTCGATGAGCGTGGAATGCGTGTGGTGGCTCGTGGTACCACCAGGGCCCATGGCCAGCCTGGTCTGCGCCACGTGTCGCAAGCTGATCCCACCGGGGACCGCAGCTATCCGGTGCACGGTGGCGTCCTGCAATACCGGCCGAATGAAGCTGCGGTTTTGCACCGTGGCGTGCTGGGAGAAGCACGTCCCCACGGCGCGGCATCGTAAGGCTGCGTACGTGGTCGAAGACCGGGCAGGATGACGGCTGACGTGCGGGTGTTTTGCGACGGTTTTCTCGCACGTGTTACGATTTTTGACTGTGCGGCTCGGGACCTGCATCGCGCTCGAGCTCGCCGTGGCAGCGGCGGCGCTCGCAGGAGTCTGGTTCGGCGTGCAGCATGCTGCCGACCTGGCGGGTCCGTATTTTCGTGCGCGTGAAGCCGCCGCTGCGACCGCCGCCGTGCGGCCGATCCACCGCGAGCCAACGATCGCTGCGCCCGCCGCGCTACCCGCGTCGCATCTGCCCGTCGCCCCTCCACCGATTCACAACGTGTTCGGTGTTCCTGATGGCGACCTGCTCGCGACGATCGGCGCCAGCAAGGTGGTGCGGCTCAAGCTCAATCACGGCGGCACATCGCTGTCGCTGCGCCTCGATTTCGCGACGGGCGGACGCGCCGCGTTCAAACCCGAACAGACCCACACCCAATCCGACCCTCGGCGAGAGATCGCGGCATATCGCATCGATCGGTTGCTCGGGCTGGGGCACGTGCCACCCGCGAAGCCGGCCGCGTTTCGGATCGATGAGCTCATCGCAGCCGCCGAGCCGAGCCACCGAAAGTTCATCGCGAAGCGAATCGCGGAGGAGGCGATCGCGCGCGACGGCATGTTGCACGGTGAGGTGTCATGGTGGGTCCCGGACATCCGCGTCGCCAGGCTCGGTCCGTTCAACGTCGACTCACGCGAGGGCATGGACGTGTGGGCGACGTATCTGCAGCCCCATGAAAAAATTCCTCCGGCGCTCGAACCGATGGTGCGGCAGCTCGCGGCGATCATCCTGTTCGACGTGCTGATCGACAATTCCGATCGCTGGTCCGGTTCGAACACGATGGCCGCTCCAGACCACAAGACGCTGTACTTCATGGACAACACGCTGTCATTTTCGCTGTTCGAGCTCGGCCACGACCAGAACCTCGGGGCGTTGCGCAGGATCTCGGTATTTCCGAAGAAGCTGGTCGAGCGGTTGCGCCGGCTGAGCTACGAGTCGATCGCCGCCGCGCTCGAGCTCTCCGACGATGGCGGACTCGGTGCGCTGCTCTCACCCGAACAGATCCGCGCGATGCTCGCGCGGCGGGACTACATCATCCGCTACATCGAAGGGTGCATCGCGCAGCACGGTGAAGACGCGGTGCTCGGGTTCCCATGACCCCGTGTCCGATCTGCGGCACTCCGGTTGATCCGCTGCGCGCCCGCGCGGTGAAGGTTCGCGCTGGCAAGGTCGTCGCGTTCTGCAGCACCGAGTGCGCAAAAGCCGGCGAGACCCAGCCGGTACGCGCCCCGGCTCCGATGGCGCCGACCGCGCCGACCGCCGCGCCGGTGGTCGCGGCTACACCGGTATCCGCGCCGGTGTCGTCGGGCGTCGTGACGCCGGCTTCGGGACCGGCCCCCGTCCGGACCGCCACGCCGCCACCGGCGCTTCCACCGCCGGAGCTTGACGAACCGCCGTCGAGGAACACCCAGCCGCTGCGCGATAGCGATCCGGTGATCGAGATCCTCCACGAACCCTCATCGGGCGTCGTCACCAGCGCGCGTGACGAACGCGTCGCGACAGGACCGATCGTGCCGCAGCCGCCGGTGCTACCCGTGGGGGCCGATCGGTCCGGTTCGCTCAAGGTGACCGCCCGCGACAAGCGGCGCGATTCCAAGGACGACACCCTCGATCGCTGGACGATGAATGATGAGGACGTCGAGCGCGCAGCGCGTGCCGCCACGGCGGCGCCTCCGGCGAAGCGATCCAACCGCCCGCTCGTGATCGGCCTCGCGCTCGTGGCGATCGGGGGTGGTGCGATCGGATATCGGCAGCTTGCCGCGCGTAAGCCACCTGCGAAGGTCGTCCAGCCACCGCCAGCCGCCCCCGTTGCCATCAAGCCGACGGAGCCCGCGCCATCGCGGACCGCGGTGACCGCGGCGGATGCGGTCGACCGTGCAAAGGGGCTCTTGAAGTCGCAGCTCCAGGCAGCCGTGCCGCGGATGAAGCTGCTCGCTGCCAAGGCGCTGGCGCGCACCAAGGATCCAGATGCCCTTGCCGCGCTTCGCGGTGTGCTTGGCAAGGACACCACCGACGTCGGCCGGTTCGAGGTCGCGTACGCGCTGGCGCGTGCCGGCGACGATCGCGGCGCCGCGAAGCTCGCCGATGGGCTGAGGCTCACCAGCCGCGAGGATCGCAGCGACGCCGCGAAGAAGCTCGCGATGCTCGGCGACGGGCGCGCGATCCACACGCTGGTAGGGTTCCTCGACATCTCTCAGCTTCGGCTGAGCGCGGCGGAGCATCTCGCCGAGCTGTCAGAGCCACGCGCGATCAAGGTGCTCGAGCAGCTCCGCGCAGATCCGAAGGCGTCATCCGACGACCGTGCGCGCGCCACGATCGCACTGGGGATGTCGGGACGCACGGACGTGGTGTCCGAGCTGCGGGCGCTGCTCAAGGACACCAGGTTCAACGCGCAGGCCGCCGAGGCGCTGGCGCGGCTGCGCGACAACTCGGCGCGCCCGGTGCTCGAGCGCCAGCTCGCGATCCCATCGCTGCGCGTGCGGGCGGCGCGAGCGCTGCGCATTCTGGATCCGAACCTGGATCCGAAAGCCTTGTTGCCGCCGCTGCTCGACGCGCTCGGAGCCGATCGAGACTTCGAGCAGGTCAACGTGGCCGAAGCGGTGCTGATGCTCGCCGGGCCGGCGGAGTGGTCGAAGTATCCGTGACGCGGAGGTCGCGTCGCAAGTAGCTGTTGATCCACGCTTTCGCGCAGGTGTTGGATCTCGTTGACACTGTCGGGCCTGCGGCACAGACTGCCCCGCCCGTATGGCAACCCGTCGAGATAGTGCGCCTGCAGGCGGACAGCGCATCTACTTCGTCTCGCTGGGCTGCCCGAAGAACCAGGTCGATACCGAGCTGATGCTCGGCCAGGTCGAGGCGGCAGGGCATTCGCTGGTCGATGCGCCGGACTCGGCAGATGTGATCGTCGTGAACACGTGCGCGTTCATCGATGCGGCCAAGGAGGAGAGCGTCGACACGATCCTCGAGATGGCGCAGTACAAGGGCCAGCGCGGTGCAAACAAGCTGGTGGTCACCGGTTGCCTCGCGCAGCGCTACGCAGACGATCTCGCGAAGGACATCCCCGAGATCGATCACATCCTCGGGTCCGCGGACTTTCCGTCGCTCGCAAAGGCGCTTGCTCCGGTGGCGACCGCCAAGCTTCCATCCGGGCGCACGAAGAGGAAGCCGCTGCCGGTGATCCAGGTCTCGGAGACGCCGAGCTACATCTACGACCACGATGCGCCGCGCGTGCGGATCGGCGCGAGCCACAGCGCGTACGTCAAGATCGCCGAGGGCTGCGATCGTCCGTGCTCGTTCTGCATCATTCCCAAGCTGCGCGGGCCGCAGCGCAGCCGCTCGATCGACGACATCGTCGCCGAGGCACGCGCGCTCGGGAGCGCCGGCGCGGTCGAGCTCAACCTGATCGCGCAGGACCTCACGCGCTATGGCTGGGATCAGGGCAGCTCGCCCGAGACCCGGCAGACGCTCGCCCAGCTGCTGCGTGCGCTCGGCAAGGTCGACGAGATCGAATGGATCCGTCTCCACTACACGTTCCCGAGTGCATTCGACGATGAGCTGATCGACACGATCGCGAGCGAGCCAAAGGTCGTGAACTACATCGACGTCCCGCTCCAGCACATCAGCGACGCGATGCTCAAGCGGATGCGCCGCGGTCACTCGAGCCGCGTCACGCGCGCGCTGGTCAAGTCGCTCCGCGAGCGGATCGACAACGTCGTGATCCGCACGACGTTCATCGTCGGCCATCCGGGCGAGACCGCCGACGAGTTCGCCGAGCTGTGTGACTTCGTCGCCGAGTCGAAGTTCGAGCGCGCCGGCGCGTTCACCTATTCGATCGAGCCGGGCACCACGTCCGCGATGTTGCCCAAGCGCGTTCCCGAATCGGTGGCGGCGGAGCGCCAGCAGACCCTGATGGAGATCCAGCGCAAGATCAGCCGCGAGCGCAACGAAGCGCTGGTCGGCAAGGAGATCGACGTGCTCGTCGACGGCGTGTCGTCGGAGTCGGAGTACCTGATGGAGGGTAGGTGGTACGGCCAGGCGCCCGGCGTCGATGGGACGACGTACCTGACCGATGGCCAGGTCGCGCCCGGCTCGCTGGTGCGGGCGCGCGTGACTCAGGCGAGCGACTACGACCTCGCAGCCACCCTCGAGCTGGCGTCGTAGCGCCGCTCACAATCGACGGTTCCCGGTTGCGGCCCGGCGCGCGGGACGTCATCATGAAGCGTTGGTGGTCCGGCTCGTCATCGCGATCGCACTCGTGCTCGGGCTGGTCGTCCAAGCCACAGCGAACGTGCCGAGCGCGCCGATCGCCGATGACATCGGCTGCTGTGTCGCCACCGGATGCGAGCTCGCCGCCGACGACGATGTCGCGCATCACGCCTTGGTGACGCGGATCGCTCCGCCGTCCGAAGCGAGACACGTGTTCGATTTGCCCATTCGTGATGTCGAAGGTCCGCACCTCCCCGGACCATTTCACCCTCCGCGGCACTCGGCGTAGCTCGATCTAGTCGAGGCTCGGCGTAGCTCTTGGGAGCTCCGCTGCGGCTCGGCCGTCGCTCGTCGCTGCGGCGCGCGTTCATTCGCGCCTCGCGGCTCGCTTCAGGAGGTGTCATGTCTACCGATCTTCCGTCTGCGACTGGAGACTTGTACGCGCGGGTGCTTTCGTCGGTGCTGTTCCCTGCGTTCGAGGCGGCGCGTGGCCGCCCCACCGTGCAGCTGCTCGACGAATTGCGTCAGACTCAGTGGTGGTCGACCGCGGCGCTGCGCGAGCTCCAGCAACGTTCGCTGGTGAGGCTCATCGGTCACGCGGCCACTCATACCGATTACTACCGAGACCTGCTCGAGCGCGAGCGGCTCACCGCGACCGACTTTCACGACCGCGCGGCGCTCGCAGCCTTGCCCGTGCTCGATCGCCACACCGCGCGCGCGACGCTCGAGGAGCGCACCGCGGTGAAGCCGAGGTGGGTGGTTCAGAAATCGTCGAGTGGCACGACAGGCGAGCCCGTGGTCGTGCGCTACGACGCCGAGTCTCGGCATTGGCGCGACGCCACCAAGTGGCGTGGCTATGGCTGGGCTGGCTATCGGGTCGGGATGCGAGCCCTGCACTACTGGGGCACGATTCCGCCGCCGGCGTCGCCGCTCCATCGTTGGAAGATCGCGCTCGATCGGCGGCTCAAGCGCGACTACTACGTTGACTGCATACCGCGTGGCGATCAGGCGCTCCAGCTCGTCGTCGACGAGCTGCGGGCACTTCGACCGCACGTGATCGTCGCGTACGCATCGGCGGCCGCGGCGCTCGCGCGCTACGTGATCGATCGTCGGTTGCGCGCTTGGCCAGCGATTCCTGTGGTGTGTGGCGCAGAGCGGTTGTGGCCGCACGAACGCGCTGCGATTGTGGAAGCGTTCGGCCCGGCATTCGAGACCTATGGTTGTCGCGAGCTCATGATGGTGGGTGCGGAGTGCCGCCATCACGACGGCTTGCACGTGTCGATGGAAACCATGATCGTCGAGATCGTGGTGCGCCGCGTCGACGGCTCGGTACGCGCGGCCAAGCCGGGTGAGCTTGGCGAGGTCGCGATCACCGATCTGCACAACCTCGCATCCCCGATGATCCGCTATCTGACGGGTGATCTAGCGATCGCACGCGAGCAAACACCGTGTCCTTGCGGGCGTGGGCTCGAGCGAATCGGACCGATCGAAGGCCGAACCACGGATGCGCTCCGCGATCATCGCGGCAATCCGGTCAGCGGGCTTGCGTTCAGCATTCTGTTCGCCGTCCTCGAGCCGGTGGTTCGCGCGTTTCAGGTGGTGCAGCGTTCGGACGGCCGTGTGGTGATCAAGGTCGTGCCGCTATCGGGCTCCGGGTCGGCGGCCCGCACGCTCGAGGAGATCCACCAGTTCGCGCGGCGGTACCTCGCGGGGCTGCCAGTTGCGATCGAGCAGGTATCCGAGATTCCGCTGACCGCAGCGGGCAAGCGCAAGCTGGTGCTCGTCGAGCCGCCCGCGATCCCCATGCCGGAGGGAACGCTGGACAGCGGCTAGCGCGGCGAGTGCTGTGGACGCGCTCGCGCGACCAGTGCGCCGACCGGGCTCATGTCGGCGTCGCACGACAGCGGGATCACCTCGCCGAGCCCCTTCGGCATGCAACCATGCAGTGATCATTGATGGTGCGTAAGTAAGACCCGTCCGTGGTCGGTCGTGCCGTCGGTCGTCCCCGCCACAGCGGGCATCCGTACTCGCGAGCCACGATCGCAGCGTGCGACAGCAGTCCACCGCGGTCGGTCACGATTCCGCCGAGCAGCGGCACAGTACGTTGTACGAAGGGCTGGTTTGGCGGGCGATCAGGACATCGCCTTTCTCGATCCGGCTGAACTGATCGGCGCCGAGCACCACGCGTGCGCGGCCCTCGTAGCTTCCGGCGCTCGCCGGAAGGCCGCGAATCACGGCCGACGGTGCCGGCTGCTTCTTGGCCACGTCGAACGAGTGCGCGCGCCACCACGGCCATACCGTCGCGTGGACCAATGATGGGCGGCGCGATAGCGTTCGTCACCACCAACGCGTCAAGCCAACCAGCAACCGCTCAGGCTTCGAGCCGGCGGAGCCGGAGCACCACCACCAGGCTCCACACCGCGGCGATCGCGGCCAACCCGATCGCCCCGGACGCCTGCGATGACGCCGACCATTCGAGCTCGGCCAGCGCGCGCGTCTGATAGCTGATGCTCAGGTTCCGGAGCTTCGCATCGATCAATCCGAGCGGGACATCGATGAACACCATGTACGCGATCGTGAGCGCCATCGCGTGCTTGGGGATGAGCAGCGCGATCGCCGCGCCCACCGCCGAGATCGCCACGGTCTCGGCCGCCAGCGCGCCGAAGCTCGCGAGCGGCGGAGCGCCGCCGAGCACGTTGCTGTGCATGGCGTACCAGCTCGCCGCGGACAGCGCGAAGGCGATCGGGCCGAGCGCGAACAGCTTGCCGAGCGGAAGGCTCCAGCGCGCCACCGGCCGCGACCACACGTACGTCGCCGTGCGATCCTCGAGCTCCTCGCCGATCCCCGAGGATACGAACATCGCCGACAGCACGCCGACGATCAGGATCTCGAACACGAACAGGTCATGCGCGGTCACCCGGTGCATCCACGACGACAACACCGGTGGAATGGCGGCGATGATCGCACCGACCCACAGACCTTTACCGCGTAACAACCGCCGCAGTGACACCGCAGCGATCGCGAGCAAGGTCGCGGTGAGGGCCGGCGCCCGGCGCTCGCTCATCGCCGGCCTCCGTCCCCCGTGAGGTACTCGAACACCGCGCCCAGGTTGTTGTCGGGCGAGCTCAGGCTGGTGATCGTCACCTTGGATTCGAGCACGGCTCGCGTGATCTCGTCGTAGCAGCGGTCGGGATCGCGAGTCTCGATCAACACACCCTGGCGCTCGAACACCAGCCGAGCAACGTGGTCCGACGTTGCCAGCGCCGCCGCCACGTCACGGGGGCGATCGCATTCGATCCGGATCCGGTGAGGATGGCGATCGATCAGCTTGCGGATCTCGTAGACGTTGCCCTCCGCCAGCACCTGGCCGCGATAGATCACGACGATCTCCGAGGTCAGCGCTTCGATCTCGTAGAGCACGTGGCTCGAGACCACGATGGTCTTGCCCGACGCTGCCAGCTTGCGAATACGATCGACGATGTCGACCCGCGCGATCGGATCGACGCCGGTGAGCGGTTCGTCGAGCAGGAGCAGATCCGGATCGTGCGCGATCGCGGTCGCCAGCTTGGTGCGCTGGCGCATGCCCTTGGAGAACCCACGCACTCGCCGCCGCATGGCATCGGTCATGCCCATCTCGGCGAGCGCCTGTTGCGCCGCCTTGGTCGCGCGCTTGCTCGGAACGCCCGCCAGCCGCGCCATCACGCTGACCAGCTCGAGCGCCGTCAGCTCGTCCCAGGTCTGTTCGTGCTCGGGCGCGTGGCCGATCCGGCTGCGAACGCCGACGTCGTGAAACGGGCTGTGGCCGAACACCGTCAGCGAGCCGCGCGAGGGCCGGAGCAGCCCCGCCATCAGCTTCATCAGCGTCGACTTTCCGGCGCCGTTGGGGCCGAGCAGCCCGACGATGCCGCCGCCGAGCTTCCAGCTGACGTCGGAGATCCCGAGGACGTGGCCGTACCACTTGCTGCAGTTGTCGGCGACCACGATGCTCACGACGCACCCCCGACGCCGCTGCCATGCAGCCGCCGCACCTGGTAGACGATGATCGCGATCGCGGCGACCGCATGGATCGCAAGCGACAGCAGCGCGGTGTGGAGCGGGACCCAGTAGGTGACGGTGAACGGCACCCGGAAGTCGTAGAGCTCACGCGCAACGACCGCGAGCGAGGTCGCGATGTCGAGCGCGCTGATCGACGAGTGCAGGCCCATTCCCGCGCCCTGCATGACGTACCCGATCACGAAGTAGTAGGTGGCCCAGAGCGCCAGGCTGTAGCGCGGATTGCGTACCAGCGCGGAGAACGCGAGCGGCACGGCCGCCATCACCAGGGTCGCGAGCGCTCCCAGGGCAAGCGTCTTGGGAATCAGCGGAAGCAGCTCGATGAGCTCGTCGGTCGACCTCGAGAGCCCGAGCCGCGTCACCGCGAGCACGAACGGGCCGGGGATCATCAACAGCCCCACCACCACGCAGCTGCCCGCCAGCTTGCCGAGCACGTAGTCGCGCGGGCGGATCGATCGCGCGAAGTAGAACGTGAACGCCCCAGACTTGACGTCGCCGGCGATCGTTCGCGCGCCGATCGTGAGCGAGACGATGAACGCGCACCGCACGAAGAACGGGAACGATTCGGGCAGCACGGCGTCCGACATCGTCCTGACGAACGTCGCGACGAGGTGCCTGCGATCGCCACCGGCCTCGAACAGCTCGTTCTTGAGAAACACCATGATGCCGCCGGCGACGAACATGGTGATCACCGCGACCATCAACGGCGACTTGAACCGCCACCACGTCTTCCATGCCGTCGCCAGGTGGTTGCGCATGATCACGCGCCAGCGCGTGGAATAGCCATGGCGCGCGCCGCCGTAGCGCTTGTAGCCGATGTCGTGGATCACGCCTGCCGGAGTGGTCATACGCCCCCCGTGGCCGCGCTCTCGCTCGACTCGCCGATCACGCGCAGGAACGCGTTCTCGACGGTCTCCTTGCGGGGCGCCAGGCCTCGGATCTGAAGCCCGGCCGCATGAGCCTGTTGAAACACCAGCGCCGTGGTCGCGTGCGCGGGCAGGGTGACCGCCAGCGACACCGGCGAGAGCACCTCGCAGGTCGTGCCGGTCGCGCCGAGCAGCTCGGCGAGCCGCGCCGCATCGGCCTTGAGCTCGACGACGATGTCGCTGTCGCGACCGCGCACACCGCGAAGCTCGTCGATCGTGCCCACGAATCGCACGCGCCCGCGATGCATGATGATCGCCTGGTCGCACACCCGCTCGACGTCCGGCAACAGGTGGGTGGACAGCACGATCGCGCAGCTCCGCCGGTCCGGTAGATCCGCGATCAGCTCGATCATCTCGTCGCGCGCGCGCGGATCGAGCCCGTTGGTCGGCTCGTCGAGGAACAGGATCTCCGGGTCGTGGACGAGTGCCTGGGCGAGCTTCACCCGTTGCTTCATGCCGGTCGAATAGCCGTCGATCGGCTGATAGCGTTTCTCCTCGAGCCCGGCGTAGTACAGCGCGGCGTGCGCGCGTTGCATGGCCTCGGTGCGGGGCAGCCCGGACAGCTCCGCGGCATAGGTGCACAGCTCGACGGCGTTCATCCCCAGCAGCAACGCCTCTTGCTCGGGCATGTAGCCCACGCGATCGCGGATCTCCGCGCCCCGGGTGCCTGCGTCGATCCCGAGCACGTGCGCGGACCCGTTGAACGAGATCAGCCCGAGCATGCTCTTGAGCAGCGTCGATTTGCCGGCGCCGTTGGGACCGAGCAGGCCGATGATCTTGCCATCGACGACCGCGCTGACGTCGGTCAGCGCCTGGACGGCGCCGTAGCGCTTGGACAGGTGCCGCAGCTCGATCAGCGGCGGCGCTTCGGGCACGAGCATGCTCATTGGATGACCTCGACACGCACTCGTACGACGCCAGCTTCGATCATCCCTAACCTACGCGCGGCGGCCTCCGATAAATCGATGATGCGGCCCTTCGTGAACGGACCCCGGTCGTTGATCCGCACGATCACGTTGCGACCGTTCTTCAGACTGGTGACCCGGACACGCGTCCCCATGCGGAGCGTGCGATGCGCGGCGGTCATCGCGTTCTTGTTGAACCGCTCGCCGGACGCGGTCGGGTTACCGTGGAGCTCGCCGCCGTACCAGCTCGCCATGCCCACCTGAACCCGCGCCGCCGTCGCGGGCTCCCGGCTCTGACGCGCGGCGCAGGCGGCGACCGCGGTCGCGATCACGAGCAGCGCGAGCAACCGCAGCACGCTCGGGGAGCTCCGCTGTGGAGCGCTCGCCCGCGCGCCGCCACGCGCTGCCGCTCGACCGCTCAGCGCACGCATCCTGGACCCGGGCGGCCGGCCTTGTCGAGCCGCCGCTCGAGCTCTCAACGCACGCATCCTGGACCCGGGCGGCCGGCCTTGTCGAGTCCTGCCTTGCGGAGCTGCGCGCCCGTCGGGCCATCGCCGAGCTTCGCGCGAGCGTCGGCACCGTGCCCGGGACCGAGGATGTCGCGCAGGTACGGCTGGAGATCGAACGTGTCGCTGTGCTCCTTGGTGTGGCACTGCGTGGCGCACAGATCTTCGCGCGGGATCTTCACGATCGCTGCCGGCTTCTCGTCGCCGCCCTTCTGGACGTGGATCGAGCCCGGGCCATGACAGGTCTCGCACTGCACATCGCGCAGGGTCTCGTTGTGCGCGAGGTTCGCGCCTCCCGGTTGCTGCCAGCCGGTGACGTGACAGCCGATGCAATCGAGATCGAACTGCTGGCCGCGATCGACCAGCGTCTGCCACGCACGAGCATGGACGGTTGTTTTCCAGAACTCGACGGCGTCGCTGTGGCAGTCATCGCACGCGGCCATGCCGACGTAGCCAGCCTTGCCCTTGGGGAGCGGCAGCGGCGGCTCGTTGGCGGCCGCCTTGAGGTTGGCCTCGCCGGTCGCCAGGTAGTACTTGCTGACGGCGTCCTGGATCGGTTGGCTGCACGCGAGCGTCTTGTTGATCCGGATCTGCTCGAGCGTGAAGTAGTCGCCGGCGCGCGGAACCTGCAACGGCTGGCTCGCGAGCCGCGCGCGTTCGGCCGCCAGCTGTTCGCGCTCGCTGCGCTTCTGCTTCACGAACGCTGGGTCCGCCGACGGATCGGCGGCGAACTTGGCGAGGTCCGCGTCGAGCGCGGCGAGCTGCTTGTCGATCACGGCGGTCTTTGCCGCGGCGGCCTTGGGGCCGACCGCATCGACGAGCGCACCGCCGCCGCGCAGCGTCACGTCGATCCGAGAGATCACCTGTCCTCGGTTGGCCGGGATGACCAGCCAGGTACTACCGATGCGCTGCGCCTCGAGCTCGACGTGCTCCGGCTCGGGCGTCGCGTCGCCGAGGCCAGCGACTGCGATGTCGACGCCGGCGCCCTCGATGTCGCGCAACAGCGTCACCGCATCCTTGCGATTTGCTGCCTGGACCAGCGCGACGGTCAGCTGCGCGCCGCGCGCCTTCAGATCGGCGGCCGCCTTCCTGGTCGCCGCGACCGGGTCGCTCACCGCCACGCCACGCAGGGCATCGCTGGTGACCACGCCGAACACCCCGACCTTCGCCCCTCCGACGTCGATGACCTCGGGCGGTTCGATCGGGAATCCGCCGGGGCCGCTCGACGGCACGTTCACGGCCGCACGCGGAAACCGGACGCCCTTGGGCCCCGCCGCCAGATCGGCCGGACCTAGCCCGACCGCAGCAACATCGAGCTCGTCATAGATCCTGGTCAAAAGGTCCGCCTTGCGCTCCTCCTGGCTGACCAGATGAGCGGGGATCGGGGACTGTGCGTAGAGCAGGGAGCCCGCGTCGACGACGAGGACCGGGCCCTGGGCACGGGCCTCGGAGATCAACTTCGCCGTGCGGGCGATGTCCCCAAGTGGATCGGTGGTGCAGCCGCAGGGCCCGATCTGGCCACGGACCTCGGCCAGCGCGAACAGCGTCAGCGTTGGCTTGGGCGCGGGTGCAGGGGGCTCGAGCGCCGATCCGTTCCCTTTGACCTCGGATTTCGAGCTACACGCTGCGGTGGCAAACACGAGCCCGAGGAGCCACGCGACAAGCCGATCGCGGCGAACCACGTGGTATGGCGCGGCCTTGCGTGACACAGCAACCAACCCAACCCGCTGGGTCATGCTCGCTCCTATAGCACGGTTGACAGTAGGGGTATGCCTGGGTAGATTGCCGCGCTCTCGACTCGAGGATCTATGTCCGTCGCGATTCGTTTTTCCCGTCAAGGCAAGAAGAAGAGTCCGTTCTATCGGATCGTGGCCGCTGATAAGCGCTGCGCACGCGATGGTCGGTTCATCGAGCTGCTCGGCACGTATCACCCGATCACCAAGGTGCTCAAGCTCGACAACGAGCGCTACGAGAAGTGGGTGAAGGTTGGTGCGCAACCCAGCGGCACCCTTGCCGCTGTTATTCGCCGTACGGGTCGCCTAGCGGCCCGCGCCGCGGCGAAGCCCGCCTGATCAGCATGTCGAACGACGACGATGACGATGATCGCCGCGACGATCGGCCGAACCATCGCGGACCCGCGGTCGTGTCGCCGGATCTCGCCGAGCTGATCCGCTACATGGCTGTCAACCTGGTCGAGCGTACCGAGGAAGTGCGTGTCGAGCTGGTCGAAGAGCGCCAGGCGAACGTGTACGAGCTCGAGGTCGCGGAGGCCGATCTCGGCAAGGTGATCGGCCGCGGCGGCAAGACCGCCCGCGCGCTGCGAACCGTCGTTCAGGCCGTCGCGCCGCGCTCGCGCAAGCGCACGCTGGTCGAGATCCTCGAATAACCGTTGTTGTCGCGCGTCAGGATTGATCCTGTGCGTGATCGGCCTGTGCGAGATCGGATCGAGATCGGTGGCGTCGCGCGTGCCCACGGCATCCGCGGCGAGGTGGTGATCGTCACGCACGATCCCGATTCCGAGACGCTGGCCGAGATCGAGAGCATCTGGCTCGACGGTGTCGAGCGCAAGATCACCGCGGCACGCCCCACCCAGCGTGGCTGGCTGGTCATGCTCGACGGAGTGTGCACGCGCAATGACGCCGAGGCGCTGCGCGGGAAGCCGGTGGAGATCGACCGTGCCCAGCTCGCGCTCGGCGACGATGACGTGCTGCTGGATGACCTGGTGGGTTGCCGGGTCGTGCTGGGCGACGGCACGCCGTGGGGGACGATCGCGGCCGTCGAGGTCGGCGTGCAGGATCGGCTGGTGATCCACGATGGCGACCAGGAGCGATTGCTGCCGCTGGTCGATCAGTTCGTGACCTCGATCGACGTCGAGGGACGCACCGTCATGGTGGACCCGCCCGATGGGTTGCCGACCCACCGGATCACGCGATGAAGATCTCGATCGTCACGATCCATCCCGAGCTGATCGAGGCCGCGCTGACCGCCGGGGTCGTGGCACGGGCGCGCGATGCCGGCGTGATCGCGATCGAGACCATCAACCCGCGCGACTTCACCAGCGACCGCCATCGCACCGTCGACGATACGCCGTATGGCGGCGGGCCCGGCATGGTGATGAAGCCGGAGCCGCTGATCGCGGCGATCACCCGCGCGGCCGGGGAGCCACCGGCCCATCGCATCTTCATGTCGCCGGCGGGTGCGCTGCTGACGCAACCGCGGGTGCGCGAGCTGTCGGCGATGCCGCATCTGGTCCTGGTCTGCGGCCGCTACGAAGGCGTCGATCAGCGCGCGATCGATCTCGCGATCGACGAGGAGCTGTCGATCGGCGATTACGTCCTGTCAGGTGGTGAGCTCGGCGCGCTGGTGGTGGTCGATGCGATCGCTCGGCTGGTCCCCGGCGTGCTCGGCGAGCCGGCGTCCGCCGACGACGAATCGCACTCCGCGGGGCTGCTGGAGTACCCCCAGTACACCCGGCCGCCCCAGCTCGGCGAGCATGGCGTGCCAACCGTGCTGACCTCCGGCAACCACGCGGCCATCGCGGCGTGGCGGCGAGCTCAGGCGATGCAACGCACGGCGACGCGCCGGCCGGATCTCTGGGCGCGGTTTCGTCCAACCGCAACGGATCGCAAGCTGGTGCCACCACTGGCGTCCCGTACGCACCTGGCGCTGGTGCATCATCCGGTCGTCGATCGCACCGGTCAGATCGTCACGAGCTCGCTCACCAACTTCGACATCCACGATCTCGCCCGCTCGACGATGACCTACGGGCTCGCCGCCTATCACATCGTCACCCCGGTGACCTCACAGCGGGAGAAGGCCGAGCACATCGCTCGACTGTGGCTCGATGACGAGACCAACGCGCCCGCTCGGACCCCACCCGCCAGCGGCAGCCGCGCGAACGCGCTCGCCCTGATCCGGACGGCCCCCTCCATCGAGGTGGTCATCGAAGAGCTCACCAGCTCGTATGGCGCCACGCCGCTGGTGGTCGCAACCTCGGCTCGCCACGAGTCGTTTCCGGCGGCACTGCGAAGATCCCCGTCGGAGCTGCTGGCCGAAGCAGCTTCGTACCAAGGTCCCGTGCTGATCATGCTGGGGACCGGGTGGGGGCTGGCCGATTCGAAGATTCCGGCTGTATCTCGCGTGCTTGCCCCGATCGAAGGCAGCTCCGACTGGAACCACCTGTCGGTTCGAAGTGCCGGTGCCATCCTCCTGGATCGGCTATTTGGGCGATGACGGCAGCTCGTCGCATGGATGGAGCGGGCGTCGAGCTTGACGGGACCCGGGGATCTCTGGCAGAACCCTGCGTCCCTTCGGCTTTTTTCTGGGGTCATGATTTATGAGCGCGCAGCGGATCATCGAATCGATCGACAAGTCGCAACATCGCCAGGTGGCGCTTCCCGAGTTTCGTCCCGGCGACTCGATCAAGGTCTGGGCGAAGATCCGCGAAGGCGAGAAGACCCGCCTCCAGGCGTTCGAAGGCGTCTGCATTCGCCGGGTGTCCAAAGGCTCGCGCTCGACGTTCACGGTTCGCAAGATCTCGTACGGCGTAGGCGTCGAGAGGATCTTCCCGGACAACTCGCCGAACATCGACAAGATCGAGGTGATCGCGCGTGGGCGTGTTCACCAGTCGCGCCTGTACTACTTGCGTGATCTGTCAGGTAAGGCCGCGCGCATCAAGGAGCGCGAGGGTTTTGACACCGACGAGACGCCCGCGGCTGCGGCGAGCGAAGCACCCGCTGCAGAGGGCGAAGCCGCTGCCGAAGGCGCGGCTGACAAGCCGAAGAAGACCAAGGGTAAGAAGAAGGCCTGATCAGGTTCGGTGCTCGGATTGCGGCGAAGTCGAGCGCGCCGCGGGTCGAGCTGTCAGCAGGGAGGGGAAGGATGCTGGGACGTGGAGCTCACGACAAATGCGATCGGTGCATCGGCTGAGGGCGATGCGATCGCCGCGCTTACCGCGGCGGGATACCAGGTCCTCGAACGCAACTATCGCTGCTCGATCGGCGAGCTCGATGTGATCGCCCGCGATGGCGATACATTGGTGTTTATCGAAGTGCGAAGCCGCAGCGTCGACGTGTTCGGCCATGCGGCTGAGATGGTGACCAGGCGCAAGCAGCGCCGCGTCGCGCGCGTGGCGCAAGCCTACCTCCAGGATCGAAGGCCGGCGTTCGAGGCGTGCCGGTTCGACGTCGTGGCGCGCACCAGCGGCAGGATCGACGTGATCAAAGACGCGTGGAGACTCTAGTCGCGCGTCGTGCGACGCGACCCGCATGGATGCTTTGGTCGGCTTCGCCTCGAGCGCGCCGTGCCGGCTCGACCTGCTGCTAGAGATTGCAGAGCGGATACGCTTGCGCGTTTCCGACGCGACCGGAGAGGTTGCAACACGCGTTGTTCGGGTTGCCGGCGTCGCACGCGAGCGGCGTTGCGAGCTGTCCCGATTCGGGAACCACGACGTAGTCCTTGCAGATGCAGAACTTCCGGCAGCAGAACGGGCCGACGGTGACCGCGACGCCGCACGTGAAGCCGCCCGTGCACGGCGATTCGGGGACGCGATCGCAGTCGCTGTCCTCGCTGCATTCCGCGGTGCACAGGCCGTTGTTGCCCATCGGAAACGAGCTGCCTTCGGGAAGCTCACGCGACAGCGGCACACGAAGACACGTACGCGTCACGCAATCGAGCGATGGTGAGGCGACGACGACCTCGGTGGCCACCGGCATATCAGTGCCGAGATCGCAGATTCTGCCGACGGGGTTGTCCGTGCAGCCGGCGACAAAGCCGAGCCACAACAGGCACCCCACCACCACGACGGGACCGCGTTTCATCGCGTCGATAATCATGAGTCGTGACGCCCAAGTCAAGGGAACGACTCCAAACAACAGGTGCCAAACAGTGAGGTGTTGACGTGCAACCGGACGCGCGATCCCGGTGTCTTCGATCGCGATGTCGTGCGTCGTCGCCGTGCGCTTCACGTTCATGGGCGGTTGGTGAGCGATGCCCCATGAATCCGTCACGGGCGGTCGCTTGACAACGCGCCCGCGGGTTGCCGATGATTCCCGCTCGGGTAGCTGGGCGAATCCATTGGCTTGGCACCGACCTCCGAAGGAGCGCTGATGAGGTTTTCGACCAGATTGTCGTCGTTGAGAGTTTCGATCGTCGCCCCCGTGCTCGCGTCGTGCGTGCTGTGGGTCGCCCCCGCTGGTGCGCAGCCCAAGGGCAAGGACGACATGGAGTTCGAGCCTGCGGACGCGTCGTCGCGTCCAGCGTCGAAGACGCTCGAGCGCGCGATCAAGCTCTACGACAAGAAGGACTTCTTCTCGGCGTCGATCGAGCTCAAGAAGGTGCTCGACGGCGAGAGCGGTGATGACGCGAAGAACAAGCAGCGCGCCGAGTTCTTCATGGCAAAGACCCTCTACCAGATGGGGTTCTACGCCGGCTCGCTCGCGTATTTCAGCAAGATCGTCGACGGCGGCGATGCGCACACCTATCATGGTGCAGCACTCAAGTGGCTCGCGGCGCTGTCGCGCGTGTTGCCCGAGACGTCGGGCATCCTCGAGAAGATCGGCACGTACGATCCCTCGGCGCTCAACGATCCGAGCTTGACCTCGGTCAAGGACGAGCTGCTGTTCCTGCTCGGTCGTCACTACTATCGTCATGGCGGCGACGGCGACTTCGACAAGGCGATCAGCCTGTTCCAGCAGGTGTCGCGCGAGTCGGAGTTCTTCATCAAGGCGAAGTTCTTCGAGGGCGTCACCTACGTACGCAAGTTCGAAGGCAAGCCCGCCGTGGAGGCGTTCAAGGAGATCCTGGTGATCGGCCAGGAGAAGCCGAAGCAGTACAAGTCCGACGACATCGCCGACTACAACGAGCTCGCGCAGCTCCAGATGGCGCGCGTGTTCTACTCGACGCAGCAGTTCGACACGTCGATCAAGTATTTCGAGAAGCTCGACCAGAACTCGCTCGACTGGGCGGAGTCGCTGTTCGAGGCATCGTGGGCGTACTACATGAAGACGCTCAACTCGAAGGCGCTCGGCAACATCCACACGCTCAACGCGCCCTACTTCGAGAACCAGTTCTTCCCGGAGTCGATGCTGCTCAAGAGCGTCATCTACTTCAACTACTGCCTGTTCGACCAGGCCGAGGAAGCGATCGCCGACTTCAACGAGAAGTACGGCCCGCTGATGAAGAACCTCAATGACCTCGTCGCGAAGTACGACGACAATGCCGAGTTCTACGAATACGTGAAGAAGGTGAAGGCCAACAAGGGAGGGCTCGATCCGGTGACCCAGCGGCTCGTGATGAGCGTGCTGAACGACAAGACGCTGCTCAAGACGTTCGCGTGGGTGGACGAGCTCAACCACGAGATCGACATGCACAGCAAGAGCGACAAGGCGTGGCAGACCACCCAGATCGCCAGCGACGTGATCCAGGAGCTCACGGTCCAGCAATCGGTGGCCGCCGCGGACGCCGGCAAGGTGGCGCGCGATCGCATCACCCGGCTCGCTCGCGAGCTCGGCATGTTTACTCGCGATGGCAGCAAGATCAAGTTCGAGATCTTGAACGCCAAGGCGGAGAAGCTGTCAGCCGAGGCGATGAAGGCCGGCCGGGTCTCGGCCGACCACAAGGAAGAGCCGATCATCATCGATGACGAGCACTTCCAGTGGAAGTTCAACGGCGAGTACTGGAAGGATGAGCTGGGTTACTACCGGTTCCGCATCCGTTCGCGCTGCCCCAAGCAATGACAACCATCTAGCGTGAACCGCCCGGGCCCTCTGGCGCGCGGGTCGTTCACGCTCGGCTACCAGAGGGTATCGCCTGCACACGAACCAAGCGGGGCGATGACAAACCCGTGACGACCCGTCCGCCGCTGTTCGTTAGTCTCCAGATTCGTTGCGCAGAAGTACGTCCCGCGGGAACAAGAAGGGAATCGCAATGTCGAACATGAAGCTCGCGATGTTGGGACTGCTCGTGATGAGCACGTCATCGATCGCATCCGCCCAGAGCAAGCCGAAGTACACGCGGCAGCAAGACGTGAAGATCGACGTGAAGCTGTCGGATCGTGTGAAGCCGATCCAGCAGAAGCCGGTCGACAAGAAGGAGCAGGTCCCGACGCTGTCTGCCGACGACGTGATGTCGATCGAGGGACTGGTCGGCGGCATCCGCTCGGAGCAGGAGAAAATCCTGGCGCAGCTGATCGTCGACACCCCTGACACCGAGGTCGAGGAGAAGAGCGATTACTACTTCCGGCTGGGCGAGCTCTACGCCAAGCAGCAGCGCTACTGGCGGCTACGTTCGATCGAGCTGACGATCAAGGCGGACGCCGCGCCGGCTGCTCAAAAGGGCAAGCTCAAGAGCGACTCGACCGCGGCCGCCCACAAGGCCAAGGACTACTTGATCAAGGCCGTGAAGACCTACAAGGGTCTCACGGACAACGACGCGTTCCGCAACTACCCGAAGATGGACATGGCGCTGTTCTATTACGGGTACACGCTGCAGGGCGGCAAGTACATGAAGGAGGCCCGCGCGGTCTACGACAAGCTGCTCAAGAACTATCCGAACTCCAAGTACGTGCCCGAAGCACACCTCGCGTTCGCGGATTACTACTTCGAGGCCGGGCAGCTCGCCGACGCCGAGGCCCGCTACAAGATGGTCCTCAAGTTCCCGAAGTCGTCGGTGTACTGGTACGCGATGTACAAGATGGGCTGGATCCATCTCAACCTGCAGCGGTTCCAGGAGGCGCTCGAGACGTTCTTCCAGGTCGCGCAGGCCACCAAGAACGACAAGAAGCAACAGGTCTTGAACCGTACCGCGAAGAAGGACTTCGTCCGCGCGTACTCGGAGATCGGCAAGGCCGACAAGGCCTATGCGGCATTCCAGCGCGTCGACACCAAGTACGCGTTCAGCATGCTCGAGACGCTCGCCGACCTCTATCTCGGTCAGGGCAAGAGCGACAAGGCGATCTACGTGTTCCAGGAGCTGATGAAGCTCGCGCCGACCAACAAGAACGTGTGTCTGTGGCAATACAACATCGCGCACGCGATGCTGTCGATGAAGGGCGCGGCGAACGCCGACAAGGTCAAGGAGATCGAGAATCTGGTGCGCCTGTGGGGCGCGCTGCGCGGCAAGAAGACGCTGCCGCAGTCCGAATCGCAGGAGTGCCATGACAACGCAGCGGCGATGTCGGGTGAGCTCGCGCGCGCGTACCACTCGGAGTCGGCGAAGACCAAGAACACCGAGACGCTGGCGTACGCCGAGAAGCTCTACAAGGTCTATCTCGATGTGTTCACTGACGCCGAGGACTACGCCCAGACCCAGTACTTCTACGCCGAGCTGATCTGGTCGCGCGCGGAGAGCGAGCCGAACCCGCGGCTCCAGACCGAGATGTGGGAGAACGCAGCGGTCGCGTTCACCGACGTGGTCAAGACCGGCAAGCTCGACGCCAAGCTGACCAAGGAAGCGGCGTACGCCGCGGTGCTCGGCTGGAAGAACGCACTCAACGTCGACCCGCGCATCAAGCAGCAGGCCGACAAGGTCGAGGACATCGGCAAGGAGTACGAGAAGATCCCCGAGCCAAAGCCGATCCCCGAGCGCGAGCAGAAGATGCTCGCCGCGTTCGACATCTACATCAACTACATCAAGGACCCCAAGGACGACGAGCTGGTCGGGATGAAGTTCCTCAAGGCGAACATCTATCGCCGCTACAACCAGTTCGATAAGGCGATCCCGCTGTTCAACGAGATCCTGGACAAGCACCGCAGCCACGAGACCGCCGAGTACTCGGCCAACCTTCTGCTCGATACGTACAACCGGATGCAGAAGTACGATGACATGCTCGCGCTCGCCGAGAAGCTGACCAAGGACGCGAAGTTCCTCGACGGCAAGGATGATCTCAAGGCGGTGCTCGGCGACATCAAGATGAAGTCGATGCGCAAGAAGGCCGAGCTGATGGAGAAGCAGGCCAAGGAGACCAAGGACTTCAGCAAGTACGTCGACTGCGGCCAGGCCTACCTCGACATCTACAACTCCAACCCGATGGCCACCGAGAACGACGAGGTGCTCTACAACGCCCTGGTTTGCTACCAGGAGGGCAAGTCGATCGGCGCCGCGATCGTCGCGTTCAACTTCCTCTACAAGTACTACCCGAAGAGCAACCTGACCAAGAAGGGTCTGGTGCGCGTCGGCAAGGCGTACGGCGACATCGCGATGTACAAGGAAGCCGCGGAGAAGCTCGAGGAGTACGCGAAGAACTACGCCGGCGAGAAGGACGCGTACGATGCCATGAGCGACGCGGTGTTCTATCGCAAGGGCATGGGCGACGACGCCAAGGCGCTCGCGAACACCAAGTACTTCATCGACACGTTCGGTCGCAAGAAGCCCAAGGAGGCAGCGGGCGCGGCGTGGTCGATGATCTCGGTGTACGAGAAGCAGGGCGATCCCGAAGCGATCGTCAAGGCGCTCCAGAAGTACATCCATGACTGGGGCAACAAGAAGGACAGCACCGCCGACCGGCTGGTGGTCGCCCACGCCAAGATCGCCCAGATCCGGTGGAACCAGAGCTGTCCGGTCAAGCAGGTCGATGGCTCGTGTATCAAGGTGGTTCGCGAGCGCGCGATCAACATCAAGAAGAAGAAGAAGGGTAAGCGGGGAAGCGATCAGCCGACCCAGTGCGGTCCCGAGTCGAAGATCAAGCTGACGGTGGTCAAGCGCGACGAGCGCAAGAAGCGCGAAGCGCTGAAGGAGTTCGCCGCGGCGGTGCGCGAGTTCGAGAAGCGCAACGGCAAGACCGGCGGGGACGAGGACGCCGCCCGGTACTACTACGGCCTCGCCAAGACCGCGGCGATCGACAAGGACTTCGAGGAGTACCTCGACCTGGAGTTCCCGCAGAACCTCAACTTCGATCCCGATCCCAAGAAGAAGGCGATCACGGAGAAGAGCCTCAAGCGGTTCAACGAGTGGGTCACGAAGAAGAAGAAGGGGCGTGAGACCCTCACCGCGAAGTACATGGCGATCCTCGGGATCAAGGATGCGGCGAACTCGATCGCCGCCACGGCTCGCATCGGCCAGATCTCGCAGAACTTCTCCGACGCGCTGTTCACCGCGGAGATCCCCAAGGACGTTCGTACCGGTGAGTTCGCGGACGAGAAGGTCGAGGCCTACTGCGATCGGCTAACCGAAGTGGCCGAGCCGCTCGAGACCGACTCGCTCAATGCGTATGGGGTATGCCTGACCAAGTCGACCGAGCTCGGCTGGTTCAGCGACTGGTCGAAGCTGTGCGAGCGCGAGCTCGGCCAGATCAAGCCGGAAGACTATCCGTCGGCGGCCGAGCTCCACGCCATTCCAGACCAGGTCGCGCCGATCATCGCGATCGAACCCCCAGCCACGAAGCTCGATTAAGGAAGGACGTACGAACATGAAAACGAACATCAAGACGCGGTGGCTGGGGTTCAGCTCGGCGATCGCGCTGGTCGTGGCATGTGGTGGTTCAGCCCAGTCGGGTCTCGGCAAGGGCGGCGGCGTTCCGCCGCCTCCCCAGGTTGGAGCTGCGACGGCTGGCTCGGACGGACCCAAGCGCGAGATCTCCAACGACGCGCGCAAGGATTACGAAGCTGCGATGCAGACGTTCGCGCAGACCGAAAAGTCGGGCTCGTGGAACGACTCGAGCTGCCGGTCGACCGCGGATCGGTTCGAGTCGGTCGCGCGCTCGCACTCCGAGCTCGTCGAAGCGCAGTTCATGGCGGGGCTGTCGTACCACCGCTGTGGCATGGTCCAGGAGGCCGAGAAGGCGTACCAGGCGGCGTCGCGGATGAAGGGCGATCCGAAGAAGATCGCGTTCGCGCTGTCGAACCTCGGCGAGCTGTATTACCGGGCCGGCAAGGTCGATGGGGCGAAGCAGTACTGGGAGAGCGCAATCAAGGCGAACCCCAAGCTGATCGCTGCGCGGATCAACATCGCCTCGATGCAGCTCGAGCAGATGCGCAAGGTCGGCTACAAGGATCCGAGCTGGGCCAAGCTCGATGACGAGGCGCGGTTCAATCTCTCGAACGCGCTCGGCGTCGACTCCGAGAACGTCCACGCATACACCGTGTTCGGGCTGATCTATCTCGAGGGCTATCAGAAGAACAAGAACCGGCTCGATCTCGCCAAGGTCCTCCTCGACGAGGCGAAGAAGCGCAACGAGAAGTACGCTCCGCTCCAGAATGCCTACGGCCTCTACTACATGCGGAGGAACGCGCTGTCGGAGGCGCTCAAGTACTTCCAGGCGGCGGTCGAAGCCGATCCGAAGTTCGCCGAGGCGCGGCAGAACGTCGGCAACATCACGCTGAACTTCCGCAACTACACCGTGGCCAAGGAGCAGTTCTCCAAGGCCCTCGAGCTCCAGCCCAAGAGCTACGACGCGACGATCGGTCTTGGAATCGCGTTGCGCGGTCTGAAGGACTTCGATGGGGCCGAGGCCCAGTACAAGAAGGCGCGTGAGCTCGACTCGCGGCGCGGGGCCGCGTACTACAACCTGGCGGTCCTCTATAAGGACTTCCGCGCCAGCAAGCAGGAGATGCAGGAGTCGCTGTCGACCTACGCGGCGGCGAAGGATTACTTCCGCCAGTTCCTCGACAAGGCGGGCGATGACGAGGACAAGGCCGAGGCCAAGGAGCAGATCAAGGTGATCGACAAGACCACCGCGCAGATCTCTAACTTCTTGAAGGCCCAGGCCAGCCAGCCGCCAGCGGCTCCCGCGCCGAAGTGAACAACTATTGAGAATTGTTCACCGAAACCTGTGCAACCAGGCGTTCGAGCTCGTGTCTCTGGTCGTCAGAGGTTTTTTTGAGAAACTCGGAACCAATGTTCCCTCTCGTTGTCCGAACCCCCGTGCGCGCGGAGTTCTGTCATGAGAGGGCCTTCCTGCGAGGGTCAATCATGCGGAATGTCATCAGCCTGTTTGTCAGCGTCGTCGTCGTCGGTTCGCTCGCGGGTGTCGCGAGCGCGCAGAAGGCAGACGCCAAGCCGAAGGTGAAGGTGTACGACTTCTCGGGCGACACGATCGAAGGCGATCTGGTCAAGCCCGAGGGATCAACCGTGGATGCACGCGACTTTGCCAACCACTCGTCTCTGATTCGCATCCGCAAGGACTTCATCCCCGAGATCATCAAGTCGGCCGAGGATCTGTAGGGCAGGCCGGCGCCGCTCCCCTCCCAGGGGCGCGCCTTGCTGTCCGTCCCGGCCAAGTGTTCGTAGCTCCTCATCGGAGAACATCTTATGGCCGGCGCAAAAGTTCCTCTCACCTTCCGCATCTTCAAGGGCGACCAGCTCGTCCGTACGGAGAACCTGAGCCTGAGCGTCATCAAGCTCGGCAAGGTTCCCTCGGCACACCTCAAGCTCGACGACGAGACGGTGAGCCGGATGCACGCGATCATCGAGGTCAATGGGCCCGGTGACGTGAGCATCATCGACCTCGGGTCGACCAAGGGCACGTTCGTCAACGGCCAGAAGGTGAACAAGGCCAAGCTGCAGTCGGGCGACACGATCGTCGTCGGTGACACCCGGATCGAGCTCGCGATCGGCGCGGGTGATGAGGAAGCGGCCACGCAGGTGACCGCAAATCCGATGGGCGGGAACGACGTGATCGCGTCGACCTCTCGTCCGATGGGAGCGCCACCGCCCCCACCGATGCCGTCGGCTCCGCCACCGCCACGCGCCCAGGCACCGTCGGCTCCGCCTCCTGCCTACGCGCCGCAAACCTATCCGGCGCCGGCCGTGGCGATGGCGCCGCCTCCCGCGGTTCGACCGCCTCCGGGCGCTGTCGGTGGCACCCCACTGTACGGAACCGCGATGGCTCCGCCGCAGGGGTTCCAGCAGGCGATGGCCGAGTCGGTCGACGAGATCGGCGGCGCTCGCGCCGTCGAGGTCGCCGCGATGATGGGCGACTCGGTCGTCAACGTGAAGCACTGCATGGATCCGCGCAGTGGTCACGTCACGGCCACCACGTACGCATTCTTCGCCGTTGCGGCGGCTTCGTTCATCGCCGCGGCGATCTCGTTCTATCTCGCCGTCGACAACGCCGAGTTCAACAAGGCCAAGTACGAGTACCACACCGAGAAGCTCAAGAAGCCCGGGTTCTCGTTCCGTCCCCGCGCGCTGCCCATCGCCTATGATGTGATGGCGTTCGGTGGCTTCGTCTTGGCGGTGGTGTTTGGAACCACCGGTCTGGCGCGCATGCGCTCCGAGAAGCGCAGCCCGTACTTCCGGATCGGAACCGATCCGGACGTCGAGTTCGCGACCGAAGGCGCACCCGCGCCGTCGTTCCCCCTGGTCGCCCCGCAGGGTGATGACTTCGCGTTCAACTTCAGCCGCGGCATGGACGGCGAGATGGTGGTCAATGGCCAGGCCACCTCGCTGACCGAGCTCGCCGATCAGGGCCGCACGACGATCTCGCCGATTCCGCAGGGCGCCAAGATCCGAGTGCGCACCGGCAAGACCACGTTCCTGGTCTCGGCGGTCGCGCAACCGCGCCGGCACGCGGCTCCGCTATTCTCCCTCGACTCGAACTCCCTCATGTACTTCGTCGGGTCGCTGGTCGTGCACATGGGCTTCTTGCTCGTGCTGCTGCAGCTGGTCGATTCCGACAGCGGCATCGGCATCGATCTCGCCTCCAACGAGGACACCTCGACGCGTACCAACAACTCGTCGCAGGACGATCCGCCGCCGCCCGAGGAAGAGGACAAGCCCGATGACGGCGAGGACGAGTCGGGTGGCACGGGAACGGCCATGGCCCTCGAAGAAGGCAAGATGGGTAAGAAGGACTCGGATCGCGCCGAGGGCCAGTACAAGATGAAGAAGGAGCAGGAAGATCCGCAGCTCGCTCGCCAGCAGGCGGTCGAGGCAGCGCGGACGGCCGGTATCCTCGGTTCGTCGGCGCTCACGCAGGGCGGTGCGTTCGCATCGCTCACCGGCACCGGCGACATCTCCAGCGGCTTTGATGACACCAACATCTACGGCGGTCTGCTCGGTAACGAGGCCGGCGAGATGAACGGCGGCTTCGGGTTCGGTCGCTCGGGCTTTGGTCCTGGTGGCGGCGGCACCGGGTGGGGGACGATCGGTACCGGTCGTTACGGCACGATCGGCCACGGCTCGGGTACCGGCTCGGGCTACGGCGTCGGCGGTGGCCGCGGTGGTATGCGCGGTCGCAGTGCGGCGGTCCCGACGGTGTCGATCGGCCAGCCGAGCGCCCAGGGTGATCTCGATAAGGCGATCATTCGCCGCTACATCAAGCGCAACATCCAGAAGATTCAGTACTGCTACGAGAAGGAGCTGCTCGCCAAGCCGGGCCTGTCGGGTGTCGTGTCGACCTCGTTCTTCATCACGCCCAACGGTAACGTCGCCTCGTCGAACGGCTCGGGCGTCGATCCCAACGTCGCGAACTGCGTTGCCGGTGTGATCAAGGCGATCGAGTTCCCCAAGCCCAAGGGGGGTGGTGGCGTGCAGGTGAACTATCCATTCACGTTCCGCCCCGCGGGCTCGTGACGATCGTCGTGACGACGATCGTGTGAGCCAGATCTTGAGGCCATCGATGAAGCAACGTACCGTCGGGAACATGAAGCTCGCCGTCGCGTCGGTCGCCGCAGCCGGACTATTGCTGACCCTGTCCGGCTGCCCCAACAAGGATCGCAGGGAGTCCCTCAAAGCGTCGAAGGCTGGCAGCGTCGCGTTCGGCCAGAAGCAGTTCGAGAACGCGGCCAACAACTACAAGAAGGCCACCGACCTCTGGCCTGACAACCACACCGCTTGGTACGGCCTCGGTGGCTCGTACATCCAGAAGGGTGACTGGGACAAGGCGTCCGAGGCGTTGAGCGAAGCCGCCAAGCTCAAGCCCGAGGAGGCGATGTACCAGATGTACCTGGGCATCGCGCTATATCGTCGCGAGGTGAAGTCGGCGCGCGACGAGCTGGCGAAGAAAGAGGGCAAAAAGCCCG
Source organism: Kofleriaceae bacterium (assembly GCA_050187075.1). Lineage (GTDB taxonomy): Bacteria > Myxococcota_A > Polyangia > Haliangiales > Haliangiaceae > JABFXX01. Next base: position 12,924 of record JBFWXW010000056.1, on the reverse strand, counting down.
AGGAAGTCGAGCCGGATCTCTCGACGCGAAACTTCGAGAAGCCGAAGCAGTTCCTCCAGGAGGCTGCCAAGATCAACCCGGATCTATGGAAGGCTCATTACTATCTCGGCTCGATCTATCGCGACACCGGGAAGCCGAAAGAGGCCGCGGAGTCCTTCAATAAGTCCCTCGAGTCGGCGCCCAGCGATCCAGGGCCGTGGGTAGCGCTCGCCGAGCTGTACCGGCGGTGGGATCACACCGATCAGGCGATCCAGGTTGCGGAGCAAGGCGTCAAGGCGGTTCCCGGCGACAACGAGAAGAGCGACCTGTTCTTCGTCGCTGGCATGGGTTACGAGGACAAGTCACCTCCAAACCACGCCAAGGCGATCGCGATGTTCGATGAAGCCTTGAAGGCCCGTCGCGACAACCACAAGGCGAAGTTCCAGCGTGGTCAGGCGTACTTCAAGAGCGGCGAGTACCCGAAAGCCAAGCTCGATCTCGAGGAGTTCTCGAAGCAGGGCGGCGGATCGGTCGAGTTCGAGAAGCAGCAGGCCTCGCGGATGCTGCTCGACATTGCGGCAAAGTCGGCGACGCAGAACAACACGCCTCCGCAGGAGAAGCTGTCTCCCGAGGACGTCGTCAAGAAGGGCAAGAAGGGCTGATCCGCCGGACGCCGGATCCCGGCGTTCGCGAGTGATTCGCGGTTCGGGCCTCCATCGGAGTGCCGCGCGGGGCGGTGCCGTCGCTGCGCAATGTGTGCGCCGTGATCGCGAAACGGGCAGGCGCCGTGAGACCGGCGTTAGTCCTACAGCGGCTCCGTGCGCATCGGCGCAGTGGTCCGCGGCCAGAAGCCTCGTCGGAGAATCATCGTCCAGGCGGGACATCAAAATAATCGGCACGGCCAGCGCCCCACCGGGCCAACTAGGCATGATATAAGGCTAAAGGGATGAAGGGCGGGGATTTCTCTGAGTTTGCGGGAGGATAGACCGCAGATGGACACGCGTACGCAGCTACGAGACCGCCTACGCCGCTCGCGCGACTGGGCACAAACGATCGATGAGCTGGAGAAGGAGCTCGAGGCTTCCGGGACGAAACCGGAACAGTCCGAGCGTCTGTACCAACTCGCTTCCATCGTCGAGGATCTGATTCCGGAACGAGAGCGCGCGATCAGTCTGTACCAGCGCGCCTGGAAGCTCCACACCGAAAATCTTCGCCCGCTGTCGCGCGCGAGAGAGGTCTACGGTGAGCTCGGGCGCTTCGAGATGGTCGCCAAGCTCGGCGAAATGGAGCTGCGGAGTCCATCCGCTCACATCACCCTCGCGGCCATCGTCGGCGAGGCATTGCTCGATAGCGGCCAGCGGGACAAGGCGATCACCGTCCTCAAGCGGGCACTCGAGCTCACGCCCGAGTCGGTTCGTGTCAAAGATGCGCTCGCCGCAGCGAGCTACGATCCGGAGTTCTGGGTCGACGAGGTCGATCGACTCTCGGAAGAGGCCGATCGCCACGACGATGCCACGGCCGTTCGCATGCTCGTGCGCGCGTTGCGTATCCTCCGCAACGAAGCGCCGGATGATCCGCGGGTCGAGGAGACCATCAAACGGATCCTCGTCAAGGACATCGAGGAGCCATCGACGAACTATCTCTACGAGACGTTGCTCGCCGCTGGGTCGCGGTGGGATGAGCTCGAGGCGCATCACAAGCGGCGCGCGGATCGCGCGCCCGACCACGCCTCGCGCGCGGAGACCCTGCGGCGATTCGGCGTGCAGTGGCTGCAGCGCTACAAGGATCGCGATCGCGGTGCGAAGTTCTTCAACGCCGCGATCGAGGCGACCGCGTCGAACGGCCAGACCCCGCTGCGATCGATCGTCGCGGCGTTCACGTTGCTCCGTCAGGTGCAGGGCGAGCGCGGCGAGTGGACCCAGCTCCTCGAGATCGCCGAATCGGTGATCGATCGGATGCCCGAGGAAGATCGGCTGTTCATCGCGATCCAGTCCGGCAACATCGCCGTCGAGCAGCTCAACGACGTCCCGCGGGCGAAGAAGTTCTTCGCGATCGCGCGTGACATCGAGCCCGAGAATCCGAGCGTCAAGGACTTCATCGCGACGGTCGGACTCGACGAGCCAACCGCGCGCGGTTCGATGCCCTCGATCCCGGTGCAGACCGAGCAGGTCGACGAGCTGCCGGCCGCCGCGAAGGCCAAGGCCAAGGCACGCCGCAAGGGCAAGCCGGGTCGCGAAGAGCCCGAAGAGATCGACGACGAGGCCGAAGAAGAGGCGCGTGCGGCGCGGATTCGAGCCGAGGAGGCCGAGGCCGACGCACGTGCGCTCGCCGAGGAGCGCGCCGAAGCCGAGCGCCAGGCGCAGGCGCAGGCGAAAGCCGAAGCCGAGCGTCAAGCCGAGGCCGAGCGTCAAGCCGAGGCGCAGGCGAAGGCTCGCGCCGAAGCCGAGGCGCAGGCGGAAGCCAAGGCCCAGGCCAAGAAGGCCGCGGAGAAACCGCGGACCAAGGCCCCGACCGCACAGCCCGTGCCGGCCGGTCTCGAGGATGCGATGGCGGCGGCGCGCGCCGCCGAAGATCGCCCCGATAAGGGCGTCGCGGTGTGGCGTGAGGTGATCGCGAAGCATCCGAGCGAGTCGGCACCTCGCCGCGAGCTCGCGCGCATCCTCCGGAAGAACGAGTCGTGGGCACAGCTCGCCGATGCGCTCAAGGATGAAGAGTCCAAGGCAACGCCGAACAGCGCCGACAAGGCGGAGATCTTCCTCGAGCTCGCCGACACGTACAGCAAGCTCAACAACGACAACCAGATGATCGCGGCGCTCACTGGCGCCGTGCATCAGGATCCGTCGCGGCTCGAGATCTACGACCGACTCGCGTCGATTTACGAAGCGAAGAAGCGGTGGCCGGATCTGGTCAAGGTGCTGAGCGAGAAGGCGGATCGCGCCGACACCAAGGATGAGAAGGTCGGGATCTATCTCCAGATCGCCAATCTGTATCTGGAGCGATTCTCGAACCAGGCCGAAGCGATCAAGGCGTTCGAGCGCGTGCTCGAGCTCGACGAGCACAACCAGCAAGCCGTCGATCACCTGCTCGCCGTCTACGAGAAGCGCCGCGACTGGGAGAAGTTGATCAAGCTGCGCGAGGCCGAGGTCGAGCGTACGCCGGAGGATCAACGCGCGGCCAAGGTCATCGACGTCGCCAAGATGGCGGCGACCAAGGTCAAGAAGCCCGACATCTGCACGTACTGGTGGGAGAAGGTTATCCAGTACGTCCCGACGCACGAGGAGGCGCTGGCCGAGCTCTACAAGCTGTACGAGCGCAACAAGGAATGGGACAAGCTGGCGGAGATCTGCAGCCGGCAGGCGGACGTCGCGGCCGACGACAAGGCGCGGGCGGATGCGTTGCAACGGCTGGGGCTGCTCTACACCGAGAAGGTCGAGAATACGCCCAAGGCGATCGAAGCCTGGCAGCGCCTGCTCGCCATCGACGAGAACAACCGCCGCGCGCAGGACGCGCTCAAGAAGCTGTACGTCAGCGAAGGCCGCTGGGACGACCTCGAGCAGTTCTATCGCAGCCGCGGCAAGATCGACGAGTACATCCGCGTGCTGGAGCGCGAGGTCGAGCAGGGCAGCGAGACCCATCGGCTGTCGCTGGCGATGAAGATCGCCGTGCTCTATCGCGACGAGGTCCAGAAGGCCGATCGCGCGATGCGCGCGTTCGAGAAGGTGCTCCAGCTCGACGAGAACAACCTCGATGCCGCCGAAGCCCTGATCCCGCTCTACGCGAGCGGTCGCGATCCGAAGGCCCTGGTCCGCGTGCTCGAGATCCGCCTGCGCGCCACAGATCCGTCCGATCAGATCCTCCGTCAGGAGCGGATCAAGGAGCTCGCGCAGTACAACGAAGAGCGCCTGCGTGACAAGAACGCGGCGTTCGGCTGGTGGCTCAAGGCGCACGCCGAGGACTACTCGCATCCCGACATCCACGCCGAGATCGAACGGCTCGCCGGTGAGACCGGCGGGTGGAACCAGCTGGTCGAGGCGTACAGCGCGTCGCTGCCCAAGTTCAGCGACAAGCGCGATGCGTTGCCGCTGATGATGGTGATGGCACGTGTCATCGAGACCGAGCAGATCGACGTCGATCGCGCGCTCGAGATGAACCGCCAGATCCTCGACATCGACGAGCGCAACGAACAGGCGCTCGACGCGCTCGAGCGCTTGCATCTCGGCAAGGGACAGTTCGAGCAGCTGCTCGGCGTGTACGAGCGCAAGCTAGGGCTGACGAGCGACCACGACGAGCGGGTCGCGATCCAGTCGAAGATCGGCCAGCTCTATGAAGACGAGGTCAAGGACGACGACAAGGCGATCGCCGCCTACCAGTCGATCCTCGACGCGGCGGGCGATGATCCCACCGCGCTTCGCAACCTCGACCGCGTCTATCAGCGCAACCAGCGCTGGAACGAGCTCGCCGACATCATCGGCAGGCAGCTGACGAGCGTCGGACCGGAGGATGACAAGTTCGCTCACACCGAGCTCAAGTTCCGGCTCGGTCAGCTGAAGGAACAGCACCTGTCGGATGTCCCCGGCGCGATCGATGCGTATCGCGACATCCTCGACGTGCTGCCGTCTCATGATCGGGGGCGCGCGGCGCTCGAGGCCCATCTCGACGCGAGCGATAAGCACAAGCTCACGGTCGCGGCGATCCTCGAGCCGGTCTACGAGCAGCTCCACGAGTGGGCGCCGCTCGTCGGTGTGCACGAGATCCAGATCGCAGCCGAGACCGACAAGCTGCGGCGCACGTCGCTGCTGCTCCGGATCGGAGAGCTGCAGCGCACCAAATTGCTCGACGGCGAGCGGGCGTTCGACGCCTATGCGCGCGCGTTCAAGGAAGATCCTTCGGTCGAGGCGGCGAAGACCCAGCTCGAGGCACTCGCGGCGTTGATCGAAAACGGGTGGACCCGCTTGGTCCAGCTGTTCGAGCGCGCGCTCGCGAGCGGCGACGATCTCGATCCGGCGCTCGCTCACGAGCTCGCGACCAAGGTCGCACGGTCGTACGAAGATCGGCTCGGTCAAACCGACAAGGCCGTCGAGTACTATCGCAAGGCGCTCTCGATCGAGCCCGAGGATCTCACGATCCTCGGCGCGCTCGAGGCGATGTTCACGCGCGACGCACGCTACGCCGAGCTGCTCGATGTTTATCGCAGACGCACGGATATCGCGCAGGATGCCGAGGAGCGCCTCGACTTCCTGTTCCGGATCGCCTCGCTGTACGAGGAGATGCTGGAGAACCCCGACGAGGCGATCGCAACGTACAACGAGATCCTCGGCCAGGCGCCGGACGATCTGAAGTCGCTGCGCGCGCTCGATCGGCTGTACGTGTCACGCCAAGCGTGGCGCGATCTTGGCGACAACATCAGCCGTCAGCTCCAGCTGGTCGCTCAGCCGCACGAGCAGGTCCAGCTGTTGGTCCGGTTGGCTCAGCTGCGCGAGCAGTACCTCAATGAGGTCGCGGCCGCGATCGAGACCTACCGCGAGGTGCTCAACCACGACGAGCACAACCGTGAAGCGATCTCCGCCCTCGAGCGCCTGCTCGGTTCGCCGCAACACGCGGCCGAGCACGAGCTGACCATCGCCAACATCCTCGAACCGATCTATCGAGGCGGAGGCGAGTGGAAGAAGCAGATCGGCGTGTACGAGATCATGGCGAAGCACACGTTCGATCCGGTCAGGAAGATCGAGCTGCGCCACCAGATCGCCGAGCTCCATGAGGTGGGTGGCGACGACGTCGATGCCGCGTACATGACGTTCTCGCGCGCGTTGCGCGACGATCCGCGCAACGACGTCACGCATTCGCAGATCGATCGGTTGTCTCGCAACCTCGGCAAGTGGAAGGAGACCGCCGAGCTCTACGATCAGATCGCCGGGGAGACCCAGGAAGACGATCTGCGCGTCGCGTTGTTGTTTCGGCGCGCACAGATCCAGGAGCACGAGCTTGGTGAAGATCAGGCCGCGGTCGAGACCTACGAGCGCATCCTTCAGGCTGCGCCGAGCACCGTCGAGGCTGCGACGGCGATCCAGACGATCCACGAGCGCACGGGCGATTGGCCCAAGCTCGTGGATGCGCTGAAGCGCAAGGCCGAGATCCTCGAGAACATCGACGAGCGCAAGCAGCTGCTGTATCGCGCGGCTCAGATCGAGGAAGAGGTCCTGTCGAACCCGGATGCGGCGATCGCGACGTTCCGCCAGGTGCTGTCCAGTGACGATGTCGATATGGTCGCGATGGACGCGCTGGAGCGCCTGTACGTGCGGTTGGCGCGGTGGGAGCCGCTCAAGGATGTCTACGCCAAGAAGGCAGACCTCGCGGAGGATCCGGACGACAAGAAGCGGATGCTCTACGTGCTCGCGCAGGTCTATGACCGCGAGCTCGGTGACGTGGCCAAGGCGATCGAGACCTATCAAGGCATCCTCGATCTCGACGCCGACGAGCTGCCGGCGATCCAGTCGCTCGATCGGCTCTACGGTGCCGCCGAGCGCTGGTACGATCTGCTCGCCAACCTCGAGCGCCAGGTCGAGCTGTCCGAGGCGACGAACGAGACCACCGCGCTCAAGTATCGGATCGGCCATCTGTGGCAGCTCCGGCTCGGTGACGTCGCGCGTGCGATCGATAGCTACCGCGAAGCGCTCGAGATGGATCCTCAGCACGCGGAGACCCTGCACGCACTCGACGGAATCGTGCATGGCCAGATCGAGCCGGTCATGGCGGCCAAGGTGCTCGAGCCGATCTACGAGACCGGCGGCGAGTTCAAGAAGCTCGTCGACGTGCTCGAGGTGATGGTCGCGCACAATGAAGATCCGCTGGCACGCGTCGAGATCCTCCATCGGATCGCGATGCTCCAGGAGCAGATGATCGGCAACGCACAGGCGGCCTTCGACGCCTATGCGCGGGCGCTGCGCGACGATTCGGGCAATCAGCTCACGCTCGGCCACATCGAGCGGCTCGCCGAGATCACGGGCTCGTTCCAGACGCTGGCGAGCTTGTATCAGGCCGAGAGCGAGAAGTCGCTGGATGTGCCGCGACAGGTCGACCTGTTGACCCGGTTGGCACGCGTCTACGAGCAGGAGCTCAACGACGTCACCAAGGCGATCGCGACGTACCGGCGGATCCTCGAGGTGGAGTTCGACAACAAGCCCGCCGTGCTCGCCCTCGATCGGATGTACACGGCGACGGCGGCATGGCCGGAGCTCACCGAGACGCTGCGTCGCGAGATCCAGCTCGCCGAGGGCGATCACGAGATCGCCGCGCTGCAGTTCCGCTTGGCGCAGACGCTGCAACACCAGCTCGGCGATCGCAAGGGTGCGGTCGAGGCGTACCGCGAGATCTTGAGCGGTCAGCCGAGCCACCAGGCGACGCTCGCCGCCCTCGAGGAGATGTTCCACGCGGGCCATCTGCAGCTCGAGATCGGCGCGGTGATCGAGCCGCTGTACGAAGCGGCCGGCGAGTTCGAGAAGCTGCACAACATCCATCAGGTCCAGCTCGGCAAGCTCACCGGCCCCGATCGCCAGGCGATGTACCAGCGGCTCGCCGAGCTCGCGGAGACCAAGCTCTACGACGAGGGCAAGGCCTTCCACTGGTGGAGCGAAGCGCTCGTGGAAGATCCTCGGTGGGAGCACGCTCTCGAGGAGAGCGAGCGGCTCGCAGCGAAGACCGGATCGTGGGACGAGATGGTGGCGGCGTACACCCGCGCGCTCGAGCGGACGACCGATCGTGACGTCAAGCGCGCGACCTTGCTCCGCATGGCGCGGGTGTACGAGTTCGACCTTCAGGACGCGTCACGGGCCGTCGAGACCCATCTCCGGGCGCTCGAGATCGAGCCCAAAGATGCCGACGCACTCGCGGCGCTCGACCGGTTGTACGCCGGGGCAGGGATGTACGAGGACCTCGCGGAGATCCTGCGTCGCCGGATCGAGGTCGTTCAGGACACCGACGAGCAGATCGATCTGTACTTCCGGCGCGGCGCGATCTTCAGCGATGCGCTCGCCGATCTCGATCAAGCGCTCGCCTGTTACACGTCGGTGCTCGATCAGGAGAGCCGGAATCGGCGCGCGCTCGAGGCGATCGAGGCGATTCACTTCCGCCGCGAAGCGTGGCAGCCGCTGTTCGAGACCTATGAGAAGTTGATCGACGTCGCCGAGGCCGACGGCGAGATGGCCGACATCTACGCGCGCATGGCGCGGATCTCGTCGGATGCGTTGAGCCAGGTCGAGGGGTACGGCGAAGACCGGGCGATCGAGCTGTGGGGTCGAGTGCTCGACATCCGCGGTGAGGAGCCGCAGGCCTTGCAAGCCCTCGGCGAGCTGTGCGCACGGCGCGAGCGCTGGGAAGAGCTGGTCGAGATCCTCGAGCGGCAGGTCGCCGTCGCGCCCGGCGATCACGAGCAGATCCAGCTGTACAAGCAGCTCGGACGGATCTGGGAGCACAAGCTGCAGCGCGAGCGCAATGCGCTCGATGCGTGGCTCGCGGCGGACCGTATCGATGGCAACGACCTCGAGACGCTACAAGCGCTCGCGGCGCTGTATCGGTCGACGCAGTCGTGGGACGAGCTGTCGCAGACCCTGCGCAGGATCATCGATGTCGGTCAGCTCAACGGCTCGATCGGCGAGCACGAGACAATCGAGCTCTACGCACAGCTCGGTCAGCTCGAAGGTGATGTGCTCGGCCGGATCGACGACGCGGTCGAAGCCTGGCGCCGGGTCATCGCGATCGATCCGAGCGACTTCCGCGCGCTGGGTGCACTCGAGAGCCTGTTCACCCGCGAAGGTCGCTGGGAAGAGGCGATCGACGTGCTCGAGAAAAAGGCGCTCGTCCTCGATGACGAGGTCCAGCGCCGCGAGACGCTGCTGCAGGCCGCCGCCACCTGGGAGGAGAAGGTCGACGAGCCGACGCGCGCCGCGCAGGTCTACGAGCGGGTGCGTCAGTCGGAGCCGTCGAACGTGATCGCGTCCGATCGCCTCGAGGCGATCTACTCGGCGCAGTACAAGTGGGCCGAGCTGGTGGAGGTGCTGCTGGAGCGTGCCGAGCTGCGTCCCGACGTCCAGGAGCAGATCACGATCCTCAATCGGGTCGCCAAGATCTACGAATCCGAGATCGGCGATCAGGAGTCGGCGTTCTACGTGCTGCAGGCCGCGTTCAAGCGCGACTACGGCCACGACGACACGGCTCACGAGCTCGAGCGCCTGGCCACCGCGACCAACCGATGGCAGGAGCTGCTCGACGAGTACACCAACAAGGTCAACGAGCTCGAGCGCGAGGACCGCGCCGCGGCCGCTGATCTGTGGGTGAAGATCGGCCGGTGGTACGGCGAGCACCTTTCGCACCTCGAATACGCGATCCACTCCGTTCAGCAGGCGCTGCGGATCGATCCGAGCCACACCGGTGCGCTCGGCGCGATCGGTGATCTCCAGCGCAAGCGCGGGTCGTGGAGCGAGCTCGTCGAGACGCTCCAGCGCCACGCCGCAGTGGAGACCGCGCCCGAGAAGCGCACGGATCTGTACCTGTCGCTCGCCGAATTGCTCGAACGTCAGATGCAAGACGCCAACGGCGCGATCCACGCGTATCAGCAGGCGCTGGTGTTCACGCCCTCGTCGCCCAACGCGTTGGTTGCCCTCGACAAGCTCTACCGGCGCGGTGAGGCGTGGGAGCCATTGATCGACATCCTGACCAGGCGAGCCGAGCTCGAGACCGAGGACGACAGCCTCGTTCGGTTCCGGCTCGAGATCGGCCAGATCTGGGATCTGCGGCTGTTCGACGCCGGCCAGGCGATCAACGCCTATCAGAAGGTCCTCGACGTCGATCCGACCAACCTGACCGCGCTGCGCGCACTCGAGCAGCTGTACGAGAAGACCAACCAGTCCGAGAAGTACCTCGAGGTGCTCGAGGCTCAGCTCGATGCCTCGCCTTCGGACGCCGAGCGGGTGGCGCTGTACGAGCGCATGGCCGCGGCGTGGGAGGAGCGGTTCGGCAAGCTCGATCGAGCGGCCGAAGCGCTCGAGAAGATCGTCGCGATCGACAACCGCAACTACTCCGCGTTCCGCGAGCTGGCTCGGATCTATCACCAGGCCGGGCGCTGGGAGGCGTTGGTCGAGACCTATCGCAACCACATCATGGCGACGAGCGACATCCAGACGCGCGTCGACCTGTACGTGGCGATGGGCCAGACCTACGAGCTCAACCTGCAGGACGTGGACCGCGCGGTCGAGGCGTACACCGACGTGTTGTCGTTCGACGCCGACGATCGGCGTGCGCTCGACGCGCTCGGCCGGTTGTACGAGAAGATCGGCGAGTGGGACCGCGCGATCGACGCGATGGCCCACCTCACGCAGCTGTCCGACGACGTTCGCAAGCAGGTCGAGCTGTACACGCGGATGGGACGCATCCAGTACAACCAGCTGCAGGACGCCGACGCGGCCGAGGCCAACTTGCTGCGCGGCCTGGCGCTCGATCCCGCCCACGTGCCCGCGATGGAGGCGTTGACCAAGCAATACTCGGATCGCGGTGACTGGCTCAAGGCCGCCCAGATGATGGTGCGCGCCGAGAGCTACACTCCGGTCGCGGTCGACAAGGTTCGCCTGCTGTTCGAGGCGGCATCGATCTACGAGACCAAGCTGCAACAGGACGATGCCGCGAAGCAGCTCTACGCCGCGGTGATCGCCCTCGATCCGGAGCACGTCGAAGCGGGTCGACCGCTCGCCGCCCTGTACTTCGAGGCGGGGCAGTGGAACGAGCTATCGCCGGTGATCGACATGTTGTGCCGCAAGGTCGGTCAGCTGCATGCAGCGCCGCGCGAGCTCAACGACCTCTACTACCGGGCCGCGCGTTGTGCGGATGAGCTCAACGACTTCCAGAAGGCGCTCGGCTACTACAAGGCTGCCTACGACATCGATTCGACGCACCTGCCGACCCTCAGTGGCCGCGCCGATCTGTTGTTCAAGATGGGCGACTACGATGCCGCCGGGAAGATCTACCAGACCATCCTGGTCCAGCATCGCGACGGTCAGGACGAGGCCGATGTCGTCCGGATCTACAACCGGCTCGGCATGGTTCGCCAGGCCCTCGGCGAGCGCAAGAAGGCGCTCAACATGTTCGAGAAGGCGCTCGAGATCGATCCGCGCCATCGCGACACGTTGCAAGCGGTCATCGATCTGCAGCAGCAGGTCGGCGACTGGGAAGCCGTCGTTCACGCCAAGCGCGGGCTGCTCTCGACGTCGCAGAGCAAGGAGAAGGTCCAGCTCCTCGACGAGATCGCCGGGATCTATCACGACAAGCTGCAGAACCCGCAGAAGGCGACGGCCGCATACATCGAGGCTCTCGAGGTTGCGCCCGAGGATCACTCGCTGCTTCAGAAGGTGCTCGATCTCTACACCGAGACCAAGCAGTGGAAGAAAGCGGTCGAGACGATCGAGCGGTTCATCGCGCTCGAGCCCGATCCGGTTCGCCGCGGTGCGTACTACCATGCTGCGGCCACGGTCTGTCGCGACGAGCTCAAGTCGCTCGACGAAGCCGTCGATTACTACAACAAGGCACTCGATAGCTTCTTCTCAAACCCCGAGAGGCTGCCCGAGGCGATGATTCCGCGTGCCTTGAAGTCGTTCGAAGCGATCGACAAGGTGCTGACCACCAAGCGCGACTACAAGGCACAAGAGCGCGCATATCGCGACATGATCAAGCGGATGCCCAAGCAGGGCTCGCCGACGTTCCACAAGATCCAGGTCGGGCTGTTCGACGGCCTCGGCGAGATCTATCGCTCGCGCCTCAAGCACTACCAGTCGGCGGCGCAGGCCTACGAAATCGCTCAGCAGATGGATCCGAAGAACGAGCTGCGCCCCGATGGCACCGACCGTGCGGAGATCCTCGCGGAGCTCTACCTGGTCGCCGGTCCGGACTACACGGACAAGGCCGTGGCGCAGCACATGTTGATGCTGCGCAACGAGCCGTTCAAGTACGACTCGTACAAGGCGCTCGGCCGCATCTACATGGACGCGCACCAGTACGACAAGCGTTGGTGCGTGTGCAACACGCTCGCGTTCCTCAAGAAGGCGGATCCGGACGAGCTCCAGTTCTACGAGCAGTACAAGCCACGCGGCTTGGTGAAAGCCAAGAACGTGATGAGCCCCGATACCTGGACCAAGCTCGTCCACCCCGACGAGAATCGGTATATCAGCGCGATCTTCGGGGCGTCGTGGCAGGGCGTCGCCGCGATGAAGGCGTTCCCCCACAAGGACTTCGGGATCAAGCGCAAAGACCGCCGCCAGCTGCCCGGCGACCCGCTGATGTTCTCGAAGCTGTTCTACTACGTGGCGCAGGTGCTCAACGTGCCGCTTCCGGAGGTGTTCCTCGTCGAGGACAACAAGCCGGCTGACATCCAGCTCGCGAACGCAATGGAGAAGTCGGAGCTGTGCCCATCGTTCGTGGTCAGGCCGCACCTGCTTCAAGGCAAGAGTGAGCGCGAGATCGCGTTCCTCTCGGCGCGACGGCTGACGTTCATGCGGCCGGAGTACTACCTGAAGATGTTGCTGCCGACCAACACCGAGCTGAAGGTGGTGGTGCTCAGCGCGATCGTGATGGTGCAGCCGCGGTTCCAGGTGCCGCCCGACACGGTGGCGCTGGTGCAGCAGTACGTGTCCGAGATGCGCAAGCGCACGCCGCCGCAGGTCCTCGAGCAACTCGGTGTGGTGGTCCAGCGGTTCATGCAAGCTGCACCCGAGATCAACCTCGCCAAATGGGGTCATGCGGTCGATGCCACGTCGCATCGCGCTGGCTTCGTCGTGTGTGGCGATCTCGAGGTCGCCGCACGCATGGTGTCGAGCGAGCCGGTCGTCGTCGGCGGTCCGCAGGTGAAGGACAAGATCAAGGAGCTCGTGCTGTACTCGATCTCCGAGGAGTTCTTCGCGGTCCGCG
>JBFWXW010000055.1:0-45564 GCA_050187075.1 Kofleriaceae bacterium | reverse complement strand
GTAGGCCGGAGGCCTCGGACCGTGCAACGCAGTGAACCACCGCCGGGAGCGCCGTGAAGCCGAGCGGATCGGGGGAGCACCCCGTCGCCCTAGCCGCGTGCCCCGCCACGCGAGCACGCCCCCACGCTTTGGCACCGCCCTACATCGTCAAGGCCAGCGTCAACGTCAACGTCAACGTCAGCGTCGACGTCAGCGTCGACGCCAGGCATCGTGCCACGTCGAGCCGACGATGCGGTCATGCGTGATCCTCACAAGCGCAGACCACGTGTGATGCGAAGGTGGGCAGGTGCAACCCACCATGCTCTTCCTCCGAGGAGCGTGCAGGATCTCGTCGGGCACGCGGCGCCCGGCGACGGGCGGCTCCAGCCGAGAGCGAGGTAGGCGCGCAACGAGACGCTGGGCCGCATCGTGCAGCATCACCTCGCCCGTTCCTACGGGCGTAGGCCGGAGGCCTCGGACCGTGCAACGCAGTGAACCACCGCCGGGAGCGCCGTGAAGCCGAGCGGATCGGGGGAGCACCCCGTCGCCCTAGCCGCGTGCCCCGCCACGCGAGCACGCCCCCACGCACTGGCACCGCCCTACCATCGTCAAGGCCAGCGTGAACGTCAACGTCAGCGTCAACGTCAACGTCAACGTCAACGTCGACGTCAACGTCAACGGCAACGTCAGCGTCGACATCAACGTCAGCGTCAGCGTCAGCGTCAGCATCGACGTCAGCGTCGACGATGGCGATCATGTTCAAGTTCGCGTCGACCCCGACGTGGGATGCCCCACTAAGTGCTATACGGGACGTTCGTGACCTGGACGACTCTCGGCGTGCTCGACTGGACGACCAAGCGCTTCACCGAGGCAGGGATCGCCGGCGCGCGGCTCGAAGCTCAGGTGTTGCTCGCGCACGTGCTCGGCTGCTCGCGCATGGAGCTCTACACCGGGTTCGACAAGCCGCTCGCCGATCCCGAGCTCGCAGGCTACCGCGATCTGATCAAGCGCCGGCTCGCCGGCGAGCCCGTCGCCTATCTGGTCGGCGAGCAAGAGTTCTGGGGATTGCCGCTGTTCGTCGATCCCAACGTGCTCGTACCGCGCCCCGACACCGAGACCGTGATCGAGGTCGCGCGTGCGCGGCGCGCGGACCGGTCGGCGCCGTGCCGCGTACTCGATCTGTGCACCGGCTCCGGTGCGATCGCGATCAGCCTTGCGAAGGAGCTTCCCGCCGCGCGGATCGTGGCGACCGACATTTCGCCCCAAGCCGTCGCGATCGCGCGGGGCAACGCCGAGCGCCACGGGTTCGCCGATCGCATCGAGGTTCGAAACGGCGATCTATTTGCTCCGGTGGCCGGGCAACGGTTCGATCTGATCGCCGCGAACCCGCCCTATGTGGCCAGCGCGGTGATCGCGACGCTATCGCGCGAGGTTCGTCGGGAGCCCGTGCTCGCCCTCGACGGAGGGCCGACCGGGCTGGCGTTCTACGACCGGATCTGCGGCGAGGCGGCGGGATACCTCTCGGCCGGTGGCGCACTGGTGCTCGAGCATGGATTCGATCAGGCCGAGCCCGTGCGCGACCGCATGATCGCAGCTGGGCTCACCAGCGTCACGCTCGTCCACGACCTCGCCAAGAATCCCCGCGTGACCTGGGGACTTCGCCCGGGTTGATCACATCGGACGGATCGCACCGGCAAAGGTGAACCGGCCCCCTGGTAGGCCGCGCTGAATCCGCTTGCTGGCCGGGCCCGCCGTGTAGGATGTACCGCCGTGCGAGCCCTACCGATCGTTTGCGCCGTCGTCGCCGGCGCTTCGCTCGCGGGCGCGCAGCCGGCGCCGGCACCTGCGCCCGACGATCCATCCACGCCCGTCGATCCTTCGGCGAGTGACCCGTCCAAGTCACCGCAACCGTCGCCGTCCCCGTCGCCTGCGCCGGTGCCGACCGTGCCGCCGCCACCACCGGCGTCGCGTCATCTTCGGCCGAAGCTGCCGGCCACCAGACAGGACCGCGACGAGGCCGAGCAGCTGTGTGCGGCTCGCGATCCGAGCTGCGACTGGATCGCAGCGCTCGGCAGCCTCGAGCGCCAGAGCGTCCTGCGCGCGCTCGCGGCCCGAGGGCTGGTGCCGGATCCCGCACCGTGGGGCAAGCTGATCGGACGCGTTCACATCTTCAACGAGGACGTGTTCGCCGAGAAGAACCGGGTCCTCCAGTTCTTCAACCTGTTCCACGTCACCACCAAGGAGCGCGCGATCGCGCACGAGATCGTGATCGGCGCCGGTGAGGTGTGGGATCAGGATCGCGTCGACGAGACCGCGCGGCGGCTGCGCGACCCGCTGTACAGCTCGGTCGTCGCGGTCATCCCGGTGCAATCCGCGACACCGGGCAAGGTCGACATGCTGGTGGTCACGCGCGACGTGTGGAGCCTGCGGCTCAACACCCTCTACACCTATCAACAGGGCAAGCTGACCAACCTGTCGTTCTCGCTGTCGGAGAACAACTTCTGGGGCACCCGAAGCGTGGTCGCCGCCGCCGTGACGATGGATCAGGGTTCGATCCAGGCGGGGCCACTGTTCATCGACAAGAACCTGTTCGGCAAGCACATCGACTTTCGCGCGCGCATCAACACGATCGTGGCGCGCAACGATCTGCTCGACGATGGACAGCTCACGACCGAGGGGTCGTCGAGCACGGTCACGCTCGCGAAGTCGCTGTGGTCGCTTGCGAGCAAGTGGGGCGCCGGGCTGTCGTTCAGCCACCGGTTCGCGATCGATCGGTCGTACAGCGGTCTGTCGCTCAGGACCTATGACAATCCCGACACGGTCGAGGAAGAAGCGATCCCGTACATCTATCGGATGCGCCGGTGGAACGTCGACGCGTATGCGGTGCGTCAGTTCGGCGACCGCGTCAAGCATCAGGTGACGGTCGGCCACACCGTCGACAGCGTGCGCCCTCGGCCGCTCGACACGTTTCCAGGCGATGCGATGCAGCGGATCGCGTTCATTCGCGATGTGTTGCCGCGCTCCGAGCTGATGTCGACGCCGTACATCGCCTATTCGCTGTTCACGCCGCGTTATCTCAAGCTCCGCAACGTTGCGACCTACGACCTGGCCGAAGAGGCACGCCTCGGTCCGGATCTGTCGGTGTCACTCGGATTCGGGCTCCAGGCGCTCGGCTCCGACGACAACTTTCAGCGCGGATCGATCAGCACGGGATGGACATTTCCGTGGTGTCGCGACGGCACGATCCGGGTCGCCACCGGCGCCTCGGTGCGTGCACAGGACGGGGAGCTGATCGACAACACCGCCACGGTCGCCGCGCGCGTCGTGACGCCGGCGGTCGGGTTCGCGCGCCTGATCGCGGATAGCTCGCTCGCGACGCGATGGAACGAGACCTCGAACCGGTTCTACACGATCGGTTCGGACAACGGACTCCGCGGCTTCGCGATCAACGAGTTCTCGGGACAGCGGTTGTTCGCCGCCCAGTTCGAGCTACGAACCCTGCCGTATTCGCTCTGGGTGTTGCGGATCGGTGCCGTCGCGTTCTACGAGCTTGGCGGGGCGGCCGATACGCTCCGCTCGCTTCGCATCCACCAGGATGTCGGCGTCGGATTTCGGATGCTGATGCCGTGGAGCTCGCGCGAGTTGTTTCGGTTCGACTTTGCGTTCCCGCTCGACGGTGTCGAGCGTGGCAAACCGCACTTCATCGCGGGCTTTGAATCCGCATTTTGAATCGCGGAACACGTATCAGATCCCGAGTGCGCGCGTGCTAGTGCGAAATCCTCGTCGGAGAAGCCACCGTGTCTTGCCGTCCACGACAACGTCCTACACGTGCGAGTTACGACACGTGAGATAAACGTGAGCTGTTGTTTGACAGCCTGCGTGGAATGAGGGACGCTGACAGCTATCGGCCAGGTGTGCTCGTCTGGGGAGACGACATGTGTCGTCGAGACGAGCAGTACTGGAAGCATGCAAAGGACTGCATCACATGCTCACTGAAGCGGATAAGCAGGTAATCAAGGACTCCTGGCGGCTCGTGGTTCCGATTGCCGAGACGGCAGCGGACCTGTTTTACAAGCGGCTGTTCGAGCTCCAGCCATCGTACAAGCAGTACTTCACGGGCGACATGCCGAGTCAGAAGCGCAAGCTGCTCGCCATGCTCGCGTTCATCGTCAAGTCGCTGGACTGGCCGGAGTCGGCTTGGCGTGAGAACGTCGCCGACGAGGATGACCTGTTCCTGGTGGTGCTGGCGCTCGGTCGCCGGCACACCGAGCTCTACAAGATTCCCGACGCCAGCTACGCGGTTGTCGGTGAGGCCCTCCTTTGGACCCTGGACTACGGGCTGGGCAAGAAGTTCGATGACGCAGCGCGTACGGCGTGGACGAAGGTGTACACGCTGGTTTCCAACACGATGAAAATGGGGAGGCTCAGCGTGCAGCCCCGCTCCGAGACTGACCGCGTGGTTTCACGCGTCGTACAGCCGGCGGGCACGCGAGTTCAGCCGTCGTGACGGCGGCACCGATTCTCGCAGGTACGCTCCAGGACCTCGATCTGTCGATGGTCATGGACGTGACCAGCCTCGGGCGGCAGATGCTCCGCCTCGAGGTCACGCACGCAAACGGATCGATGATCGGTTACGTCGTGCTCAAGGCGGGCCGCGTGATCTCGGCACATGCCGGGAACATCAGCGGCCCATCTGCGCTTGCCGCGATCCTCAACGCCGATGGGACGGCGCGGTTCCGGGTGGTTCGCGAGAACCAGGACGTACCGATCGGCGCGCCGATGGGATTGGTTGGTGAGCCCCTCCCGCTCGCGCGTGCGTCCCAGCCCGTGATCTCGACATCCGACTCGTCGCGCGTACGCGTGATGGAGGGAAGCCTCGCCGAATTCGATGTTCCGACGCTGCTCCAGACCATCGGTATGGGGCGCGCCTACATCGAGCTCGACGTGTTCTCGCAGGACGGTCGAGCGATCGGGTCCGTGTTCGTCAAGTCGGGCAAGGTCGTGTCGGCACAGGCCGGCGATATGGAAGGCATCCAGGCCATCCGCGAGTTGCTCGATTCCCCGAAGAACTATCAGTTCGCGGTGTTTCGGATCGATCCGCAGGCGAGTGCCTCGCTGGCCACGGCCGAGCCGCTCGGCGGGCTCCACCACGTCTTGATGGACGCGCAGCCGCGTGGCGCGCGCCCCACCAGGCCGCAGGAATACAATGCGGTGGAAGCGCAGCCTCGCGGCGCGCGTCCGACCAAGCCGCAGGAGTTCAGCCAGATCGCTGGCCGTACCCCGGTGATGGAAGGCTTGCTGTCGGAGTTCGACGTTCCGACGTTGCTCCAGACGTTGGGATCGGGCCGCCAGTTCCTCGGCCTCGAGCTGAGCGAGCACGGCAAGGTCGTCGGCACCATCCACGTGAAGTCGGGGATGGTGATCGCCGCGACGACGGGAACGATGAATGGGTTCCCGGCGTTCCGCAAGCTGATCAACCTGCCCGGGCACTGTCAGTTCAACGTGTACCGGTCGACCGGTGCGCTTCCGACCGAGGAGCCGATCGGTCCGATTCATCGACTGTTGATGAATGCGACCGAGCCGGTGGAGACCAACGGCGCGACCAAGCACCCGCCAGCGGCGGTCCATGCACCGACGCTGATGGGGATTGCCCCCGCGGTCACGCCACCAGCACCAGCACCGACACCGGCGCCCGCCGCTCCGGCGGTGGCAGCCCCCACGCCGCGGCTGCCCGAGCCGGAGCCGATCCCGAGCGGACCGGATCGCGTTCCCGTGATGTCGGGAAGCGTGGCCGACTTCGGGGTTCGGATGTTGCTCGAGACGCTCACCACGAATCGCCAGCACACGTTGGTCGAGATCGTTCGTGGTCAGAAGGTGCTCGGCAACATTCAGGTCAAGGCAGGCATGGTGTGCTCGGCGCGAACCGACTCCCACTCGGGTCGCGCTGCCTTCGAGACGTTGATCAACGTTCCCAACGACTGCAAGTTCCGCGTCTACCGCAGGGTCGGCGCGGTCAGCATCAACGATCCGCTCGGAACCGTGCTGGAGCTGCTCGCAGCGCCAGCGACTGCCGAGCCGATGCCTGTTGTCTCGCACAGCGCGACGCATCACGTCGCGGAGCATGTGGAGCCGAGGAAGCAGAGCAGGGTGGGGATCTGGATCTCGGCCGCGGTGGTCGTGGTCGCGGCGGCCGGATTCATGCTGTGGAACAGCACGAAAGATGGCTCGCAGAGGGTCGCGTCCGGAGTTCCCGAGCGCGGAGTGGTCGATATGCCGGCGCCTATGCCCGAGCCGACGGTGGTGGCACCTGTGCCGACGCCGGAGCCCGAGCCGGTCGCGAGCCCGGAACCGGTCGCTGTGAAACAACCGGAGCCGGCGCCCGAGCCCGCGGCGGTGAAGCAGCCCGAGCCGGCCGCGGAACCAGTGGCGGTGAAACAGCCCGAGCCGACGCCGGAGCCGGTGGCGGTGAAGCAGCCCGAGCCGACGCCGGAACCGGTCGCAGTGAAGCCGGCGGAGCCCAAGCCCGAGCCGGTGGCTGTAAAGCCGCCGGAGGTGAAGCGACCTCCCGCGGTCAAAGAACCCGTGCGGCGCGCGCAGTACGTCCTGAGAAAGCTCGGCTACAAGGTGGGGCCCGTGGATAACATCTACGGCAAGATGACCAAGTCGGCCCTCGAGGAGTTCCAGCGAGCCGAATCGCTGCCGGAGACCGGGGAGCTCGACGATCAGACCATGCGTGCACTGGCTGCCAAAGCCAAGTCCACGCCATAGCCACTTGGTCAACGTGCGGTCCGAACATCGGCTCCCTTGGTCGATGCCAGGAACCGCGCGACCAGAAACAGCGCGGTGACCGTGAGGCCGGCGGACAGTCCCCACCACAGCCCAGGCGCCCCGAGGCCCGCAGAGAACGCGAGCGCCAGCGAGATCGGCAGCCCCACGCCGTAATGACCGATCAGGTTGCCGATCAGCGTTGCGCGGGTCCGTCCGATCCCGCGCAGCGCCCCCGCGGCGATCGCTTGCGTGCCGTCGGATAGCTGGAACAGTGCCGCGATCTGGAGCAGCGGTACGATCGCGGCGATCACCACGGCATCGTCGGTGAACACCCGGGCGAGCAGCGAGGGCATCGCGATCAGGGCGATCGCGAATACGCTCATGACGGCGAGCCCCACGCCCAGGCCATAAACCCCGCGTTGACGCGCGAGCGCGAGCTTGCGTTCGCCGATCGCATGACCCACTCGCACCGACGTGGCGGCGCCGATGCCGACAGCGACAGAGAACGTGAACGACACCAACGTCAGCGCACCCGAATGCGCCGCCCCCGGTACCTTGCCGAGCCGTGCGGCCATCACCGTCGCCACGCCGAAGATCGCCACCTCCGCGAACAGCTGTCCGCCGACCGGCCCGCCGTAGCGGACGATCTCGGTGAGGTCGGCACGCGAGCTCCGTGGCAACGCCATGCCGTCGTCGAGTGCGCGCACGGCGGCGCTGTACACGACGACGATCAGGACCTGGACGGTCACCGTCGCAACTGCAGCCCCGGCGACGCCCATCGCGGGCAGTCCGAGCGCATCGATCCCGAAGATCAACACTCGATCGAGCGCGGCGTTTGCGATGTTGCCGATCACGACCGCCAGCACGAGCGGGCGCGTGACGTTGAGCGCGGCGAGGTACGAGCGCAGGGCGATCGACAGCAAGAACGGCACGATCCCGAGCGACCGTAGATAGACATAGGTTCGCGCATCGCGAGCGACCTCGTGATCGACGTCCGCGATCGACAACACCACCGGCGTCGCGAGCACGACGATCGTGCCGAGCAGTCCGAGCCCCAGCGCAAGGCGAAGCCCGGCCGACAAGTAGCGCCGCGCGATCTCGCGCTGACCTGCGCCGATTGCCTGCGGGATCACCGTGTCGAGCCCCATCACGATGCCAAGGCCGATCGCGGTGATCGCGAACAGGAGGTTATTGCCGACGCCGGCGGCGGCCAGCGCAGATTCGCTGTGGCGCCCGAGCCAGGCGGCATCGACCGTCCCCATCAAATGAAAACCGAGCTGCTGGAGCGCGAGCGGAATCGCCAGTCGGATCTGCTGCGCTAGCTCCGACGGTTCCCGTGGAACGGTGGTCACGGCCGCGCGCGCGGTGACATCGGCGCGTTCGCGAACGTGAGATTCTTGGCGATCAGCTTGGCCAGCTCGAGTCGGCGTGGTGCATCGGGCCCGACGATCCGCACGTAACAGGGCGCGTCGTCGTCGATAAAGATCAGCCCCTGGCCATGGTGATCGAGGCCCTTGGCACCGACCGGAACCTCGACCGCGAGCTCGGGCGCGCGGCGGTTGGTGATGCCGGCATCATCGGGCTTGATCCCGGCATCGCTCGCGCCGTTGTACTGCTCGACGAGCTCCGCGCTGGTCCGTTTGTACTGCGCGAACAGCGCATCGGCGGTGCGCTTCATGCTTGCGCGGCAGTCGAAGTCGAAGGTCCAGTACTCGGGCGGCTGAGATCCGACCTCATAGGTGCAGGGCTTGGCCAGGCCATCAGGAACAGACGCCGGACTGTCCAGCTTGCGGGCAGTGGCGCCGAGCACCTGATCCAGGTCGACCTGGGGAGCGATCGTCGCGCAATCGAAGCGCTCCGGTGGGACGCCGCCGAGCTTGGTGGTCTTCTCGGGACTCCCACTCGGCGGCGATGCGGTGCCGTCGGAGTTACATCCGGCAAGGCCGAGTACGAGAACCACCACGCAGCGCACGACGTGACCGTATCGCGTCGGCGCCCGCGGCTCAATCGCCCGCGGTCAATCGAGTGCGGCGGCGCGCGTGGTCGCGTCGTACACGAGTCGTAGCTCCGCGACCTCGGAGATCGCTTCCGCCAAGGCGAGCAGCGGCGCGGGGCGCCGCGCCTCGTCCAGATGGATCGTTCCGCCGACCCTTCGTTCGACGTACGCGACGTACATGCCACGGCGCCGCGCGACGACGAACACGGCTCGCAAGTGAAACAACGGGATCACAACCCGCCGTCGAATGCCCAGGATGCGCTGTTCGATGTGAAGCAGGCCATCGTCGCGATCGAACACGAGCTCGCGGCGCAGCGTGCCAAGCAGAACCCCGATGCCGAGCAGCAGCAGGCCGGAAACGGTTGCCCAGTATGGGCCGAGCGTGACGACCCGGACGCCCACGATCGCGATCGCCCACCCCGTCCATGCGGTCGCGCGGGTCAGCCCGAGCTCGACTCGGTTCGCCGAGCGCTTCCGAACCAGGACCGATCCAAGCCAATCGAGCACGATTTAAAGGTACGAGGATTGCGTCACAGAGGCCAGCACTGGTTGCTCGCTCGTCGGGCTTCCTTCGGGGAATGGCGACTTGTGCCCCGTGCGCGGTGTCCAGCTAGCCTTCGCCAGCCGAATCGCGACTGCCACCGCCGCCGCCAGCGCCAGGCCCACCGCCACCTCCGCCATTGCTGCCCCCGGACGGATCGTTCCCGCCGGGACCTCCGCGCCACTCGCGATTGCGGCCACCTCGTCCTCGTCGCCGCCGACGGCGGCGCTTGCGCATCGGTTGACCGTCGGGACCAAGTTGCGGTGGTCCCTGCATCGGGCCATTGGGCTCGAAGAACTGGATCGGTGTCGGATCTCCCGGCGGCGGTGGTCCCATCATCTGCGCGCCGTTGCCCTGCATCTGGCCTCCGCCGCGACGACGACGACGGCGGCGGCGGCGGCGCTCACCGGGCGCGCCGTTTCCTTGGCCTGCGGCCTGGCCTTGGCCTTGGCCCTGGCCCTGGCCACCATTGGGCCCTTGACCTGACCACGGCTGGCTGCCTTGCCCCTGCGATCCGTCGGGCCGCGGTCGGCGGTCGTTGAAGCGTGGGCGGTCGAATCCGCCACCACCACCACCACCGCCACCACCACCACCACCACCGCCACCACCACCACCGCCACCACCACCGCGTTCCCATCGCCGCGGGGCCTTGTTGCGCCGGCGCGCCACGCCCGCGTCGTTCGGATTCGCCGACGCGACCGGCGCCATCGCGATCCGCATCGGTCCACGGACGTACTCGATGACCGGCCCACCCCCGCCGCTTTGGCGACGTGGCTGCGCCTCGGGGATCGGGGCCGCGGTCGACAACACCGGTGTGGTGAACGCGCTCTTGGGCGGTAGCATCGCCCGCCGCTTACGGCGACGCCTGCGCCGCCGTCGCCGAGCTTCTGCCGCGCTGGCCGAAGGTGTGTCGAGCACGCGCTGCGGCCGCTGCTTGGGCTGCTTCGGCTGCTTCTTGCGGGCAAGCACCGTGATCTCACCGGGGCCTTCGATGCCCTCTTCGGCGAGCTCGGCTGCGGTCTTGTCGATCACCTCGTAGTCATCGTCGTCATCATCGAGATCATCGTCGTCATCGTCGAGATCGTCGTCATCGAGATCGTCGTCGTCGAGGTCATCGTCATCGAGATCGTCGTCGTCGAGATCATCGTCGTCGAGGTCTCCCGCCGCATCGAGCTCGTCGTCATCGAGCTCGTCGTCATCGTCGAGCTCGTCCTCGGGGACGCGGTCGTCCTGGGTCGGTGGCCGGAGCGCCGCGCGCCTGGTATCGGCGTCGAACGCCGCCCCCGGCGGCTCTTCATGGCCACCATTGCTCGCGCGTACCGGGGCAGCTGTGGCCGCCGCGGGCGGCGGCGCTGGTGGCGGTGTGCTCGGAGCAGGTGCCGGCTTTGCACTCGAGCGCCGCAACACGGTTGGGGCGGGGGCGGCAGCGGCCGGCGCACCGCCCGCTTGCCCAGCGCCGGCGGGTTGCGTGCCGGGGGCCGGTTGATCGATCCGCACGACGCGCGCCTTGATCTCGCGCTGCGGCTTGATCTCGACCGGTTCGTCGTCCAGCTGCCGGGTGACCGAGAACCCGAGGCGAGAGGCCTCGTTCGAGGCGGCGATCGCCGCTTCGCGCGAACGCAAGCAGTTATCGCAGCGCCCACATTTTGGAGGCTCGAGCTCGCCGAGGTACTTCAGGATCACCTGGTTGCGGCAACCCGGGGCTTTGACGTAGCTCAGCAGCGCATCGAGGCGCTGGCGATCCGCGATCCGGCGCGCTTCGTATTGCCGTGCCCGTTCGAGCAGCAACTCTTGCGCCGGTGGCGGATCGGCGACGTAGAACAGCCCACCATCGCGCTCGACGACAAAGTGCTCGTCCTTGAGCAACGAAAGCACGGTCCGCGTCCGCTGCTGGCCAACGCCCGATGACATCGCCAGGTTCGGCACGGTCGGCGGCGACTCCTCGGCGAGCCGACCACCTGCGCGCGCGACCTCGGTGAATGCCTCGAGCGCTTCGAAGACCTGGCGAACCTGGCGCTTGGTCGGATACGTGCCCGACAGGAAGTACTCCTGAATCGCCACGTCGTCGGGGGAGAACAGCAACACACACCGCGCGGGCTTTGCATCGCGGCCGCCGCGCCCAGCTTCCTGCGCGTACGCTTCCAGCGAGCCGGGCACGTGATAATGGAGGACGTTGCGAATGTTCGGCTTGTCGACGCCGAGACCGAACGCGTTGGTGGCGACCATCACGAGCTCCGACGACGCCATGAACTTCACCTGGCTATCGTCGCGCTCGCCCTTGTTCATTCGGCCGTGGTACTTCGCCACCGGGATGCCCCACCGCGTGAGCGCTTCGTGGAGCTCTTCAACCTTCTTGACCGTGGCGCAGTAGACGATGCCCGGTCGCGGCAGCTTCTTGAGCAGCGTGACCAGGGTCTTCATCTTCTCGTCTTCGTCGCCGAACACGATCACTTCATAGTGAAGGTTCGGCCGATCGAACGTCGTGGTGACCGTCGCGGCACCCTCGATGCCGAGCTGGTGCAGGATGTCCTCGCGAACGTGCGGTGGTGCGGTCGCCGTGGTGGCGAGCACCGGCGGGCGGCCGACGTCCTCGAGCGCCTTGCGGAGCGACAGGTACGCGGGGCGAAAATCGTGACCCCACTGCGAAACGCAGTGGGCTTCGTCGACCACGAACCGCGAGACGCCGACCCCACTCGCGGCCTGGCGCAAGAACACGCGGAACTCGGGATCTGCCATCCGCTCCGGTGTCGTGAGCAGCAGCTTGCCGCCGGGTGACTTGATCAGTGCGTCGACTTCGCGCCGCTGCTTCACCGTCAGCGTGGAGTCGATCCGCACCGCCGTGACGCCCTTGGCGACCATCTTGTCGATCTGATCCTTGATCAGCGCGATCAGCGGGCTGACCACCACGGTGACGCCGGGGAGCACGAGCGACGGGAGCTGATACAGGAGCGACTTGCCACTGCCGGTGGGCATGACCGCGAGCAGATCTTCACCTGCGAGCAGGTGCTCGAACGCTTCGGCCTGGCCCGGGCGAAACGTCTTGATGCCGAGCGCGGTCTGACCCACCGCGAGCAGCGCGCCGACCTTCTTGGGGAGACCCGCGCCCTCCGGCGGGATCGGCCCATCGAGTGTGTAGGCCGGTTTCGGCAAACTCGGCGCCGGTTCGGCGGCCGGTTTCTTGGCGCGCGTCTTCGACGACTTCGAGGACGAAGGCGGTTCGGGCGCAGGTTTCGCAGCGCGCCGGGTCGCTTTCGGCTTCTCGGAAGCCGCTGGTTTCTTTTTCGAAGTTGTTCGCGCTGGACGCTTGGTCGTGGACATCAGCGGACCACGTCTCCTATCTGCCTTCTCGCCCTCGACGGTGGGGAGGTCAACGATCCTCCGGACCCACCGGCGAGCCCCGCTTAGCTCCTGACGGAACCGAGCGCGTGCTCAATGCAAACCATACCACGGGGCGCCAGGGCAAGCGGGATCTGGCTCGATCTGCAACCCCCTACGGATCGACACAAAATCGTCACGGCGCCACAGGCTCGAGCTTGCCCGCTCGGTGGTTTGCGACACGGTGATATGTACGTTGCATGGCTCGTGACCTCCCGGTCCGAGAAGCCGAAAATCGTCTCGAGCGGTTCAATGCGGAGCGTGAGAGTTTGCTCTCCGAGGTGGAACGTCGCGTCGTCGCGCGCCGCGTCGCACTCGCGCGCGGCGGTGGCGATGGTTCGCTCGAGTACGTGCTGAACGAGGTCGCGTATTGCGAGATCAAGCGACTGGAAGCAGCGCACGCAGAGCCTAGCGCGATCGAGCGCTGGCGCGAGCTATCGCGCCGCCTGCTCGCGATGTCCGACGAGGATAAGCGATCCGAGTTGCGTTCGTTGGTCCATGGCTACGGCCACGATGTCGTCGGAAACTTCGACTCGCGAGTGTATCGGCTGGCGACCGGAGTCATGCCGTCGTTGCTCGGATTCGTGTTCTCGCCGATCGGGAGCTTGCGCGAAGGTGCGCTGGCGCTACGCCAGCTCGATTCGCGGATCATCGCCGACGGAGCGCTGGAGATCGTGCGCGCGTGCGCACAGCGCGGCACCCTGATCATCGCGCCGACGCACTCGTCGAACATGGATTCGCTGGTGCTCGGGCTGGGGCTGTTGCGCGCCGGATTGCCGCCGGTCACGTACGGCGCGGGCAAGAACCTGTTCTCCAATCCGCTGCTGAGCTTCTTCATGCGAAACCTCGGCGCCTATCGCGTCGATCGCCGCCTGACGTTCCAGCTCTACAAGGACGTGCTGAAGGAGTACAGCACCGTGCTGCTCGAGCACGGCTATCACTCGCTGTTCTTTCCGGGCGGCACGCGGAGCCGGTCGAACGTGATCGAGGCCCACCTCAAGCTCGGATTGCTCGGAACCGCGGTCACCGCATACAAGAACAACGTCCGGGAAGGCGCGGCCGATCATCGGATCTATGTCGTTCCGGTCACCATCAACTATCGCCTGGTGCTCGAAGCCGAGACCCTGATCGAGGACCATCTCGCCGACGTCGGCAAGAGCCGATACATCATCACCGATGATGAATCGAGCCGGATCAGCCGGATGCTCGAGTTCGTGCGCAAGATCCTCGTGCACGAAGGCTCGGTGGTGGTGCGGTTCGGCCGGCCGCTCGATCCGTTCGGCAACCGAGTCGCCGATGATGGCACCTCGCTCGATCGCGCCGGGAGGGCGGTCGATCCCGCGACCTTCGTGCGCGGAGCCAGTGGCGAGGTCACCGATGACGACCAGCGCGACTACGAGTACACCCGCGTGCTCGGCCGGCGCCTCGCGGCGAGCTATCCCACCCACTCGGTGTTGCACTCGACGCATCTGGCCGCGCGCGCGATGTTCGACGCGATCGCGCAGCAAGCGGGCACGCGCGACATCTATCGGTTGATCCGCGCACCGGCGGCGTTGCTCGGGGTCGACACCGCGGCGGCGGTGCGCGGCATCGAGCGGTTGCGTGAACGACTGCGCCAGACGCCCAGCTGGGGCAGCGAACATCCGGCGTTCACGGCGCAGTCATCGGCCGACAAGCTCGAGCATGCGTTGCACGGGCTCGCCGCCTATCACACCCGGCCCGTCGTGATCCGTCACACCAACGTGATCCAGGTCGAGGACATGCGGCTGCTGTTCTACTATCAGAACCGCACCGCGCATATCCCGGTCGAGCCGCCACCGCCCGAGGCGAGCGCATGACGACCCGTGGTGACACCCTCGGCATCGTCGGGGCTGGGCGGTTCGGAACCGCGCTCGCGCTGGTCGTCGCGCGGGCCGGACGTCGCGTCGTGATGTGGTCGCGCGATCGCACGGCGGTCGCGGCCATCCACCAGTCCCGGCGCTCGCCTCGGCTTCCCGCGGCCGAGCTGCCGGACGAGCTGGTTGCGACCGCAGAGCTCGGCGAGCTCGCGAGCGCGGCGAGGCTGGTGGTGTTTGCGGTTCGCTCGACGCACATGCGCGATCAGGCCCGGGCCCTCGGCGATGTGATCGATGGCAGCCACATCGTGATCCATGCGATCGGCGCGCTCGGAGCGCGTGCCAAGACGCCCGGCGAGCGCCGGGCCGATCGTGTGTCCGACGTCCTCGGCGAGCTGCTGCCGACCCTCAAGCTCGGTGTGCTCGCCGGGCCGGCGCTGCCCGAGGATCTGATCGCGAGGCAGTTCTCGTCGATGGTGGTCGCCTCGCCGTTCGACGAGGTGGTCGCCGAGGGACGCAGGTTGCTCAATGCCCCGCCGGTGCTCCGGGTCTATGGCTCGAGTGACTTTGCCGGTGTCGAGCTGGCATCGGCCCTGTCCGGCGCGTACACCGTCGCGCTCGGGCTCGCCGATGCGCTGGGCATCGGTCCGGGAGCGCGCGCGGTCCTGGTGACGCGGGTGGTGGCCGAGGCTGCACGGTTCGGCGCCGCCGCCGGCGCCGAGCCCCGGACGTTCGCCGGGCTTGCCGGTCTGGGCAACTTGCTGGTCCGCGGGAACAGCGAACGATCGGCGGACTACGTGCTGGGCCGCGCGCTCGCGCGTGGCGAACGTCCCACCGAGGCGACGTTCACCGAAGGTGCACGTGCCGCGATCGCCGCCAACGAGCTCGCGGCCGACGTGGGAGTGCGCGTACCGGTGCTGCGCGGCATCGCGAGCGTGCTCGCAGGCACGGTCTCGGCGGCCGACGCTGCGCGATTGATCGGCGATACGGTGGCGGTCGAGGAATGATCGCGTGCCGCCAAGCCTTGGTGCTGGCGGTCGCGGTCGTCGCGACCAGCGCGTGTGGTGCTCGAACGGCGCCCGTCTTCGAGCATGATCGAAGCGCGCGGGTCTCGGTCGCGCTGTATCACGCGGACGCTCGCTCGATCGCGCTGGTCGAAGATCAGCGATGGGTGACCATTGACGGTCCGGCGATCGTCCTCGATCACCTCGACCCGAAGCTGTCGCTATCGTCGCTCACGATCACGCCGGTCGCAGGGGGAGACCTGTCGGTGGGCAGCTGTCACCGCGACCGGATCGACGACGCGCGCGCCACGCG
This sequence comes from Kofleriaceae bacterium, assembly GCA_050187075.1. Lineage (GTDB taxonomy): Bacteria > Myxococcota_A > Polyangia > Haliangiales > Haliangiaceae > JABFXX01. The sequence goes on along the minus strand of JBFWXW010000055.1, from coordinate 29,753 downwards.
GGCGTTCGATGAGACCGGACGGCGGGAGGAGCCGCCGCCACTGGCGTCTTCTGCGATCCAGTGCGCGGTGACGGGGCCACGTGGCCGTCGCCTGATCCGGATCACCTACACCTCGGCTGCGCTCTCCCTCGACGTCTCGCATCACCTCAAGGTCGTCGAGCCCGGCCGCGCTGAGGTCGTGACGAAGCTTGCGGTGCCCACGCTGGCACTGGCGCGAACCGGTCAGCTGGTGGTGTTTCGCGGTGTGCCGGGCGGCGAGCGATCGCCGGTGGAGGTCGTGCGAGGCGCGATCGTATTCGATGGATCGACCGCGATCCTCACGTCGTCGCCGCACGCGATCAGCGCGGTCGAGAAGTGGATCGTGGATCCCGAGCTACGCCCGCGATCGGGGATCCGGCCAGGGGTGCCGGACCTGCCCGTGAAGGTCTGGCTCGAGCTCGAGGCCGAGGTCATCCCCGGTCCGATGACGATGGTGATGGGCGCCGCGGGCGAGCGCACGATCGGTGTCGACGCCATGACCACGTCGTCCGGCCGGATTCGCATCCCGCTCCGCGTCGACGCCACGTTGCAAGCGCAGCGGCGCGTCGCCCCGTCATTCGCCAAGAGCGGTCCGGAGCTGGTCTACACGTTCGCGATCACCAACAAGGGCGACCGGCCGCGTGAGGTCTGGGTGGAGGAATCACTTCCCGCGTCCGAGGCGCGCCGGCTCGCGGGCGGCTGGCCGACCAAGCCCAGGGTCGAGGGTGACAAGGTGATGGTCAAGGTCGTCGTCCCAGCATCCGGCGTGGAACGCGCGGGCTTTCGACTTCGAATGACCGAGTAGCTCGTTGTGGGCGACCGCTATTCGGCGGTCAGCGCGAGCTCGATGGTGTAGCGATTGACCGCGCCGGCGACCCCGGGGAACACCTCGAACACGTAGTCTCCGGGCGCCAGCTTTGCGCACGCGGGTGCCACGGCGGGGCACGCGATGGTCTCGTGATCTCCGACCTCGAACGACTGGGCGAGGATCTTCGTTCCGGACGCGTCGGTCAGCCGGAGATCGAGATCGCCCGTCGGGTTGTTCGCGAACGCGATCTTCACCGTCACGCTCGCCGTGCCTTCGGGCACCGTGAATCGGTAGAAGTCGCGATCCTGTGGCTCGCCCCGGCAGATCGCGGCAGGGCCCACTTCCGTCGCCGCGATCGCCGACGCGGTTGCGGCAGAGTCATTGGGCTCGAGGTGATCGCAGTCGGTCTGGCTGTATGGAGCGTCGATCGCGGCGTCGATCGGCACCGCGTCCTCGGAGAAATCGAGGGCCATCGAGCATCCCGCGAGGGAAACCGCCGCCAGCGGGGTGATGTACTCCCGAACCATGGGGACGACGCTAGCCATCCCGTCGCAAGAACGTCAAGAGATCTGGCGTAGTTAGCTCGTGGCGGTGGCTTGACCGCACGACACGCCGACGGTAGGGTGCCCGCTGCTTTAGCTCTAGGCCGCGCGCATGTACCTGCAGGACCTGATCTTCACGCTGCAAAAATTCTGGGCGGACCGTGGCTGCGTCGTGGAGCAGCCGGTCGACGTCGAGGTCGGCGCCGGAACGTTCCACCCGGCGACGTTCCTGCGGGTGCTCGGGCCGGAGCCGTGGAACGCGGCGTTCGCGCAGTTCTGTCGTCGTCCGGCGGACGGTCGCTATGGCGACAACCCCAATCGCGCGGGCGCGTACTACCAGTTTCAGGTCGGGCTCAAGCCGTCGCCGCTCGATGTACAGGATCGCTACCTCGATTCATTGCGCGCGATCGGGCTGGATCCGGCGAGCCACGACATCCGGTTTGTCGAGGACGATTGGGAATCGCCGACGCTGGGCGCCTGGGGCCTGGGCTGGGAGGTCTGGTGCGACGGGATGGAGGTCACCCAGTTCACCTACTTCCAGCAGGCCGGTGGCATCGACCTGATGCCGGTCACCGCCGAGCTCACGTATGGCGTCGAGCGGCTCGCGATGTACCTGCAGAGCGTCGACAACATGTTCGACCTCAAGTGGGACAAGAACGTCACGTACGGTCAGATCCGCCATCCGTGGGAGGTCGAGTACTCGACCTATCAGTTCGAGGAGCTCAGGCCGGAGATCGCGTTCGCAAGCTTCGACACCTACGAGGGCGAGTGCAAGCGCCTGCTCGAGCGCAAGCCGCGTCCCCTGGTGCTGCCGGCCTATGAGTTCTGCATGAAGGCTTCACACGCGTTCAACTGCCTCGACGCGCGGGGCGCGATCAGCGTCACCGAGCGGCAGCGATTCATCGGCCGCGTTCGTGCGATGGCCAAGGCGTGTGCCGAGACCTACGTCGCGAGCCGCGCGACCCTCGAGTTTCCGCTGCTGCCTCCCGAGCTGCGCGGCCGGGCCGTCGAGGCGTACCGCAGTGGCGCCGAGGCAGGCGTGAACGCAGGGGCGCTCGCCGCGGCGCGCGCGATCTCCGGGTCGATGACGGCGGAGGTGAGCCATGCCCGCTGATCTGCTGTTCGAGATCGGATGTGAAGAGATTCCGGCGAAGATGCTCGCGCGCCAGCTCGCCGACCTTCCCCAGTTCGTCGAGGTTCGACTCGCGGCGGCTCGACTCGGCCACGCGGGGGTGCGCGCGCTGGGGACGCCGCGCCGGATCGCCGTCCACGTCAAGCAGCTCGTCGATCGCCAGGCCGATCTGGCCGAGCAGGTCGTCGGTCCGCCGGCGTCTGCCGCGTTCGCGCCAGACGGCAGCTTGACCAAGGCCGGCCAGGGGTTCGCCGCAAAGAATGGCGTCGAGCCCTCGGCCCTGACCAGGCAGGAAGTGCCCGGCAAGAAGGGCCTCTACGTGGTCGCCAGTCGTCACGTGGTTGGGCAGGAGACGCGCGGGCTGTTGCCCGGTCTGCTCGTCGAGCTCGCGGCGTCGATCTCATGGCCGAAGTCGCAACGCTGGGGCTGGGGTGAGGTCACGTTCGTGCGTCCGGTGCAGTGGCTGGTCGCGTTGTTTGGTGGTGAGCCGGTCCCGCTGTCGTGGGCCGGGATCCAGGCCGGCCGCGCGAGCCGCGGCCACCGATTTCTGTCGTCCGGTCCGGTGGAGATCCGCAGCGCGGACGCCTACGTGTCGACGCTGCGAGCGGCGCACGTGGTGGTCGACCCCGATGCTCGGCGCGATCTCGTGCGCGCCGAGCTCAACCGCCTCGAGACCGCCACCGGGCTCAAGGTGCGGTCGGACGAGGCGCTGATCAACGAGGTGATCCACCTCGGCGAATATCCGGTCGGTGTGTCCGGCGAGTTCGATCCGGCGTACCTCGAGGTTCCCGAAGAGGTCGTGGTCACCGCGATGCGAACTCACCAGCGTTACTTCGCGATGGAGCGGGCGGGCGGCAAGCTGGCGAACCGGTTCGCGACGATGATGGCGACCGTGGTCAAAGATCCGGTCGTCGTCCAGAAGGGCAACGAGCGGGTGCTCGCGGCGCGGCTGTCCGACGCCAGGTTCTTCTTCGCCGAGGATCGCAAGAAGTCGTTCGACTACTGGAACGCCAAGCTGGACTCGGTGGTGTTCCAGGCCAAGCTCGGTGATGGCGCGAAGATGATCGGCCACAAGGTGCGGCGGATCGAGAAGATCGCCGCCACGATCGCCACGTTCGCCGGCGAAGACGTCGAGCTCGCGAAGCAGGCGGCGCGGGTGTGCAAGGCGGATCTCGCGTCGAGCGCGGTCGGCGAGTTTCCGGAGCTTCAGGGTGTGATGGGTCGCCATTACGCGAACCACTTCAAGCTGCCCGATCAGGTGGCGGTCGCGATCGACGAGCACTGGTGGCCCAAGGGGCAAGGCGCGGCGCTGCCCGCGTCGCCGATCGGCGCTCTGCTCGCGCTGGCCGATCGAATGGACACGATCGTCGGTTGCTTCGCCGTCGGTCTCGAGCCCTCGGGGTCGGCAGATCCGTTCGGGCTTCGCCGCGCGGCGATCGGGATCTGGCAGATCTTGCTCGCCCGTCCAGCGTGGTCGTCACTGTGGACGCCGCTGTTCGCGGAATCGCAGCGTGCACTCGCCGAGCAAGCCGTGAAGATCAAGGATCCGGGCGCGGTCGAGGAGTTCTTCCGCGCGCGGCTGCGCGGCATCTTCCTCGATCAGGGCATCCCGGTGTCGGACGCGGACGCCGCGCTCGCGCGCGAGTTCCGCGATCCCGTCGATGCGCGGCGGCGCGCCGTCGCGTGCGCGAAGATCTCGCGTGAGGCGCGTGAGGTGTTCAAGCGGGTCGCCAACATTCTCGACGATGCCGCGGCCAAGCAGCTCGGGGGCGACGACGCCGTCGACCCTGCGCGGTTCGTCCATCCGGTCGAGCAGGCGCTGTACGCCGCGGTCGGCGACGCGCAAGCCGCGGAGAAGCCGTTGCGTGCGTCGGGTGACTATCCCGCGGTGTTCGAGTCGCTCGAGCGGCTGCGCCCGACGGTGGCTGCGTTCTTCGACAAGGGCGGCGTCATGGTCATGGACCCCGACGCCGCGCTTCGCGACAACCGGCTCGCCCTGCTGAAGTGGTTCATCGGGCCGTACCTGCGGATCGCAGACTTCCGCGTGCTCGGCGCTGCGGGTGCCCCAGGAGCATCCACGTGAGCTACGTCCGGCAGTTCGGCGGCGGTTCGGCAGAAGGTCGCGCCAAGGACAAGGCACTGCTCGGCGGCAAGGGCGCCAATCTCGCGGAGATGTCGGCGCTGGGGCTGCCGGTTCCACCGGGGTTCACGATCACCACCGATGTGGCGCGGCACGTGATCAAACACGGCGCCGGGAACTATCCGGCGGAGCTGTCTGCGGAGGTCGAGCGCGCGCTCGGTCGCGTCGAGGAGCTGACGCGTACCAAGTTCGGGGATCCGAGCCAGCCGCTGCTCGTCAGCGTTCGCTCCGGCGCGCCGGCATCGATGCCCGGCATGATGGACACGATCCTCAACCTCGGCCTCAACGAGCGGACCGTTGCTGCGCTTGCGGCGCACACCCAAAATCCGCGGTTCGCGTGGGATTGCTATCGCCGGTTCGTCGCGATGTACGGCGAGGTCGTGATGGGCGTGGTCGCCCCGAGCGAGCACGACGAGCAGCCATTCGATCGCATCCTCGATGACGTCAAGCGCAAGTACCGCGCGAATCGCGATCAGGATCTCGACGAGACGGCGCTGCGCGAGGCAGTTGCGCTGTTCAAGGCCGAGGTTCAACGCGTGACTGGCCAGGCGTTTCCCGACGACGTTCGGACCCAGCTGTGGGGCGCGATCGGGGCGGTGTTCGCGTCGTGGAACAATCCGCGCGCGGACTACTACCGCAAGCTCCATCAGATCTCGGCGTCGATCGGCACCGCGGTGAACGTGCAGGCGATGGTGTTCGGCAACCTCGGCGACGATTGTGCGACCGGGGTCGCGTTCACGCGCAACCCTGCCACCGGTACGGCGGAGCTCTATGGCGAGTTCCTGATCAACGCACAGGGTGAGGATGTGGTCGCCGGGATCCGGACGCCCGAGCCGATCGCGGACCTGGCCACCAAGCTGCCCGCTGCACATGCCGAGCTGGTCCGGGTGGCCGCGCTGCTCGAGAACCACTTCCGCGACATGCAGGATCTCGAGTTCACGATCCAGAACGGCCAGCTCTACATGCTGCAGACCCGCAGCGCCAAGCGGACGGGCAAGGCGATGGTGAAGGTCGCCGTCGATCTGGTCGCCGAAGGAAAGCTCAACCCACGCGAGGCGGTGCTGCGGATCGATCCGGCCAAGCTCGACGAGGTGCTGCATCCGACGATCGATCCCAAGGCGCGGCCGCCCGCGCTGGCGAAGGGGCTGCCGGCGTCGCCAGGCGCGGCGATCGGCCGGGTGGTCTTCACCGCGAGCACCGCCGAGGAATGGGCGAATCGCGGTGAGCGCGTGATCCTGGTTCGCACCGATACCTCGCCGGAAGACATTCACGGCATGAAGGCCGCGGTCGGAATCCTGACCGCGCGCGGCGGCATGACCAGCCACTCGGCCGTGGTCGCTCGTGGCATGGGCAAGTGCTGCGTCACCGCCTGCAGCTCGCTGCGGGTCGACGCACCGAAGCGGCAGGCGAGCTTCGTCGGTGGAGGGAAGGAGACACCACTTCGCGAGGGCGACACGATCACGCTCGACGGTTCGACCGGCGAGGTGTTCCTGGGCTCGACGCCGCTGGTGCCCGCACAGCTCGGCGCCGAGCTCGGTCAGCTGATGCAATGGGTCGATGGGTTCCGCACGATGCGCGTGCGCACCAACGCGGACACGCCGACCGACGCGAAGACGGCACGCAGCTTCGGCGCCGAGGGCATCGGGCTGTGCCGCACCGAGCACATGTTCTTTCAGCCCGAGCGCATCCTCGCGGTGCGCGAGATGATCCTGGCGACCGATCAGGCCGGCCGGCGCGCAGCGCTCGCCAAGATCCTGCCGATGCAGCGCACCGACTTCGTCGAGCTGTTCAGGGTGATGGACGGATTTCCGGTCACCATCCGGTTACTCGATCCGCCGCTGCACGAGTTCTTGCCGCACACTCCGAAGGACATCGAGGAGGTCGCCACCGCGACCGGAAAGACCGCCACCGCGATCGCCGCCAAGGTGACGGAGCTGACCGAAGCCAACCCGATGCTCGGGCATCGCGGCTGCCGGCTCGGGATCACGTTCCCCGAGATCTACGAGATCCAGGCGCAGGCGATCGGCGAGGCCGCGGCGGAGGCCAGCGCCTCGGGAGTCACCGTGATTCCCGAGATCATGATCCCGCTGGTCATGATCCCCGAGGAGCTGCGCCGGTTGCGGGAGCTGGTCGCGAGCGCGATGGACCGCGCGCTCGGCTCCACGAAGCTCGGATACACGATCGGCACGATGATCGAGCTGCCGCGGGCATGCGTGGTGGCCGACCAGATCGCCGAACACGCCGACTTCTTCTCGTTCGGCACCAATGACCTCACCCAGACCACGTTCGGCTTGTCGCGCGACGACGCCGGGAGGTTCTTGCCGGCCTATCTCGACAGCGGCGTGCTCGCCGTCGACCCGTTCGTTGCCCTCGATCCCGAGGGTGTCGGCGCGTTGATCGAGCTCGGCGTGCGCGGTGGTCGCGGCACGCGGCCGAACCTGAAGGTCGGCATCTGTGGCGAGCACGGCGGAGAACCGAGCTCGGTCGAGTTCTGCCATCGCGCCGGGTTCGACTACGTGTCGTGTTCGCCGTTCCGGGTGCCCATCGCGCGGGTGGCTGCGGCGCGCGCGGCCCTCGCGGCTGGGGCTGTCGGAGTAACCAAGTGACCGAAATGATGCAGGCAACCTTCTTATCAAACCACCGGTCGAAGCGGTCACCCATGGGGCGCGCCCACGGCATCTGGCAACCGATCGTTCTGGTCACCGGCCTCGCGGCGTGCACCGCGACCGGCGACGCGGTCCATCCTGCCGAGGACACGGTGTTCTATCCGACCGGCATGGTCGTCGCGCCCGACGATTCGGTCGCGTTTGTCGCCAACGCGAACTCCGACCTTCGCTACGACTCGGGGTCCGTGGTCGTGCTCGAGCTCGACGTGGTCGATCAGGTGGTGAGCTCGTGGCTCGCGGGGGATCCCGGCGACTGCATCCAGGACGCCGATCGCCTCGAGACGCTGGTGTGCAACGAGGCGAAGTTCATCCGCGATCGCTCAGGCGTTCGTGTCGGTAACTTCGCCACCGATATGGCGCTGCAAGATCGGGGAGGCGGAGCGGCTCGATTGATCGTTCCCACCCGCGGCGATCCGTCGATCGCGTGGATCGATTGGGACGGCACGCGGCTGTCGTGCTCGGCCTCGAGCGGCGACAACACGCTGTGCGATGACGCGCACCGCCTGACCGCCGTCCATGGTGACTCCGATGTGGCGTCATTACCGTCGGAGCCGTTCGGGGTATTCGCCGATAGCGCGAGCGACTTCGCGATCGTCACGCACCTGACCGACGGGTCGGTGACGCTGATCGACTCGCCGCGGGCTGGCAATGCCCAGATCGCCGACGTGTTGACGGGCGTGTTTCAGGGCGATCCGACGCTGGGATTGCCCGGCGCGACCGGTGTCGTCGGGAGAACTCCCAACGCGGCGGGCGACATCGTGTACGTGAGCAGCCGCACCGACGATCGGATCCAGACGTTCACGGTCGGCCGTCCGGTCAACGCGGCGCCCCCGTTCCTGCTCGCCGGCGAGTACTTCATCCTCGAATCGGTCGGCGAGACCAGCGGTGAATCGAAGGATTCGCGCGGGATGGCGTTCTCGCCAACGGGCGAGACGCTCTACGTCGTCAACCGCCGTCCGCCGTCGCTCCAGTTCATCGATACCTCGATCGGACAGACCGGCAATCCGATCAACGAGGCCTCGGGGGCGGTGGACATCTGCCGTCAGGGCTCGACGGTATCGGTCGCCGACACCGGCGACGGCGAGCGCGCCTACGTGTCGTGCTTCCAGGATGGCCAGATCTACGTCGTCGATCCCCGCGGCCTCGCTCACGTCGAGGACATCATCCTCGTCGGCCGCGGCCCGTACTCGGTGGTGTCTGCGCCGACCCGCAAGAAGCTCTACGTCACCAACTTCCTCGAAGACACGATCGCCGTGGTCGACATCGCGCCGGGATCCGCGACCCGCAATCGCGTGGTGTTGCGGATCGGCGAGCCGCGGCCCCCGGGGGAACAATGACGCTCGATCGCATCACCATGGTCTCCGGCCTGGCGATCGTCATCGCAGGTGCGCTGACGAGCTGCGGCGAGACCACGACCAACCCCACCACACAGCGCAACCTGGATCGACCCACCGACGTCGCGTTCGCCTGTTACGGCGGCCTGCGGATCAACGGGCTCCCCGACGGGGAGAACATCCAGCTGTCCGCACAACCGGTCGAGGCGTGCAACATCCGGTCGGGACCACACGATTCGAGCACGCCCCAGCCGGCTCCGCCCGGTCAGGAAGGTGTGACGTTCCCCGTCGGCTGGTACGGGTTCGTGCTGCAGTCCGCGCCTGGCACGGTGGTCGTGACCGAGTTTGCAACCAAACCGTCTCAGGCATTCAGCGGAGCGGACGTCCAGATTCGCGACCAGGACATCACGACGCCCGGCAAGAACGGGATCTCGATCGGCGAGGATCCGGTGGGCATCGTGACCGACCGCAGCGGCTGCTACATGCTGACCGCGAATGCCGGATCCTGCGACCTCTCCGCGCTCGACGTCGGGTCGGCGCTCGACGCCACACCCACCGAGGTGCGGCTCGAGCGCCATGGCGTGAAGAACGCGGGAGGGCAACCGATCCTGTCCAAGCCGGCCGCGATCGCGATGGATCGCGGGACGAGCCCGATCGGCGAGGTGTGCCCGATGACGCCGACAGGCGTGATGTACGTCGCGTATCCGAGCTGCAACCTGGTGGCCGCGATCGACGTTGCAACCCAGACCATGGTGGCGGGAATCAGCTATCAATCGGGGACGCCGGTGATCACCGACGGCAACGTCACGTGTCCGGTCGAGTGTGGCGCGGGCGCAGCGATCACGCCTGGGATCCGACCGGTCGCACTCGACCTCGAGCAGGACGAGCGGACGATGGTTCGCCGCCTGCTGATCGGTGCCGAGAACGCACCATCGCTCACCGTGGTCGAGCTCGACGCAAACTGGCAGCCGACGTCACTGCTGCCGGTCGCGCTCCAGGACACCACCGGTTCGATCGGCGTGACCGCGGTCGCGCTGTCACCGCAGATCGGCATGGGCGGCGAGGGTGGCGTGATCAACGATGATTTCGCGCTCGGCGGGCAGTTTCAATTCGCGTATGGCATCGGCACGGACGATACCGTTCGGGTCGCCGAGATCCTGTCGCTCAACCGCGAGTGCGACACCCAGGTGGATCCGCGGCTGATCCATGACAACACGAATGTCGCGGAGCTGTCGTGTTTCCCGGTTGGCGAGCCGACCACGCCGGCCCGGCGCCCCGGCGCGAAGGGGCCCGGGATCCAGCTGCCAGGGGATGCGATTCCGACATCGATCGACATCTTCAAGGCGAGGGAGCTCGAGCCCGATGTCCGCGAGCCGGGTCCCGGCAAGCTCGTCGGCTATTTCGGCGTCATCTCCGCGACCAACGGTGGGGCGTACGTGCTCAACGTCGACGACGATGGCTATCCCGACATCGAGGACCCGACAGATCCACTGCGCGTCTCGCTGCCGCTCGCGATCGCGCACCAGCTCAGGGATGCGATTCCGCAGCGAGATCTGACCACCACCGACGCTGATGATCAGGTGCAGTGCGAGAACTTCGGTCCCGAAAAGGAGGAGGGCAGGGGCGGCCCGCGCATCACCGACTTCCCGGAGCAGGCGATTCCTCCCGGCACGATCTCGGCGCAGAAGTCATTCCAGCTGCCACAGCTGCAGCAGGTTCAATGTGTCGGCGCCGACGTCACGCGACCCGTGCCCGAGCTCGGGTTCGGCGCCCCGGAAGCCACCCGCGAGCTCGCGTTTCCAGATCTTCGCAGCGTGCGCGACGAGGTGTGGACGTTCACCTGGGAAGGCTCGCTGTCGAGGGATACCGCGTCGACCGACAACAATGGACCACCGGTGCGAATGGCGCAGCTGTTCGTCGACGCGGCCGGGATGAGGCTGGTCGATCAGGCGCGCCCGTTCTGCGACGCCGGCGTCGAACAATACGATGTGGTCCAGCTCCGTGGCTGCAACCCGACGCTCGGCGATATCGAGTGCCCCCACGGCTACACCTGTTACGTTCACCCCGACAGCCAGGTCGTCGGACTCGGTTCGTGCATGCTCGACGATGAAGCCGACCGGCTGGCCAACGCGTGCAAGGACTTTCTGACCTCGCGGCGCACCTATACCGTCGGGAAATCGGAGAGTGGAACGTTGACCTTGCTGCAGCGCGCGCACGTCCTCGAGACGACGCCGCTCGATGGTTGTGTCAGCGACACGCAGTGCGAAGACCTCGGCAACTACGCGGTGAGGCTCGCGAACGCGGCCAATCCCGAGACCGACAACACCGCCGCCGATCCGCGGCTGTGGGCCTGCCGCACCGATTCGACGCGCGCGCCGCTCACCGGCCCGGGGCAGACCAACATGCGCTGCGTCGAGACCTGCAGCGATACCCAGCCGTGCTCGCCCGGCCACATCTGCCGCAACGGGACGTGCATGGAAGGCGTCACGCCGCCGCAGGCGTGTGTCAACGCTCCCCAGCGATTCGAGTTGCGCGCGCACGAGGCGTTCACGGTCGTCGGATCGCGCTCGGGCTACGTGCACTCGATGATCGCTGATCCGAGTGGGGCATGCATTCGCGATCCTGCCGCGAATCCGTACCTGGTCGGCCGGATTCCGCTGTCGCCTCCGCCGTGTGATCCGACCGCCGATCCGCGGAGCGGCGAGCTCCCCGGCGGTGGCTATGAACCGAATCCGTGCTCGGTCACCGTCGACCAGACGGAGATCGAGCCGAGCTACCTCCCGGACAGCTGCACGTTCGCGAATCCGTCGACCATGCTGGTGACGCGGCAGGCACCCGCGATCCGGTTCCGCAACCCGAGCATACAGATGCACCTGGTCGATCCGTTCTACCCCGGGGATGCGCGCTGCATCGGCGATCGCGGGGGCATGCTGACCAAGGTGCCGACGGTGGTCCCGGGCTATCAGCTCGCGATCGACCTGACCTCCGGGTTCGTGCCGCTGCCACTCGCGATTGCCCCGGCATTTCCGGTCAAGGTCGTGCGTGGGCCGACCCAGAGCATCTGGGTGATCGACGGAGGGGACTACTTGTCGACCTCGGTGACCCAGCCGTCCACGCGCGGCCGTGTGTACCGGGTCGAGTCGCAGAGCCTGGGGCAGATCAACATCCTCGAGTGAGCGCCAGCCGGGCGCGCGGGGATGTAGCGGTCGCAGCAGAATTCTTGCCTTCGTCGCATGGTCTGGTGACCCTCGGGGCATGCCGAGTCGCGAAGCGGAGCTCTACAAGGACAAGATCGAGGTCAGCCTCGATGGTCGCCAGATCTTTTATATGTTCTTCGGGGGCGCGGTCATCGTCGGCATGGTGTTCGTCCTCGGCGTGCTCGTCGGGCGCCGTGTCGAGGCTCGGGGCCACATCCAGCGCGCGCAGACCCATGCCGAAGCGGATCCCCTCGCAGCGCTCGATCGGCTCGAGGGTAATGGCGGGTTGTCGTTCCGCGGTGCGCTGACCGGAAAGTCCGCGGAGAGCGACGTCGAACGTACGATCGCCGAGATCGAGAAGGCCCGGCAGGCAGCGCCGCCCAAGCCGATGGCCGTGCTGCCGGCGCCACCGGCGCCGCCGGCTGGAGACCTCGTCCCGGACAAGCAGGCGAGTGAGCCCGCGAACGCGCCGAAGCCCGAGACCAAGCCGGAGACCAAGCCGGAGACCAAGCCAGACGCGAAGGCCGCGGCCAAGACGGATGGCAAGTCCGATCCGAAGTCCGACGCGAAACCAGAAGCCAAGCCGGAGACCAAGCCCGATTCGAAGCCCGAGCCACGCTACACGCTGCAGCTGTCGGCATTTCAGGACAAGTCGGAGGCCGAGGCGTTCTTGTCGTCGGTGAAGGCGTCGGGACACGAACCGTACATCACGCGCGCCGAGGTCGACGGTAAGGGCACCTGGTACCGGATCCGGCTCGGCTCGTACAAGTCGATGGATGCGGCCAACGGCGCCAAGACCGAGTACGAGCGGTCCTCGAAGCAGACCGCGAACATCATCAAGTTGTAGCCCGTCCTCGCGTCGCCCCGCGGCGCGCCATGCGGTACGCTCGCGGCGCAGTGTCGCGGTTTGCTTTCACGTTCGTGGTCTCGCTGGCCGGGCTCGCGCTGCTCGCGAGCTGTCCCCGCGGCAAGAAGAAGGCCCCGGAGCCGGCCGCGGCCAAGCACGATGCCGCGACGACGGCGCCGCCCGATCACGATGGTGGGACCGCCACGTTGCCAGCCCTGCCATCGCCACCGCCGCTTCCCACCGTGCCGCAGGGGTTGCCGCCGCTGCCTGCGTTGCCGGCGGTCACCCCCGAGGCGGTCGCCTTCGGGGAGCTGCTGTTCTGGGATGCTCGGCTGTCGAGTACCGGGAAGCTATCGTGCGCCAGCTGTCACGATCCCGCCGCCGGGTTCGCAGGAGCGAGCCGGCAGGACACCGCCGACGGCAAGCCGAACTTGCGGCGAGCTCCGGCGCTGATCAATCTGGCATGGACACCGCAGCTCGGGTGGGACGGGCGATTCACCTCGATCCAGGGCCAGCTCGCGTCGCACATTCGAGGCCAGCTCGGCCAGCCGATCGAGACGAGCGTCGAGCGGATCGCGGCCGTGCCGATCTATCAGCTGCACCTCGCCCGGGTAGGTGGTGAGCCCGCAGCTGCGCTGACCACTGCGATCTCAGCGTACGTGCTGACCCGGTTCTCCGGCGACGCCCCGTGGGACCGGATGGAGCGGTCCGGTGATATCCCGCCGCCGATCAAGGCGGGATATCAGCTGTTCTCGGGTAAGGCGCAGTGCTCGGTGTGTCACACGCCGCCGCTGTACACCGACCTCGGGTTCCACCGGCTCGGCTTGATCGCGACGCCCGATGGTGGCCGTGGTCGAGTCGACGCCGCCAAGATGGGCGCGTTCCGCACGCCGACCCTGCGCGGTGCGGCGGCTCGCAAGGCGTTCTTCCACGACGCGAGCGCCGGCTCGCTCGAGGCCGCCGTCGATTGGCATCTCGAAGGCGGCACGGGCGACAAGGCGGATCCGAGCATCGTCGACATCAAGCGGATCGTGCTGCGTCCGGACGAGCGCTCCCAGCTGCTCGCGTTCATCGCCGCGCTGACACCGGCGCCGCCGAGCGTCGAGCCACCGGTGCTGCCGTGAAGTCGTGGCGTGCCGCCGGTACGCCGCGACCGTCGCGCTGGCGCTGGGTGCGCTATGCCGCGCTGTTGACCGGGCTCTCTGCGATCGCGACGTGTCCGAGCGCGAAGCGCGCGTGCACCACGAATACGCGCGCGCGGGAGGCCGAGGATCTGCTCGGCTATCTCGCCGACCGCGTTTCGCTTGCGGTCGCTGCGACGGGCAAGCTGCCGGAGCTTCCCGCCGGGCCGACGCCGAGCCCGAGCTGCTGCGATCAAGGTGGTGCGTGCAGCCCCGATCCGAGCGTGTGGAGCGAGCCGGGCTGGCGCGCGCTGGAGTTCTCGATCGACGACGAGTATCGCTACACGTATCAGTACGTTCCCGATCTCAAGACCCAGACCGCCACGATTCGGGCGATCGGCGATCTGGACTGCGATGGCGTGACGTCCCTGTACGAGCTCAAGCTGTCGCGCGATCCCGCGAATCCGCAGGCGCTCGTTCGCGCGTGGACGCGGAAGCTGCCGCTCGAGTAGCGCTACTTCTTCCCGAACCCGCGGATGATCTTCACGAGATCGTCGAGCACCTGTGGCTGATCTTTGAGCTGCGGGTTCGGCGGCATCATCGCGCTCTTGCCGAGCGCAGCACCACCCTTGAGAATGATGCGCTTGAGCTCGTCGTCGGTGACGCTGGCCTGCCATGCCGCGTCCGAGTAGTCGCGCGGCTTGGGATTCATCGACGCTGCCACCGGGCCGTCGCCGCGGCCTTCGGGGCCATGGCAGTTCGCGCAATTCGCCTTGAAGATCTCGGCGGCGCTCATCGCCGTCGCAGGCGCGGGCTCGTTGGCCGGAGCTTCCGGTTGCGCTCGGTCACCGGGGCCAGTTTCGGGCTTTGCTTGCGGCGAACCAGACGTCGGGGCAGGTGGCTTGTCCCCCTTGCCGCACGCGGTGAGCAAGCCACAGCCGAGAACGAACAGTGCGGTCGATGGACGCATCGCCAACGTCGATACCGCGCGCTCGTGCCAGGGTCAATCGTGGTTCGGTCGCGACCGGTCGGGCGTCGGTGTCACGTGCAACCTTGCACCAGCCACCTCCACACCGTGCAAGGGTGCCCGGTGCCGAGTGCAGGTGAGGTCGTGCACGTGCAGGCCGGTGCGGACAGGCCGGCGGTGATCGTCGGGGCCCCTAGGCGGCGTGTGCGGGCACGGCATCGAGCACGCGCAGCACGTTGCCGCCGAGGATCTTCTCGAGCACGCGTGTCGGCACGCCGCGCCGCGACAGCGCGACCGTGAGGTTGGGCAGGGCGGCGACATCTTCCAGCCCGGTAGGTGGGACGACGAAGCCATCGAAATCCGAGCCGAGTGCGGGGACGTCGTCGCCGGCGACGTCGAGCACATGCAGGAGATGATCGACCACCGCCTCGATCGACGACGATCCGAGGTAACGCCGCGCGAAGATGATGCCGATGCAACCGCCGTTGTTGGCGACGGCGCGGATCTGGTTGTCATCGATGTTGCGCCAGTGCTCGTGCACGCCCAGTACGCCGGTGTGAGACACCATCACGGGCCGGGTCGCGAGCTCGAGTGCGTCGAAGAACCCCCGCCGGTTGATGTGCGCGAGATCGACGATCACTCCGCAGCGCTCGCACTCGCGCACCGCGTCGCGGCCGAATCCCGTCAAGCCAAGCGTGGGATCGGCGCCACGCCCCTTCGCGGGGCTGCCCAGCGCATTGGCCGAGAAATGCAGCAATCCGAGATAGCGAACGCCGCGCCTGGCGAACGCCTCGATCGTGTCGAGCGAGCCCTCGAGCGCCTGACCACCCTCGATCCCACCGAGCGCGGCGACGCGCCCCGCAGCCTTGGCCGCACGAACCTCAGCTCCGGTGCGCGTCCATCCCAGTTGCTCGGGGTGCTTGGCCATCGCAGCGTCGAGCGCGTCGAGCTGATCGACCACCGATCTGGTGCATCCGCGCTGCGGGTAGGGCGCCGTCCAGAAGCTGAAGAACTGCCCGGCGACACCACCGTCCCGCAGCCGCGGAAGATCGACGTGACCGAGAAAGTTCATGCGGCCGGGCATCGGCCGGTCGTGCCGCTCCGCGAGATCGTAGCCGAGCTTGTCCATCAGCTTCGCGGTATCGGCGTGTAGATCGAGAACACACACCTCGGCGTGCATCGCGCGCGCTTCGTCGAGCGTCAGGGGCATGGCGCGGGCACCGGCTTCCACCGATCGCGCGCGACCTCGAGCACGGCGAGCGCGCTATCGACACGATTGAACGGCGGCATCACGTACGCGCCGGCGACGCGGTGCTTGACCGCCGAGAGCGCCTCCTGGGCGATCTGGATCCCCTCGGCGCGCGCGGCGGCACCGGCGCCGACCTTGGCCATGCGCTCGCGGTATTCGCTCGGGATCGCCATGCCTGGAACCTCGTTATGGAGGAACTCGGCATTGCGATGCGATGCCAGCGGCAAGATGCCGACCATCACCGGCAAGCCCAGTGGCGCGGCGTCGTCGAGGAATCGTTCGAGCGTGCGCGGATCGTAGACCGGCTGCGTCATCACCAGCTCGGCGCCCGCCTTCTTCTTGTCCTCCAGCCGGCGCAGCTCGCGTTCGCGATCGTGGGCGGCTGGCTCGGCGCCCGTGGCGAGCACGAACGAGGTTGGCTCGCATTGCTTGCCCGCCGGATCGACGCCCGCGTTGAGCCCTGCGGCGATTCGCAACAGTCCGACCGAGTCGACGTCGTACACGGGCGTGGAAAACGGGTAGTCGCCCATCTTGGGCGGATCGCCTGTGATGATCACGAGGTTGCGGAGTCCGAGGGCTTGTGCGCCGAGCAGGTGCGCGACCAGCCCGAGGAAGCTGCGATCGCGAGCGCACACGTGCAAGATCGGCTCGATGGTGGTTTCGGCCGCCAGCCGTGCACACGCGGCGACGTTCGCCATGCGCGCCGACGCGCGTGGACCGTCTGCGATGTTGACGATGTCGACCCCGCCGGCGAGCAGCTCGGCGACCTGCTGCTTGGTCTTCGACAGATCGCTTCCCGGCGGAGAGGTCAGCTCGACCGATACCGCGAACTCACCGGCGGCCAACCGCGCACCGAGCCGGCTGCGCGCCGGCAGCGGGCGCTTCGCCACCGGGGCCGGCTGGGTATGGATCGAGATCGCCGGCGACTCCCGCTTGCTCGTGCCGAGCTCGTCGAGCTTTTCGCCGCGGAGCATCCGGACCGCACCGAGCATCGCGCGCGTATGCGCGGGCGTCGTGCCACAGCAGCCACCGACCAGGCGCACGCCACTCTTGAGCATCCGGCGCGCGAACACGCCGAAGTGCTCCGGGTTGGCGACGTACAGCGTGCGTCCTTCCACCGACGCCGGCAGTCCGGCGTTGGGTTGTGCGATCACCGGTTTTCCTCGGCCGACCATGCCGACCGCGACCTGATACAGCTCTGCCGGTCCGATCCCGCAGTTGCCACCGACGACATCCGCGCCTGCCGCGACCAGTCGATCGGCGATCTCGCCCGGACCGAGCCCGCCATCGCCCTTGCACTCGGCATCGAACACCATCATCGCGAACACGGGCACCTTCGGTCCGCGCTCCTTGGCGACGTGGATCGCTTCTTCGATCTCGAGCAGCGACGTGAACGTCTCGAGCATGATCGCATCGACCCCGGCGAGCACCAGGGTGTCGATCTGCTCGGCGAGCGCGAACCGAGCGCGCCTTCGCTCGGTGGCGGTGGCGATGCTGAACTTCACGCCGGTCGGTCCGACGGCCCCCGCGACGTAGGCGCGCTCAGCTGCGGCGCTGCGCGCGAGCTCGACGGCCTTGCGGTTGATCTCGACCACCTGATCCGCGAGCCCGTGGCGCGCCAGTGCGATCCGGTTCGATCCAAACGTGTTGGTCTCGATCAGCTCCGCGCCGGCGTGGACATAGTCGGCGTGCACGGTGCGGATCAGCTCGGGCTGCGAAAGGTTGAGCTCGTCGTAGCTGCGGGTGTGCAACACGCCGCGCTCGTACAGCAGCGAGCCCATTGCCCCGTCGAGCAGCAGCGGGCCCGACGCGATCGCCTCGGCAACCGTCGGCCTCGCCCGGCGGGCCAGTGACGGCGACGAGGGCCGGCCGGTGGTCACGCGCGGAACTCGCGGCCGACCAGGCCGAGCGCGCCGAGCTGGCGGCGCACGCGCCGCATCGGTTCGCTGCGGCCGATCTGGGCGAGGTGACCGCCCTCGAACCACTGCACGTCCACGCCCCAGTGGCGCGCGAGCAGCTCGGCCTGATCGGGTGGCGTGATCCGATCGCCGCGACCCGCGATCACGGCAAGTCGATCGCGGGGCACGCGCGACGGTCGCGTCGTGGGTGCGTGGACCGAGAACGCGTCCGCGAGCAGGTCTTCGCCGATGCCCGCCTTCACCGCCCGCGCACGCGCCGGATTGTTGGCGCCATGGCGCCACATCAGGTGCGCCATCGATACCGCGGGGATCATGGCGACCGCGAAATCGATGCCGCCGACGTCGCCGGGACCGGCGATGCTTGCCCACAGCGACGTGGTGTAACCGCCGAGGCTCATCCCCATGGCACCGACAGCCGGAGAGCCGCGGTGACGCAGGAACTGCGACAGCCCCCGCAGGTCGAAGATCGCCTGCCCGAAGCCTTCGTTGGTGATCAGAGGATTGGGGCTCGGCCACGGGCCCGACAGCATCGCCGCCGAGTTGAGCATCGACGTCGCGGGCGCGCGATGGCCGTGGAATGGCAGCATCACCGAGGCGACATCGAATCCGTGGCGCAACCAGTACGGGACCGCGAACATGCGGGCGGTGACCCAGTGATTGCCGGCACCCCAGCCGTGCAACATCACGATCGTCGGCCGGCCGCGCCCCGACGTCCACCATCGCGTATGGGCCGTGGCGTTCTCGCGAATACTCAGGTGCCATGCGCGCGCAGGCGCGAAGAACGGCTCGTACTCCGATGCGTAGCTCAGATCGATCACCTGCGTGCCGAGCGGGCCGTCGCCGAGCGGCGCGAGCTTGACGTCGGGCAGCCGTGGCTCCGGGAAGAACGCGCTCGGCACGCCGAGCGTGCCCTTGCGGTAGGCCTTGGCGACCTCGACGAGCCGCGTTCTGGCGTCATCGGGTTGGAATTTTGGAGTGCGCGGCGTCATCCGGAGCTCCATGAACCGGAGGACGCCGCGATCGATGGCGGCACTGGCACGAGTTACGACGGCGCGCACGACCGAAAGCTACCCGATTTCGAGCGCGTTGGGTGCGACCTTGGGCCGTGGCGCTCGCGATCGTGACGCGCGTTCCGGGCTGGCGGTGGCACCCATGACCACGACCCACGTCGGCGACCACCCCGGTGCTCGCGGCGGCGACAGGATCGCTAGCTGTCGGCGTCGGCCTCGGCCTCGACCTCGTCGGCGGCAGCATCGACGCGGCCGAGGCCATAGCGCCGGACCAGCTGGCGCAGATAGCTGCGCCCCATCTGTGCGGCCCGCGCCGCGCGCGACAGGTTGTGATCGTGCGTCGCGAGCAGCCGCTGGATCCACCGGCGCTCCCATTCCTGGATCACCTGGTCCTTGGCCTGGGAGTACGACTGCGTGGTCGGCTGCGCCGCGTCGGTCTCGGTCGCGCGTCCGATCAGGCTCGCGCGCTCGACCGCGTTGCGCAGCTCCCGGACGTTGCCCGGCCAGTGTTGCGCCGCCAGCTCGTCGAGTAGCTCCGGCGGCATCGGCCGGTCGGGCCGGAACATCTGCCAGAAGTGCGTGGCCAGCAGCTTGACGTCGCCTTCGCGATCGCGAAGCGGCGGCACGACCACGCGCAGCACGTTCAGCCGGTAAAACAGATCCGCGCGGAATCGCTTCTCGTTGACCTCGACGCGCAGATCGCGGTGGCTCGCGGCGATCACGCGAACGTCGACCTTGCGGTGATCATTGGTCCCGACCCGGCGGATCGTCCCGTTCTCGAGTGCGCGTAGCAGGAGCGGTTGCAGATCGAGCGCGAGCTCGCCGATCTCATCGAGGAAGATCGTCCCGCCCGACGCCTGCTCGAACGCGCCGATGCGGTCGATGTCTGCACCGGTGAACGCGCCGCGCACGTGACCGAATAGCTCCGATTCCGTGAGCTGGCGGGGCAGCGCGCCGCAGTCGACCACGATGAACGGCTTGGTGCGGCGCTCGCTGTGGAGGTGGATCGCCTCGGCGAACAGCTCCTTGCCGGTGCCGGTCTCGCCCTGGATCAACACGGTCGTGTCGCTCTGCGCGCACTGCTGGAGGATCGGGTACAGCCGGCGCATCGCGGGGCTTGCGCCGATCAGGTCGCCGAACATGCCCTCGGTCGCGAGCGGTCGCTCGATCTCGTCGTCGAGGATCGTCACGGTGATCTGGGTGTTGCCGAGCCGCACCCGCGAGCCGCTGCGCAAGTACCCCCGCACCACCTCGTTGTCCCCGAGGAACGTGCCGTTGGTGCTGCCGAGGTCGCGCAGCTCGAGGCCGCGTCGCGATACCCGCACCGTGCAGTGATGACGCGAGACCGACGGATCCGTGAGCTGAAGCTGCGAACCTTGCGCGGTTCCGATCGTGAGCTCTTCTTCGGTCGACACGGCGCGCAAGCCGCGGTCCGGTCCATCTACGACCACCACCTCGAATCGGCGAATGAACATGACGTCGCCACGGACTGCTTGTGTGGCAGGTGGGGGTGTCTGCATCGCCGCCTATCGTCCACCAGGACGGATGCATTGGGTGAGCCACAGCCCGCAATATTCGCCATCGATAGCGCGGCCTCCCTGATGCCAACGCTACATGACCGCCTGCGCGTCGACTCTACAGGCGGATCCGGTTGACCCGCAGCCAGGCGGCCAATTGTTGATGCCGGATCCGTTGGAGTGGTGTGTCGAGCAGTGGCGCCACGCGACGAAGCGTCGCCAGCGCCTCATCGCGCTGCCCGAGCCCGTAGCGCGCCTTCGCGACCTCGGCCTCGGCGACCGCGATGTCTGACGGCTTTGCGTTGCGGGCGGTGGCGTTGGTCAGCGCGCGCTCGGCGAGCTCGAGCGCGGACTTGTATTCGCCGATCATCGAGCGCGCGGCCGCGGCGGCGAGCCAGAGCGGTTCGTTTCGCGCATCGTGAATCCGCCGCTCGTTGAGTAGCGCGATCGTGCGAGTCGCGAGCTGGTTTGCCTGCGCGTGCTCGCCCTTGGCCATGAGCAGATCGATCTGGGCGGTCGCCAGCGCGAGCCGGCGTGGATGAGAGGATGGCAGCTTGGCCAGCGCTTCTTCGGCGAGCCGGACATGGGTGGCGGCGCGGTCGAGATCACCGGCCTCGAGCTGGAGGATCGCGTAGGCGGTCTCGTTGGCGCCGACCGGTTCGGAGTACGGACCGTAGTGCTTGCGCGAGACGTCGATCGCGAGCTGCCCATGCGCGAGCGCCTGGTTGGAGTCGCCCTTGAGCTGGTACGCGCGCGACAGCTGGCCGTGGAACTGCTCCTGATCGTCGGCGAGGCTCTCCATGTCCTTGGATCGCGCGATCAACTTCTCGAGCGTCTCGACCGCTTCGTCGTAGCGGTCGAGCTCGACGAGCGTGTCCGCGACGTCGGACTGCGCGCGAACGCGATCGGCGTGATCCTCGGGGAATGACTTGTCGAGCACCGCCTGGCGGTCCTTGCTTGCCGCCAGCGCCGCTTCGCGGTTGCCGCGGCGAAGCTCCATCGTCTTGATCAGGCTGAGCACCGTCGACAGATCGGGGACACCTTGACGACCGAGCGCGATCGCGTCGGTCCGGATCTTCTGGGCGAGCCTGATCCCATCGTCGAGCCTGTTCTGGGCGTCGAACAGCCGCAGTCGCTGGACCCCCAGACGCACGCCCCACAGCGGATCTCGTGGCTCCAGTCGATCGACCGTCTTCTGCGCCTGGTCGAGTGATTCCGCGGCCTCGGGATAGTCATCTCGGCTGATCGCGTTCTCGGCGAGCTCCGAGTAGACCCGCAGCTTGGTCCACACCGTGACGCCGGCAGCATTTTCGACCAGCCCGCGCGCGATCCGCAGCTTGGTATTGGCGCCGGAGAAATCGCCGAGCACCGATGCGACCGCCGCAGCGTCGGTCAGCGCCACCGCGGCCCAGTTGTCGTAATGATGCCGGGTCGCGAGCTCGTACGCGGACTCGTATAGCCCCACCGCATCGAGCGTACGTCCGGCGTTGCGCAGCAGCACCGCGCGCATCATCCGCACGCGGATCACCATCTCGTAGTCGTGCAGCGCATCGGCTTCGCGTTCGGCCTCCTCGAGCTCCTTTTGGTCGCCCTGCGAGCCGAGCGTGGCCAGGCCGCGATCGTGGAGGTGAACCACCTTGGCGGTGAGGCGCTCGACGGCGTCACGGGTCTTGGCGCCGTCGGGGAGTCGAACCGTGGTGGCTTCGATGCAGGCGCCGAGGTCGGGAAGCGCGTTGCTGCGACCTTGAGCGAGCTCCCAGCTCGGGGTTTGCTGGAGCGCGCTGATCGTCGCGCTGATCTCGTACAGCCGGCGATCGAGGCAGGCGAGCTGCGGGGCCCGTTGCGCGACCGGGGTCTTCTTGGTGCACAGCTTGGTACGAAGCGCCGCCCAGTTCTTGGAGTATTGATCCACGCGTTCGATGATCCGCGCCACCGCGTCCGCGGGCGCATCAGGATGGATCGCGTTCACGGCGGTGCGGACCTTCGCGCGTTCGGCGTCGTTCCAGCGAGCCGCGAGCAGCGCTTCGGTGTTGCCGCAATCCAGGGTCGCGTCTCCGCTGCCCGCGGAGATCGCGAGCGCGGCACCAACCCCGAGCGCGGACGCGGCGACCCCGATCGCGGCCGTGAGCTTCCAGCGGGCGTGCTTGGTCGCCGGTGGATCCAGGACGGCGATCCACTCGTCCATCGATCCCGGCCGACGCTCGGGTTCGGGATCGAGCGACCGGATCAGCATCGCGCGGATCTTGGTGTCGATCCCTCGCTTGGTGAGCTCGCGCTCGGCCTCGGGTGGATCGGTGATCACGGTGCCGCAGATCGCGCGAGTCAGCGCGACTCCAAACGAGTACACGTCCGAGCGCAGCGTCGGCGGCTCCGACCGCCAGATCTCGGGGGCGGAGTAGCGCGGTGTTCCCGCGGCGCCGACGCGGACGAGGTCGCGATGCTGGGCGAACGCGGCGATCCCGAAGTCGCAGACCCGGACCCGGTCATCAGGACTGATCAGGACGTTTTCCGGCTTGAAGTCGCGATGGACGATGTTGCGTGCGTGGACCGCTGCCAGCCCGCGCGCCGCGGCGGTGAACACCCGGTAGATGTCCTTGAGCGGGCGCGAGGCGGCCTCGAGCCACTTGTCGGCATCGACCCCGTCCACCATCTCCATGACCAGAAACGTTCGGCCGCGTTCACTCCCGATCTCGTGGACCGCGAGGACGTTGGGATGATTGATCTGGGCGAGCACCCGGGCTTCGCCCAGGATGTCGATCTTGGTCCCGCCCTCGGCGCGAAGGTCGATCGTCGCCTCTTCGGTGGTAGCTCGGGTCTGGCCATCGAGCAGCTTGATCGCCACGGCGCGTTGGAGCTGCGGGTCGAACGCCCGCAGCACCACCCCCATGCCGCCGCGGCCAAGCACGCCATCCACTCGGAATCTCCCGATGTGTGAGGCGGGCCAGCTCTCGCTCATGCGCCCCGGACTCTAGCAGACGACGAGTAGCCGCGACCCGGGTTTCGGGCCGCGGCTATGATGCCTCAAAGACCTGTCCGATCGCTGCTGGGCTTAGAAGCCGCAGCAGTTCGAGCCGGAGCCGAAGCTGCAGTCTTCCGGCGACGTATCGGTGCAAGTCGTCGTCGTGCCGTTGTCGTTGCAGGTGCAGGTGGCGTCGCCGCCCGTGCTCTCGCACGAGATCGACTTGCTGTCGCCGTTGATGCTCTGCGCCGAGTTGCACGAGCTCTGCGTGCCCGTACCGCCACCACCGCTCGGCGGGGTGCCACCACCACCACCAGGCGGGTTGCCCGGGTCAGGCAGGTCGGGCAGGTCAGGCAGGTCCAGCGGGATGTCGATCGCGCCATCGCAGTCGAGATCGAAGCCTTCGATGTTGCCATCGCCGTCTTCATCGACGAGGAAGTCGAGGCAGACATCGCCGCCGAGGAGGCAGCTCTGGCACTCGCCGAGCTGGAGGTCAGCCTGGCCGTCGCCGTTGTTATCGACGCCGTCGGCGACGCCGTCACCGTCGGTGTCAACGTAGACCGGCTTGCTGGTGTCGGTGCCCGAGCCCACCATACAGGCGGGCGCCATGGCGCCGAACGCGGCGACGGTGGTGAACAGGGCTGCACTGAGGAAACTGCTGAGGGTTCGCATTTCGGGGCTCCTTGAGGGGTGCCGATTCCTTGAGCAAGCGGTGGGCCGGCTCACGTGGGTTTCCGATCCCCGGCGTGGTCTCACGAGCAGCAGCGAAAGTGACCGGGTTGTATACAGTTGGCCTACATGGGACTGGACCCTGACGACTCGGGTCCTCGGGTGGCCACCCCCCGCGTGTGGATCTGCCCTGATCACTTTGCAGCCCGGGGGCCCCACCCAGGCACTTGAATCCTGATCGCGCTATGACGTCCCCATGCTCGTGAAGCGCCTGCCGTGGGTCGCGATCTTGATGATGGCGGTTCCCGCCGCGGCCGATTCCTTTGGCGGGTTCTCGGGCGTGGACCGGCCTTATCTGGTGAACCAGGACCGAGTGTGCTCCCCGTTACAAGTGATCGGTGGTGCTGCGTCCGGGATGCCGGCCTGCCAGAAAGCGACCGCTGACGTCGTCGCCAAGCTTTCGATCAAGGATCCGATCGTCCAGCGCGGTGCCAAGGCCAAGTTCGCGGCATCCGCATCGGGGCGCTCCTTGACGGTCACGCGCGAGGGCAGCGAGCCCATCATCCGCTGGAGCACCACCGATCCGATCGGCAAGGTGGTCGGCGTCTACGCGAGCCAGTACGATGATCGGGTTGCGGTGGCCTACACGGTGCGGCGCGCGGGCAAGGAGGTCACCGAGGTCGTCGGGTTCGATCTCGGGAAGCCGAGCGTCGCGGCGCCCAGCGGTGATCCGCCACCCCTGATACCCCCGACAGCCGCCCCGGCACCCGCACCGCCGGAGGATCCTGCGGTGTCCAAAGCGGTGACAGCCGCGCGCAAGGCGTCCAAGGCCAAGGCCAAGGCGCTCGGGGCGTGGAAGGCCGTGCTTGCGATCGATCAAGGTCATTCGGAAGCGACCTATCGGATCGCCGCGCTTCACGTGGCCGCCAAGCACCCCACGGAAGCGCTCGCGTTGCTCGGCCAGCTCGCGAGCTCGCCGCGCGCCGACGCGATCGAGTGGTTGATCGAAGCGCGGTTTGATCCCGCGTTCGCTGCACTGCGCGCGGATCCGGCGTTTCGCAGCAAGGTCGGTTTCGATCGCAAGATCGGCGAAGTGAAGTCGACCTACGAGCGCTTGATGGGGCTGGGCGGCCAGTGGGAACAGAGCGGCACCAGCTGCGACACGCCCGAGGTCCGGTTCACCGCGACGCGCGACCGGGTCGTACGGATCCGGGTGAAGTCGGCATGCCGAGGCAACGCCTACAACCTGCCATTCAAGGGCACCTGGCGAATCGAGGGCGACCGCGTGGTGATCACGCTTCCCAACCAAGGACGCCAGGCCACGGTCGAGGACGAAGCTGGCTGCCAGTTCCAGCAAACAGGTGACGAGTACGCACTGCGCTGCACCCTCGGGCGCGACATCGAGTTCGTGGTCCTACCAACCCGGCGGTAAGGCGCGTCACACGGTTCGGTATTTGAACGCGGGAGCGTTCGCGGGCGACTAAATCGCAGGACCGCCGGCTATGCTGACCTCCGTGAAACGCGACGCCGATCCGCAAGCGGAGCTCGAGCCGAGCGACGAGGCGACGCTGATCGCGCGCTGCCGCAATCGCGAGCGCGCGGCGCACGACGAGCTGTATCACCGGTTTCGCCGCCAGGTCGCAGGGAACTTGTTTCGCGTCCTGGGCGATCGCAGCGATCTGGAGGACCTCGTGCAAGAGGTGTTCGTGATCGCGTTTCGCGGTCTCGAGCGATTCCGTGGGGACGCGCGACTGTCGACCTGGCTGTACCGGATCTGCGTCAACGTCGCGCTCGGACGGATCCGGACCCGCAAGCGACGGCCGGCGGCGCTCGGCGGGATCGATGTCGACTCGACCTCGTTGGACCCGAGCCTGGTGGAGCGCCCCGAGACCCCGGACCGCAGCCTCGAACGCCGCGAACAACAGGCGCGCGTGTACCGAGCGCTCGAGACGCTCGCCCCCAAGAAGCGGATCGTCCTCTACCTGCACGAGATCGAAGGACTCGATCTGAAAGAGATCGCGTACCTCGTTGACTCGAACCCGGTAACCGTCCGCACGCGATTGTTTTACGCCCGCCGCGAGTTCTACCGCGCGATCGCCGAAGGCGAGGGCGGCAGCGGCGGCACGGGCGGTGGCGCGTGATGAGCCGTCACATCCCACCGCATCGCTGGGCCGACGCGTGGGCTGGCCGAATCGACGCCGCCGAGCGGCAGCGCATGGATGCGCACGCCGGCAGCTGTCGCGCGTGTGGCCGGGCCCGCGAGCGCGTGATGCGAGCGAGCGACAGCTTCGCGACGATTCGTGCACGGGCCGCACCGGAGCTGTCGTGGGATTCGATCCGCGCGCGCGTCCACTGGTGGGTCTCCAAGGAGCGCAATTCGGCGGCCGGGTCGTCGCCGCCGTCGCGTGCGCCACGCGTGATGTGGTCGATGATCGCCGTGGCCGCCGTAGGTGGCATCGCGTTGCTCGTTCCTCGATCCGTGCCGCCGGTTGCGCCGCAAGCCCACGCGCCCGTGGCGTCGCCGGTCAGGTCCACGGACGGCGGTGCACCACATGCCGAGAGCACCGCGGCCATGCCACTGGCCGGGCTGGTGACCCGTGCGTCGGGCGCGGTGATGATCGATGGCGAGCTACGCGACGATGTGTTCGATCGGCGGTTGCGCGCAGGTACCGTACTGGCCACCCGCGATGGTCGCGTCGATGTGCAGTTCGGAATCGGCAGCGCGTTCGCTCTCGGCCCCGGGTCGAGCGTCGAGGTCCGGAGGTTCGATGCCGAAGCGATCGAGCTCGCGATCGAAGGCACGATCGATGTCGAGGTCGCACCGCGCACCGCGCACCAGCGATTCTCGGTGATCGCGGGCGATCGGTTGATCGAGGTTCGAGGCACCCAATTTCGGGTGACGCGTACAGCGACATCCACCGCCGTGGTGTGCCGACACGGTGCGGTTGCGGTGACCGATCGCACGGGCTCTCCACCGGCGATGGTGGTTGCCGCCCGCAAGATCGAGCTTGGGGCTGGGGAACCGATCGAGGGCGCGGTGGTCGTGCCTGCGTCGGTGAGTGAGCTCGATCAGCTGACACAAGCGACACCGCTGACGCTGCCGTGGATCGCGCGGTGGGAAGATGTCGATGCCCTGGTGGCGAGCTCTGCCGCGCTCGAGATTGCGGCAAGTGCGGCGCGCGAGGTCCGCGTCGATGGGGTCGAGCTCGGGCAAGCGCCGCTGCGAGTGCGCGCCACGCTGGGGCGTCACACCGTCGAGGCCGCCGATCGCGCGGGGCGGTTTCGCCGGATCGGCTGGGTCGATGTTACGCCGGCGTCGCAGCCGTCGTCGGTGTCGCGCGTGGTGGTGCCGGAGGATTCGCGCGCTGCGCGGTCGGTGGGCGAGCGGCCGCGACAGTTCCGGGCCGGCATCGATCGCGCTCGGCTTCGCACCTGCACCCGATCGATCGCGAAGGCGGGGCTCACCGGCACGTTCGTCGAGATCGAGCTGTCGGTCGCTGCGCAGGGGGCGGTGGGTTTTCTCAACGTCATCGACACCGACTTGCCAGCTGCGACCGCGCGGTGCGTCCGCGATGTGCTCGCGGATGTCCGGTTCGGCCCCGGGACCGCAGCGACCTGGCGCGAGCGCGTGGAGCTCTGAGCCGTCGAATCGGCGCGCGAAACCGGCGAGCGGCGCGCGGTCAGAACTGCACGCCGAGCGTCACGCGACCGGACCGGTAGTCGCCGTCGTACGCCGGCGCTGGATCGTACGGCGTGACCCGATGATCGGCGTCGTAGGTGAGGTCGTGCTCGGACCAGCGGGTTCCCATCCTGAGGTCGGCGCCGATCGTCAATCCCGACGCGGAACGATACTCGAGGCCGACGCCGATCTCGACGTGCGCCGGATCGGTCGACGGGATCATGCCGTCATCGGCAAACCAGGTCTTGCCGAACCCGCCCAGCACGGTCGGAACGAGTCTGGGCGACGATCCGAGGTCGACGATCGCGAGTGCGGTGGCGCTGCGGATCGTGTGAGCTCCGGCGTCGGAGGTCAGTCGCGCGATCTCGAGCTGCGCAGCGAATCGCCGCGTGACCGCCATCCGGCCGAACAGCCCGAGCGAGTTGCTCGGTTCGAGCCCGAGCTGCGCCTGCGTCCTGGTTTGCGATCGACCCAGCGACACTCCGAGTGAAACCGGTCCAGCCGCCACGGCGAGCGGGAAACCAACGATGGCAACGATCACGACAGCGCGCATGGCGGGCGCTACAGCACATGGTGTGCCCGTGCTAACTCGCCATGATCACGATCGCGGCCGCCGAACAGCCTCAGATTTGTGATGATCAGCCGAGCTCCATCGCGATTTTTTCTGCCGCTCGCGTTGCGAGCGCCATGATCGTGACCTGCGGATTGACCCCGATCGCGGTCGGAACGGCGGATCCGTCGACGACATAGAGCCCCGGGGTGTCGTGCACCTGGTGGTCGGGTCCGATCACCGAGCTCGCCGGGTCGCGGCCCATGCGCGCGGTTCCCAGCGGGTGGTAGGCGGAGACATCGAAGTCCCAGGCGCGCAGCTTGGCCCGCCGGAGTGCGGCGAGATCGTCGGGGGAGCGTAGTCGATCGAAGCCGGCGATCGGCAGGTGCACGACCTTGGCGCCGGCTGCGAAGAACACCTGCGCCAGCACGTCGCAGCCGCGCTTGAGATGCGCGACGTCTTGGTCGGTCAGCCAGTAGCGGATCAACGGCTGTCCCAGCACCTCATGCACCGAGCCGCGTCCGCTGTCCTCGACCAAGAACCCGAAGCTCGCGACGCGATCGAACGACTCGGCGAGCCTGATCAGCTCCGGCCCGATCATCTGCGTCATCGTCATCGAAAGCTCGAGCGGGACGGTGAGCCCTTCGTAGAGGATGCCCTCCTCGTGGAGGTCCTCGATCGCGTAACCCTGGGGCACGCCGTTCCAAGGCTTGATCTGCTCATCGAACTCGGCGAGCGCGCCGGTCGCGGGATGGATCGATAGATTGCGCCCGAGCTGGCCCGAAGCCCCGCCGACACGGTGGTGCTTTAGCAGCAAGGGCGTGAGCAACGCGCCGCATGCGACCACGACCGCGCGTGCACGAACCGTCAGTGAGTGGCCCGAGCGAGTAGTGGCCACCACGCCCGTCGCGCGGCCGGCTTCGAGCACGAGGCCGGTCACCTTGGTACGCGTGAACAGCTCGGCGCCGGCGCGCAGCGCGAGCGGGATGTAGCTGACGTTGGTGGACCGCTTCGCGTCGGTCGGGCAGCCGAAGCAACACACGCCTTGGCCGTCGCATGCAGGCGCATTCCGGCGCAGCGGTCCATGCTTGGTGAACCCGAGCGCTTTGCAACCGCGCGCGATCACGCGCCCGTTACCCCCCATCAGCGACAGCTTGGCCGGCTCGACCCCGAGCACGTCCTCGACCCGGTCGAAGTGGCGCGCGAGGTGCTCGGGCGCGAGCTCGTCGAGACCCAGCTCATCTCGCCAGCCGATCAGCACGCGTTCGGGCGTGCGATAGCAGGTGCCCGAATTCACGGTCGTCGAGCCGCCGACTGTCTGGCCGAGCGGAATCGGGATGCCGACGTTGCCCACCGAGAACGTTCCACCCCCGCGGCGATACAGCTTCTGCTGCATCTCGAACGCGCGCCCCGTGAAGTCGGTGCGGTC
>JBFWXW010000054.1:0-47433 GCA_050187075.1 Kofleriaceae bacterium | reverse complement strand
AGCGTCATGCGAAATAGCCTATGTGGACTGTTGGTTGCGGTCGTGGCGGCCTGTGGTGCATCCGAGTCGACACCGTCAGGCAGCAACCCATTCCTGGACGACATGGAGGACTCTGGAAAAGAGGACTCGGCATACACGAACCCCGACGGGATCGAGATCGAGGTCGACATCGAGGGCGACGTCACGGCACCGGATAATCGGATGGCCGAGGCCCCGCTGCTGGTCGCGCAATACGCGCTGACCTACTTTCGCAAGCAGGAAGTCATGTACCTCGAGTCGCTCGCCGAGGACTACAAGTCGCGGGGACGCATCGAGTGGTTGATCGATGGCGCGTGGCTGACCTCGGACCAGGTGCCAGAAGGTGCCGTGCGCAACCGCTGGCGGCTGCGCGGCGTCAACGCGGTGCTGCTGTTCGGTGCGGCCGACGGCGTCGAGGTCGGCACGCAATTCACTGCTCGGGTGCCGATCAGTCCGCTGAGTGTGTTCAACGACGCCGGCACCACCTGCGCGGACGACGACGATCACCTCGCGCTCACCCAGCCGGAGTACTGGTATCGCTGGCTGCCCGATCAGGAGAGCTGCACGATCCCCACCCAGAACCTCTCGGTCACGGTCTCGAACAAGTTTCCGACCCTGCAGAGCGAGGTCTACCCCGAGTACGATCAGCTCACCGCCGACAACTTGCTGTCCGTCGTCGTGATGTTCGGCCAGATCGGCGACGGCGCGCTCAGCGATTGGGATCCCGGCATGTACGCGTTCAAGCAGTATGGCTCGTGGCTCGAGGAAGCCGGCTACGCGCAGGTGACCGCGCCGCTCGGTACCCGCTACGAGCGCACGCTCGATAATGGCGTCACCGTGCAGATCGATCTGTACAGCCCGTACGTGTACGCCGGGCTCAACGACTACGCTCATTTCTCGAACTTCGAGAAGGGGCTCGCCGAGCACGAGATCGTGGTGTGGGACGGCCACTCGGCGCTGGGCGCCAGCAGCGCCTGGTCGCGTCCGACCTACCCGAGCTGGTACCAGATCTTCCTGTACGGCGGCTGCCTCGGCTACGAGTACTACCTGAAGCCGATCTTCCAGGGCAAAGGCAACAGCTGGGACAAGCTCGATATCGTGTCGAGCGTCGTCGAGGTCAGCGCGAATGCGAACCGGTTCGCGGCACCCGCGATCGCGAAGATCGTCTGGGCGATCGAGCACGGCGGCAGCTCGTCGTGGCGCGACATCCTGATCACGATCCGCGAGAACGTCGGGGACTCGACGTTCGGCGCCTCCGGCGTTCGCGACAACTGCTACACGCCGGATGGCTCGCGCTGCCAGTGAGCGTGATCGTCCAGACGCTGGCGATTGCCACCGATCGCTGTCGTCCGCCCCCAGCCCGCGGTGCTGCGGCGACAACCGAAATCCCCCCCGGGCGGGAGCACGACAGGTGTCCGCCCAAGCTCGAGCTCGTACAACGGTGCGGCGCTGACGGGTGCTACGATCGCAGCGATGTGGCGGGTCACCGTGCTTCTCGGCGTGTGCGCGTGTGGCCGCATCGGCTTCGATCCGATCGACGACAACACCGTCTCCGATGCACCGGCGGATTCGATGACGCAGCAGATCGCCCAGCAGCACTACCTCAAGGCCTCGAACCCCGGGCTCGCTGACGGCTTCGGAAACGCCATCGCTCTATCTGCGGACGCCTCGACGCTGGTCGTGGCGGCGTCCAATGAAGCCGGTGGTTCGATCGGCATCAACGGCGACCAATCGGACGATTCCGCGGGTGCCTCGGGCGCCGTGTACGTCTTCGTCCGGTCGGGCGCGGGCTGGGTCCAGCAGGCCTACCTCAAGGCATCCAACACGAACAACTCGGATGCGTTCGGGCGTGACGTTTCGCTCTCCGCAGATGGCTCGACGCTCGCGGTCGGGGCTGACCTCGAGGATAGTGCCGCAACTGGAATCGATGGCAACCAGGCCGACAACTCCGCGATGAACGCCGGCGCGGCGTATGTCTTCACGCGAACCGGCACGACGTGGAGCCAGCAGGCCTATGTGAAAGCGTCGAACACGGGGCCGACTGATAGCTTTGGCTATCGCATCGCGCTGTCCGGGGATGGCAACACGCTCGCCGTTGGTGCCCACACCGAGGATGGCGGAGCGACGGGGATCAATGGACCTCAAAATGACGCGGTGATGAACTCGGGCGCAGTCTACGTCTACAGCCGCACCGGAACGGTGTGGACGCAGCAGGCCTATGTGAAGGCCTCCAATCCCGATGTCGGCGAAGCGTTCGGGTTCAGCCTTGCCCTGTCGCACGACGGAAGCCTCCTCGGTGTCGGTGCGTGCTACGAGGACAGCGCGGCGACCGGGATCAACGGAGATCAAACCGACACGAGCGCGGCCAGCGCGGGTGCCGCCTACGTGTTCGCCCGCACCGGAACCACGTGGACGCAACAGGCCTACCTCAAGGCCTCCAATGCTGCCGCGCTCGACGAGCTCGGGCGCGACCTGGCGCTATCCGCGGATGGTTCGACGCTGGTCGTAGGAGCGTGGCGCGAGCAAAGCGCTGCGACCGGGGTCGATGGCGATCAGGGTGACAATTCGCTGACGAACGCTGGCGCGGCGTACGTGTTCACCCGGGTGGACGCAGCGTGGAGCCAGCAGGCGTATCTAAAGGCGTCCAACCCCGATGCCGAGGATCTGTTCAGCTGGCGGGTGGCGATTGCTCGAGACGGATCGACCATCGCTGTGACGACCCCGTTCGAGCGAAGCCCGGCCACCGGCGTCGATGGAGCTCAGACACTCAACACGGCGCCCAACGCAGGCGCTGTGTACCGATTCCATCGATCGGGAACGAGCTGGACACAAGACGCCTACGTGAAGGCGTCCAATACGAATGCCGACGACTGGTTTGGCGAAGGTGTCGCCTTGTCTGGCGATGGTCGTGTGCTGGCGGTCGGTGCACGCGCCGAATCGAGCGGCGCCGCAGGGCTGGATGGCGATCAACTCGATAACTCGGTCGACCGCGCAGGCGCTGTGTACATCTACGAATGAGCGCAGGCTGGGTCGCCCGAGCTCACGTCTCACCGCCGGTCAGCGTGATCGCCGCGATCTCGCAGCGCGTGCCGACACGCAGCGGCGGCCCCCAGTAGCCGGTGCCGTCGCTGACGTACAGCCAGGTATCGCCGAACCGGCCAAGCCCCGAGACCAGCGGATCCCACAGCCGAGCGAGCCAGCCCCAAGGCAGCAGCTGCCCGCCGTGCGTGTGCCCGGACAGCTGCAGATCCACGCCCGCCTTCATCGCGCGCAGAACCGTGCGGGGATGATGTGCGAGCAGCACGAGTGGCAGCCACGGATCGCAACCGGCCACGGCGCGCGGCACGTCCTCGCCATAGCTCGCGTCGTCGACGCCCGCGAGCTCGAACGCGCCGCGGATCGTCACGTGCTCGTTGCGCAGCACGCGAATTCCGAGCGAGCCGAGATGGCGAAGCCATGGTTCGACGTTCCAGTAGTACTCGTGGTTGCCGGTGACGGCGAACACACCGTCACGCGCACGCAGCTGCTGCAACGGGGCGATCTCGTCGCGCAGGTCGGACAGCCGGCCGTCGATCAGATCGCCGGTGATCACGATCAGGTCGGGCGCCAGCGCATTGACGCGCCGGACGACGGTCTCCGCGAACTCGCGGCCGATCGACATGCCGATGTGCACATCCGTGAGGTGCGCGATCGTGTACGTCAGCGGCGCGAATCGAGGTAGCGGAACACGGACGCGCTTGACCACGGGGCCACGCGCGACGTTGAGCAGCCCAGCCACGACGACCGCGATCGCAGCTGCGCCGAACAGCTGCGCGCTGTCTCGCCTGTCGACGCCAAGGGCGACCGCGAGATGGCTGGCCAGCGCGCCGAGCAGCAGATACGCCGCGAACCCGAACCACAGATGACCGACCAGGACCCAGCGCCGGCCGCGTTCACGCGTGAACCGTGACCGCCTGCGCGCCAGGATCGGCATGCTCGGCGCGAGCAGCGCGATCAGCGCGGTCCCCACCTGCCACACCGGCGATGGCAGCGGCAGGACGAGCCGCCACCAGATATACGCGTGCGCCGCGACATAGATCGCGACCATGATCCGGTATCGACGCACAAGGCGTGTCTACCATCCCGGCGCCCGCTTGCAGGGGCTGCGGCCCGTGACCACTCAACTGACCGCGTAGCCCCATATTCCCGGGATGAACGCAACCAACCCCAGCTCGAGCCCTGCGCGCTGGTCCAAACCTGCACACCTTCGCGATCGCCGACCGAGCCGGTGATCAGCCGGCCTGCCGCGGCAGCCGCGGCAGGCGCAGCCGCGAAGCTCCGGTTTCAGGTTGGTGAACCGCCACGTGAATCTCGTACGATGCGTTCTACGAGGCCAATGGCCCTCGCTGCGGCACCGGAGATGGCGCTGGCTCGTGTCTTCCCGGCGACCATTGCGTCGAGATCGGAACGTGCCGGGTTGTGTTGTCCGCTCGTTCTGCCTGAACAAAACCGTCCGCTCGAGCGCGCGGTTCGTAGCCAGGTCATGCGCCGCCATGACCTGACAACGTGACCTCTGGCGGGTTTCGTGGGTTCGCGCAGATCGGCAGACTGCATCGAGTGAACCACGCGATTGGAATCTCCATGCGCCTTCATGGCTTGTCGCCGTCACCTCGGATCCGGTTGCGCGCGAGCCTGGTGGTTTGGGCGCTCGTCGTGCAACCCGAAGGCGCCGCACCAGCGCCGGCCGCTGGCGCGGCCATCGTTGCCGTGCGAGTGTCGGCGACCCAGGCGGTGATGCCGTGAACACCACACACCGCATCCACGAGCCGCTCGCTCGTCGGGGTGCCCTGCTGGCGATGGCGGTCGTCGTGATCTCGTCGTTTGGCTGGAACGCGTGGCTCGATCGCGGACCTCAGCTGGTGCTCGGCATACTCGGCGTCGTGTTCCTGGCCGGCAGCACGCTCGGCTGGATCTGGTGCGAGCGCCGCGGGCGCCCCATGATCGCGGCGTGGCTCGTAGTGATGTCCGCCGTCGCGTTCGCGGCATGCTGGGTCAGTCAGTTCTCCGTATTGATCATCATGATGCCGCTCGTCGCCCTCGCCGTCGTCTACTTTGCGATCCGGTGGGGCATCCTGCTCAGCGTCCTGTTGCTCGTGGCGCTCACGGTATTCCACGCGCAGCTCGGACTCTCGGCGAAGCAGATCTACTCGAACAGCACCGGATTCATTCCCGGCGCCGTGTTCGTGATCGCGTTTTCGTTGATCCTCGTCCGCGAGCGAGACGCACGACAGCAGATTCGCCGTTACGCCGCCGAGGTCGAGGAGCTCGCCACCACGCGCGAGCGCAATCGAATCGCTCGCGACATCCACGACAGCGTCGGGCACTATCTGACCGTGGTGAACGTCCAGATCGAGGCCGCCCGCGCGACGGTGGCGACCGATGCCGCCGCGTCCAACGAATGCCTCACCCGTGCCCAGGAGCTCGCACGCGAAGGGCTGGCCGAGCTGCGACGCTCGGTATCGATGCTGCGCGACGGCGCGATCGACCAGCGACCGTTCGGCGTCGCTCTCGCGAGTATCATCGAAGAGTCGAAGAGTGGTGGCCTCGATACCACGCTCACCGTCCACGGTGCGCCACGGCCACTGACGCCCGCGCTCGAGTACACGCTGTTCCGTGCGGCGCAGGAAGCGCTGACGAATGTCACGCGCCATGCGACTGCATCCCAGGCACACTGCACGTTGCGCTACGGCGATCGCGACGTGTCGCTGGAGGTCGCCGATGACGGGGTCGGATCGGTCGGCGCGGAGGGAGGGTTCGGCCTGATCGGAATTCGCGAGCGCGTGGAGCTCGTCGGAGGAAGCGTGAAGATCACCACGGCACCGGGGCGCGGGTTCACGCTCGAGGTGCGAGCTCCGACGTGACGGCGGTCCGTGTCCTGCTCGTCGACGATCAGACGCTGTTCCGAGCGGGGCTGCGCACGTTGTTGTCGACGCGCGCAGAGGTAGAGGTCGTCGGCGATGCCGAGAATGGCCAGGCGGCGCTCGCGCTCGCGGCGCAGGTGCGCCCTGACGTCGTGCTCGTGGATCTCAAGATGCCGGTGCTCGACGGTGTGGCGACGACTCGCCGCCTGCGCGTGCAGCTGCCGACCTGCCGCGTCGTCGCGCTCACCACGTTCGAAGATGACGAGCTCGTGTTCGAGGTCCTACGTGCAGGCGCCGTCGGCTACCTGTTGAAGGATGCACCGATCGGCACGCTCATCGATGCGATCCTCGCCGCCTCGCGCGGCGAGTCGGTGTTGCAGCCTTCGGTCGCCTCGAAGGTGCTCGCCGAGCTCTCGCGACTGTCGACAACCGGCGCGCCAGCGACCAACGAGCTGTCGAGACTGTCCGACCGCGAGCGCGACGTGCTGCGGCTCATCGCACGCGGCGCATCGAACAAGGAGATCGCGGCGGCGCTGTTCCTCGCCGAGGGCACGGTGAAGAACCACGTCACGAACATCCTGACCAAGCTCGGCGTCAGCGACCGCACGCAGGCGGCCCTACGCGCGCGCGAGCTCGGTCTCGTCTAAGGCGCCGCTCGGAGTGACGGCCGCGATCCACCCCGATTTCCGCTACTTCCCTCGGATCGCCGGTGTCACTGACATGGATGAGGAGCCCAACCTGCCACGCAGCCCAACCTGCCACGCAGTCGCGCATGCCGTCGCGAGGGCGCTGGGCAAGGAAGAGGTCGGGCTCGACCTGCTCGCAAAGTTGTTCTGAGCGGCGGGCCGATGGTTGTCAGGGGGGTAACCCCCTTGTGGTCCCGTACTGTTCACCTATGGATATATCTTTAGACATATACGTCTAACTGTTCATACTTAACTCCATGCCGACCGCTGCCGACCTAGATCCACGGATTCGCCGAATGCTCGGCGAGCACGCGGTCGTGCGTTCGGCCGACCTCTTTAGTCGCGGGCTCCATCCGCGAACGGTCTATGGCCTTCGTAACGCTGGCGAGCTAGAGCAGGTGAGCCGCGGCGTGTATCGCCTCGCGACCGCTCCTGTTCCGCCACACCTCGATCTACTGGCAGTCGCGGCCCGTGCTCCACACGCGGTCGTATGCCTGGTATCCGCGCTCGCGTTCCACGAGCTCACGGATGAGATCCCGCACGAGGTTTCGATCGCGATCCTGCGTGGCGCCACACCGCCGATGATCGACCATCCACCCGTGCGGATCTTCCGCTTCGCCGACTTCGCCTATCGACCTGGCATCGAGAACCACAAGATCGAAGGCATCGACCTGAAGGTCTACAACGCGGCCAAGTCGATCGTGGATGCGTTTCGGTTTCGCAACCGGATCGGCGAGGACGTCGCGATCAAGGCACTCGCGACCGGGCTCCGAAGCCGGCGCGTCCGGCCCGGCGCGCTTCTCGAGCTCGCTGGGAAGGTTCGCGTCCGCTCGGTGATCGAGCCCTACCTCAAGGCGCTCACATGACCGGGCCCAAGAACCTCGCTGCCTCGGTCCACGCAAGGCTCCTGACACGAGCCAAGACGGAAGGGCGTCCCTTCGACGAGGTGCTCACGTACTACGCGATCGAGGTTCCTGTTCCGCCTGTCTTGCACGGGTCACCGCGATCGGCTCGTTCTGAAAGGCGCGCTGATGCTGCCGCTATGGGGCACTTCGATCGCTCGTGCCACGCGAGACATCGACTTCCTCGGACGAGGCACGCTCACGACGGACGAGCTCGCGGGGGTCATCCGGGATTGCCTCGCCGTGGAGGTGCCACCCGACGCGATCAACTTCGACGCGTCAACGATCGCTGTCGACGAGATCCGTGAGGATACGCGCTATTGCGGAATCCGAGCCACGTTCCTCGGTTTCCTCGAGCGGGCGAAGATCAACATGCAGGTCGACGTGGGTCTCGGCGACGCCGTAACGCCAGGAGTCGTCGCGATCACCTATCCGGCGCTTCTGAAGAGCCGGTGCGGCCTAAGTCTTAGTGCCCAGGGTCGGAATTGAACCAACGACACGCGGATTTTCAGTCCGCTGCTCTACCAACTGAGCTACCTGGGCGGGTGGGCGAATCTACTGAGCCGGGGCGGCGATAGCAAGCGACCGGCCCCCCCGTACGTGCGGAAATCGGCGACGGGATGGGCTGGGCGTCCCAAGGGGTGGCACAATGACAGCGGACCATGGGGCCCGACGATAGCGGCACCGAGCCAGTGGTGCGCGACACGCCCGTCCCCGTCGATGGAGACGGCGAAGAGCTCATCGGTTTGGTCATTGATGGCCGCTATCGGCTCGAATCGACGTTGGGCCGCGGCGGCATGGGGTTGGTCTACCGCGCGGGGCACTTGACCCTGCGCCGGCAAGTCGCGGTCAAGATCCTGCATCCATCGCTTGCCGCCTCTCCGGATGTCCGCAACCGATTCGAGCGCGAAGCGCTCGCGGTCGGCAAGATCGATCATCCCAACTGCGTCAGCGTCTACGATAGCGGCCGACTGCGGGACGGCTCGCTCTATCTCGCGATGGAGCTGCTCGATGGCAAGTCGCTCGCGGATGTCCTCGAGGCCGAGGGACAGATCGCTCCGGGCCGCGCGCTTCACATCCTCGCGCACATGCTTCGTGGGCTGGCTCACATTCATCAGGCGGGGCTGATCCACCGCGACATCAAGCCGGAGAACATCTTCCTGATCCGGCAGGGCGAGGATGTCGACTTCGCCAAGATCCTCGACTTCGGGATCGCCAAGCCGATGACCGCCTCGGATCTCGACGACGGTGTGAAGCTGACGCAAGCGGGCATGGCGTTCGGCACGCCGATCTACATGGCCCCGGAGCAAGCGCTGGGCAATCCGATGGACGGTCGCGCTGACCTCTATGCCGCGAGCGTGCTCGCCTACGAGATGCTGTGCGGCCAGCCGCCGTTCTACAGCGACGACAAGCTCGAGGTGATGTCGATGCATACGGCGAAGCCGGTGCCACCGATGCGCCAGCGCATGATCAAGGGCGGCAAGCCGGTCCCGAGCTCGATCGAGCGCTTGATCATTCGCGGCCTCACCAAGAAGCCCAGCGAGCGGTTCGCCAACGCCGACGTCTACCTCGCGGAGGTCGAGGCGGCATTACACACCTCCGACGGGGGCGTCACCGAGGTCAACGTGCCGCGCGTCTCGGACACCGGCTCGCAGCCGCTGGTCACGCCCGATGGTCGCGTCAACATCACGAGCGCGAGCGAGTTCGCGCCGGAGGCTGCGACCGACGCGATCGCCGACGCGATCGACGATGTGCTCGCGGCACCGCCCCCCGCACGTCCCAAAGATCCGGTCGTCCCAGCCGTCGCTGCGAAACCGCCGACGGTCGCCGCCCCCGTCCGCAAGGGTGGCGTCGGGCTCGGGCTGCCGTACACCGGGCCCACCGGTGAGCCGATCTTTGGACTCACGCCCGAGCAGCGACTCGCGAGCGCGATGCGCGGCCCGGAGGGCGTGTTCATGGATGGTCGCGAGAGCGGCCTGACCAACAAGCTCGAGCCCGATCCTGCATCGATGATCGGCCCGCCGCCAGTTCGGCGAAAGCGCTGGCCGCTGTACGCCGCGATCGCGGCGGGAGCTGCGGTGATCGGTGTCGTCGTCGCGATTGCCACGCTTCCCGATGGGAAATCGCCGGGCCTCGACCCCGATAGCCCGGCTGGCCAGGCGTTCGCCGCGCTCGACCAAGGCGATCCTGCTCGTGCGCTCAAGATCCTCGACGCGAACAAGGAAGCGATCGCCAACGACGGAATGGCGCAGCTGCTGCTCGGCCACGCCCACGCAGCGCGCCACGAGAATCCACCGTCGCTGGTTGCGTATCGGCGCGCGCTCGAGCTCGCGCCGAACCTCGAGGCAGATCAAACGCTGCGTGCCAATCTCCGCGCGATGGCGGCCGATCCACAGCCGGAGATCGTCACGGCCGCGTTCGACCTCTGGGTCGGCAGCACCAAGGACGACAAGGCGAGCCCGTTGCTGCTCAAGGCCGCGGTGGCCGAGGATCTCGCGCGCCGTCGAGCCGCCCGCCCGGTGGTCGAACGCCTCGAGCTCGTCGATCGCGTCGACTGGTTACTCGCGTACAGCTATGATCTCGAGCAAGAGGCGACCTGCGAGCTGCGCAAGGAAGCGGTCGCCAAGCTGCGTGCGCTCAACGATCGACGGGCGGTGGCTGCGCTCGAACGCGCGATGATTCGCAAGGGCACGGGCGCGATGCGCAAGCAGCTGTTCAGCCCATGCCTGGTCGATGATGCGAAGGCCGCGATTGGCTACTTGCGCGGTCTGCCCAAATGATCACGCTCGATCGCCCGGACGTTCCGCGGTGGGTCGAGGCGCACGGGATCGCGTCCGACCCTGCGGGATGGCGCACCTCGCTCGAGGGTGGCCTCGCACTCGGGCACGATGCAGCAAAGCTGATCGTGGTGATCGGCGACGCGACGCCAGCGTCGGTGTGCCAGCTCGCCGAGGCTCATCGCGAGCACACACTGCTGATCGAGATCGAGCGAGAGGCGGTGCTCGACGGTGTCCGCCGCGCAGGACGGGTCGCCGGGCGCGCGCTGCTTCACACCCTGCCCGACCCCACGAGCTTGCCCGACCTCGAGGGCGCGGCGCCGCTACCCGCGGACGCCTCGTTGGCGCACGTACCCTCCTCCCTCGCCGAGGAGCTCGCGTGGGCGAGAACCATCCGCACGATCTGGACGGCATGGGTCGACGGCGCACCCGTGAGCTTCGCCTACGCGCCATGGCGCAGCGCGCACTGGTTCGATGTCTCGGTGGACACGCTGGCGACGGCACGCCAGCTCGGGCTCGCGACCATCGTCGCCGCCGCGATGATCCGCGATGAACGCGGACAGGGCCGCGAACCCGTGTGGGGCGCTGACGAAGGCAACCTGGCTTCGCTCCGGCTGGCCGCACGGTTGGGGTTCGTCCAAACCGATGCGATCTGGGTATGCCCCGGCGCCGGATGAATCCCCGGCTCGCGCTGGCAGCAGTCGTTGCGATCGCGACGAACGTCGCCGCCCGATCCGACGCCCACGCCGAACCCAGCGATCGCGAGCTCGTCCTGGTGGGGCTCGCGCTTGCGCCGCCGACCTATCTCGCCGGCGTGACCCTTCACGAAGGCAGCCATGCACTCGCCGCCAAGCTCGTCGGCGCTGAGGTCGTGGACATGCGGTTGTTTCCTCCGGGTCGCGAACCGCGGACCGGTAAGTTTCGGTTCGGCTGGACCTACGTGCGTGGTCTTGAAGGCCGCGGCGAGAAGGTCTGGTTCTACGCGGCACCCAAGGTCACCGATGCCGTCCTGCTCGGCGGCTTCGCGGCGCTGGTGTTGACCGACGCGTGGCCGCACAATCGCTATGGCCAGCTGGCACTCACCGTTGTTGCAACCGGATTGTGGATAGATTTTTCGAAGGACGTGCTCGCGTTCTCCCGCCACAACGACGTCGTGAAGGTGTTCGATCTGTGGTGCCTCACCGGTTGGCGCCAGCTGCCTGCTCGGCTGATCTACGCCGGCGCTGTCGTCGGGATCGGACTCGTCGTCGCGCGCGGTTATCAGCGCACCTTCGAAGATCCTGTAGCGCAGCAGTCGACACTGCTGCTGCCGATCTTGGCGTCGACGTTCTAGTCGATCGCGATCGATTGTCGCAGATCCACCAGATCCTCGACGGTGATGACCGCTCGTCCAGCTCGCTACCGACACGGATCGCCGTGATCGACATGCCTGATCGACGTTGCTTGACGCGTCGCGCGACGAGGATGCGAACATGAAACCATTTTCAGCTGTCATCGTTGTCAGCGGCGGAGAACGTGCGCGTGACAAGCGATGCGTGTAGGTCTGTGCACTCATGCGCTGGAAGTACTCTCCCGAGCAGGGTGTCGGCTCGGGACCGCGCCACCCCGCGGACGGGCGCCTCATGGCGCGCTACGTCCTCGGAGAGTTGCTTGGCCGCGGCGGAACCGCGGAGGTCTTCGCGGGGTTTTCGGTCGGCGAGCAAGGGTTCCGGCGGCCGGTGGCGCTCAAACGACTTCTGCCGCAGCTCGCAAACGATCCGCTGTTCCTCGGTCGGTTGACCAGCGAAGCAAAGATGCTCGTCGGGATGCAGCACGGCAACATCGTGAGCGTGCTCGACCTGGCGCGCGAAGGCAGCGACACGTTTCTGGTGATGGACCTGATCGACGGTCCGAGCCTCGCGCAGCTGCAGCAAGCGCGAAGGCACGCGGCGATGTCGTACGGGCTCGCGTCGTACATCGTGCAATCAGCCGCGCAGGGGCTCGAGTTCGCACATGGGCGCATGATCGTTCATGCCGACGTCAGTCCGAGCAACCTGCTGTTGACGAGCTCCGGTGAGGTCCGCGTGGCTGACTTCGGCGTCGCGCGCCGTGAAGGTCGCGATCCCACGAGCGTCGAAGGCAAATGGGCGTACATGCCTCCCGAGCAAGTACGCGGTGCTCCGCTGTCGCCGCAGGCCGATGTGTTCGCGCTTGGTGTCGTGCTCTACGAGCTGGTGACTGGCGCACATCCGTTCGAGACCCACGTCTCGCGTGCGGCTCGTGAGAGTGCACGGTCGTTGCCGATCGTCTCACCGCGGTCGTTGCGCCCATCGGTATCGCCGGGACTCGAGGCGATCTGCATGCGCGCACTCGCGCACGACCCTCGCCAGCGCTATGCGCGGATGCAGCA
Organism: Kofleriaceae bacterium; assembly: GCA_050187075.1. Taxonomy (GTDB): domain Bacteria; phylum Myxococcota_A; class Polyangia; order Haliangiales; family Haliangiaceae; genus JABFXX01. Next base: position 34,761 of record JBFWXW010000054.1, on the reverse strand, counting down.
CCTGATCGATGCGCTGGTCGATGAGCGGTTTGCCAACCAATGGCGAGAGGGGCCTGCCGAGCTCGCGGCGCTGATCCGCGAGGCCCACACGCGCCACGCTGATCGCGGCGCGATGTCGACGATGCACACCGCTCGTCCGCTGACGCTGGTCACGCGTTCGTTGTTGATCGAGCCGGCGATCGGGTCGGGGTCGATCGAAGCACCCGAAGATCCAGATGACGTCCTCACCGGCCAAGAGACCGTTCAGTTCGAGCGTCCCGCCCCTGCCTACCACCCGCCGTTGAGCGCTGACGCTGAACAGGTGTCGGTCGCGGTCGAGCCCATGCCATCGGTGGCGTCCGCGCCACAGCTCGGCGGGTTCGTTCCGACCGCCCGCCGCGCGCCGACCGATCTCGCGAGCGTCCACGGCGGCATCGTCACCAACAGCCATCACGTCCCCCACGAGCGCGGGCTCGAGCGCTGGCTGCTGCTGGCGATCATCGCCGGCATCATCGTCGGGGCGGGCATCGCGATCGCGGCGTACAGCGATTCGAAACCGGTGATCGACGAGCTTCCCAGCGAGTCCGCACCTCAGTAGCGATCCCGGGGGGTTAGGAGCCGTCGACGGTAGACATCGATGTCTACCCGAGCACGCGAACGACGCCGCGGCCGAGCCGAAATCTCTGCTCAGGTCGCTGATTTCGCGTGGCGAACACGGTGGCACGACCCGTGCTCTAGACCGGTCCATCACGTTACTCCCCTAACTTGAAAGGCTGTCTTACATGTCCAAGCGCAGTGCCGAGACCGGCTTCACGCCGATCGCCGAGACCAAGCTCGAGCAGGTGGCGGGCGGAACCGCCGCGAACCAACAACTCGTGTCGTTGACGACGCAGATCGGAAACTCACTCAAGGATGTGGCTCGCGCGAGCCAGAACCAGAGCGACCCGACGCTCATGACGATGATGATGTTGATGATGACGAGCGGACGCGGCGGCGGTGGTGGACAGGTGCCGGTCGCCGGTCCGGGATTGGCCCCTCGCATCAACATCCGACTGAACATGCGCGGCCGGCGCTAGCGGGCAGCCCCTATTCCTTCGTTTTCAACCCAACTCACCTCAGGAGAACCCATGAGCAACGCAGTTTCGAACCTATCCACCATCGATCTCGAGCTCGTCACCGGCGGTAAGGGCGGCGCGCAGATGGCCGAGACACCCAAGCCGAAGCACGATGCGGTCAAGCAGCGGATCAAGCTGAACCGCCCCAAGACGTTCGAGAACAACTTCAATCTGACGAAGATCGCACGCTAGCCGCGAGAACATCGTCGCTACCCGGCATGGGCGCACGTGTGCGTTCACAGCGTCGGATTTTCGATCGCGGCGGCGTTTTCGCCGGAATGCTGGGGTACGGTCGCAGGACCATGAAGCTCGCCCCGTTGTTCATCGCGTTCGCCGTCGCCGGATGCGTGAAGAAGTCGACGTACGAGAAGGCGCTCGCCGAGAACGCTCAGCTCAAGCAGCAGCTCGCTGACACCCAGAAACAGGGTGCCGAGACCGAGAAATCGCTATCCGAGAAGATCGCCGAGCTCCAGGCTCAGCTCGGCCAGCTCGACGAGACATCGAAGACCAAAGAAGCCGAGCTCGGCAAGGTTCGCGGCGAGAAGGCCGCAACCGAACAGGAGCTCGCCGAGCTGCGCCGGCAGAAGGAGGCCGCCGAGAAGCGGATCGCGGCGTACAAGGCGCTACAGGATAAGTTCCGCGCGCTCGTCGACACCGGCAAGCTGCAGGTCGTGTTTCGCAACGGCCAGATGACGCTCAAGCTGCCGTCGGGGATCCTGTTCCCGAGCGGATCCGCGGACCTCTCGAAGGGTGGACAGACCGCGCTGAGCGACGTCGTGGCCGTGTTGATGCAATTTCAGGATCGGCGGTTCGTCGTCGCCGGTCATACCGACACGCAGCCGATCAAGACCGCGGCGTTCAAGAACAACTGGTACCTGTCCACCGCGCGCGCGAACAGCGTCGTGCAGCACATGATCAAACAAGGGTTCCCGCCGAAGAACCTGGCGGCGGCAGGCTATGGCGAGTTCGATCCCGTGAAGCCCAACGACACCGAGGCCAATCGCGAGCAGAACCGCCGGATCGAGATCATCCTGGTCCCGAACCTCGAAGAGTTGCCGAGCCTGACCGGTAATCAGCCATAGCCCCGCGGCGACTCACTGGCTGGCTCGGATCAGAACACACGGAGCGCTGGGTCATCTCCGCCCAGGGTGTACTTCGCGTACACACTGTCGAAGCAGGTGCCAACGTCGTCGCAGGCCTCGTCGAAGCACGCCTGCAGCTCCTTCATGATGGATGGCGTCACGAAGCAGTAGAATCCAGCGTCGCTGGACACGGACGGCGAGGTTTCGCACCCCGAATCATCGGGGAGCTGACACTCGGTCACTTTGGCGCGGCAATCTTCCTCGAACGCCTCGTGGGTCGAGGTGGGCTTGCATTCGAGCTGACATTCGTCATCGCCCGCGTTGCATTCGAGCGCGGCGAAACACTCCTGAAGATCGGTGAACGCGTCGGCTCGCACCCAGGTCGAAACGCCGAGCGAACAATCCTGCGCGCACTGCTCGAGGTCGAGCTCGTTACCGCAGTCGATATCGTGCTGGCAGGTGTCGCGACAGAGCTCCTGCGCCTCGCTCTGCGAGATCGGCCCCGGTCCCCGGACCGCTGCTGCCACCACACGCAACCGCGAACACGCACCCCGAAATAACCAAACTAAATCGATTCATCGTCAGCCCTTTCGTCGAATCCAGGACCGCGACCATACCGAACCAACGATCCCGTCGCGAGGGTAGTTTGGGTTCAGTTTGTGACTGTACTCGCAGCCAGGGATCGCAACGATGTGGTGAGCCTCGTTGCGGCGACGCGGACCGCGCTCATCACGGCCGCCGAGCTTCGAACACCAGCACGTGATTGTTCGCCGGCATCGCGATGGTCTCGATCCGTTCCAGCGCATGCGACCCGGCGAGCTGGTCGAGCTCGGTGATGTCGCGCACACCCCACCGAGGATCCCTCGCCCGCAGCGAGCGGTCGAACTCCTCGTTGGAGGGCGCCGTGAACACACCGTCGAATCGAAACGGCCCATAGACACAGAGCCGGCCGCCTGCAGGCAGCACGCGTCGCGCACCCGCGAACAGCCCTACCGCTGCATCCCATGGCGCGATGTGGATCATGTTGCTGCAAATGACTGCGTCCGCCCGCTCGATCGGCCAGCTCACCGCCATCGCATCCAGCGCGACCGCGCGTCGAACGTTGGGCAACGCGGCCTCGGTGGTCCAGGCGGCGATACTCGCCAGGTTCTCGGGATCGATGTCGCTCGGCTGCCAGGTCAGCGCCGGCAACGCATGGGCAAACCACACCACGTGCTGACCAGATCCACTCGCCACCTCGAGCACCAGACCGCGCGCGGGCAACACACGCGCGAGCACCTCGGCGATCGGCGCCTTGTTCCGCTCGGCCGCCGGAGCGTGTCGCTTACCTGGTACGGTCACGCGCCCTTCATGGCTCGTTCGCGGCGTTCCCAACGCGCTTTCGCCTTCGCGCGCTCGCCGTCGCGAGTACGAGGCTCACCGCGCGCTGGCAGCGAGTCGAGTAGCTGCGTGGTCGCGGCCGCGATCTGCCCGACGGCGCGCGCGAACGCCCGCTCGGCATCCTTGGAAGCCTCGCGCATCCCGCTCACCTTGCGCACGTATTGCAGCGACGCCGCGTGAATCTCCTCGGGCGTGGTGGGCGGCTTGAAGTGGTGAAGCGTACGGATGTTGCGACACATGGCGGCGAAGTTGTACCAGATCGACGGCAAGGTGCCCGAGCCGCTCAGCGACCGAGCAGCTGCGATGCGAGCGGCGCGTCATCGCCGAGCAGCTCGCGCAGCGCGACCTGCACAGGCGCGGGAGCTTGTACGGGATCCAGGTACGCACACGCGGCCGCCTGGTCGGCGGTGTAGCGATCCGAGCTGCAGTACAGCTGGCGATAGTTGTCGTCGAGCATCCGCGCGAGCCGTTGCCGCAGGCTCGCATGCTCGCGCTCGACAAACTCGGGTCCCGATAGCAGATCCGCCTGCTCGGGGCTGATGCCCGCCGGAGGGAACGAGACGTTGTGCTCGATCCCGGTCCGCGAAAACGCGCTGGCGACCTCTGCAACGATCGGCTCGCCTGCGATGATCGCGCGAGCGCGCAGCGAGCTCGCGTAGTGTCCAGTCCGCTCGATCGCGAGGTACGAGAACACCTGAGGGACATCGCGGTATCGCGTCACCGGGTGGGTCTCGGTGCGGTAGGCGGTCCGATACTTGGTCACGGTCTCGGTGCGCGGCTCGCTCTTGTAGACGGTGCGCGGCGTGGTCTCGGTGCACGTGCCGCTGCCGCACGAGACGGTTCGGGTCTCGTATTCGATGTGCGGCACCTGCTCGTATCGGGTCTCGGTCTCGGTGTACGGCTCCTGGTATGCGACCTGTTTGGTCTCGTACGCGGTATAGGGGACGCTCTCGTTCCAGTTCTTGGTGAGCGACACCGAGCGCTCGGTGAACGATGACGTCACGTGGCCATCAATGTTGCAGTGTGCCGGCATCGTCGCGGCGGGGTCGAACCAAACGCTGCCGGCGAACGCTGCGGCGAGCGCGTCCTGCAGCTCGCTGATCTGCGCGCGGCTCTCGCCGTGAATCCCTCCGACGACCAGCAACCCGGACCGTACGTGCGGCAGCTGAGCATCGCGGCGCGTCGCGCTTCCCCAGTACGCACAATAGCGGTTCAAGAACCGGTTCCAGTACGGCGTCGCGGCGGTCGACGACTCGGCGATCAATTTGTCGCAGTGCCGGCGGCCGGCGGCAGCGACGGTCGTTCGCAGCAGCTCGTAGCGATTGTCAAAGTCGCGGCGCGAGAGCAGCGACTGAAACCGGCCGAGCGTCTGTTGCGCGCCCAGCGGACGCCGGGCCATCACCAGCCCGTCGATCATGACCTGCACATGTGCCGTCGCCGCGGTGACTTCGGCGGCGATCGGAGCCACGAGGTCTGGATCTGGCGGCATCGCCCACAGGTCACGATGGTGCAGCAGCCTGGCCAGCTCGTTGATCGCGGCCTCGGTCCGGCCCGTGCTGCGCGCCAGCTGCGTCGCTTGCAGCATCGCCCGTAGCGCCGCTGCACGTGCGGCAAACCGCCGCTCGAGCGCTTCCGCGTTGTCCGGCTCCGCCGCGACCATCTGGTCGTACAGCTTTGCCGCTTCGAGGTAGTCGCCGCGTGCGTAGGCTTCGTCGGCGCGGCCGCGCAGGGTCGTGCACGCGATCCCGAGCACCGCAATCAAAGCGAGGGGGATGAGTCGCGGATGTGGCATGAGCGCTCGGAGCAACGGCGGCCGAGGCATCACACAAGTCATGCGAAATGCCAACGCAAATTCCCTGACCGAACCGGCCGCCGACGTAGGCCCGCGGAGCACACACAGAATTCGCGATCTGCCCCGGGTTAGAGGCACCGGAGATGGCCTACGATGGTGATGGGAGGCTCGTAGACCGTGAGGTACTTGTACGGGGATTCGACCCCATCGCCGCTGCAGTCGAACTACCTGGTGTTCCTCCGCGATGCGTTGAGCTTCTGTGCCCATCTGCTGATGGCGCAGGAGCAGATCGTGCTGTTACGCAATGAACGCCGCGATCGCGAAGAAAAAGCGGACGCCGAGCGCGCGCGGCTCGCCGGGTTGCGTGCGCTCGTGCTCGACGCAGCCAACAGCGCGAACACCAACGGCGCCGACTCGGCATCCGCGCGCGGTGTCAAACGGATCCATGCAGCCGCGGAGCGCGAGATCGCGACCACCCTCGGCGAGGTCGACGCCCATCTCGACGCAGAGCTCGCCGCGATCGCCGCCAAAGATCGCGAGGAGCGCGACAACTGCCTCGCTGCGCTGGGCAAGTGGGTGGCCCTCCACGAGCCCCACGATGGAACCTGGAACCTGGCGCTTCAATTCACCGAGGCGGGACGTTACGAGGCCGAGACCCGGGCGGTCACGCCCTACGGCATGAAGTGGACCTGTGCGCTCGAGTTCGCGACCGGACATCCTGCGGCGTCGGTGATGCACGTCGGCGATCTGGTGTCCCCGATCGAGATCGCGGTTCCCGAGGCCAGCGGTTGGCTCAAGAAGGGCACCAAGGTCCGCGCGCAACGCATCGATCAGTACTGCATTCATGCGTTCACCGGCGACACCAAGGAATCGAGGTTCGCCCTGCGCAGCGAGCCCAACGCACCGACCGGACTCGATGTCGTGATCTCGGGATCGACGGTTCGCGTCACCCGTGTCGGTGCCAAGGAGGGCAGCGCCACGGTCGACGAGCTGAGCGACGACGATCGCCAGCGGCTGGTCACGCTGCGCGACAAGATCATCGAGTCGCTCACGCTGCCGAGCACCGTGCGCCGCAACGTCGTGGTCGCGACCATGGACGACCGGTCGCTGGTCCACCGCGATGACCTTGGCGAGATCGTGCAGCGCATGGTCGAGGCGGCCGCGCCGATCGTGCAACAGATCCGCGTGCACTCGCTGTCGCCGAAGGAGCTGGTGATCAGGCGATTGCTCGGCAACGACCGCCGCGAAGAGCTGTTCGTGACCACCGCGTCGCTGGTCGAGAAGCTCGCGCGCCTGCCGCATCGCCTGTACGCGATATTTGCGCCGCTGGGCCTCGATGGTGCGCGCGCGCGATCGCCGCATCTGGAGGACATCGCCGGCCAGCCGCCGGGGCCGCCAGGGCCGCCACCGCCGTCCGCATCGGCCGGCCCCGTCGAGCGCGAGGTCGTCGAGATCGAAGTGCTCGATGCCGAACCGCAGCACGACGACGAGCCCGAACCGCCGGCGATCGAGGTGGTGACCGCGCCCGCCAAGCCCGACCCGCTCGCAACGGTGTCGGGCACGATCGATCGTCCGATCGCCCGCGGCAGCATGGTCGAGATCGATGCGCGCAGCAAGGAAGCGCTCGCCGCGACCGTCAAGCGGATCGTCGGCTCGGCGCGCGCCGGGCGCACGCCCGAAGCGTACGACGCGTACGCCGCGCTGTTTCAGGACACCGACTTCGCGCGCCAGCGCCCCCAGGACCAACGCCAGGTCCTCAAGCTCATGGTGATGGCAAAATCGCCCCCCTCACCGAGCGCGTCGGTGATCCAGGCCTACAAGAGCGCGCTCGCGCGCCTCGAGGCGCTGGTCGAGGAATGCAACGATCCAGCCGACGTCGAGATGGTGGGCCTGTGCCGGGGGCTGCTCGACAATAAGCCCGCCAGCGAGTTATCGGCGTCGTAGCGGTTCGATCGAGATCAGCCACGCATCGCAGCCGCCCGGACCGATATCGCCGCCCATGCGGCCCACCACCGAACAGCTGGTGTCGTGCTCGTCGGTGCGCAGCACGGTCGCACCGATGCGGGCGAGCTCGTCGACCACCTCGGGATCGGGAAGCACGATCTTGCCGTAGCGCTTCGGCCCGCTCGAGATCAGCGCGATGCGCGGTTGCACGGCCTCGAGGAACCCGCGCCGGCTCGACGTCTTCGAGCCGTGGTGACCGACCTGCAGGATGTCCGCACGAACGTCTGGAGCGTGATGATCGATCAGGAAGCGCTCGACATCGCCGACTGGATACGATGGGTCTCGACGATCGCCGGACTCCGCATCGCCCGTGAGCAACAGCCTCGCACCGCCGAGCTCGACCAGCAAGACGAGCGAGCTCTGGTTTGGGTCACCGTGCGACTTCGGATCGGCGTGAAGGATGGTGAATCGCGCCCCCGCGCCGAGCTCGACGACATCGCCCTCGCTGAACCGGCGCCATGATCCGATCGAGATGTTCAGGCTCTTGACCGTGATGGTGTGCTCGCTGGGCACCGTCGCGGCCGTGCGGTACGTCAACCCGGGGGTCCGAGCGATCGCCGCGAGCAGCTCGCGGTAGAACACGGTCTCGGTGATCCGGCCGGGATCCCAGAACTCGGCGACCTCATAGCAGTGAAGCACCAGATCGAGCGCCGACGCGTGGTCGAGGTGTGGATGCGAAAGCACGACGTGGTCGATGCGGCGCCGTGCCACGGGCGGATCCGCCGGCGAACCACACAGCTCGTCACCCGAGCGACCGATGGCTCGTGCCAGATAGCTGACGACCCGAAGCGGGCGCTCCTCGCGATCGTTGGTACCGGCGTCGTAGAGCAGCACAAAATCCGCACCTTGAACGAGGATCGATAGTCCGGTGCCGACATCGATCATGTGGATGCGGTAGCTGCCGGGAGACGGCGGCAGCGCCGGCAGATCCGCCGCCGTCGTGATCCGCCGCCAGCTGATCCGCGGTGCGTCGGCACGTGGTTCCTGGCCCGCGGGTGTGGAAGGCGCGATCACCGCCGGCGAACAACCGGCAATCGCCAGCATCACCGCGATCAGCCGGACCATGGCCAAGAATCACCACGATCGCGCCGACTTGTGAACCCCGAGAACCATGGATGTCGGTCGAGCTATGATCGTCGTCATGCGAATGCTGTGGGCAGTGATCGTGATGCTCGCCGCCGGTGCTGCGGCCGCGCAGCCGGTGAGCTTCGCCGTCAAGGCCGACGTCCCGATCGGCCAGAAGCCGGAGATCCGGCTACACGCGGTGCAGAGCGTCAAGAACCTTCGCATCGAGCTGGACCGCGACGACGGCAAGCACTTCACCGTGCGGCATGGTGCGCTGGCCAAAGGCCAGGCCGTGACGCTCAAGATCGGCGATGGCAGCGCGGGCAAAGCCTCGTACAAGGGCTCCCTGTCGCTCGAGGTCGTGGGTGCAGGTGCGTGGAGCGATGAGCTGGTGTTCGAGACGATGGTGCGCGCCCCGCTCAAGGTGAGCTACGACGCGGACCACCTCGATCTCGACAAGCGCGTGCTCCAGTTCAAGCTGTCCCGTCCCGCCGGCTCGGCCGAGCTGGTGGTGATCGGCGAGGACGGCAAGCAGCTCGGCACCGGCAAGGCGACGTACAACAAGGAGCCGCCGGATCGCTGGCTCTCCATCACGTGGTCGCAACCCTCGGCGACCCGCGTCATGATGCTCAAGCTGCGTGTGGTGTCGGCGGAAGGCATCGCCAGCAATGTCGAGCTTGTTCCGTGGTCCGTCACGATCGATCACGAAGACGTCAACTTCAGCACGGACAGCGCGACGATCGCGGCCCGCGAGCACGCCAAGCTCGACGCCAGCCTCGTGAAGATCAACGAGGTTGTCACCCGCGCCGATCGATTCATGAAGATGCGGCTGTACGTCGCCGGTCATACCGATACGGTCGGCGCCACCGCCAAGAACCAGAAGCTATCGCTGGCTCGCGCGCAGGCGATCGCGAGCTATTTCCGATCCAAGGGCCTGCGGATTCCGATCGCCGTCGCCGGGTTTGGAGAGGGCGTGCTCAAGGTGGCCACACCGGATCAGACGGACGAGCCCGCCAATCGTCGCGCCGACTACGTGATCGGACCCGCTGCCGGCGCGCCTCCGTTCAAGGGCCCGTACTTGAAAGTGCGCGCCGACTGGAAGCAGCTGCGTTGATCACCTCACCACGCGCAGCTCACGGTTTGACACCGCAGGCGCGGAGCTCGTTGATCGAGGCCCAGCTATTCTGCGAGTTTCCGTTGACCGTCACGCGCACGAACCGACCCAGCGTCGGAGTCACCGCCACGCGCTCGCTGCCGGTGGTTGTGCCGCTGCTGGAGCCTACGCTCAGCATGCTGTAGGTCGTGCCATCGAGCGAGGTCTCGATCTGGTAGTTGCTGCTTCGAACGCTGCCGAGGTACCACGCCACCTCGATGCCATCGATCAGGTGAGGCTGCGCGAGCTCGAGCTGGATCCACTGCCCGCTTCCGTTGCTGGACCACCGCGTCGACAGATCGCGATCGAGCACGTTCCCGGGGAGGTTTCCGTCGTTGGCGCTCGCGGTTACCCCGGATGCCACGATCGGCGTGCACGCGATCCCCGCGGACAGCGACGCGAACCGCTGCTTGGCCAGGCGCGCGCAGACGTCGCAAAACTGCGCCTCGTTCTTGCGCATCTTGCACGTGTACTCCGGGCGCCAGACACCCTGCGAGCATCGGCCGCCGCCCGGCCACGCACCGACCAGGCCCGACGGCGGGCTCGCCGGCGTCGGGATCGGCGTGGTCGGCGCGATCAGATCGCGCCACGGAATCGCGTCGAGGCTATACGTGAGATTCGGCCCGGTCAGGCACGGTCGTCCCGCTTCCTCGTACTCGTCGGCCAGCCCGAACAACGCATGGCCCAGCTCGTGGCCGAGCACGGTCCCGGCGCGAGCGCCGTTCGCGCTCTGGACGATCAGCCGATCGGCGCGCCGCGCGCACCCGGCGTGCTCGGACGTGTTCGCGACGATGATGATGACATCGGCGTGCACCATCTCGCGTAGCCGCGCGAGGCTCGCGACGCTGACGGTGTTCCAGCTCGCGGCGGGCATCAGGCATCGACGCGGCAGCATCACGCCGTCACCGAACGTGATGTTGAACGCCGTGTCCTTGTTCGCCACTCCTTGCGGGTCTGAAACCCCCGAATCCGCGGACTGGATGTCCTGCCGCCACACGTTGAAGTGACTGGCGAAGTAGTCCTTGTAGACGTCGGTGGTCTTGAGCTTGTCGAGCATGTCGGCGAGGTCATCGTGAAACTTCGCCTGCTGATCGGCCGGATATCCCTCGGGCACGAACAGTAGATTCACGTGCCGCTCGACCGTGCCGTCGCCGACCAGCAGCACCGGATCGCCGATCAGATCGGTCTCGAAGTCGATGTCTGACTTTCCGGGGGTCCAGCCGTCCGCCGAGTAATCACCTCGCTGGGCGGTCACATTCAAGGTTCCGATCAGTGCGCCGCCGGGCTCGAGCACGCGCAGCGTTCCCGCCGCGTTCGGCAGATCGATGGACAGCGTGCCCGATTGCGCGCGCAGCTGATCTGGCATCCCGATGGGCAATGGCTCGTCGGATTCGTCCACCTCGTAATCGACGACCCGGCGATCGGGTGCGGATCCCGAAGCGAGCACGGTGCCGGTGGGCGTGACCAGCTCCCACCGAATGTCGCCGCCGATCTGCGAAGGTGCGCCGAGCTCGGTCGGCGCCTCGGCCAGGGGTGTCGCCCGCACCAGCTCGACGCGGCCGGTCGCGAACACCACCTCGAGCCGTACCCCGCCGGGTCCGACCTCTGCGTCATCTCCGGTGGAGCACGCCACAACCGTTGCCACGACCGGTACGAGCCAACCCAGACGCATGGCGCCCGTCAAAGCAAGGGATGGACCACGACCGCGGTACGGCGGCGACCGGATAACTCCGCAGGACCACCGGCTGGTAGGGCAGCTCCTCGTTGCGCCTCGGTAGCCCGGTGGATCGTCGCCGGTCCACCGGCCCGGGCGAGTGACGCCGTGGTCCGAACCACGCCACAAGTGAAGGACCGCCCCTCAGGGTGATCGCAGTGGCTCACGTACGGTCCAGGCGCTGAGCGCTCGACACCCCAAGGCGAATGCGGGCGACGGTAAGTTCGCGCGATATCACGAGCTGTTCGCACACGCAGGCGCCAGATCGTGGAGTCGCCCGCGCAGCTGGTCAGCGTGATCTCAGGCCGGCGGCGTCGCCCGTGATCGGTACATCGGTTGCAATCGAACCGGTTCGTGCAACGAGACCTCGCCGCCAGGTATGTGTTGGGCCGGCTGCTCGGGCGCGGTGGTACGGCGGAGGTGTTTGCCGGCAACTCACACGGTCATCAAGGCTTCCAGCGCCCGGTTGCGATCAAGCGCCTGGTTCCAGAGCTCGCTGCCAATCCTGAATTCGTCGAACGACTGATCGCCGAGGCCAAGCTGCTGGTCGGGATGCAGCACGGCAACATCGTCAGCGTGCTCGACCTCGCGCGGGATCGAGACCACATGTTCATCGTGATGGACCTGGTCGATGGCCCCACGCTACGCGAGATCATGAAGCGCCACGGTCAACGACGACTCCCGCTCGGCGTGATCGCGTACATCGTGCAATCGGCCGCGACGGGGCTCGAGTTTGCGCACGCGCGATCGATCGTTCATGCCGACGTCAGCCCGAGCAATTTGCTGCTGAGCCGATCGGGCGAGGTGCGGGTCGCCGACTTCGGAATCGCGCGGCGCGACGGCGGACCCGGCCTGCGCGAAGGCAAGTGGACGTACATGGCATTCGAGCAAGCGCGGGGCGAGCTGTTGACCCCGCGTACGGACGTGTTCGCGCTCGGTGTCGTGCTCTACGAGTTGATCACCGGGTGTCACCCGTTCGGCGCTCGCAGCGCACCTGGGGCGCGCCTCAATGCCATCAACCCGCGCGCGATCCGCGCCGACATCCCCGCTGACCTCGCCGCGATCTGCATGCGCGCGCTCGCCCACGAGCCCGAGTACCGCTACCAGCGAATGCAACACATGATCGACGAGCTCGTCGACGCACGGATGGCGAATCACTGGACGCACGGGGCCGCGGCGCTGGCCGCCCTGATTCGCGAGGTCGATCCGGCCGCGAACCAGCCGGGGGCGCTCGAGACGATGGTCACCTCCAGCCCACTCGCGATCGCCACGACCTCCATGTTCGTCGACGCTCGGCCTGCGATGCAGTCGAGCGCGCCCGCCATCCGCGAGCATACACGGCCATCGTCGAGCGCGATCGCCGGCGTCCCGGTCCCCGTCGTGCCGGTCCCCGGCGTCGATGGAGCTCGCACGGTGGTGTTCCACCGTGATTCACCAACCCAGCCAGGTCCCCCTCTACCGCCCACAGTCGAACCCGCGATGATCTCGATGCACGCCATGCACAACCATTCAGCCTCGAATCTCACCGCGCCGAGCCCCGTTCCCCCTGCGCGGCCACCGGTCGTCGTTCCCTATCCGCGCCGGCTGGGCCACGAGTTGTCCCACGTTCACGGCGGTGCTGCCGTGGGCCATCCGCACGCGTTCGCGCCGCGTAGCTCGCCCGCGCGGACGATGCTCGGGTTCGTCGCGGGTGCGCTGATCGCGATCGCGGTCGTGATCGTGGCCCAGCTGTTCCTCTCCACAAGTCCCGAGCCGGTCGCCGTCGCGCAGGTCGTCGCGACGCCACCGGTGAGCCCGATCGCGAACATCGCGTCCTCGCTCCACGACGCGCCGTCGATCGCAGCCCTGGAGGAGCCATTGCCTCGTCAGGGCGAGCCGCGACTCTATTCGACGGCAGGCACGGTCCAGATGTCCGCCCACCCGTGGGCGTGGGTTCGCGTCGACGAAGGGCCCAAGAGCGATATGCACGGGCTGCGGCTCGTGCTGCCGGCGGGGCGGCACACCGTCGAGGTGTCCGACGATGCCGGGTTCATCCAGACCCGCACGATCGTCGTCGAAGCAGGCAACGTGATCTCGATCGCCGCCGACCTCGAGAAAAAGACCGTCAACGTCGTCGATTGAACCGATGCGCGCTCGACGGCCGTCCGAGCGGACCACTCGCTACCCGGCGACGTAGATCCGGCGGTGGTCGCGGATCGCTGCGAGCCGGTAGCCGCCAGGGGCCGGTGCGATCGCCAGGGGCGCGTCCGCGGGCAGCGCGAGCAGACGCTCGTACTCGTCGATCCCGATCGGCGTTCGGGCGCCGAGGATCTCGGTCGTACGAGTCACGGCGATCGCGCGTGCGGCATGGCGCTGAACCACGCCCGAGAAGAACTCGCTGACGCAGCCGGACCCGTACGAAAACATGCCGATCCGCAGGTTCGCGAGCGCGTGGGCCTCGGACTCCAGCAGCCCGAGCAATCCGAAATAGAGCGATCCGGTGTAGGAGTTCCCGATCTCCGCACACACCCGCAGCGACGGCGCCACTTGCTGCTCGTAACGACCTGCCACGACGCTCGGATCGATCGGTTGCGTTGGATCGCCCGTCGCTTCGTCCCGCTCGATCCGGACGAGATGCGCGTGCGCCTTGTGGGCCATCCTGGGAAACGGCACGTGATAGACGATGCGTGCGAGCCCGTGCGCTGCCCCTTCCGCAGAGGTCGCGGCCGTCCACCCGCGCTCACGCGCATGGCCACACCAGCCGCGATAGGCTTCGGCGAGCGCCTCGAGGTAGCACTCGATCGAATAGTGGCCGTCGACCACGGCCTCCCGCCGGCCGTGCGGCCGCCAGAAATCGTAGACGTCGGCGCTCGAGACGCCGCTCGCACCGACGTCGATCGCGACCACGCGCGGTGCCTCGGTGACGAGCATCGCGATCGCGCCTGCGCCCTGGGTCGGTTCACCCGGCGTACCCACGCCGTAGCGCGCCACGTCGGAGCAGATCACGATCGCAACCCGACCGCGTGCGACGCCCGATGCGATCCACTCGCAGGCCGTCATCAAGCCGGCGGTGCCCCCGTAACATGCGTGGGTGGTGTCGAACACGCGCATCGTCCGCGGCAAACCCAGCAGCCCCTGAACGTGCGACGCGACGGGCTTGGAATGATCGACGCCGGTCTCCGTTCCGACGATCAACAGCCCGATCCGAGCGCGATCGATCCCGGTCTGGGCGATCAACCGATGAGCTGCGGTGGCAGCGAGCGCGACGGTGTCCTCGCCGGGGTCGGTGACCGCCATTCGGCGACAGCCGAGCCCGGTCGTGAACTTCGCGGGATCGACGCCGCGTGCGCGCGCGAGCTCCGATAGCTCGACATAGCGATGAGGGACCGCAAACGCGATGGAATCGATGCCAATGGTGATCGAATCAGGCAAAGCCGCCGCAGTCTGCCGAAGACCGTTCGCGTTGGCAATGCGCGACCGTGACCATGGGCCTCGTCTGAGGTTTCGAACCGAACGCGCATTTCCGGCTGTTACACGCACCAGGCTCGCGCGTTGTTCCACCAAACCACAACTCAGCAAGGATTCTGAACATGGGTTTCATGGACAAGCTCAAGGGCGCAGTCAGTGCGGTCACCGGCGGAGCCGCAGAAGTGACGATCCAGATCGGCAAACAGGCGGTCTACGCCGGCGACACGATCGAGGTGCTCGTCACCTGCCGCTCGAAGGGTGCCGAGGTGAAGTCGAAGGGGGTGTTCATCGACATCGCGGGCGAGGAGCTGATCCGGATCAAGGGCGACGACAATCGCGACCAGTCGATCACGAGTCGCACGATCAGCGAGGCGATTCAGATCGCGCCGGCGGTGGTGCTTGGCGCCGGACAGGCGATGGAGTTCCGCGGGACGTTCTCGATCCCCGCTAGCTCGCCGCCGACGTATCACGGTCGAGCCGTCAAGCACACGGTCCAGATTCGTGCCCGGCTCGAGGCGTTCGGAAATGATCCGGACAGCGGCTTCTCGCCGATCACGGTGTGTACGCGGGCGTGATCGGGCGTGGGATCCTGGTCGAACGGCGGCGTTACCTCTCGCCCTGCTTGCACAGCACGCCTTCGGCGCACGCGCTGTTGATCCGGATCCCACCAGCACGCTCGTCCGCGTCCGCTTTGGCCTTCGCGTCGCGGATCCGTTTCAACTTCGCCGCTTGCTCCTTTTGCGCTGCCAACAACTCGGCCCTGGCCTTGGCACGCGCAGCTTCGGTGGTCGCTTCGTTGACCCTCTGAATCGCAGCGTCGACCCGTCGAGCGACCTCGGTCGATTCCCGCTCCAGCTTTGCGGCGTTCTCCGCGGCCTCCGCCGCGATCTGTCTGGCCTTGTCCGCTTCGACCACGGCCCATTGTTTCGCACGCTCACTCGCTTCGGTTTCGCTGATCTTGGTGAGCGCAAGCGCTAGCATCGCGACCGCGGCGACCAGCGACACCGACATCACCGCGATCATCCAGGCGGGGCGTTGCCGCTTCACGGACTCGCGGCGAAGCACGAGCTCCTCCTCGAGCCGCCGCTCCTGCAACGCGGCTTCGTGCCGCTGCCGCTCCGCAGCCTCAAGCTCTGCGATCCGGCATCGAGCTTCGCGCTCGGCTGCTTCGCGCGCCTGCTCGATTCTCAGCCGAGCGTCACGTTCGGCGGCGAGCTTGGCGGCCTCGGCCTCGCGCTCGCGGCGCTGTTGCTCGTGCATGGCGGCTACCCGAAGCTGCTCGGCGCGAACCAGCGCGTCGTGTTCTTCCCGGATCCGATCCGTCTCGATATCCCGCAGCTCTCGCAACGAAAACACGACAGAGTTTTCGCGAACATCAGAGGCCCAAGGGCGAGGCATGCCGGCTAGACACGCAACCGCTCGTGGGGTTGCACGCCAAACCGCGAGCCATGGCCGCCCGTCGTGGCGGCTGGTCAATTGGCGGGAAACGGCCCCGATGCCGGCACACACAGCGCTGGCAGCGTGACATCGTAGTCCCGGCAGTACGCCGCGTGTTGTCCCGACGGCATGTTGCGAAGCGACCGGCGCTGAGAGGTCAGCGTGCAGGTCTGCGTCGAGTTCTCCGCCCACGCGTCGTACGGGAATGCCATCGACCGGGTGAACGTTCCGTTGGAGACGACGACCGCGAGCCGCTGCGCCTCGTCCCAGGTCGCCAACCGCATCGGTTGATTGGCCGCATCGCGAAGCGCCGCGCACGCCGCCGGAGCGTCGGGCCCTAGCACGAGGCTCGAGATCCGATATCGCAGCGGCAGGATCCGCGCCGTGGTCTTGTACGTCTCGAGCGCCGCGGTCGCGGTCTTGATCTCGGGCAGCTCGGCGATCGGCATGCCATCAGGTGGATGGCAGTTGCGCAGCGTCCCGCTGTTGGCGCCATTCCAGCAACCCGCGAGCCGATCACTGATCGGTTGATTCAGCGATCCCGCCGAGCCGCCGCTGCTCGGGCGAAACTCGTCGGCATGCGTCGTTGCGGCTTGGGTCAGCTCGTCGAGTGTGTACACGGGCGCTGCCGGCGGCGCGATGCCGAATCGGATCGCCCCCGACTGCGCCGAGCTCAAGAACGGCTGCAGCTCGTCGAGGTACGCCGCCTCGAGGTCAGACTGTACGCGCCCGAGCTCGCGCAGGTAGCTGTTCGCGGCGCTTAGCTGGTTCGCCATCTGGCCGTAACCGTCCCAGCTCGCGCTCGGAAGCGGCGAGTTGTCCGCGCTCACGTACGGCGCGAGCAGCACCTTCGACAGCCGCGCGAATCGCGTGTTGGCCGACGGGCCGCCGCAGTCCGAGCCCCCGCCGTCCCGGCACATGTCGCCGAGGATCGACGTCGACATCGCGTTGCGGATCTCGTCGAGCTTGGTGAAGGTCTCGCCGGTCACCGCGCCATTGATGAACGACGCCACCACCGCACCCGAGGCCGGCGTGCCGTTGAGCAAGAAGCCTTCGCTCGACACGTTGATGCCCACCGTGACGCCGGCCATGCTCGCGGCCTTCTCCATGTTCACACCGACGCTGCCGCCGACCGGAATCGGCACGTTGACACCGAGTCCGAGCATCGCCTTGATGTTCTGCGCGGTGGTCTCGTCGCTGGCATCGAATCGAATCAGCATGTGCATCTGGGCGCGATAGCGCAGGCCCTTGGCGTAGAGGTTGCCGCAGCGAAGCAAGAACGTATCTGGGTCGCTGTTCAACAGCGCCAGCGCCTCGTCGGTGAGCGTCACCGGGGCTTCGTTGAGCACTCCGTAGCCCTGGCGGATTCGCATCAGCAGATTCACCGAGCTCGTCGACTCGGTGAAGGTGTTCACCAGTCCGACGTCGGCATCGGCGTTGACCAGGATGTACTTGAACTTCACGCCGATATCGATGCCGAGCTTCTCGGCCAGCTGCTCGCGCGTGTTGATCAGCGTCACGTCGAACTGCTCCTCGACGTCGCCCACCGACTCGTCGACCGAAGCAGGCTCGACACACGACTTGCCGCCGAGATCGAGCAGGCGGTTATAGCCCTGGTGCAGCGCCAGCGTCTTCGCCGAGGTGTCCGCCAGGCCGGGTGCGCTTGGGTCGTCGGCGGCGGCACTGCCGTCTCCCCACGGAGGTGGAGGCGACGACTCGGTTCCACACGCGACGAGGCTGGCGAGCAACGACAGAGCAGCGATGCGATGCAGCATGGGATGTGGGAGCTACGCAATATCGAGGCCACCGCCGCTGGGGCTCCGTCGTCGAGCGCAACCGCGGAGGTGGAGCGGTACGTGACGTCGATCTAGAGACGTCCGCCCCCAGGGGGTGGTTGCGCCAACGCCAGTGGGCAGATCTCGTCGGTAGACCCCACCGGGTCCACTGCTGGGGGGTGGGCCTCCGCTCCCCCGATCGTAACCAGGTGAATTTGCAGATGGCGAGTCGAGTGGCCAATTGGTTTAGGACTTGCTGAAGGTGTTCGGCGATGTCTCGAACCATGGTTCTGCTCGCCTGTGTTCTCGGCTCAGCAGCCCCCGCGGTGGCGGCGCCAGCTTCCAAGCTGATCCGGCGCCCGCAGGATGCGATCGCAAATCGCTACATCGTGGTGCTGGACGCCGCGCCCGCAACGAGCGGCGCGCGCGCTCGTCCCGTCGACGTACACGCCGCGATCGATCGGGTGGCCGCCAAGCACAACGCGAACGTCGGGCACCGGTATACCGCCGCGATCCACGGGTTCGTCGCCACCATGACGGCCGCCGAAGCGGAAGCCCTCGCGGCCGATCCCGCGGTTGCGTACGTGGAACAGGACGGGCTCGCCCACAACGCGACCACGCAGAACGACGCACCGTGGAACCTGGATCGGCTCGATCAGCAATCGCTGCCGCTCGACCACAAGTTCACGCTCAGCGCCGATGGCGGCGGCGTCAACGCATATGTCATCGACTCGGGCATGCGGATCTCGCACCAGGACATCGCCGACAACGCGATGCCCGGAGCCTCGATCATTTACGACGCCAACAACAACCCGGACATCAGCGACTGCAATGGTCACGGCACTCTCGTCGCGTCCGTCCTCGGCGGAAAGACCTGGGGCGTCGCCAAGCGCGTCAACCTCATCCCGATCCGGCGGTCGGCGTGCGAGGATTCGTTTCCGATCTCCGATTGGATCATGGCGATCGACTGGGTCACGGAGCACGCGAGCCTGCCCGCGGTCGCCAACATCAGCAGCACCACCAACTTCCCCGATGAAGCGCTCGATGCTGCCGTTCGCGGCTTGATCAACGCGGGCGTGGTCGTGGTTGTCGCGGCTGGCAATGGAAACGACGATGCGTGCTCGCATTCACCCGGTCGGGTCCCCGAGGCGATCACGGTTGCCGCGACCAACGAATCGGACGCGCGGTCGAGCTATTCGGCCTGGGGCAGCTGTGTGGATCTGTTCGCGCCGGGCGATGACGTCGGAGGTGCAGGCATCAAGAGCGACACCGAAACGGTCGTGTTCGACGGCACCTCGCTCGCGGCTCCGCAGGTCGCAGGTGCAGCTGCCGTGTATCTCAGTGAGCATCCATTCGCGAAACCCGCCGAGGTAGCGACCGCGCTCGTGCTCGGCGCCGCCAATAACAAGGTCTCCGACCCCAAGGGCTCGCCCAACGAGCTGCTCAACGTGATGTTCTTCGATCCGCCGAAGCCCGGCGGCGGCGACCCGATCGTCGATGGTGATCCGCCTGCAACCGCGGGTGGCTGTGCAGCAGGTGGTGAGCTGGGGTGGGTGATGATCGTGCTTACCGTCGGATTGGTCCGGCCGCGCCGTCGCAACTCGCGTTGAGCGATCGCGAGCGCACATTCCCGCACCGCGCGCGCACATAGTTCTTAACACTTCACCGAGCGCGTCGCTCCCACGCGATGAAGCCCAGACGCTACGATGCGTCTACTTCACGTCGTCCGAGGGAGCACCGATGACACACAGTCAGCGATGGTTGCTGGTACTTGGAATTGCGAGCGCGGCCACACTCAGCACGGGTGTTTCGGCGTTCGCACAACCTGCGGGAGATCAGGCCCACCAGCGTAGACGTCCACCTCCGCCGCCCGGCCACGATCATCCCGATCGACCGGCCAAGGTCCCCGATCGCCAGCCCACCAAACCGCCGCCGCCGCCGCGCCAAGAAAAGATGGCGCCGCGTGCGGGATTCGTTTGGACCCAAGGGCATTGGGATTGGCAGAACAACGACTGGAAATGGATCGACGGCAAATGGGAACCCGAGCGCGCCGGCAAGCGATGGCGCAACAGCAAGTGGGCTCACCAGAACGGTCGATGGGTGTATCTACCCGGCCAATGGATGGACGATCCATCAGCTCCGAATGCCCGCGACGGACGGCCCCGTCAACCACCGCCACCGCCGCAGGCCGAGCGACCAGCGAAGCGCGAAGGCTACGTATGGATCCCGGGACGCTGGGATTGGCAGAACAACAACTGGAAGTGGCTCGCCGGTCGCTGGGAAGCTCGCCGCCCCGGAAAGCGCTGGCGAGATGCTCGTTGGGAGCAGCAGAACGATACCTACGTGCTCGTCGAGGGCGACTGGATCGACGATAACGGTCCGCCGGATCTTCCTCGGCCGCCCGATCGACGTCCTGACCGGTGGCGGCTCGATCGCCCGGCCGTCGCGAGCTACTGGCCGGCCAAGGGCAAGCCCGGCACGAGGATCAAGATCCACGGCCGCAACTTCGCGCGGGACACGGCGGTGATGTGGGCCGGCAAGCAGGTCTCGGCCGCCAAGGTGACGCCCACCGAGATCACGTTCGCGGTGCCGGCTACGGCGGTATCAGGGGTGATCACCCTACGCGCCCCCGGTGCCCGCCCGCTCGCGGTCGGCGCATTCGAGGTTGCGGCGGCGTACGACGCCGAGGCCGAATGGCGAAAGGCGGAAGCGGAGCGCCAGCGACGCGCCGAGCAGGCGTGGGCCGAGCGGCAGAAGCAGCTCGCCAAGGACCGCGCGGCTCGCGAAGCCGCGGTGCGGCAGCGCGAGCAGGAGCGGATTGCCAATCGCGAGCGCCGCCGTGCCGAGCGCATCGCCGAGCTCCGCGCTCAGTGGGAGCTGAGGTTTCTCTCCGACGAGGAGACCCAGGCCGAGCTGACCCTCCACGCCCAGCGGATGGCTCAGATCGCGCGCATGCGCGACCTGGTGGAGATCTCGCAGAACGGCAAGCTCGCGGTCCGGATCGACGTCGCGCAGGAGCGCGAGGCCGATCGCCACACCCAGCGGATGGCAGCGCTCAAAGCAGCCTATTCATTGAAATAGGCACTGAAATAGACACTCAAGTAGGAGCCACCCATGCTTCGCATGACATCGATGATGGTTGCCGCCGCGTTGCTCGCTGGCGGCTGCGGCAAGAAGAAGGAAGAACCCGCCCCCCCCGCGGCGAAACCGAGCGAGCCCGCGCCCACACCGGCAGCTACCCCCGATGCGGGAGATGGCTCGGCGACACCGGCCGCGACGGTCGACGTGCCGACGGAGATGGACTTCGAGGACGAGGCCAGCGCCAAGATCTCGGACAAGAACCTCGAAGCCGAGGTGAAGGCGCTCGAGAAGGAGCTCGGAAAGTAGCCGGCACGGCGAGCAGCGGCGGCGATCGTGCTCGGCCGTGCGGTGAGCCTCGCGGGCGCGAGCGCGTCGCTCGGCCAAGCGCGAACGCCACCGCGTCGCTCGTGGTCACCGTCGCGGCCCGCGAAGCGCGCCGGGAATCTCACTGACCGCCGCGAGCGATCAGCGAGCGAGCCCAGCATCGCGCTGCGGATGCTCAGGCGACCGTACGGCGGCGGAGCGAAACGAGCCCACCCAGCATGGTCACCAGCAGCACGACTCCACCAGCATCGCCACCGGTCGCGCACCCGCCGGCGTCGGAACCCGCGGCTTCGTCGGCGAATCCCGGATCATCAGCCCGAACGTCATCGAGCGCCTCCGGCGATTCGATGCAATCCGAGTACGGACGCGAGCCGAGCTCGGCGAACCGAACGTGCGCGAACGCCGTGCCCCGAATGTTGAGGTCCACCCGCTCGCGAAGCGTCGTCGTGCAGGTCTGGGCCTCATCGTCGATGTTATCGATCCGCACGGCCTGAACCGTGATGTCGACCTGCTCGGTCGGCTTGGTCGCGTCGATGATCGTCGCCGGCGAATGCTCGGAGTCGCACACGCCCGCGGCAACGCACGGAGCGCCGGCACCGAGATTCTGGTGGTTGAGCAGCGTCAGCCGCGCGAGCTCTGGAATCAGCACCTTCAAGAACGTCAGGCTGTAGTCCGCGGCCGAGCAGATCACCGTGCTGGCATTGAGCGCGATCTCGACGGAGGTCGTGGTCTCGTGCACGACCGTCTCCTTGGTCGTCACCGCCGCACTGGCGATAGACGAACCGAGGCCGAGGCCAACGAACGCGAGGGAACAAACGGCGAGCTTGCGCATCAGTGAGTCTCCTGAGGTGGTCGAGTACGAGCGGTGGAGTACTACGGCGCGTCGAATATCCAAATACAATGATTTATATCGTCACCATAAGTAATCGTTATGGTACGTTCGGGCATCGACCGACCCGCACGACAGGTCCGTGATCTCGATGCCGCGAGCCTCGCGGCGCTGCTCGCGGTGATCGACACCGGAAGCTTCACCGCCGCGGCGCGCGCGCTACGGATCAGCCAACCTGCGGTGAGCCTGGCGATCAAGCGGCTTGAAGATCGGATGGGCACCGCCCTGCTCGTCCGCACGCGCAAGCGAATCGCCGCGTCACGGCCGGGCGAGCTGCTCGCCGCCGGGGCCCGCCGCGCGTTCGAGGCACTCGGTAACGCGGTCGCCCAGATCGCCGACGAGCACGCCGAGCCATCGGGGCGCGTCGTGCTCGGCTGCCACGAGAGCCTGGCGGCCTACTCGCTCCCCGTCTTCATGGCGAGGTTCCTTCGTGACTATCCCAAGGTCGAGCTCAAGCTGTGGAACGGACGCTCGCAGGAAGTCCAGAACGAGCTGATCGACGGCCGCGTCGAGCTCGCGCTGATCGTCAATCCGCGCGAGCACCCCGACACCATCATCGTGCCGCTGTTCGACGATTCCGTGGAGCTGTTTCACTGCGTAGCGTCGCGACGCGCCGAAGATCCCGCCGCGCTCGTCAGCTCGTCGCCGCTGATCTACGTGCCGGAGCTCACCCAGAGCCAGACGATCCTCACGGAGCTTCACAAGCGGCGGATCACCGCACCGCGGCTGTTGCCGTGCTCGAGCCTCGAGCTCGTGAAGAGCCTGGTCCTCGACGAGGTCGGTGTCGGAATCCTGCCGCGCCGGGTGGCGCACCACGGGATCCGCAAGCGGCTGCACTCGCTGTCACCGCCGTTCCCGCTGTATCGCGACCGGATCGCGCTGGTCCGCCGCTACGATGTGCCGGCCACGGCCGCGATCCGCGTGGTGATCGACGAGCTGACCGCGCACGGCAAGACCATGCGCTGAGTCATGGCGGCGGCGGTGCCAGCTCAGCGTCACTCACCCCACGCAACGTCGGACGGGCTCAGCCGCTCGATCTCGCGCAGACAGGAGGGGAACCACCATCCAACGAACACCTGGGACCAGCGTCCCCGGCACTGCATCGAGCGAAACCGCCGCGACCGTCGCGTGTTGCCGCTTGCGGAACTGACACGGAGGGCTAGGTTGCTCGCGATGATTCGCGAGGACTACATCATGCGGCTGATCCGGCAGTTCGCCGAAGCGCTGAAGCGCATCGTGGCCGCGAACCGTGCCCAGGATTACGCAGCCGCGATCGACGAGACCGGCCGTGCGTGGGAAACGGTGCTCGGCCATCCGCGGCAGCTCGTCGAGGTTCTGGATGGACCGACCCTCGCCAGCATGTTGCGCGAGCCCGAAAAGATCCGGGTGGGTGCCGAGCTGCTGGTCGAAGAAGGACGTGCTCACGCGGGGCGCGGGAATCCGGTCCACGCGGCCGTCTGCTATCGGCGTGCGCTCGAGCTGTACCTCGAAGCGCGCGCGATCCGCCCGATCGAGCAGGACGACGAGGCGATCCTCGAGCTCTCGCGCGAGGTCCCCGCGTCGCAGCTCGATCCACGCTACCGGTCGTGACCGGCGCACGCCTTGCCGCAGTCACGCCCCGTGCCGGCAGCAGTCACGAGCGCTTCCCGACGTGGTGTGCCAGCCGGCTCGGTGGGCACCACGCGCGCGAGTAGGCCCCGGGGTCCACCTTCACGCGCAACCTGGTTGATGCCCATCCCTCGAGCAGTGGCCCGGGGCGTGCACCATCAATGGATCACGGCGAAGCCAGGAGCGTGCGATGAAGCGAATCGATAGCGTGCTGCGTTCTGCGATCGCGGTTTCCGCGCTCGCGTGGGTTGGCGTTGGCAGCGCGCAGGCACAACCTGGCGCGCAACTTCCTCGAGCGATGCCGACCGAGTCCGAACCTGCCTGCCCGCGCGCGCTGCAGGGTGCGGAGCTAACCCTGGCGCCGGCCGACAGTGGCGTGTCGCTCGAGTTCACGAGCCCCCGCCGAGCGCACGTCAAGGAGCTGCGCCAGATCGTGCGCGACATGGTGTCCGCGGTGCAGTTGCAGCTGGCGGAGCTGGCAACCTCAACGGAGGTGATGCCGCCGTCTCACGCGGCGATCCCTCAGATGACGATCTCGATCGCCGACGTTGGCTCCGGTGCGCGGGTGACCGTGCGCGCGGTCCGCAACGAGGACGTGCGCGTGCTGCGGCGACTCGCCCTCGAGTTCGATCAGTTCTGGGCGCAGTTCGACTGCGTCGTGAAGCCCAACGCGTAGACCCTGCGGGCCCGTCAGGGCACGTAGTGCAGCAGCAGGCCGTCGTCGCCGCCCGCCCAGATGTTGGACGTCGAGCTCGCCCACAGCGTGCGGATCGTCCGCGTTGTCCCGGTCTGCTGCGGAACCCATGAGCTGCCGACGCGCTTGAGCAGCACGCCGCCGGCCCCGGCTGCCCACACGGTGCTGCCGACACCCGTCACCGCCAACAACTGATGCGTCACGCCGCTCGGTGAGACCGTCCAGGACTGGCCGTCGTAGTGGACGATCACGCCATCATCGCCGACCGCCCAGACATCGTTCGCGGTGCGCGCCCATACCGACCGCAAGTACTTCGAGGTCGGTAGGTTCTTATGCAGCGTCCAGTCGATCCCGTCGTACGACGCGACCAGAGGCCCCGTCGTATCGGAGATGCTGCCGTTGTTTCCGTCGGAACCGACGGCCCATACCGCATTCGCCGCGGTCGCCGACACGCTCAAGAACCGCCACCGCAGATCGTAGATGTCACCGAACGCCACGGGGGTCCACACGCTGCCGTCGAAGTGCGCGGCCTTCGCGGAGCTGTCGCTCAATGATCCGACGACCCATACGTCGGTGCTCGAGATCGCGGCGACCGAGGACCAGTCATAGTTCGAGCTCGACACCTCGGTGAGCGAGCCGCCGGCCAGCTGCAACACGACACCATCACGTGAGGAGACCCAGAGCTGCCCGCCCGCAGAGCTCACGCCCGTCAACTCGCGCGGACTCGTGGCCACGAGCTTCCAGTTGCTACCGTCGAAGTGAAGCAGACGCGATGGCGCGGACGTGGTGTCCGAGGCAACGGCCCACGCCTGTCCTGCTCCGTTGGCCCAGATCGAGCGAACATCGAGTGTACCTGCCAGCGTGGGAGCCAGCGTGCGGCACCATTTCGACGCGGTGCACACGATCTCGTCGCACATGCCATGACTGAATGCTCCGCACGTCTCGGCAGCACCGCTGCACGTCCCACACGAGATCGCTCGCTCCACGCCGCAGCGATCGGTCACCATCGCCGAGCCGCACTCCACGAGGGCTTCAGCCACGCATAGCTCTGCGTCGGCCTCGGCCGTGCAGCCGCACTGGTTATCGACGCCTCCACCCCCACACGACAACATTCCCTCGCAGCCGCCGCACGGCAGCCTGCCGCCGCAGCCGTTGGGCACCATCCCACACTGGTTCGGCTCGCACTGTTCGATCGGCGTGCAGCCATCGGGCATCGACACAGGTGCGTCGAGATCCGGACCGCCGTCCTGCAGCGTGGTCGGTGGTACGCAGGCGCCTTCGCCGGTACAGACGTACCCGTCGAGGCAATCCGCGCTTTCCACACACTTGTCGCGGAGCTTGTTGTCGAGGCCGCATGCGGCAAGTACCAGCGCGCTCGCGATCAGAACCAGCTTCGTCGGTGTCATCATGCGGTGGCTCCGGCGACGTCGGGTAACGCGACCGGCGGTGTCCGTCAACGCTGTTGTCATCACGGACGCTCCTACGCCGCACCAGCGCCCCTCGGCCGATCGATCTGCCTCCCCTGCGAGCATCACGGGTTAGCAAGCAGGCCGTGGCGTCGCGTGCGATCTAGATCACACGTTCCGGCGCCCGACGGTGAGCGACGGCAACTTCGCAGGGCGTGTGCCTCGCCGTGTCGCGCCGGCCACCGGGACGTAGGTGAGCTCCTCGCCACTGCGCGACGCGCGCAACAGCAAGCCTCCGCGGCTCATGTCGCCGCGGCCCACGAAGGTCTCGGGAAACACCAGCGCGTCGCCGAACACGTCGAGCAGCGTGTCGATGTACTTGCCCGTTGCGATGCTTCCCAGCAGCACGACATGCGCCGCGTCGCGGTGGGTGTCGACGAGACGCTCGGCATCGCGTCGCAGCGGGTTCACGAACGCCGGACTTTCGACGTCCACTGCGCCCATCGCTGCGAGCTCGCTCGCCGAGATCACGTCGTTGGGTGCACGCAGGCCAAGCCCTGGAGCCATGACCAACGCGTGTCCGAACCGCTCTGCGTAGGCGAGCTTGCCGCGGAAGTACAACGCCGACAGCCAGCTCATCACCTCACCGATCGAGGCACCATGCTCCCACAGACGCTGACCGAGCTCCGATCGCGTCGATCGGACGAGGGACAACGCGCGCTCCCCGCCGCAGCGTGCCGGGCTGAGCAAGAACACGGTGGCCGACATCGTCGCCGATGTCTTTAGCGCACTCCGCCGAGGTTGTCGCGACGAGCAGCGTCGAGCGATGCGCCCAGCGAACGGCGGATCACTTCGGCTTGCCGCAGATCTTGTTGATGTCGTCGGCCGATTTGTCCTTGACGAGCTTGATGCAGTCGTTGCGGTCGCTCGACTTGCTGGCGTTGTCGCTCTTCTTGCCAAACGTGTCGTCGGCCCACTTGCCGACGTGCTTGGCGATCTCACCGAATGCTGCGCCCGCGCCGGCACCGACGATCGGTCCCGCCAGCTGACCGCCCTGCACCGACTCGAGGTCGGCGGCGGTGATCGACGGGAGCTTCTGGTTCGAACGATGGTCGTGCATGGAGGTTCTCCTGGGTTCGTAGGATGAAGGGTTCCACCCGCCAAAGTGCACCGCATATGCCACGCGACATGGCGACCTTCCATTCGCGCAAGTGATTGCCGTGGCGAAAAAAATCGCCATTGAGAGGTCGGTCACGGCGCGCTCGCAGCGCGTTCTGTCGGCCTCGAGTTGTCCACCCCGGACAGCGCACGATGGCAACGTCCTCCGATGACCTCACGCGCGCAGCAATGGATCGACGAGCTCGGCCTCGCACCTCACCCCGAGGGCGGATCGTTCCGCTCAGGTCAGCGCAACGGATCACCACGGCGCGTGGCTAACGCGCAGCTTCGACGGCGACCTACTTCGTGTCGCCCCAGACCAGCTGCTCGTCGTTTCGTCGCGTGACCTTCGACGAGGTTTGGCCCTGTACGCGTGATCCAGGATCACTGCGCCAGGTAGCCGCCGTCGACCGGATAGAACCCTCCGGTCAAGAACGACGCCTTCGCTGACGCAAGGAAGGTCACCAGCTCGGCGACCTCCGGGGCGGTACCCAGGCGACCGAGTGGGTGCATCGCTTCGAGTGCCTTGATGGCCTCCGGGTTCAGCGTCTTCTCGAGCAGCGGCGTTTTGATGAAGCCGGGCGCGACCGCGTTGATCCGGATCTTCTGCGGGCCGTACTCGAGCGCCGCGTTCTGGGTCAACCCGATGACGCCGTGCTTGGCTGCAACGTAGGCCGCCGAGTGGCGAAACCCGACCTGCCCCAACACCGACGCGATGTTGATGATCGATCCGCCGCCCCGCGCGACCATCGCGGGGAGCTGCGCGCGCATCCCGTAAAACACGCCGCTCAGGTTGATCGCGATGACCGTGTCCCAGCCGTCCACCGGATAGTCGCCGAGCGGTGCCGCGGGCCCGCCGATGCCGGCGTTGTTGACCGCGATGTCGAGCCCGCCGAATGCCTTGACCGCGGCGGCGACCAGGGTCTCGCTGTCGGTCGGCTTCGAGGTGTCGGCGTGAACATAGAGCGCGGCGCTGCTTCGATCGCGAAGCCACGAGACGGTCTCGTGACCGCCCTTGTCGTTGACGTCGGAGACGACCACCCGAGCCCCTTCTGCAGCGAGCTGATAGGCGATCGCCCGACCGATGCCCGACCCCGCTCCCGTCACGATCGCCACCTTGTCGTTCAGCAGGTTCTGCATGCTCTCCTCCTTGGACCTGTCACCGATCGCTGTGCATGGCACGTGCCTCCGCATGCAGGCCGCAGGAGCTGCGCCCGGCGCCATCGGCGTCCATTCGCCGGAGTCCATCGATTCAGCGCGCCAGCAACGAAATCGCCAGCGGTTCGTCGTCACCAAGCATCGCGCGCAACGCCGCGTGGGCCGCGTCGGGCAGCTGGGTCGGCGCCAGGTACGCGCAGGCGGCGGCCTGATCGATCGTGTACATCGTCGCCGTGCAGTGCATGGAGCGGTAGCGCTCGTCGAGCTGGTTCAGGAGCTGACTGCGGAGCGTCTGTTGTTCACGATTCACGAAGTCGGCGAGCGTCAACAGATTTGCCCGTTCGGGGTACACGCCCGCCGGCTCGAATGTGATGTCGTGATCGACGCCGCGCCGCGAGAGCTCGTTGGCAACTTCAGCGGCGACGGTCGCCACGGCACCCACGTCGAGCGTGACGCCGAGCTCGCTCTGATAATGCCCGGTGTGCTCGATCGCGACATACGAAAACACGTGCGGCACGTCGCGATAGCGGGTCACTGGTCGGGTCTCGTCGCGCCACGCCGTTCGATAGCGGGTCACCGTGTTGGTGCGCGTCTCCGAGCGATACACGGTGACCGGATAGGTCTCGTCGCACGTCTCGCCCTCGCGTAGACCTCCGCAAGGAACCTTGCGCGTCTGATATTCGGTGTAGGGCACCTGCTCGACGGTGGTCTCGGTGTCCTCGTACGGCTCCTGATACGATACCTGGATCGTCTCGTAATCCGTGTACGGAACTTGTTCGGTCCAGTCGCGCGCGAGCGACACCGATCGCGACGAAAACGTGGCGGAGATCCGGCCGCTGATCGAACCGCGTGCGGCGCCCGAGGTCCGCGGCGAGAACCACACGCTGTCGCGAAACGCTGCGCCGAGCGCGGCCCGGAGCGCTGCGACCTGCGCGTCGGTCTCGCCGGCGATCGAGCCCTCGATCACGGCGTCGGACCGCGTGTGGGGCAGCACGATATCCTGCCGCGCTGCGACGCCCCAGTGCTGGCAGTAGCGATCGACATACCAGCTCCAGTACGGCGCGGTGTCGCTGATCGAGCTCGTGAGCCGGTCGCACGTCCCCAGACCGGCGCGTCTGGTTCGCTGGCGGAGGTCATGGAGCGACGACCCGAAGTCGGTCCGTGCCAACAGGCGTTGATATCGCGCGAGCTCACGCTCGGCGGCCAACGGAAGTCCGCCGGCGACCTTGGCGTCGACGATCGCAGCGATCGCCGAGCCCGTGGCCGCGACTTCGTTGGCGATCCGGACCGCAAAGATGCCATCGATGGTGGTCTCCCAGCGATTGCGGAATTCGAGCAACCGGTCGAGCGCGGCCGTCGCGTCGGCAACCCGCCGGGCTTGTCGTGCGGCCTGACTGTTCGCGAGCAGCATCCGCAAGGTCGCGTGACGCGCCTGCGTACGGCCCGCGAGCGCTTCGGTATCCGACGGATCGCGCTTGAGGATCTGATCGAACAACTCCGCCGCCTCGACGTAGTCGCCCTTGGACAGCGCCGTGTCCGCTCGATTGCGCAACGTCGCGCAGCCAGCACCCAACCCCGACACGACCAACACGACGCATAACCAGACACGAGTCATGGGCCGAGCGTCCGACTCGACTCATGTCGTCACGTTGCGCGGTCGTTGCGGTTTGTGAACGGAGTCACGTGCGAACGTGATCCGGACCACGTCGTTCGCGTGAGGTCACGCTCGACGGCCGAACGCACGCTCGAGCTCGCGCGCGGCCCGACCTGGCTGGCGGCTCGCGGACCGCGAGCACGTTCGAGATCCTGCAGCGCGCTTCTGATCAGCTCGCGCGAGTGACCGCGACCAGCTTGGCCAAGCTGGCGCAGCTGTCGAGGTGCGCCTCGATCACTGCGTCGCGCTCGTCGATCCGGCCGCCCTCGGCAATCCGCGCAAGGGTCGTGTCGTCCAGACACGTTCGTGCGACCTCCGTCACCGTGGCGCGTGTCGCGGACCGCCGGAAGATCGATCCACTCGATTCTGTCGTGCCGCGAGCTCGCGTCATGGACACCCGCGCGCGTCCGTTGTGCAGGCCTCGAACATCCAACGCGGTGTTGTGCACGCGGCGATCAGGGCTCGAAAGCAACCTGTCGGAATGCCATCCGGGCCCGGTGGCATGTGGCTCGCAACCGCTGGCAACAACCAACGGAGGTCGCATGCATCACATCCCGAGCTCGCTTTCGATCGCGGCGCTGATCATCGTATCGGCGTGTGCCAGTGACACGTCATCGGTGGGGCAGCGCATCACCTGCCAGACCGATCCGGACTCCGGCGTGATCCTGCGCTGCGATCCAGATGATGGCGACGATCGCGACGATGGTCCCGATCGCTGCCATGACATCGACGAAGACGGCGATGGTCGCCCGCATGACGACAACGACAAGCCGGATGCCGGACCGCTGAGCCTGGCCGGCGCGTCACATGATGGTGACGATCACCATGCTGGGTCGGCCGACGGCGATGGCGATGGCGATGGCGATGGCATCTCCGACAGCGACGACTGCGACGAGCAAGAGGGCGAAGACGACGATTCGGCAGACCTACCCTACGACGTCAAGATGCAGCTGGGCGACGAAGTCACTCCGATCGCCGATGCGTTCGCCGAGCGTGGCGGGCAGCCAGCAGAGATCGTGGCGGTCGAGATGGACGGTGGCAGCGGAGATTGGCGCGTGACCCAGCTCCGGGCAGGCGCCAGGTTCGTCGTCACGAACGACGACTGCGCCCATCAGGGCAATCGTGACATCGGACGCGATCGCGTGCTCGTGACCTGGCGCAACGCCGATGGGTCGACGGAAACCGACCACCTCGATCTGCGGTACTGCGAGGACTGACCACGTCCGTCGGTGTGGTTCGGTTGCGGGTTAGTGGCGCTGCGCGAGCAGCTCGAGCCGGCGATCGATCTTGGAGAGCAGCGCCGGTTGCGGATTCATGTTGCGAGCCTGCTGACACGCGGTCTGCGCGTTCGCCCACTGTTCGCCTGCCTCGAACGCCATGCACACGTTGAACTGATAGCGGGCGTCGGGAATGATCGTATTGGCCTGCTGAAACGCTGCGAGCGCTCCGGCAATGTCCGCGCTGCGCAGCTTCTCCTTGCCCTGTTCATTGAGCGCTTCGGCTTCGGCGCGTCGCGCCTCCTCGGGCGGTGCCGCGCTGCCCTCCCCGCTGCCCGCTCCGCTTCCCGATCCCGCAGGCGGCGGCGGGGTCACGGGCTCGGTCCTTGCGATTCGAGGGCCACCGCAGCCCGATTTGGCGAGCAGGTTTGCGACCGATTTTGCGATCTCCTCGATGGCTTCGCCCTCCGCGGGGGAGCTACCCATCAGCGCTCCTGATGATTTGCCCTGGATCCGCGCCGTGCCGAGCAGCTCTCCGCTCTGGCCATCACTGAGCACCAGCAAGGTATCGATCATCGCGACGCTCGATGGTGACGCCCAGCCCGCGCTACCGCGGCCCGCGTTGGTGATGTTGAGATCGAGCAGTACGTCTGCGGGTGCTTGGCCGGGGCGTCCGACATACGCAAACGCGCACTGCTGTCGCATCTTGGCGACGACGGCTTGCTCCAGGTACTGAGCCCGGCCCTGTGACGCGAACGCCGTCGATCGCACGTTGAGCGCGACCGTTTGAAACGCCTGAAGATTCGCCACCGGCATGGTGTTCTCCACCGTCGCCGATGGACGACACCCGGCCAGCGCGGCCACGAGTAACCAAGTAGAAGCCCTCACGTGCAGAGCATATCAGGCCGCCGCTCCCGGTTGCGGCCAGCGCCCCTGGCTTCGCGATCTCGAAGGCTCGCACCCGGTCGCCATATGACGCTGGATGTCTGATGTCGCCAGTGAGGACGGTCGTCCTGGATGCCGGTGCCCCTCGACGACCGCGAGGCGATCGCCGACCGAGTCGCGTGGTCAAACGACGATGACTCGCGATCGGTCGAGCGGCCGCTGCTCGTCGTCATCACCCGAAATTCGGTTCGTCGGGCTCAGGGAGGCGTCGACGCTGAAGAGCACGCGCGCCGCGCCTGACTCGCTGTCGCTCAGAGCCACGCAACCGGAACCGGTGGCTCGATGTGCGGCTCGCGTGCGCCAGCGACGGCGTAGACCGCAAGGGTGGCTGCGCGGAATGCGTCGCGAACGGTGGTGAGCTGCTGGCGCAGTGGAGCATCCGGGGAGATCGCACCTGTGGCGCGAGTCAACTGAACCATCGCGGCGTGCACTCGCTGGTCGTCGTCGGGGGATGCCGGTTGCGCGATCGCGAGTGCACGCACGGCGGCATCGAGCCCGTCGCGAACGAGGTCGCTATGATTCGTCGCGCGCTCGGGCGAGCGTTCGAGCTGCTCGCTGCAGCGCCGGGCTCGTTCGACGTCCGCCGCTGCGGCCGGCACGACGGCTTCGAGGGCATCCGCCAGCGCAGCGAGCGCGCGAACGACGTACCGGTGGTCGGTGTCAGCACTCTCGATCTGCAGCGCGTTGGTCGCGCTGAGCAGCGCGCGCGCCGGCCCCGGCGCTGGCGCTGGCTCGTCTGCCGCAGGAACCGCGGCCTCGTCATTGACCTCGTTCGCCTCTGGCGCGTGGGTCGATCCGATCGTCGGTCCCATCGTCGGCGGAGGTGCCGGTGTCGTCGGGCGCTGATGACATGCAGTCGCGAGAAAGAACACGATGGTGATGCTCGCCTTCATGTCACCCGGTCATGCACGCCCCCGACCATCGCAACCGACCGCGCATCACCAACCCAACGCGCACCCGCGGTACGCTCGTGCTCGCTCGCATCGGGCGAGCTCGCTCGCTGTGCGTCGCGGATTCGTTCAGGTACCGCGGCGCTGAGCGCGTAGCTCGAGCAGCGCAAGACCGAGCTTCTCGTTCTGCGATTCGCGCTCGTCCTCGTTGGCGGTCGCTGCGGCGGTTGCGGCCTCCTTGAGCTGCTGGATCGCGCGACGCAAGAGACCCATTCGCTCACGCACGAGCTGCATCGACGCCATCGTGACCGCTTTGAGCTCTGCGACTTCTGCCGCGAGCACTTCGCGCTTGTGGGCGAGCTCTTGCTCGTCGGTGTCAGGTTCGGTCAGGTCGACAACTTCGATGAGGGCCATGCTTGAATTGTGGGGATGGTGCCTACATCCCGACAACCCAATTCTTTCGCTCATGTGGAAGCCATCACTGGCCACTTCAGTTGCCAGCAGCAACCACGGCGAGTTGCGTGATCGACGCACGCAATCTGCCAGGGCCGCGCGCATGATTTGCGCCTGACGTTTACGACTTCTTAACGGGCAACATCATCGAGACGATGGCGCCGTAGGCGTCGCCCCAGGCTTTTTCGAGCTTCGGCGACCAGTCCTTGCCTGCGATCTCGGCCAGCGTCGCGAGCAAGCTGGCACCAACCCAGTCGTACATCTCCTTGGTGACGCCATAGTCGACGTGCTTGCGTCCGAGGTCACCGAGCGTCTTGCTGAGCCATGGCCCATCCTCGAGATGCGTGACGACGGCAGCGAGCGCGTCCTGCAGCATCTTCTGCTGTTGCTTCGCCGAATTTCGCGAGAACAAGGGCTTGGTCTGAGGATATCGCTCGAACAGGATCTCGTAGAACCGCGCCGTCATCATCGGCTCGCGTTCCGCCACAAGGTCAAAGCTCGAGCGCAACAGCTGTACATCCAAGGTCATGGCGTAAGTGTCCGCCTGCGTCGAGATCTGCTCAAGTCGTTCTCCAAAAAACTCGGACTTGCGAGCTGCTACAAAACGGTGCGCTGAGCAACGCGAACGCTGGTGACAGAACCGCGTGCAGCGGCCTAACGCGCGGCAATGCATCGACGGCGCCGCTGGCGCGAACCAGCAGTGTCGGCGCGAGTGTGAGGTTGTCGTTCACGACAAGCGTTCGCTCGAGCCAGCGCTCGCTCGAGCCAGCGCTCGCTCGGCATGCTCGTCGGTCGCGTCGCACCGAGCTACCTCCTGCACGGCCCGTCCGCTACTGCACTACTCAGCGGGCAGTCACGAGTCAATCGATCGGGCGCTTGCGCATCGAGCGGCACGAGCGGGAACAGTGCGTGTCATGCGGCATTCGGCAATGGCGGCCCGGTCGTTCCGCGAGCGTGCTCGCGATCGCCGTCCGACGCGCTGGCTGCACGCGAGGTCGCCCACGACCTCGTGCAGCTCGGAAAGATCGTCCCGCTCGTCCCGCTCGCTCCATCGGAGCGAGCCGGCGCTGCGCAGCAGCGTCGACCCTTCGCACGGCGGCACCGCAGGGGCGGAACGCACCTGCGGCACTGCGGGATTCGCGCAGCGGGGGGACTTGCTACCCCGCGGGCGGAGGACGCGAAGCGTCCGACGACCCGCGTGGGTCCCTCGAGTCCCGCGCGCACCATCGGAGCGAGCCGGCGCTGCGCAGCAGCGGCGACCCCTCGCACGGCGGCACCCCCGGGGCGGGACCCACCAGCGGCACTGCGGGCGCCCCCCCCCCGGGCGCCGGGCGCATGGGG
>JBFWXW010000053.1:0-49266 GCA_050187075.1 Kofleriaceae bacterium | reverse complement strand
CTGCTGTCGCCGTAGCTGTCGCCGCCCGTGCAGGTCTGGACGGTCGTGTCGGGGCACTTGGTGATGTCGTCGTCCTCGAACACGGCCGCGACCTTGGTGGTGCCGGCGACGAAGATCGCGCCGTACGGATTGCCACCCGGGTAGAACTTGATCGCGCGATACGTCGAGCCATCAATCGCGAGCAGCTCGATCACCGTCACCTCGGTCGCTTCGCTGGCCTCGAATACCTCGGCAGCGGACGTGTACTGGATGTCGGTCGACTCGAGCGCAGCCGCGATGATCTGCTGACCGAGCAGTGCGGCGCCGTCGCTCGGACCATCGCTCAGGATCTCGTCGGCGCTGAAGTACGTCTTGGACGAGGTCTCCGTCATCGTACCCGCATCGATGCTGTCGCCGTACGTGCTGCCGAACGCGCAGGTCTGCTTGACCGTTTCGTTGCAATCCGTGATGTCGTCGTCCTCGAACACCGCCGCGACCTCGACCGTGTCACTGACGAAGATCGCGCCGTAGGGATTGCCGCCGGGATAGAACCGGATCGCGCGGTACGTCGAACCGTCCGCAGCGAGCAGCTCGACGACCGTCACCTCGCTCGCCTCGCTCGCTTCGAACACCTGGGCTACCGCGTAGTACTGCTCGCCGGTCGACGCCAGCGCGGCGGCGATGATCTGCTCGCCGAGCAACGCGGCACCTTCGCTCGGGCCATCGCTGAGGATCTCATCGGCGCTGAAATAGGTCCTCGACGACGTCTCCGCGATGATGCCCGCGTCGATGCTGTCGCCGTAGGTGCTCCCGAACACGCAGGTCGCGCCGTCGGCCTTACCACCCCCGCCCGGCTTTCCACCTTTGTCCGTGGACGAGCTGTCCGCGCAGCCCGCAATGGCCAGGGAGAGGGCCGCAATCGAAGCGAGAGTCGTCTTGAGCAAGCTCATGGCCCGGGCGGAATGCACCCAGTGGGCCAGTGTGGCCGTCGCTACAACTGGTGAAGATCGAAGCGAACCGATCAGTCGCGGCCGGCGAGGCGATCAGCCGATCCGGCAGGCTTGCTTGCCGCGCGACCTCGAGGTTGCACCGATAGTGTCCGGACACTGGCGACCCGCGCGACACATTACCGGCGCACCGCGAAGATCTTGAGCGGCTTCTCCTTGCCCTTGAGCGACGCATCGGGAAGCGCTTCGAGCGTAAACCGGCCACCGAGCTGCGACGCGGTTGCTTCGGACACCAGGATCTGGCCGCCCGCGGCGATGCCACACAATCGCGCGCTGGTGTTCACCGTATCGCCGATGACCGTGTACGAGAGCGATTTGGAGCTGCCGACATAGCCCGAGATCAGCGGCCCGGTGTGAATCCCGACGCCCATCGCGAGTGGGACCTCGCCGATCGAGGCGCGGTGTGCATTGAGGTGATGGAGCACCTCCATCTGCTCGATCGCGCACTGCACCGTGCGAACCGCGTCGTCGGAGTGAAACGCAGGCGCCCCCCAGAACGCCATGATGCCGTCGCCCATGAACTTGTCGAGCGTGCCCTCGTACTTGAAGATGCACTCGACCATCAGCTCGAAGTACTCGTTGAGCAGCTCGACCATCTTCTCGGCGGTCGTCGCCTCGCTCATCCGCGTGAACCCCCGGAGGTCGCTGTTGAACACCGTGGCGACCGGGACGCGAATACCGCCCTTCTTGATGTCGAGCTTGCCCGAGATGACCTGCTCGGCGACGTTGGGCGACAACAGCCGCGAGAACCGATCGCGCGTCATGACCTCCTGCTCGACCTTGAGCGCGAGCAACGTGTTGGAGATCAGCATCGCCACCTGGTTACTGACCGCGGTGATCAGCTCGAGATCCTTCGGCCGGAACGCGCCGAGCCGTTCGGAGTCGAGCCACAGCGCGCCGATGATGTCCTTGTTGTGTAGCAGCGGCGCGACGATCGCGCTGGTGATCCGATTGATGAACATCGATTTGCCGCCCGCACCGAAGTCCGAGCCCGCGTCGTGGGTCAGAACGCCGGCGCGATGCTTGATCACGTGGTCGAGGATCGTCGACGACAGGTTGATCGCAACATTGGCGCCATCGCGGCGACGGTGTGCATGGGGCTTGAGCGTGCCGTCGGGCTCGCGCAACAGGATCACGCCGCGATCTGCGTCGACGAACCGAAACAGGGCGACCAGGATCTTGGCGAGCAGGGTGTCGATGTCGCGCTCCAGCCCGATCTCGCGCAGCAGCTCCCAGGTGATGCGGAGCCGCTCGTAGTCCAGGCGAAGGGCCGCCTGATCGCGCGCCGCGTCGTCGAACGGCAAGAACTCCTTGCTCTGTGCAGCGACTTGCTGGCCGATCGAACGCGCCGAGTCATCGACATTGACCAGGTGATCGAACGCAGGAATGTCCATCGCGGTCGCGGTGCGTTTCTTGCCGGACCACGCGGGCGTGCCGAGCGCTGGCGTCGCCGTGGGCGGCGCAGCCGGCGCGGGCGGTGTCACGTTGTGCACGATGTCCGGCGATGGCGGCGGCGGCATGAACTGAAACGGCGTGACACCATCGTCGTACTGGAGCACCGAATTCCCCATGCGGATCTCGTCGCCGTGGCGAAGCGGCCGGATCCCGGTCACACGTTCACCATTGATGTACGTACCGTTCATGCTCCCGAGGTCGCGCAGAACCATCAATGGACCCTGCCGCTCGATGATGACGTGCTCCTTGCTGACGATCGTATCGAGCAGCTGGATCATGTTCTTCGGATGACGTCCCAGGCCCTGCTGCTGCTGTAGCTCGATGGCGCTCTTGCCGTGCGCCGTGACGAAATGAATCCGAGCCATCGGCTGATGGTATCCACCGGATGAGCCCCAGGCGACCACCCGAGGCGAGAAACGCAGCTCGCGCAACGTATGACGCGCGATGACCGATGCCGCTCAGCTGTGGACCGAGCTCGCGCGACATCCTGCGGATCCGCGCGCCGTCAAAGCCGCGCACCTGGCGTTGCGGTCGGACCCGCCATTCGCCGTGTGCCTCGCCGTGCTCGAGCGGTTTCCGGCGTACCTGGCCACCATCGGAGAGCAGGTGCTCGCCGAGTTTCTCCATGAGCATGCGCCGCAGATCGACGCCGCGGTGCTCGAGCGGATCGGACAGGTGTTCGTCGCGCACTGGCGCAGCCCTCCTCGCGACGTGTTCTGGTACGGCGACCTGCGCCAGAGCTTCGGCTGCTACGAGATCCAGCAGCGACTCGCGACCGTCGCGGCGGTCGAGGACCAGCTGCTCGATGACCTGCGCACGCTGGTGCCCGGCCAGCGCGAGCGCGCCGACGATCTGGTGTGCCGCCGCCTCGAACGAGCCTGCGAGGTTCTGGTTCAGGCGCCGTCCGAGCGATGCCGGGCAACCCTGTCGCCGCTCGTCGCGCTCGACTACATCGATCCGATCCGCAAGCGCCCGATGTCGTGGCGGTACGAGGACGTCTACTGGGGCATGCTGCGAATCCTGCGCAAGCTCGGGGAGCGGATCTGACGGATCAAAAACACGCCGACCACCCCGGCCCGACCGAGCTGTGGTCTACGTGAATCGCCCGCGTCACGCTCGTCGGCTCGCGGGCCCGGGCCCCAGTCGTCGATTCCAACGATCCGCTCGTCTCCTCGTCTGCGGTGCGACAAACACATCACGCCAGAACGTGCGGCTCAGTGTCGATTGCAGTTGTCCACGCAGGTGTCGTGGCGCCACGTGCACTTCGGCTCACCGTACTTCACGCACGACTCGAACAGCGCCTTGCACGAGCGCAAGCACAAGTGGCGCCGTTCGCGGATGTCATTCTCCATCTCGCCTTGCATGTGGTTGGGCTTGTCGAAGATGCGATACGACAGCGTCGTGGGGAGGTTGGTCAAAACCACGAGCTGGATCTTCACATCGCGCGCGGCGCAAAACCCGACGCCCACCACCGCACCCTCGGCTTCGAGATCGCCATCGTGTGCCAGCACCTGGCCACCCGCTGAACCGACGGTCAGAAACAGCTGGATGCCCTTGGGTGCAACCGCCACGATCGTGTAGCAGCGGTGCGATTTGAACGACGGCCGCAGCACGGTGACAAAGCCCTTCGCTACACCATCCTTGTTCTTCTTGGTGTTGCGCATCGACTCGTCGATCACGAGCCGGTGGGTGGTCCCGTAGGGCGTGTGGTCGGCGAGTCCGAGCTCCTTGGCCGTCATCTGAGCCAGGGTCTTGTTGGTCTTCGACATGTCTGGCCGATCGCCGAGCAACGTCTGCGCGGCGGGCTGCTGGTCCGACGTGGCCTGCGGCGGCGCGGCCATCGCCTCATCAATGGACGTGCCGTTACCGCAGCCAACCGCGTAGACCAAGCAGAGCGCGACGAGGTGCCTTGCATGCATCACCGCACCAACGGAGCACGTGGCGTCGAGTAGCCGTCGCGCGAGCTGTCACGCACTGACATCAACCTCACTCCGTGGCATCGCTGGCAACCATACGGACAAGGATCGAGCCGGCTCGTCGCCACTGATGTGCACGAGCGCGCCGTCGAACCGCAGGCGGATCGAGCACCAGCGTGGCGTCCCCGACCACCCGGTAGCGAACGGATCCAGCTGACGCGTGCGGCGGGCCTGCGCGAGCCTCGCTCGGATCGTTTGGTGGCTCCAGACACAGATGGCATCGGCCTTCCCTTTTCGAACCTGCGGAGACAAGCGGGCCGGAAGACGATTCACCGCGGGCGCACTCTCCGAGGATCCTTCGCGTATCGGCGAAGCTCCGGGACGCGGCGACTCCCGTGACACTTGGCACGCAATCAATGCGATGTCCGCACCGCACACAAGTACTCGACGATGTCAGAGGAGCGAGATAGGTTGCGCCGATGCAAACCACCGAGCACGTCAATTCGGCTGATTCCAATAGCTTGCAGGCGCCGGTTCCGCGGTTCGCCGAGCTCCAGAACATGGTTGCGGCGATGGCGACTGATTTCGAGAAGTTCTACCGCGACGGTAACAAGGCCGCCGGGACCCGCGTTCGCAACGCGATGCAGACGCTGAAGACGTTCGCCCAGACCATTCGCACCGAGGTCTCGGCAATCAAGAACGAAGGCAGCGCGACTCCCGGTCAATCGGACGCGGAGTAACTCGTCCGTCTCGCCGCTCGGTCGCGGCGCACGGTGCTGATTCGAACGCGCGCGCCACCATGCTCTGCGCTGTCTGAATCGGTTACCGTCCTGGAATGCTTCGCCTCGCGCTCATTTCGGCGCTCGCCGCGCTCGTGGCGTGCGCCGGTCCGCGCGTCCAGACGGTCCAGTTCGTCAACAAGACGCCGCGCACGATCGAGCAGTTCTTCGTATTTCCGCCGGGTGCAGCTCGCGGTGCGTCCCGCGGGAAGCTGGCGCCCAATGGGCAGACCACGCTCAAGCTCAAGGATGGCGTGCACGAGATCTATGCGGTCAGCGCACGGATCGTCCACGACGACAACACCCGCGAAACGCCCGAAGCATCGATGACGATCGAGCTGCGCGGTCCGCTGGACATCGTGTTTTATGACTCCAATGCCGTCCCTTCCGGCATCGATGGGCCGAACACGCGCGCCATCAAGTTCGTGATGCGGCCGCCGTCCGAACCGACCGATGATTCGGGCCCGCTGCCGGAGCCGGAGCCGGAGCCCGCTCCGCAACCGTAGCGCTGCGGCGCTACAAGGGCCTGGAGCTTCGTTTGAAGATACATGGCCCCTGTGATCACCTCGGTGCGCGTCGCTGTTCCGCGCGATCGCTGCGCGACTGCGCTCGATAGATCGATGACCCTCGTGCTTGCGCCTGCTGGCGTCGCTCACCATCGATACTCGAACATCACCCCGGCGCTGCTGGCGAGCTCGATGCCGCCGGGACCTTTCACCAGCGTCGAGGTGAGCTCGACGGCCAATCGCCAGCGCTCGGTATCGATGAGCTTGAGACCGATCCCAGCGGTCGCGGCTGGGAGTAGTTGCGAACGGGTGGCTCGCATGAAGTCTCGACCTTCTCCACCGGCATGACTCAGCTCGCCGAACCCGAGGCCGGCCTTCATGTACAACCATCGACCCTCGTAGCGTAGGCCGACCGTGGCTGCGGTGATCCCGCTCAGCTCGCCCGGCACGAGCGAAGCTTGGTGCCGTCGTACCAGTTGCGCGTCGACGATCAGACTGAGCACCGGCGAGAGTCGGTAACCGAGCTGTAGCGAGACGGCGCGGGCAGAGCGTGCGTCGTTCCCGAGCCAGCCAAGCCCGCCTCCGACGCTCAGGAACGTGCGGTGCTCCGTCCAGTCGTCGGGCTCGTGTGGGACCATCGATTGCGAGGCGAACGAAGCTGGATCGAGTCGTCCGGGTTGTGCGCGAGCCTGACCATGCGCGACGCACATCACGAGGACGACACCGACGAGAAATCGTCCTGTCATGCAGCTTCGACACATGATGAGGAAGCAGCGTTGTCCGTACCGGTGAAGCGCCACGGGTTTGCCATCGCGCCATCATCATGACGGTGTGATGCGAAGCACGACCCGCGAGTCGGCGCGCTGGTAACGTTGCCGGCATGTACCGCGAGCAGACGTTCGTCGAACGTTGCTTTTGCCATGATGCTGCCGTCGCTCCGAGCAGGTGCTGCGGTCGTGCGCGCTGCGCACTTCACCTCAAGGAAACGCTCTGCGATCGCTGCGACAAGGCGGTCTCCCGCGAGATCGCGACAGGTGCGGAGCGACGGTGGATCGGCTCGACCGTGCTGGGTACCGCGTTCGCGGTGGCGATGCTCCTCGCGCACAACGTCTCGCTCGTGCTCCTCGGTATTCCGCTTGCGGTGCTCGCGTGGATCGGGGCTGGCCGG
This sequence comes from Kofleriaceae bacterium, assembly GCA_050187075.1. GTDB lineage: Bacteria > Myxococcota_A > Polyangia > Haliangiales > Haliangiaceae > JABFXX01. The sequence goes on along the minus strand of JBFWXW010000053.1, from coordinate 42,456 downwards.
CACGCACGCCGTCGCACGATCCGACAGCTCGGGCCCGTGATGTCGGCATTCAAGGGCGAGCTGCCAGAGCCGCCACGCGAACCTCCCGGGTACCCTCCGACTCGGAACGATCCCCCACGAACGATCCCTTGGGGGATCTGAACCACCCAAGCGCGGTACCGTCGCGCGCAATGATCCGCTTCGCGCTCGACGTCGACACCGCGCTGACCGCCGAGGGCGATGGCCGCTATCGCGGCACGATCACCGATCGCTGGGCGGTGCTCTCGGGCGTCCCCAACGGCGGCTTCGTGATGTGCTACGCGCTGCGAGCGCTCGCGGCTGCGACACCGCACCCGGATCCACTCACGATGACCGCCCACTTCCTCCGGCCGGCACGTACGGGCGACGTCACGGTGCATACCGAGCTGCTCAAGGTCGGCAAGCGGACCGCCACGGTGGTCGCACGTGTCGTTCAGGGCGACGAAGTCGTTCGCGCGATCGCCACGTTTGGCACGCTGGCAGATCCTGATCCCGCGCAACCGAGGATCATCGCAGGCGAGCCGCCGGAGCTTCCGCCGCGCGAGCAATGTATCGATCGCAGCGTGGCTGTCGGGCTACCTCCGATCGCGCAGCGGTTCGATAACCGTGTCGACCCCGCAACGGTCGGCTGGATGTTCGGGCGCCCATCGGGCGAGATGGTAGTGCGCGCGTGGATGCGGTTCGCCGACGGCCGCGAGCCCGATCTGCTCGCGATGCCGCTGTTCGCCGATGGCCTGCCGCCGCCGGTGTTCAATCGCATCGCGCCCGCGTGGGTTCCGACCATCGAGCTGACCGTCCAGTTCCGTGCCCGGCCGACGCCCGGCTGGCTGCGCGCGCAGTTCCGCACTCGGTTCGTGTCCGGCGGCGTGCTCGACGAGGACGGCGAGCTATGGGACGACGCGGGCCAGCTCGTCGCACTGTCGCGCCAGCTCGCGGCCGTTCCAGCCCCGCGGAGATGATCAGCTCGTCACACCGCTGGTGATCACTGGTCCCGCCACCCTGGTGATCGCTCGCCCAGCCACCTCGACGCTCGGCGATCGCAGGTGATCGAAATGACTACGGCCGAACGCGGGAGTGGACTGGCACGACGCTTGATATGTCCTCGATGCATGCGAACCGTCCAGATATCGATTGGCGAGATCATCGAGGCGATCTACGGCGAGCTGGTGGAGAACTACGGGGACGCCGAGCTCGCGCTGGCCACCGCCCACGCGATCAGCAATGACCTCGTCCTCGACGTGCCCGCGAAGCGTGCGCGGACGACCACGCGCAGTCGTCGCCGCTGAGCGCGCCCCGCTGAGCGCGCCCCGCGGTTGTGGCTCGCGAACGGTCGCGAGTACGATGCGGGCATGGGGCGTTGTGCAAATGTGTTGCGGATCGGAGCGATCGTCGTCGGCGCGGTGGCGGTCCTGGCCTCGGCCTCGTCGCAACCGCAGCAGCAACCGCCGCCGCAACCCGCGTACAGTCCGGCGCCCGCACGCGCCTATGGGCAGCCTGGGTACGGCCAGCCTGGGTACGGCCAGCCGCCGCAGCCTGGCTATGCTCAGCCCGGATACGGGCAGCAGCCCGGTTACCCGCAGCCGTACGCGCCGGCGCCTGCGCCCTCCCCGGCCCCGCCAGCTCCGCAGAGCTACTCGCCATGCGAATACGCCTGCGGGCAGATCGCGCGCTGCAACGTATCACCGTATGACGCGTGCCTCGCGCAGTGCAGGCAGAACGGCACCGAGCGACAGCAAGGCGGCGTTGACGGCCTGATGGCCGTGGCTCGCTCGACGTGCGACCAGATCCGCGGCGTCATGCAACAGCTCCAGCCGCCACCTCCATCGCCGGCGGCCCCCGCGACCACGTCATCGGCCAGCGGTGAGCTCGACGTCGACTACGATGTCCCTGCCGGCTATACCGCGAGTCCGTACGGCCGATCGATCGTGCTGTCACCCAAGGTCGCCGACGCCAGCACGCCGTGCGCCTACGGCATCAGCCCGGTGCGGCCAACCACCGGCTCGCTCGAGCGCGACGCGACGCTCGCACTGCTCGAACCGCTGCCGGGATGGCAGCGCAAGAGCGACCACTACAATGCGATGCGCGGCGCGTCCTCGAGCGGCTGGCCGTATTACTGGATCCGCGCCGACGCCCAGCGGCTCGCGGGCTCGAGCTACGAGTACGCGTCGGTGATGGCGATGGCGTTCGCGACGACGGGAAAGGGGGTCCACGTCGTGTGGGGCTACGGCAACCCGGCACACTGCATGCTCGACGACGCGAGCTTCGCGCGGCTGTTCCACAGCTTGCGACCGCGGGGCTGGCAATCCGATCGCGGGCAGAGCCTCGCCCGGGACCTCGTCGGGCTGTGGCGCAACAGCCAGAGCATCGGCATCGGCCAGTACCGGTTCTTTGCGAACGGCCGCTACGAGTATGCGATCAACACGACGACCAACGTCGGCTACCAGGGACGCACCTCCACCGCTGTGCATCAGGGCAGCTATGCGGTGCGAGACGGCGTACTGCTGCTCACGCCGGATCAGCGCGGCCGCAAGCCCGAGCGCCTGCGCGCGCGCGTCTACGACGAATTCACGCTGGGAAGGTGGACGCGGACGCTGGCGACCCTCGACGAGACCGCGACCGCGACGCCGCGCGAGGTGCTCTACAATCGGGTCGAGGAATCGAAGTAATCGTGCCTGCACGCCTCGCGATCTTCGATTTCGACGGAACGCTCGCGGACAGCTGGCCATGGTTCACGGGCGTGCTCGACGATGCCGCGATCAAGTACAGGTTTCGACGAATCGACGCGAGCGAAGCCCAGCGGCTCCGCGGCTGCACGACCCGCGAGATCCTGCGAGCGCTCGAGGTCTCGTGGTGGAAGCTTCCGATGATCGCCTCGTACGCACGCAAGCGCGCCGCGGCAGAGGTCGAGCGCATCACGCTGTTTCCCGGTGCGGCCGAGGTCCTACGCGAGGCTTCGCGCGCAGGGATCACGCTCGCGATCGTGAGCTCGAACCAGGAATCGACGATCCGTCGCGTGTTGGGTCCCGAGCTCGCCATGCTGGTCGCACAGTACGGCTGCGGCGCGTCGCTGTTCGGCAAGCCCGCGAAGCTCCGGCAGGTGCTGCGGCAGAGCAGGCACGCAGCGAGCGACGCGATCGCGATCGGCGACGAGGTGCGGGACCTCGAGGCCGCGCGCGAGGTCGGCGTGGCCTCGGGCGCGGTGGCGTGGGGCTATGCCACCGTGGACGCGCTGCGCCGCTCGACGCCAACTCGGATGTTCACGAGCTTCGACGAGCTACGCGGATTCCTGGTCTCGGGTCTCGCTGGTTAGTTAGAACGCGCCCGAGATCACGATCTCGGCGCCGCCCGAGGTCGCGGCGACATATGCGGTCGCGTGGCGCGCGTCCTCGCGACGCGCTCGCCACAGCAACACGCCCGCCACGGCCAAGCTGACGACACCAGCACCGATCCCGATGTTCGCGCCCCACGCCGCGCGCTTGTAGCGATCGTGCGCGGCGAGCCCGATCTCGTCGCAGACGCTCGCTTCGCAGTGGTCGTCGGACACCGACTTGTGCTGGATCGCGCGAACTCCGAAGTAGCCACCAGCACCGAGCGCAACCAGACCGGCGATGCCGAACGAGTACGGGAGCACGCGACTCGCAGCCGGCACTGGTTCGAGCGCCGGCACGTTCACGGTCCTCACCGACGCCTCGGTCATCACGATCTCCGCGCTCCAGGTTTGCCGGCCGGGTCGCGAGAACACCAGGCGGCGAGTCCCAGGGTCGACGGGGAGCTCGGTGGCGATCGCTGCGCTGCCGAGCACCTTGGCGTCGAGCACCAGCGTCGCATCGGCGTGATCCGGCGGCAACACGATCCGGATCCTGGGGACGCGTGGCTCGAGCGCCCGAATGTGAGCCTCGGCGAGCTCGACGCGATCGGTGCGCTGTTGCACGCGTGCTTGCGCGCGCGCATCGACGAACTCCGCCCATGCGGTCGCGAGCTTTCCCTGCCGCTCGTGACACAACGCCAGATTGAGCAGCGTGCCACCCGCAGGATCGAGGCGCTGACTCTCGGCGAGCATCTCGCAGGCTTCGGCGGTCTTGCCTGCTTCGAGCAGCGCGCGGCCGTCGCGAAAGAGCCGTTCGGCCATTGCGGCGTCGGTCTCGGTTCTGGCCACGGTGGAGCGCGTGACGATACCGGCAACCATGATGGTGACCACCCAGCGTCGAGTCACGTGCGATCCTCGAGCGGATTGATCTTCGACGTGGCCGGCGGCGCAGCCGGTTCAGCGGGCGGTGCGCCTGCGGGTGGTGATCCGGTTGCTGGCGGCGGGCTCTCGGCCGGTTGGTGGGCCGCCGGTTGGTTCGACGCGGGGCGCGACACACGCGCGCGGCGTGGCTTCGGCGCGGTTGGCGGTTTGCTGGCCGCGGGGTCGCGCGCAGGGAGCGGGCTCGCCGTCTCTGGACGCGACTCGCCGGACGGAATCGGCGCGACGCTGGAGGCGGCTGGGGTCGCGCTCGAGGTTGGCGAGGCTGCGGGTGCGCTGACCGCCGGCGAATCGACGCTGCTCGCACCCTCCGAGGAGGTCATTCGATATCCGGCGATCGCGACGCCGGCCACCGCCGCGACAGCAGCGAACGAGATCCACCGCGACGACCGGCTGCGCGAGGCGACGGCCGCTTCGCCATGGCTCGCCGCGAGCTCCACCAGCGCCGCCGCGTCGGTTCCACCAAACGGCGCGATCGCGCGTGCGAGGGCCGCCGCGGACGAGAACCGCCGATCGCGATCGCGCTCCAGGCAGCGCAGCACTGCGGCATCGAGCCCCGCAGGAACATCCTTGCGAATGGTGCGGAGTGACGGCGGCGAAGCACCATGGAGGATCGCGGTCAGGACCTCGACGATCGTGTCGCCGGCGAACGGTGCCCTGCCAGCGAGCATGTGATAGGTGACCGCGCCGAGACTCCACACGTCGGCACGCGCATCGACGCTGCGCGCATGCGCCGCTTGCTCCGGCGGGATGTACAGCGGAGACCCGAGCAACGCGCGCGAATGCGTGAGCTCGAGCTGCGATGCGTCGGCTTCGTGCCATTTGGCGAGGCCGAAATCGAGCAGCTTGATGAGCGGCGGTCGGCCGGCGCCCTCGACCAAGAAGAGGTTTGCCGGCTTGATGTCACGGTGCACGATCCCGCGCGCATGCGCCTCGGCGAGCGCGGTCAGCGCCTGCAACGCGATCGTGACGGCCTCGCGGATCGGAAGCGGCCCGCGCGCCCGTAGCGCATCGGCAACCGATACGCCTTCGAGGTACTCGATCACCAGGTAGGGGCGGCGATTCGCTGGAGTCACCACGTCGAGCACGCGGGCGACGTGATCACTTCGTAGCGTGGCCGCGGCTCGCGCCTCGCGAATGAACCGCCGCTCGCCCTCGGAGGTAGCTGCGAGCATGAACTTGATCGCTACCATCCGGTGGAGCGCGAGCTGCTCCGCGGCAAACACCACTCCCATACCGCCCCGCCCGAGCTCGCGCACCAGCCGATACTTGTCGTCGATCACCATCCCGATGGCAGGCGGCGGCTCGACGTGCAACGTGGGCTCGGTCCGGTGGACATCGCTCCGGCTTCCGAAGGCCAGCCCCGCGACGGCGTGACGACACGCGCCGCACTGGTCGTAGTGTTGCTCGAAGCTTCGACGCTCTTGCTCACTCAGCTCGCCGTCGATGAACCGAGCGAACAGTGTGTCGCCAGGGCATGTCGCCGCTGCGCCATCCGACACCATTGGGCGCCATTCATATCTGACCTCGCCAGCCACGATCCACGACATTCTCGACCCCGACCGAGTCTGCTAACCGCGCGACACGGTCCGGCACGCGTTCGCGGGCATGTGACGTACGTCAACGTCACGTCCGAGCGTGCGATGAGCGGTGTTCGCGAACGCGCAGCACCGAGCTCGCAAGCGAGTTCTGTAGCGCGCCACACGAGCGGGGGCGCGCCACCGAGACCGGGACCCAACGCCACAGCGACGCCTGGAGCCGGTTACCTGTACTGAAGCTCCACACCTGCTCTCCGTGATCGATGTCCGCAACATGCGGGTACGGGAGAAGCCTCACGCGTGGCTGACGTAGATTGGTCAGGAGGACGCGATGAAGGAGCTCGCCGCGATCGTGCTCGCGTTGGTTGGATGTTCGGGTGCGTCGATGTCGTCGGGGACCGACGCACGCTTGGACGGCACGCAGGGAACGGATGATGGCTCGGTCGATCCATCGGGGCGATGGGTGCTCGGGTACTACGTCGGTTACGACATCGATCGGTATCCGATCGAGGACATCGACTGGAGCGCGATGACCCATGTCGCGTTCGCTCCGTTGCTCGTCGCGGGAGATCGATCAATCGATCTGTCGTTCTTCGATCAGCACGGGATGGGCGAGCAGCACGCTCGGCAGATCTCGCAAGCGGCGCGAGCGGCCGGAGTCACGTCGCTGCTGATGCTCGGTGGTGCGGGCGGGGGTGCGAACATCGCCAACGCAGCAGACGATCAACATCGCGCCGCGTTCGTGACTGCGCTGCTCGCGACGATGGACGACCTCGGCTACGACGGCATCGATCTCGACTGGGAAGATGACGTGAACCTCGACGATCTGGTCTCGCTCGCCGAGGATCTGCGCGCCGCCCGCCCATCGATCGTCCTCACCTATCCGGGCGGTCCGGTGAATACGAACTATCAGTCGGTCGATCCGAGGATGGTGCAGCTCGCGGCGGCGCTCGATCAGTTCAACGTCCAGACCTACTATCCGACGACTGCGATCACCGGCGGCGGCTGGCAGTCCTGGTTCTTGAGTCCGCTCGACGGCCGCAGCGGTTCGACGCCGATCTCGATCAAGGACACGTTCGACCAGTACGTCGCCGCGGGGATTCCCAGGGCCAAGCTCGGCATGGGCACGGCGTTCTACGCGATCTGTTACACCGGCGGTGTCACCGGTCCACGTCAATCCACGGAGGGCAACGTCGAGATCACCGGCGGCGACAACAACTATCCGCTCAGCGCGCTGTTCGCTGCTGGCAGCACGTATGACACCGCGAGCGCGGCGGAGCGCAAGCGCGATGACATCGCCAAGCAGCCGTACCTGAGCTTTGCGTCTCCCGTGAACGATCCGCACTGTGGAGGCTCGACGCAGTACATCTCGTTCGAGGACGAGACGTCGATCGCCGACAAGGGCGCGTTCGCGAAGGCGAACGGCTACGGCGGCATCATTGTCTGGACGATCAATGAAGGCTGGCTGCCGGTAAACGCCGTGGGAGGGCGCGCCCGTAACGCGATGCTGCAGGCGCTGCGCACCAGCTTCACGCAGTGACGATCATTGGATGTAGCCGCGAAGGCTCATGCGCCTGACGCTCGCGATGATCCGCGTCATTGCTGTTCGCAGTGGCCGAGATCCTGCGGCCTGGCGGGCAGCACGAGCACACAGGTCTGCATCGGTCCGCACGGCAGGTTCTCGAGGCCGGCGCATACGATCTCCTTGATGCAGGTCCCGGCCTGCGAGCCGGTCTGTGCGCAGATCTGACTCTCGGGGCACAACGGATCGTCCGCGCCGCCGCAGGTCGGTACGGGCGGCAGCGGTTCACACACACCCAGTCCGTCACTAGCGAGCTGACAGATCTGACCCGTGGGGCACGTCGTGTCCTCGATCGTGCACATCGCGACGGTGCCGTCATCGGCCTTGCCGTTGCCTCCCGTTCCGTCCGAGGTCGAATCGCCATCGATCGGCGTCGTCACGCAGCCAACAACCGAGCCAAGACACATCGTGACGAACATCAAGCGGCGAAGCATGGGAGCTGGTCGCCAACAAAGCACCAGGCGTGCCGGCGGCGGGCGGCGATCTGCTCGTGCGATTTCACGCGATTGGCCAAGGTGACCACCGCCAAACACACGAATTGAAAACCAACTGGCCGGCACCTGGGGTGGCCGCCTGCGCCCGTGTGCACGAACCACCGCAACCAGCCGTGCGCAGTCATGTGGTGCGAGACGACTTGGTCCTCGGTCTGGGATAGCGGAGCGTGCGGGTCTTTTGGTCGAGCTTCGCGAACGGCGTGCGCTTGGCTCGCTCGATCTTGGTGGGCGTGAAGATGTGATTCACCGTGAGCCCGCGTGCCATCGCGTAGTCCGCGACGATCCGGCGATGGCAGCGCCACCACAGCACCTCGGCGCACATGATCGCGCAGACCGAACGCGTCGCGCGTTCGAGCAGCGCGTCGAGCCCGGCGGCGAATTCGGCGCTCTCGGCGTAGTCCGCGTAGTTCTTGAACGCGGCGTTGGTCCACCCGGCGTTGCGCTGCGGCGGAACGGTCTTCGATCTCGAGCGACGGCCCCCGAGCTCGCGGAGCTCGACATACTCGATGTCCGCGCGAGGCAACCGCCGGCGCAGCGCGGTGGCATTGAACTGCGGATTGGCGCGCGATCGCGTGAAGTGCCGGATGTCCACCAGTGTGGACACCTCCCATGCGCGAAGCGCGGTCACCAGCTCGGCGTAGGTCCGTGTCGAGTGTCCGATGGTGTACAGCACGTGCCGACGCGGGGCCATCAGGTCGAGCTTAGCGCCGCTGCGTCAGCTGACCATTCGAGGCCGCGTGGCCCGTGTAGACTGAGCGGATGCGAATCGTGTTGGGTACGCTGCTGATCGGCGCGTGTGGCGCGGCACCGGCCGTGAATTCGCCTGCCCCTGCTCCGCCACCGGTGGCATCGCCGGAGCCATCGTCCTCCACGCCCACCAAACCGGAGCCTCCTCCGTCACCGGCTCCACCAAGCGACCCGCCCGCGCCCTGGGAGGCCGAGCCGGTCGACGCCGCGGCGGTACCGAAGATCTACTTCGACGTTCATCGCAAGGCCGAGAACCGCGCGAGCTGCCCGCTGCTCGTGATCACCGAGACCGACGCCAAGCCGCGACGTGCGTCGTTTGCCGGTGGCTGGGCGGTTGCGTATGACGCTCCGGGTGAGCGCAGCGCGTACGGCGTCGCCGGTACCGGCGTGGCCGGCGGAGGCGGATACAAATGGCCGAACAACGCGAGCTATCGCGATGGAAGCAAGGCCGGCTACGGGCCGGAGGGCGGAACAGGCCCGAAGATGCTCGCCTACATCGAGGTCGCAGGCGCGAGCTGCTTGTACAACGTATGGTCGTCGCGTGGCCTCGAGCACCTCACCAAGGTGATGAACGGCCTGCGCCGCGTGCGCTAAATGCGGCTCGGCAGAAATCGGTGAACGCGGCCGATATGTCTGAGCGCAGCACCACGTTCTATTCACGTGGCCGCGGTACTGGACCAGGCGCTCATGATGGATTCGGCGATACCCAGCTCGTTCGCGGTCGAACCCGACGATGACCTGTGGGGTCCGCTGATCGCCAAACATAATCACCGGGTCGTCGTGTCACTGCTCGCGCGCGGCATCCCGATCGAACGCGCAAAGGAGCTCGCCCAGGACACGTCGATCGCAGTGTCCCGACCACGACCTCGAGAACCGCTGCGCGCGCGGCGTCGACGTCACCGTCGAACCTGAGCTTCGACGAGTGACGCGACCGATCAAGCCGCCGGCCGGCGCAGCCCCAGCTGCTCGCGTAGGTGGACCCGCCACGGAGTCGGCTCCCGGCACCTCGGAGGCATCGCGTAGCGCGGATCGACGGACTCGCGGCGGAGCATGTCGAGCCAAAATCGTGGAAGCCCATCGCTGATCGCCACGATCCCGACGCACCAACCGGGTCTGCGGGGAACGCGCAGCAGCCACGCCGACACGGCAACGAGCACGCCAAACAGCGCGACGTCGCAGAGCCCGAGATCGTGATGCGGACCGATCACTCCCGCTGGATTCTCGGCGAGGAAATCGACGGCCAGCGGAAACTCGGTCGCGATACCCACGTGATCGTGGACTGACGCACAGCCCGCACGGCCGAACAGCAGAAACACCACGACGCCAAGCGCCGCGGTGTCGGCGTAGCGCAGCTTGTCGCCACGCACTGAACGGATTCAGGAACGTCCATGGTGCGTCATCGCGCCGCTAACCGAGGGCCACCAATCGGCATTCCCCGGTGTGCCGTGTGCACCGGATCATTTTGGTGCAGGTCCACGCCGGGACATGCAACGCGCATCGACCAAAACGACGGACGAACCGCACGGGATGGGGTCTGCTCGACGACGAATCTGTGTCAAAAGTGGGCCAGCCCGATGATCACGATCCGGCGAGCGGCCGAGCGCGGACGAGCCAACCACGGCTGGCTCGACTCACGCCACACGTTCTCGTTCGCGAGCTACTACGATCGAAGGCACATGGGCTTTCGCGCGCTGCGGGTGATCAACGACGACCGCGTCGCGGCGGGTCGCGGGTTCGGTGCGCATCCGCATCGCGACATGGAGATCATCTCGTACGTGCTCGAAGGAACGCTCGTCCACAAAGACTCCACCGGGATCGAGGCGGTGATCCGCCCCGGCGATGTCCAGCGCATGACGGCCGGAACCGGCGTGATGCACAGCGAGTACAATGGATCATCGACGGACGGCGTTCACTTCTTGCAGATCTGGCTGATGCCCGACCAGCGCGGCGTGAAGCCAGGTTACGCGCAGAAGACGTTCAGCGACGCAGACAAGCGCGGCAGGCTCGCGCTGGTCGCGTCGCGTAGCGGCGAGGCTGGCAGCATCACGCTCCATGCGGACGCGCGGGTCTATGCCGGTATCCTGGCCACCGGCGACCGCGCTCGACTCGAGCTCGCCTCGGGACGCGGGGCGTGGATCCACGTTGCACGTGGCGACGTGCGGATCGGCAGCGAGGAGCTTCGCGCAGGCGACGGCGTCGCGGTCGAACAGGAGCTCGTGGTGACGCTCGAGGGCGTGAACGAGGGCGAGATCCTGGCGTTCGATCTCGCGTGACGCACGAGCCCTCGGCGTGCGGTGCTTGACGAGCTACGTCGCCGCGGCGGACGCAAAGCGATCGAGGATTCCGCCCCACCCGGCGTCCATCTCGCCTGCCGTTCGTGCCGCCTGCGGACCCAGTCGCTCGAGACCGCGGTGCTCGAAATCGATCTGCGTCTGCGTCGCGTTCAGCGGCGTGAATCGCACCTCGACCTCGGTGATCAGCGCAGCGTCGTACTTGAACTCGAAGTTGAGCTGCCACGCGAGCACCACGCGATGCGGCGGATCCCACGCGAGCACCTTGCCCCATTCACATGTGCTGCCATCCTCGCCGACCTCGTACCAGCGACCATCGATCTTGGGCTCGATCACGCACTGTGCGAGTGGCGATGTCCCGATGTGGTGTTCTCGCGGCCACCACGCGCCCATGTTCGCGGTGAACACCCGGAAGGCCTTGTCGACGGGAGCGTCGACGGTGAGCTGTTTGCGAATGGGGGGCAACGTCGTGGTCATGACTCGTCCTGTTCTGCGGCGGTCTTGAACGCCGCGAGCGCTCGATCCCAAAACTTGTCGAGGTAATCGCGCATCGCCTCCAGCCCGCGATGGTCGACGCGGTACATCCGGCGCGCGCCTTCGCGACTATCGATCACGAGGCGCGCTTGCTTGAGCACCCGCAGATGCTGCGAGACGCACGGCCGTGACACCGGCAATCCCTCCGCGATGTCTCGGACCGACAACGCCCGGCGCGCGAGGCGCTCGAACACCCGTCGGCGCATCGGATCCGCGAGCGCCACGAAACCATCGCCAAATTGGTAAGCTGACACTTACGGTAAGCTATCGCTTACTAGATTCGGGATCAACCGTTGCGCAGAACTGTGCACAATCATTAGGTCGGACCAGGGAGGTGGTGTGGGGAGACCTCCGGTACGACGGGGGTGGAGTCCTCGATCTGGGGATCTACCAGATCATCCAACCCACTGGGATCGCGAGACAATCACGAATCGCGTCGGCGGGGTCACACTGGCATGTGCGCTGCAATTTGTGTGGGCATGCCGGCTCATCCCAGGCTGTTCGCGTTCATCGTGGTGGGGCTTCTCTCTGCGTGCGGGGCCGTGAGCGTCGAGCAAGACCCCGGCGACGACACGGTCGGAAAGAACGACACCAACATCGATGCTGGTGTCCCCGAGATCAAAGGTCTCGGCCAGACCTGCGACTTCGCGAAGAACAACACCGATTGTCCCGCCAGCGCCCCGTACTGCGTGGGGTTCGCTGGAACCCGCACCTACTGTTCGCCGAACTGCCTGGAGAACGCCACCGGCATCGGTACCGCAACGGGGGGCTTCAACAGCATCACACCTGCCCAGAGCAATGCTGCATGCATTGCAGCGTTCACCGGTACGGTTGGGGTCCCGCAGTGCTTCGCGGTCTACTCGTGGACACCCAACGACAATCCGATCATCTCCGGGAAGATGTACACGGATCTCAAGATGAGCTGCGTGATCGCGTGCGACGATAACAGCGCCTGCCCGGCTCCGCTCGAGCCGATCACCGTCGGCCAGCGTTGCGTGTGCTTGCAGCGCTGACGATCGTCCGAGCTGACCAAACGACCGGGTTTCGCGACCGCGCGCGATTGCTACGCTCCGATCATGCGCGCGAAGCTGTCCCAGGTTTACCGCCGCTCCGCCGATCGCGAGCGGCTCGCGAGCTTGGTGCGCGGCGGGTCGCCCGATCGCCCGATCGCCGTGGCGTCCGCAGCGGTCATCGAGATCCGCGTCGGGGCGATGAACTGCGCGGATTGCGGCTGGACGTACCGCCTGCTCGAGCACGTCAGGGCGGCGCCTGGCGTTCGGCGCGTCGACGTCGAATGCCGCGGATGCAGCACTCATCGCTCGTTCTGGTTCCGGCTGACCGCTAACGAGCCGAACTGACCACGATCAGAAGATCACGACGGTGTCGTTGCAGCCAGCCACCACGTTGAGGTTGGCCCCATCGCCCGCGGCACTTACCGCGGTGCACGCCGCCGGGCACAGATGGATCGTGGTCGGCGCACTCGGGTTGTCGTAGTACCAGGCGGGGGTCATCGCCGGACACGAGCCCATGGCGGGGACCTGACCGATCGTCGTCGTCGTCCCGCCTTCGGTCAGCGTCACGTTGACCTTGCCATAGTCGAGCTGTTCGCCCGGCGGCGGCGTGAGGCCGCTGACGTCGATCTCGCACGGCAGCGGAACGGCCTGCTGTGCGATCGCCTGGAGCGCACTCTCGAGTGCTTCACCGGAACCGTCACCGACGCTCCAGAAGTGGCACGGCGGAGTGCGGCCGCCACAGAAGTCGCTGTGCGCGTCGGCGCCGCCGGCGATCGCGAGCGTCTCGAGAGTCGCCTCATCAGCGCCGGTCATCCCGATGACGTAGGTCCGGATGCCCGTGTTGGTGCGATGGGTCGAGATGATGGTCGCGAGCGAGCTCGTACTCGTCACGCAGTTGGTCGCGTCACCATCGGTGATCAGCACACCGATCATCTCGCGGCCGGTCGCCTTGTGGTTGGTCGTATAGGTGGCGATACCACGCAGCGCGCCTTCGATGCGGGTTCCGTAGCCACCCGAGAAGTTCTCACTGCTGATCCGGTTGACCAGCGCGCTGTTGGTGGCGGCCGGTAGCTGGGTCGCCGCGATCGTCGCAGGATCGTAGCCGTCGCCATTGCACGCGTTCGACAGCGACATCACCCCGAACGCGAGCGTGGTGTTGGACACCGGTTGCACGGTGGTGACGTAGTCGGCGAGCGCGTAGGTCGCATAGCACGCCTTCGAATTCACCGGGGGGCTGGTCCCGGACGTGTACGCACAGTCCGTTCCCATGCTGCCGGTTCGATCGAGCACCAGATAGATGTCGAGCGGGCTCGCCTCGAGCTGGCGCTCGTGCGCGACGCCATCGCAGCCGCATACGTTCGCGATGCACTGACCGGAGCAGTTATCCGGACCCGCGCAGGGTGTACCGCTCGAGGACGGCAAACACACGCCGGCGGTGGGCTCACAATACGTGCCGCCGGTGCAATCTCCGTGTGACGTGCACGGCGTGCCCGGGTCTTCGCAGGTCATCGAGACGGGCTGACACACTTGCGGTGGTGTGCAGTCGGCGGTCGTCGTGCAGCTGAAATTAGGGATGTTCGTGTTCGAATCATCGCCGCCGTTTTCGTTCGCATCGACGGTGCCATCGCCGGCCTTGGAACCACCACACGCGGCGAGCATCACCGCGACCAAGCCGAGTCGATTGAAACCTGTGTGAACGAGCCCCTTAATGGATGCAGAAATCGTCATCGTCGACCAGATTACCACCAAGCCTCAACGCTCCCGCGGGTATCGCCGACGAGCGATGGGTAGGTGGTCGCCGCGATCGTGTGACGATGTAGTCGCCACACAGCGACTGTCTGGACACGCCTGAGATCTGGATCCGGCGATGCCGTTGCGATCGCTAGTGCAACACGCCGAGCTTGAATAGCACCCACAGTGTCGCCGCGACGTTGCCGTCGCAGTCGAACTGGCGCTGCGCTTCGGCGACCGTCCCCCAGCTCGAGCCACCCTTGGTGATCTTGCCATCCTCGATCGTGGCCTTGGTGCTGCCGCCGATCTCGACCACCAGCTTGCCACCCCGCTGCACGGCTCGTCCCTTGGTGCTTCCACCGACCTCCACGGAGAAGTCGCCGCCCGATCGACGGATCGTGAACTTGGTGCTGCCCGCTTTTTCCACGCGGTCGCCGCTGCATTTGTATTCACCCGCGAGCGCGGGCGATGCGAGAGATCCGATGAGCGCGGCACTGATCACAAGACGGACGATCTTCATGGACACCTCCTTGGTGCTCGTGACGACAACGAGTCAGCGCGGGCGTTGAAACACCGAAGCGAGCTGTCAACCGCTGACAACCGGGCCAGCGATCGGCACGCCTCGAACGATGTTCGTACGGAACGAACATCTACGGAGGTGTGAACGCGTGTTGGCGAGTGTCGCTCACGCTGGCGGACTTCCTGCGACTTGTGATTGGTACAGCCGCTGCACTGGTGGCGCCGCCATGAAACGAATGGCGCTACTTCTGTTCTCGACGATCGGACTCGGATTCGCTGCGTGCAGTGGGGGGAGCGGCACCTCGGCGATCTCGGAGACCGAGGCGAAGAGCCTCTGCCGCGAGTGGTGCGAGCACGAGGCCACGTGCACTCCGAGCGGAGATTCCATCGACGAATGCACGGGCGAGTGCGTCGGTGACATCGTCGGCTGGATGCGAACGGACGTCGTGGAGAACCTCATCGAATGCCAGGACGACCTCGGCTGCGGTGGCAGCGACGAGGGATGCGCCAACCTGTGCACCCCGACCTCGACGCACGAGGCGTTCGTGAAGACCTGTAACAAGGAGATGGCGCGTTGCGGTGGGACCCTCAGCGATTGCATGATCACCAACGAGCTCTGTTGGATCGCGCCGGCAATCGTCAGTGACATCGCCGATTGCCTCGCGCTGGACTGCGCCGCGGTCGAGAGCTGCATCGACGACGTGGCGACGTTGCACAACCTGCCGCACTGAGTGTGAGGCTTACGAACCGCTCGCGAGCTCGCGCTCGATCCGGCGAGCGAGCTCTGCCTCGGAGATCAACAGTGCTGCTCCGATCGCGCGCAGATAGTCGCGCTCCTCGGGCACGATCTCACCATCCACGCAGGCCGCTTCGATGAGCAGCCGAACCGCCTCCTCTTGAGCTGGCCTCGCGAGCTCCTTGATCTGCTCGGCGGCCTCCTTGTGATCGACCAACGGAAAGATCACCTCGCGCGATGGATCGTCGATCCCGAAACTCTTGATCACGCGATCGATGAAGGCCTCCTCCTTCGTCTCGAGGATGTCGTCCGCGATGATGATGCCGGCGACCAGCTGGCAGATCTTTTTTCGAGTCGGTTCGTCCATCTCGACATTTTACGCGCGAGCGATGCGCGGGAGTTCCCGACACGTAGTCGCGTTCCGCAGCACGTAGGCGCCGCGACATCGCGCCCTCGACAACACCCACACCGTCGGTGTGCGGGCTTCTCACTGTGGTGAGAACAATGGTTGACCGCCTGGTCCCGTCGCAATCGGTCTCGTGGCTTGGACCATGGCACCTCGCTTGCGATGGCGACGATCCGGGGACGCACCGTCGGACGCTCTGACGTCACTGCTGTCCTAGGAGGTCATGATGCTGCGTAGCTCAGCGATGGTACTGGTTTGTCTCGCGTCTGCCACCGCCACCACTCATGCGCAAGGTGATCCACCCGGTGCGCCTGCTCCTGCCACGGCGGCTGCGCCGATCGCTGCGCCGAGTGGCGGTCCCACGCTGCGCAACGGGTTCTCGCTGTCAGCCGGGCAGGAATGGGGCTCCGGGCCATCGTCTGGATTGTCGGGTCAACTGTACGGCGCCGACTGGCGAATCGGGGCGAAGCTCGACGCGCTCAGCGTCTACTTGCATTCGCATCTGTCGATCGGCACGGCCCATATCGGTGCACTGTCGGGATTGACGGGAAATTTTGCGGGGGCATTGATCGTCGACTACACGCTGCCGCAAGGCGTGTTCATCGGCGGCGGCGGCGGCTATGGCGTGCTGAACAACCCGAGTGGGCCGCTCGGGCAGCTGCGAGCAGGGTGGTACCCGTTTGGCCATTCGAGCGACGGTAAAGCGCGCCATCTCAACGTCGCGCTCGACGCGCGCTGGTACTTCGCTGGTGAAGCGGTCGGCACGGTGACGCACGTCGCGCTGTCCCTCGGCTATGACCGGTTCTGACCTCGCCGACGCGTAGCCGTGCCGCGGCGCCTCACACGTGGCAAGGCCGCACGCAGTGAGTCCAGTTCCACCGAATTTCCGCGGCTAGAGCCGCGATCACGCGAGCGCGTTCAGTACACGGTTCTTGCAAAACCACGGGACCTCGCCATGGTCCCCATCCTGCGCCGACTGCGCCATGAAACGCTCGAGGCTCATCGTGAGGCCCAGCGTCATGTGCGGATCCTCGATCCCGACGCCACGGAGGCGACCTACGCGCGCTATCTGCGCCGGATGTTCGGGTTCCACGCGCCGATCGAGGACATGTTTGCATGCCGCGCCGACCTCGCGGACATCGGATTCGATCCGCTCGCGCGCCGCAAACAGGACTTGATCCGCGTCGACCTCGCGCGGCTCGGGTTGTCGCACATCCCGGTGTCGCTGTGCCTGACCCTCCCCGACATCACAGGATTGCCGCGCGCACTTGGCGTTGCCTACGTGCTCGAGGGTTCGACGCTCGGCGGCCCGTTCATCATGTCGCGGATGCGGCCGCGATTCGAGCATCTGTTCGGCGTTGCCACCACGTTCCTCGAGGCGTATGGCGCAGCGACGAACGCGATGTGGCGTCGATTCGGTGCACTGCTCGAACAACATGTCGTCGATGACAGCGCATGCAGCGCCGCGATCGCGGCCGCACGCGAAACGTTCGCGACGGTCACCGAGTGGCTCGGCGAGCCGGCTGCCGCCCCGGCCCATCCATTTCGATCATGGCCGTTGGGCGGTCAGGACGTGGCGCAATGATCGAACCGACCGGGATCGACGTATCGCTGGGCCACGCGAGTCGCCACCTCAGCACGCCGCGGCAGTCTTGGCGAACCAGGGCGGAGCGCACGAGATGACCGGATGCGCGGCCATGCGGATCGTCGTGATCGAGGACAACGACGAGGCGCGCGAGACCTTGCGCGAGGCGCTGACCGAGCTCCAGCATCAGGTGTCTGCCGCGCCCGACGGCATGGCCGGGCTCGAGCTCGTCGTCGATACCAAGCCCGACGTGGCGCTCGTCGACATCGGCTTGCCGCGGCTCGATGGCTACGAGGTCGCTCGCCAGATAAGACTGCGCTGCGACCGAAGTGCACCGCGGTTGATCGCGATGACGGGTTATGGCCAACCCGAAGATCGGGCGCGCGCGGAGGCTGCAGGGTTCGACCATCACCTGGTCAAGCCGGTGTCGCTGGATCGGCTCCAGCGCCTGCTGGCCGCCGTCGCTGCCGGGCGGAGATCGGCCGCTCTCGACGCCTAGCTGGACGCAGCTTCCTTGATCAGCGCGAGGCCGAGCTCCCAGCGGCCCTCCGCGCTGGCAAGCGTGATCGTGCCGGTCCGCATCCGCTGATGGATCTCGCCCAGTGCGGTCGCGGACTCGAGCGCTTCGGTGGTGGAACCAGCGTGACCGGCCGCGCGCGCGAGGTGAAGAAACATGGTGCCGCACAGCGTGGCGATCAGTCGGCGGTTGTAGCTGAACCGCGGCGGGATCCTCGACACGGTCTCCCCCTCGTACGCCGACAGCAGCCGCCTGGAGGTCTCATCATCCATGCGCAGGAACACCGCGATCGCCGCGAGGTCGTAGAATGGATCGTTGCGCCCGGCAACATCCCAGTCGATCAGCTGCATGCGCTCGCCGTCGTAGACCACGTTGCTCGGATTGACGTCGTTGTGGCTGAGCACCGATGGCCGCTGCGGCGGGGGTGGCGGTTCGGCGTTCACGCGCTCGAACACCTCGCGCACGAACGCCGGGATCTCGAATCCGTCGGTGAGCTGCGACCACGTGGTGGCGAGCACCGAGCGAGGATCCGACGCTTCGGTTCGCTCTGGTGCAGCAATGCCGTGCACCGATCGGATCATCCGTCCGAGCTGTGCAACCGCCGCCTCGCGCGTCCGCGGATCGCCGTAGAACTCCGGAAACGACCGATCGGCGACGAACGCGGTCACGATCGCGCGCCGAGCTTCATCGGCGTGAACCACGCGTGGTGTCACCCCGGCCTCGGCGGCGCGCTGTCGGATCTGGAGCCGGTTCTGCCAGGTGTCCAGCGGCTCGTCAGCTCGAGAGATCTTCAGCACCCATGCCTGGTCGCCGGCGTCGATGCGATACACACCGGCACCCGACATGCCCGCCGCGATCGGCGTGATGGTTGCTGATGGACCGCGCAGGTTCTCGGGCAAGCAATGTTCAAGACGCACGGTCAGCTCCTCGGGTTGTGGGGAGTATCGCTGTGGTGAACGACCGCTACAAGATCGCGCCCACCGGCGATCCGCCAAGCACGCGGAGCGCAGCGTGGATCAGCGGCAGGGATTCGCAAACCTTGCCGCGTGGACCGGAACAGCACCCGCCCCTGCGACGATCACGCGGTCGCCGACGACACGAATCACGGCCGCGCGCACGCCCGATGCCACTTCGGCCACCGTCTTGATGCCGCTCCCGTCGAGGCACCCGACACGAACGGTGCCTTCGAAATCGATCGCCACCAGGCCGTTGGCCACGGGCACCGCGTCGACCGCGTGGGCATCCCAGCTCGCGACCACGTTGCCATCCGCCGGGTGGATCAGCGCGACCGCGCCCGCCACGCCGACCGCCGCGAACATCCCGCTGCCCTCGCGCACGCGAACGACCGAATCGGGAACCGGTGACGGCTGCGCGATCACCTTGGCGTCGAGATCGAGCACGACGGGCGTCGCCGCGGCGACCAGCACGCGGTCGCCCGATGCGATCAGCTTCGATGCACCCGCAAGCTCGCGCCGGCCGCGCTCACGGCCATCTGCCGCCGACGCGATCGCGACCTCGGCAGTACGCTTGCCATCGGGCGACCGCGCCTCGAGCAGCAGCGCGACATGGCTGGCGTCGGACGACCACGCCACGGCGCGCACCGGGTGCTCGCCACGCGGGCCGGGTCGGTTCCAGGCCTCGAGCGCAGGCTCCGCACGCCACGTACGCGCCGCCAGATCCAGCGTGCCGAGGCCCACCCGCAGCGACGCGCCATCGGCCGTCCATTGGGCACCATCCACCGGCGTATTCGGCGGCAGCGCGACCATCACCGGTGCGTCGTCCTGCCACCACGTCGCGCCTGCACCGAGCGTCACGATCTGGTTGCCCGGAGCGATCGCCTGGTTGAACCCATCACGCAGCGGCGTGAACGCCGAGAAGGTCTTCGAGGGTGGTGTAGCCGACGGCATGGGACGCTCTCCGTTTCTGCAACTGGCGACCGTGAACAGCGCCACGATCACGCAGGTGTGAACGCGCGCCGCGATCATGTGGTGAGGTACTTGCTGGCAACGAACCCGGTCTTGCCGCTGTGGTCGATCAATGACCAGCCATCGGTGGTCTGGCCCATCACGCGCACGACCGTCCCCTTCACCACGCGATCGATGACCGACGAGCTCTTGGTCGCACGGTGGCGCACGTTGAGCTCGGTGGCGGTGACCGTCGCCTCGTGGGGCGTGACCTCGATATAGGTCTCGTTGTTGTTGTTTTGGTTGGCGTCGACGTTGGCCTCGACCTCGGTGGTGTCTGATGGCGCCGACGGCGCGGGCGCGGAGGCCGGCGCGAGGCCGATGTTCTCGAGCACGCTGAGCTCACCGGTCGGCGCGATGATGGGTCCGACACCGAGCGCGGCCGGGAACGTCGACGTGGTCACGCCGCCGGCAGCAGCGCGGAGGAAGTCGCGCACCGGCTTGGGCATGCGCTTTCCGTCCTTCACCGCGATCGTCAGGGCGAGGATCAGCTGTCCTTTGGTGGGCGCTCCGACAGGGAGCAGCGTCGGCAACATCGGATCAACGATCCCACGCGCGAGCAACGGCTGGAACGTCTCGCGCTTGAGCGTGCTCGCCGTCAGCGCGGTCATGAAGTCGGCGGCCTTGCCAGGCGCGTGTTGCATCCATGCCTGGGGAACACCGACCTTGAGGTGGTCGGAGGCCGCCCAGCTCGACGTCAACATCCCGGCGAACACGTCGGCGGCCTCGCTCGTGGTCACGTTGTCGGCCAGGCGCTGGACATCGATCATGTTGTTCCAGCCCGCGAAGAACCATGCTTCGATGCGATGCACCACGTCGAGCATGATCGCGACGTCGACGTCGGCGGGAATCGGCGGCAGGCAGCGCTCGAACCCGAGTCGCGTCACCGTGTGCCACCAACCGGTCTCCTTCTCGAGCGCCTTGACGCGTGCGCGGATCTCGGCCGTGGTCTTCGTCGGGCCAATCGCTGCATCCGCGTAGCACTCGAGGGCTGCACGCAGCGCGCCCTCGGGCTCGATCCCGGTCTTGACGTATTCGAGCTTGGTACCGCTGATGTCGGGATCGTCGGCATTGCTCAGTCGCGCCTTGCCGGTCACCGGATCGAGATTGAACGACTCGAACGTCGTCGAGCCGTTGGCAGCATGCACCTTGCCGGTGATCCCGGCTGCGGCCATCCGCTGGCGGACGTAGTCCGAGAGGTTTGGATGCGCAGCGATCGCCGACTGGAGGTTGGCCTGCGCCGTGGCGGCGTTGCTGACGTTGGTGCTCGCCGGAATATCATGCGATCCGACGAGACATCCCGCGAACACCACGTTCGCGTCGTTGGGATCCATCCGCGACAGCACGGTGTCGATCAACAGCTCGGTGCCATTGCCCTTCGGGCTGCTGCTGTCGATCGGCGCCTCGTCATAGCCAACGTAGCGATTGTCGGCCTGGGCCGTGGGGTTGGTTCCCGGCGAGGCCATCTCGACGCTCTGGTCGGAGCCGTGCCCCGCGATCACCACCTGACCGAGCCTCCCGGGCGAGTACACCATCGACCAGGTCGACCAGTCCCATCGCCGGGTGCGTTGGCCGTACTCATCGGCGACCTTGTTGACCGCCGCCGTGGCGTTCGCGATCGACGTCGAGCCTTGCACCACGATCGCCAGGTTGTGAGGGCTCAGGATCGCGCCCTCCATGTTGCTCGCCTGCAGGAACGCGCTGTTCCAGTCCGACGCGGAAAACAGCACCAGCATGACCGGCCGCTTGCGGCTCTTGTCAGCGATGTTCGCGAGCATCTGCATCCGCGTCGCGACGGTGAAGATGTGGAGGTCGTGCACCCAGCTCACCAGCGGCGCGTACTTCGCGACGGTTTCGGTCAGCAGGGTCTCCACGTGACGCCACTCCTCAGGGCTCTCGAGCGTCGGCCTGAACTGCATGTAGTACTTCTTGAGCTCGGGGATCTTGCCCTTGTCGACGAGGTACATCAGGCCCGACTCGGGGATCACGACGCGCAGCACCGGTGTCGGAACGAACGCCTCCAGGTCGATGATCGCCTGACCGAGCTGAAGCGCGCGCGCCATCGTGGTCGCGGCGGTGGACACCTGCAGCGTCTCGGCAGCAGCGTCAAAGCACGCCGCGTACTTCTTCAGCTTGAGCAACTCACCAGCCGCGAGCTTTGCCACGGCCGCAACCCGAAGCGACCCGAACGCGACGGTCATGTGCGGGCCGGCGCGCAACAGCAGCAGCACCTTCCACACGGCGTCGCGATCGGGTTGCATGATGCTGGGCTCGCTAAACCAGTCCGCCTGCGCGGATACGTAGCTGTCGAGCTCGCTCACGGTCAGCCCGGGATGGCCGGGGGTCCCGTTGCCGAGCAGCGCGAGCCGATCGTGTCGCACCGACGGGATCGGCGTCACCTTGAGCTTGCGCTGCACCACCCCGCCACCTGACCCAGCCGTGGTGCCATCCGTGATCCCTGTCGGCTCGCCATGTGCCGCGGCCGCGCCCCGCACATCGGCTTCCGCTTCGAGCGCGGCATCGTCATTGATCGATCGATCATGCGCACCGTCAGCGAGCGGCGCGACCCTGCCCTGTGCCTGCTGGACGACATGCGCGAGCTCGTGGCCGAGCAGCGCCGCCCCCTGGGGGCTCACCGGATCGTAGTACCCCGGTGCGAAGTGAATGTCGGTGCCCTGGGTGTATGCCTGCGCCCCGAGCTCGGTCGCCAGATCGTCCTCGTGGATTCGCACCGCCGAGAAGTCCACGCCGAACGACGCCTCCATGGATGCGCGAACGCCGTCGGGTAGCTCGGCACCACCACCCTTTCCCGCGGAACGGATCGGCGCCAGATCCTGGGCCGGCGTATGTTTTCCCGGACCATCGCCGGCAGCCCGCACGTTCGCGACCATCGCGCTCTTACCAGGCGTGATGTCACTCGCCGCCGCATCGCGTCCAGGCTCGGCCACCCCGCTGCCTGGTCCACGACTGCGCGCGGATTCACTCACTCGATCACGGTGCCACCACCGCTGGCGCACGTCCAGACATCGTGCGCGCGACCGTGGGGCACGCGCGAAACGCTGCCGCGGGCACCGCGGTCATGGCGGTCACCGCGTCACCGCGGCGAGCTCATCCTGCGCGACGGAACGCGACGCGCGGCTCTCCGATCAGGGGCGCCGCATCGAGTAGCAGCTCCTCGGCCCTGCGCTCCTCGTCGTCAGCGAGGAACGCGATCACGAAATAGGGCCGCGGTTCAAGATCGCGATCCGACGACCACTCGAGGTCCGCCACGCTCGTCCGTTCGAGCTCGAACGGAGCGAACTCCAGCACCCAGTCGGGCTCGGTCGCGGTCGGCCGATCGGGCCCCCGCGGTCGCTCCGGGGCATCGGAACAGAACTCGTCCTCCCATCTGACCCGCGTAAGTCGTGCCTCGAGAGTCCTCATCGCAACCTCCAGCAATGAACGCTCCCCAGGTATTGCAGCGGCCGTGCCTACCCGCCGCCGTTCGCGCTCTCGACAACTTGCGCTGCACGTGGTCACGAACGCACGGCTCGTTGCGCAACGTCGTGCACCATGTTGCGCAACCGCTCAACGCGTGAGGCCGACACGCACATCATGCGCCGTACGATGGGACCGAGATTTGCTGCGCCGATCTGTCGTGACCGCACGCATCTATTCGGGAACCAGCGGTTGGAACTATCGCAGCTGGCGTCCCCACCTCTACGCCGATGCGCCCGTGCGGCGCTGGCTGGAAGTCGCATCGCACACGTTCAACTCGCTCGAGATCAACGGTTCGTTCTACACGCAGATCGCTCCGGCGACGTACCAACGCTGGCGCGATCAAACGCCGACCCCATTTCGGTTCGCGCTCAAGGGCCATCGATTCGTCACGCACTACAAGCGGCTGCGAGATTGCCGCGATTCGATCGTCCGCTTACGCGACCAGGCTCGGCACCTCGGTCCGAAGCTCGCCGCGGTTGTGTGGCAACTACCGAGCCAGTTCGAGTGCGATCCCGAGCGGCTCGAGGACTTCCTGGATTCGCTGCGGAGCTGGCGAATCCGTCACGCGATCGAGCTGCGTCACTCATCGTGGTTCGTTCCACCGATCGCCGCGATGTTGCGCAGCGCGGGCGTGGCCGTGTGCTGGTCCGACGCGCCCGATTTTCCGATGTGGCGCGAGCTGACCGCTGACTTCGTTTACGTTCGGCTCCACGGCCACACCCGCAAGTACGCGTCGAGCTACAGCACGAGATCACTCGCGCAATGGGCCGACCACGCGATGCGGTGGCGCGCCGAGGGCCGCGACGTGTTCGTGTACTTCGACAACGACGCCGAGGGTCACGCCGTCCGCAATGCGCGTGCGTTCGAACGCCTGACCTTCCGGGGACCCATCCCGGAGCCGGTCGCGGTGCAAACCCGGCTCAGTTCTCGTCGGCGTTGAGCTTTCTCGCGACCGCCTCCGCTCGCCACATCCGAAGCGCCTCGGCGGGATCGGTGCCGGGTGCGTAGCGCAGCTGGATCTGCTTGTGGTCGTTCCACAGCTGGGTTGTGCTGCCAACCTGCGCCGTCACCCGGTCCGGCGCGATTCCGAGGTCGGTCGCGAGCTGGGTCGCCATGGCCTGGATGTGCGTCGCCTGCTGCTTGGTGAGCCGGTCGAGCGTCGCGCGATCGACCATATCGGACGCGACGATCTGACCGGTCCGCGTGTCGTAGTGGGCCTCCACCCCGTCCTTCAGTCGAAGCTGCCGCGATTCCAGCAGCTCGGCCAGCTGCTTGGACTTGAGGTTGCCGTCGATCGCTTGCGCGACCTTCGTCGAGACCATCACGACGCCATGCTGCGCTGCCGCCTTCGTCCATTCCGCGACCGCCGTGCGTCGGACCTCGGCCGCGCCCTTGTCGATCTCGGCACGAAGCGTCGCGAGTCGTGGATCGGACGCGTGCGTCGACCTCTCCAGCTCGATGTACTGCGCATAGACACCGGCGAGCTGATGGATCTGTCCGTCGCGGAGCGTCCGGATCGTCTCGACGGTTTGCGCGCTCATCAACAGCGTCGATCCCGCTTGCCCCGCGATGTCGAACGCCTTGAACGCGAGCTTGCTGGTGCTGAAGACCTTTGCCTTGCCGATCACCGGCATCACATCGGTGGCGAGCTGTGCGATGTGGAGGCCGACCTTGGTCCCGGTGAGCGTGCCGCTGTCCATCTCATCGACCAACGAATCGAGGTTCTTCGCGCTGCTGTAGACCAACGTGAGCGGCAACATGGCCGCCGCCGCCGGCGGGAACACGATCGCCAGCACGCCGCCGACCGCCATCGCGATGTCGATGACAGGCGAGAACACGAACTGCTTCGTGCTCTCCCACGCGGTTCCGGTATCGAGCTCGAAGCCGACCGTCTTGCCGGTCCGGATCGCGCCGGCATCGTGCAGCCGCTCGGCGAGGATCGACAGCGTGCCGTCGGGGTACTTCTTGCAGAGATCCACGAACGCGCGCTCGAGCGCCTGCTCGAAGCTGACGCCGGTGCCGGTGAACCGGAAGCTGTCGGACCCGAAGCGGCGCGACAGGTCGCGCAGCTGCACCGTCACATAGGAGAACGCCGCGGGGTGGTCATAGGCCTTTTCGTACTTCACCGCGCCGAGCAGATCGAGCGCCCCGTCGGCGTAGCGGCCGCGGCTGAGGTATGTGCCGCGAACCTCGAACGACTGCCAACCCTGTCTCGCATCGACGTCGATCGCGTCGCGGCTGGCTTTGAGCTTCGCGATGTGGCGCTCGGCAGCTGCGTGCGCGGCCTCGCGGGTCTCGTTACCTTTGAGATAGCCAAGCATCTGCGTCGTGGTTTCGATGTCGCGATCGATCGCGGCCTTCTGCTCGGCTGGCGTGCGCTGCGCGAAACCTTCGGGAAGCTCGCCCCGGAACTGCTTGCCGCGATCGTACTTGCGCTGCCCGAACGTCTCGTTGAACAGCGACGTGTCGAAGTCATGGTCTGCCTCGTCGATGTCGTGTTGGCCGAGACTCGCAAACGCTTGTGCCCTGCTCTCTTCCAGCCGCTTGGCCTCGGTCTTGACCTCGACTTGCGTGATCAGGTGACGCGGCTGAAAGTAGTTGTTGCGGACGAACGCGTGCACGGTCCAGACCGCCTCGGCCTCGCCGGGGCGGAGATCGAACACGTGATCGAGCTGACCGTTGTGCTTGCCGTCGACGACCGAGTGCTTGCGTTGCTCAAGCCGTCCGCCGCCGGGGAAGGTTCGCTCGAACATCCAGTCGATCGTCGCCCGGTGCTGGCGCCACAGGTATTGGAGCTGCTCGGCGCCCGTGTACGCGGGCGGCCAATCGATCTCGATCGTGAGGTCGACGGTCTCGCCCGATACCACCTTGCCGCTGCGCTGGTCGATCCGCGCCGGAATCGGATAGTCGAACACCAGCGACTGGACCCCGGGACCATGGTCGCCCGGCTCGAATCCCGCGCGAGCGCGCTCCTCGGAGAACTCGGCGTCGTTGATCGCACGGACCAGGATGTCCGAGGTCAGCATCGCGCTGTCGCCGCCGGTCGCGCGCAGGCTCTGCAACACGCGATCGCGGACCGGCGGCTCGAGCGCCTCGATGCGATAGATCGCATTGGCGACGCCCCGGGTCATCGCGACCGGCCGGGCTCCGGCTGCGTCCGATCGCACATGCTCGGCGATCCAGCCGCGGACGTAGGCGATCTCCTCGGGTGTCAGCTCCGCCGTGCCCGCGATCCCCGGCTCGACCTCCGACGCCATGTTGGTGCCCGCGCGCTCCTGCGCGGTGAACCAGGTCTCGTACGCGTCCTTGCCGAACAAGTCATGGCACGCCTCCACTCGGAACGGAAACCAC
The DNA here is from genome assembly GCA_050187075.1 of Kofleriaceae bacterium. Taxonomy (GTDB): domain Bacteria; phylum Myxococcota_A; class Polyangia; order Haliangiales; family Haliangiaceae; genus JABFXX01. Next base: position 15,704 of record JBFWXW010000053.1, on the reverse strand, counting down.
GCCACGCGTGCTCCGAGCCGAGCCATCAGCTTCATCGCGAGAAACGCGACCTTGCCAGCAGGGTTGATCGGCAACTGCGTGAACTGCTCGATCGACGACAGCAGTTGCAGCTTCAACGGCTGCGATACCAGGAACGCCTGGCCCTCTTCGGCGTCGATGGCCGAGACGGTGATCACCACATCGAGCCCGCGATCCGCGCGCCTGCCCACCAGCGCGTTCGTGCCCGGGGGCAGACCGAGTGCCTCGAACGCGGTGGTCTGGAGCGAGATCAGGGTCACCGACGCAGCGCCGCCGGTGACGGCGAGGTGATGAGATGCCGCCGCCAGGCGTTCGGGCGTGGTCCAGCTCAGGAGCTTGTTGGTGCGCAACACCATCAACAGTTCGAAGATCCGGGACGGCGACCGCCACTCGCCGTCGTTCTCCGAAAAATCGGAGGCGCTACAAAACCACCGGGTATCGACCCGGAACTGAAGCGTGTCGGGGATCCACTGAAACGGCGCGCCGTTCAGCGCCTGTTCGCCAGCGTCGTGCTCCTCTGCGTGTTTCGGTTGGTGCCCCGGCGAGGGTTTCGGGCGTCGCCGTGGCAGCGCTCCGGTCAGCGTGCCGCGCCCCGGCGCCTGCCCGTGACTCGGTCCGCGTGGCGCAGCTGCCGGGGCGCTGGCGGCGTTGGTGCGCTGGTCGCGATCCGTGGCGCTCATCGGGCCTGCTACGCGGCCTTCAAAATCATCCTTCCTGGGCTCTCGACTCGCGCGCCGTCCTCCGACCTCGCGCCAGCTCGGGTCGATCGACGGCCGGGCAGAATCGCGGATGTACCCGGTTCACGCGCGACGACGCTGAGCACGCGTCGTCTGGACCAGAATCCCGCTACATCGCCGAACGACGCGCGTTGAGTGGGAAGCACTCAAACACTTGAAACGGAGACTGCGATGCGAATGCTCTTGATCGGAATGGCCAGCCTGCTGCTCGTCCTCGGTATTGGTGCCAGCGGACTCATCGGATGGAGGGACTTCAGGGATGCTGGGAAGCTCCAGGAGGTGAGCTCGAAGCTCGATCAGGAGCTCGCCAGCCTGGGCATGGATCGCGAGGCGGCGATGAAGCTGGCGGGAGCCGAAATGAAACAGCTGAACGAGCTGACCCCGGGCAAGTTCAAGCTCGGCGGCGCGATGAGCTTTGCGGCAGCAGCGGCGGCGCTGCTGTTGTTCATCATGATGTTCGCCAAGCGGAACGTGCCGGCCCTCGCGGCCATCGCGGTCGTGGTCGTTGCGGTGGCGATGTTTCTGAACCCGCAATACGACACCGGACCCCACGACGGCGCGTCTGCTCGCATGGTGGCGATGATCGCTGCTGCGCTCACTGCACTCGGTGCATTGTGCGCGTTCGGGGCGGACAAGCTGCGCAAGCGCACCGCCTGATCCCGATCGTGCGTGACAATCGGCCGCGGTCAGTGTCGACGCGCGGCCGATTGCCTTCGACGTCGCCCTGGCTCGCCGCACCACGCGATGCAGGACCGATCGCCACGGTCCGGATGCTCGCCCCGTATGTGCCCGGTATGTGACCCGTGCGTGACTCGTGCGTGACTCGTGCGTGACTCGTGCGTGACCCGTGCGTGACCCGTGCGTGACTCGTGCGTGACCCGTGCGTGACGCCGCCCGCAAATTCGGTGCTGGTGCTGCTCGCGCAAGGCTCGCGATCTTTTTTGCGACGGTCACGTCGTCGTACAGATCCACACACGCACGCTCAGCGTAACCAAAGCTGAGAAAGAAGCGTCTCATTCTACGCTTGTGGGAGCTTTGAGATCTGTGCCACCGTAATTTTTCACTCTACCAAGACAGGGGCTGGCGTTTGTCATCTCGTTCGCTCGATCCGGTGCTGGTCCGACAACTTCGTCGGCTCTCACTCGGCGCGACCGAAACCCCCGCGACTGCCGAGCAGTGGGCTGCGTTTCTCGACGCAGTGAACGACCACTACCACCACATGACGGAGGATCGAGCACTCCTGAACCGGTCGCTCGACCTATCGCACAAGGAGCAGGACGGACTACGTCGTGCGGCGGAGACCCAGCGTGATCGCCTGTCCAGTATCGTCGGAACGATCGGCGATGCGCTGTCCGAGTTCGGCAGCTACGTCCAGTCCGATACGAGCAGCGGGCAGATCGCGAACGCGAAGAATCTGTTCACGACACGGCTCCACGAGATCCTCAACGAGTCCGAGATCGGCGACGAGCGCTCGAGTGATGTGTCGTTGATCCGCAGCAACCTCGCCAGGCTCGCCGATCAGCTGATCATCCTGCTCGCCGACACGGCCGAGCGCGCGGCGATCAAGAAGGAGCTCGAGGTCGCGCGTGCGGTCCAGGGTCTGCTGCTGCCACCCGACGATGTGATCGATCATCCACGCTCGCAGGCGGTCGGCTACTTCCAGCCCGCTGCGGAGATCGGCGGCGACTGGTGGACGGTGACGGACCTCAACGACGGTCGCGTGCTCACCGTGATCGGCGACGTCACCGGCCACGGCGTGTCATCGGCGATCATCACGGGTGCTGCCAAGGCCGCCTGCGATCTCGCGATCGAGGTCACCGTAGGCAAGCTGGAGGCGAACGAGCTGCTCGGCATGATGAACGCCGCGCTGTTCCGGATCGGCCGGCGTCAGATGTTGATGACCTGCGCGGTCACCATTCACGACCCACGTGCGGGCACGCTCGCGCTCGCCAACGCGGCCCATCCCAATCCGATCCTGATCCGTCAGGGTGTGATCCATCCCCTGCTGGCCGAAGGTGCACCGCTCGGAGCGATCGCGGACGCGGTTTATCAGCAAGTGCAAGTCAGGATCGAGCCTGGCGATGTGCTCGTATGCTTCACCGATGGGATCGTAGAGTGCGAGAACGAACGCGGGGAGCAGTTCGGCGAGCGTCGCGTCCGCGCGATCTGCCAGCGAGCCGCGTCCGGCGGGGCACTCAAGGTCCGCGAGGCCCTGCTTGAAGCCGTGTCTAGCTTTCGCGCGTCGGCCGCTCAGACCGACGACCTGACCTTCGTAACCACCTCATTCCGATGACCAGCAGTACGTAGGAGGAATGTCATGCAGAACCATGCGTTGAGCTTCGATCTATCCTCGGGAACTTGGAACATGTCGTCGTTGCCGGCGGTCGATTCGCCGCGCACGTTGGTGATGGCGTTTGGGGCACCCGAGCTGATCGATCAGCCCGGCGCACTCGAACAGCTCGCTCGCGCCTACCCGCGATCGCTCGTGGTCGGTTGCTCGACCTCGGGCGAGATCCACGGGTCGGAGATCCGCGATCACTCGCTGTCGGTCAGCATCACGCGATTCGACCGCACCGATCTGCAGCTCGCGGCGGTCGAGGTGCGGTCGCAGGCCGATAGCTTCACGGCGGGACACCAGATCGCCAAGAAGCTGACCAGCAAGCCGGGGCTTCGCGGCGTGCTCGTGTTGTCCGAAGGCCTCCAGGTGAATGGCTCCGAGCTGATCCGCGGCCTCAACTCGGTGCTCGACGACTCGGTGGTGGTCACCGGCGGGCTGTCCGGTGATGGTGCGAACTTCAAGCGCACCTGGGTCGCGGTCGGCACCAAGGTCAAGAGCAACCTGGTCGCCGCCGTCGGGTTCTACGGCGATCACGTGTCGATCGGCCACGGCTCGAAGGGCGGTTGGGACAAGTTCGGTCCCGAGCGCATCGTCACGCGCTCGAAGGGCAACGTGGTGTACGAGCTCGATGGCCGGCCGGCGCTCCAGCTCTACAAGGAATACCTCGGCGAGCGCGCCAAGGATCTTCCGGCGTCGGGACTGTTCTTCCCGCTCTCGGTGCGCGCGTCCGCCGACGATGAGAAGTTCGTCGTCCGCACCGTGCTCGGTGTCGATCACGAGGCAAACTCGCTGACCTTCGCCGGCGATATTCCCGAGGGCTATCGCGCGCAGCTGATGAAGGCGAACTTCGACAGCCTGATCGACGGCGCCGGCGATGCCGGGGCGATGACGCTGCAGACCGGCGCTCCGCAGGCGGACGCCGACGCGCTCGTGGTCGCGATCTCGTGCGTCGGACGGCGGATCGTGCTCGGCGAGCGCACGGAGGAGGAAGTCGAGGCGGTTCGCGATGCCGTGCGGTCCAAGCGCGCCTGCATCACGGGGTTCTACTCGTATGGCGAGATCAGCCCGTTCGCGACCGGCCATTCGGATCTTCACAACCAGACCATGACGCTCACGGTGTTCTCCGAGTCGCCGACCCCGCTGCCACGCGCCGCGCGCGGCAGCATGCCGGTGATCGATACCAGCAGGCTTCCCGCGTCCCCGGCGACCCAGGCTGCCGTGCTCCGCGGCAAGACGCCGTCGGCGCCGCCGTTCGTCAACGGCCGGACCCAACCGGGCATTGCAGGAAGACCGGCGACCCAACCGGCCGGATTCGCGGTGCGCGAGGTGCTGTACGACCTGCACCGCGGCAGCTGGGATCAACCGCTGCCCGAGCTCGACTCGCCACGCACGATGGTGCTCGCGTTCGGCGCACCGGAGCTGGCGGACGACCCGAAGGTGTTCCAGGAGCTCGCCCGCACGTATCCGCGGTCGCTGGTCGTCGGTTGCTCGAGCGCCGGCGAGATCTACGGGGCGACCGTACGCGATCGTTCGCTTGCGGTGACGGTGACGCGGTTCGAGCGAACCGATCTCCAGCTCGCAGCGCTCGAGGTCGCCTCGAAGGCCGACAGCTACGGCACCGGGTATCAACTCGCCAAGAAGCTGTCCGCGAAACCAGGCCTGCGCGGCGTGCTCGTGCTCTCGGAGGGGCTACAGGTAAACGGCTCGGAGCTGATCCGCGGTCTGAACGCGGTGCTCGATGAATCGGTGGTGGTCACCGGCGGGCTGTCGGGGGACGGCGCCGCGTTCAAACGAACGTGGGTCGCCGTCGGCGACAAGGTCAACACCAACGTGGTGGCTGCGATCGGGTTCTACGGCGACTACATCACGATCGGTCACGGCTCGAAGGGCGGCTGGGACAAGTTCGGCCCCGAGCGCGTCGTGACTCGCTCGGAAGGCAACATCGTATACGAGCTGGATGGCCGTCCGGCACTGCAGCTCTACAAGGAATACCTGGGCGAACGGGCCAAGGATCTTCCCGCGTCGGGGCTGTACTTCCCGCTCGCCGTGCGCGCATCGGGTGACAACGAAAAGTTCGTCGTGCGCACGGTGCTCGGCGTCGATCACACGGCGAACTCGCTGACGTTCGCCGGCGATATTCCCGAGGGCTATCGGGCGCAGCTGATGAAGGCAAACTTCGACAACCTGATCGACGGCGCCGGCGCGGCCGGGTCGATGACCTCTGCAACCGGCGCGGCACCGATCAATACCGACTCGCTGGTCGTCGCGATCTCGTGCGTTGGCCGCCGCGTGGTGCTCGGCGAGCGCACCGAAGAGGAGGTCGAAGCCGTGCGCGATGCGGTGCGTTCCGATCGCGCGCGGATCACCGGGTTCTATTCGTACGGCGAGATCAGTCCGTTCGCGACCGGACATTGCGATCTCCACAACCAGACCATGACGCTGACCGTGTTCTCGGAATCGCCGACGCCGATCCGCCGGACGCCAGTGCGGCAGGCGCCCCGTACCTCGTCGCCACCGACCATGCGCGGGCCCGCGCCGAGCTCGACGATCAGGCCGCCCGACCGCACGGCGTCCGGGTCGTCGGCTCCGGTCCAGCGCGGCACGGAGCACACCGATCCGACGGACTCGATCCCCGACATCCCGATGATCCCCGTGCCCGCGGTCGCAGCGCCGAGCGGTCCGGTGCTCCGGCTTCCGCGCCAGCTCGCCAACAACGCAACGATCGAGAGCTCTGGCCAGGGCGGGTTCCAGGTCGTGAAGATCCGCGGCCGGCTCACCGAGGCGTTCAAGGGCGAGCAGCTCGGACGAACGCTCGCGGGCCGCGTGGTGTTCGATCTCGGCGAGGTCGATCGGGTGACCTCGTTCGGCGTGCGCGAGTGGCTCGCGATGATGAGCGCCGCGTCGGGAATGACCGAGAGCTACTTCATCCGCTGCTCGGAGTCGGTGGTCAACCAGCTGACGATGATCCGCCGGTTCGACGGCGGTGCACGCATCGCATCATTCTTCGCGCCGTATCTGTGCAATGGATGTGGCAGCCAGATCGAGCGCTTGCTCGACTGCGAGCGCGATGCCGCCGAGCTACGCTCGCTCGCACCGGCGCCGGTGCGCTGCCCGCGCTGCGACGCAGAGGCGCGGTTCGATGATGACGCGCGATCGTACTTTGCGTTCGCCGCGGCCCACATCGGGAACGCCCTGCCCCGCGAGCTACGCGCGCTCCACGATCTGCTCGCGTCGCACGTCGCGCCGGCGGCGATGGAGGACATCGAGAAGTCGGTTGGTGATGTCACGCGGATCCGGGTCCCGGGCAAGCTGTCGAGTCAGATCCGCTGGCGCAAGGTGCTCGACGGCATCGAAGGCGGTCTGGTCATCGATCTCACGCCGATCGCCGGTAGCGACGCCGCGGGGATCAACAACCTCGAGCAAGCGCTTCGCGCGTTGCCTCCCGAGGTGGCGCCGGTGCAGATCGAAGGCGCTCCGAGCACGCTCATCGATCGGATGCTCCAGGCCGGAACGCCGCGGATCGAGATCCTCTCTGCGGTGGTGACGGGATACTGCGGCGCCTGCGCGGTCCATCGCCCGGCGACGGTGAGGATCGAACAGTACGCCGCCGACACGGCGAAGGGCTTGCCGCATCTGCTGGCGTGCAAGCGCTGTAACGGTGACCTCTCGCTCACCGCGAGCGAATCCCTCGACGCCCTGATCCGGATGCGCAGCGCGGCCGCAGCGCCAGCGATGACGCCGGCGCACTACGCGCCCGCGCCGGTCGCACCGACGCCGGCGATGGCAACCCCGCCGGCGCGACCCGCCGCGTCGTGGAAGCTGATGCTGCTGGTCGGCGCGTTGACCGGCGCGGTGGCCGCGCTCGGCCTCGCGGTCTACTCGAGCCGGCGCGCACCTGCGACGAGCGATCCGGCAGTGGTTCCGACGATCGCGATGCGTGCCGAGCCAGCGGTGACCAGGGGGACATCGGCTCCGGCGCTGGCCGCGGCCGTTGCCGGCGATCAACCCGGCTGGCACGACAGCGTCGACCTGCCTCCCGCATGGGTGGAGCGTCCGTTCGCGATCGAAGGAGAGACCGTGTTCGTCGTCGGTCACGGCGCGCCAGCGGTCACGGCGCAGGCAGCGCTGGACGGTGCGCGCGCGGCGGCGACGATGACCCTGGTCGAGCAGCTGTACGCCGAGCTACCGGGCTCGTCGACCTACAGCTTCCTCGAGAAGCGGATCCGGCGCGACTCTCCCGGCGCTGCGCAAGCGGTGGCCGCGAGGTTCGAGCAGCAAAACGGCAAGCACGTGGCGTTCGAGCGCGTCGATCTCGCGACGCGCAAGGCCGGCACCGGGTTCGAAACCTACGCGCGCTACAGCCTGCCGAAGGCGCAATACGACGAGCTGCGTACCCGCTACGGCTCGGTCGTGCGGTTTCGTGGCGTGCGGGTGGCGACGTTCTTCCCGCTGCTCGAAACCAGCTTGCGCGCCGGCGGCGACCTGATCGTCGTTGGTGTCGACTCGTGGGTCGCGGCCGATCCAACGGCGATGCGCGAGAGCGACGTGATCCTCAAGGTGGCGGGCACGCCGGTGTCCACGCTGGACGGGTTCCGGTCGGTGGCGAACACCCACTGGCAGGCACTCGAGCCCAGGATGCGGCTGTCGTTCGAGGTCGAAACGGCAGGCGCGCGGCGCAACGTGACGATGACCAAGCCGGTGCGCCGCACGCCGTGACTCCGACGCGGCTCGGCGCGTATGAGGTCCTCGCCCGGCTGGCGTCGGGCGGGATGGCCGAGATCTACGCAGCGCGGCACCCCAGCGACCCCGAGCAGGTCGTGGTGATCAAGCAGATGCTGCCGCAGTTCGCCGGCAAGCCGGAGTACGTCGAGATGTTCCTCGATGAGGGACGGATCGTCTCGCTGTTGCGCCATCCCAACATCGTGCGGATGCATGACTTCGGGTTTCACGGCGAAGCTCCGTACCTCGCGATGGAATACCTCCACGGCGTGGACCTGCGCGCGATCATGCGCGATGGCAAGACGCGGCGCCGATTGCTGCCGTTGCCCTACACGCTCGCCATCATCTCGGCGGCGTGTGGCGGGTTGCAGTTCGCCCACGAGGCACGCTCGCTCGAGGGTCATCCGATGGACATCGTGCATCGTGATGTCTCGCCGCAGAACATCGTGGTGACGTTCGATGGCGCGGTGAAGCTGATCGACTTCGGGATCGCGAAGAGCCGCAATCGACTCCACGAATCGCGCGCCGGAGGTCTCAAGGGCAAGGTGCCGTACATGGCGCCGGAGCAGATCCGCGGCACGGGCACCGATCGGCGCACCGACATCTATGCGCTCGGTGTCGTGCTCTACGAGCTGGTCACCGGGCGCCGGCCATACATGCTGGCCAAGCACGAGCAGCCCCAGGCGGAGTTCAGCTTGATGATGGCGATCGTCGAGCACCGGATCGCGCGGCCATCGACGCTGCGGTCCGACCTCCCGCCGGCGATCGAGCGCATCATCATGCGGGCGCTGAGCGCGCGCGCGGCCGAGCGCTATCAAACCGCCGAGCAGATGAAGGACGCGATCGAGGCTGCCGCGCGCGAGCTGCAGCTGTCGACGGATGTTCGGCCGGTCGCGGCCCTGTTGCGCGAGACGTTCGGGGATCAGGTCCGCAAGTGGCGCGAAGCGCTGGTCAACGATGATCTGGCGACCGAGATCGCCTCGGTCGCGCAGCTGTGGGCCGGCGAGTCGATCGACGAGGAAGAAGATTCGATCTCGATCGAAGCGGATCTGGGTGCAGCCCCGATGGTGCAGTCACCGCGCCCGAGCAGCCGCGCGTCATCGAGTGATCCGGGAGATGGTTCCGACCGCCTGCTCGCGCGCACGTTCGACGATGTCACCGTGATCACGATCGAAGGAAAGATCGATGAGTCGTTTCGTGGCGCGGAGCGCGGGGCGGCCTTGTCCGGCTCGGTGATCCTGGATCTGTCGCGGGTCGCGCGCATCAGCTCGTTCGGCGTGCGCGAATGGCTCGAGCTGCAGAGCTCGTTGGAGCGCCGCGACCGCGAGGTCGCGGTGTACCTGGCTCGCTGCTCGGAGCCGTTCGTGGCTCAGCTCGGAATGATCCGAGCATTCGTCGGTGCGGGTCAGGTCGTTTCGTTCCTGGCGCCCTATCTATGCGGGGATTGCGGCCACGCCTTCAATCATCCGTTCGATTGCGAGCGCGATGCCGCTCGGCTCGGCGAGGCCAACCCGCCGTACGTGCCGTGTCCCGCGTGCGGTCAACCCGCGCAGCTCGACGATGACGCGTCGTACTTCCAGTCGCTCCGGCAACATCTCGGCCGACCGATCCCACCGCCGGTCCGCGCAGCGCTCGACAAGCTCGACCTGGTGGACCAGCAAGGCGGTGTGGTGGACAAACGTGTCGACGGTCAGCTGACCCGGCTCCGGTTTCAACGCCCGATCGATCGCGGGTTTCGATGGAACCGGTTGCTGGACGGCCTCGAGGGTACGGTCGAGATCGATCTGGTGGAGGCACACCTCGACGCGTCCGCGCTCGCGGCCACGGCCGCCGCGCTGCGTGGGCTTGGCGCCGAGGTCGCCGCGGTCCAGCTGTTCGGTGCGCCGGCGCAGCTGGTGGCACTGGTCGAAGCCAATCCACGCTGCGAGGTCCGCACGGTGCTCGTGACCGGGCGATGTGCGGCCTGCGACGTGTCCCGCTCGGTCCAGATCGGTCGCGGCGATCTGCGCGCGTTGCAGAGCGGACAGCCGATCACCGCGAGCTGCCGGCGTTGCGATAGCGCGCTGGTGGGGTTGCGGCTCGATGCACCGCAGCCGATTGCCACCTCCCCTGAGCTCACGGCACCGCGCGAGCTGGGTATGGGCACCGGCACGATACCTCCGCTGACGCGCGACGGTGCGGCGCCGGCCACGCCGTCGACCGACCCACGCCAGACCGGCCTCGCGCCGCGCAAGCCCGCTCGGCCGCCGCTGGTGCGTGACCTGATCGCGAGGGTTTCGTCGAGCCGCACGCTTTCGATCGCTGCGATCGGCACCGTGGTGGTGATCGGTTCGCTGGCGTACGCGTTGGTGTCCCGAGGACCGGAGAACCGTGCCACACCCGCGCCCGCATCGTCTCCGACGAGCGAGCGGTCGTCCGCTGACCAGATCGCCACCGGCGTCGGTACGGGTGACGACGCGACGGCGCTGAGCCAGGCGCGTGCGCACGCATGTCGCGCGTTGATCGCCGCCGTCGAGGCGGCGCTGCCACCCGAGATTCAGGCGCTCGGCGACCCGAACGCCAGCGATGCCGAGGTGCTCGCGTGGTTCACCGCACGGCTCGGCTCGAGGATCGCGTTCAAGCGACATGACGCGATCCGCAACCCGGACGGGACGCTCGCGGCGCGGTACGGGCTCTCGCGCGCAGACCTGACCGCCGCGATCGCGTTTTATTCCGCGCGTACGGCGGCATGGCATGCAACGTTCGTGGAGGCGCCGCCGAGTCGGCCGCCCGGTGTGATGGTAGCGGCGAGCTCCAATCCGCGGTGGCGCGTCGGCGATCGCGTGGTGAGGATCGGCGATCGGCGGATCACCGGGCTCGATGCGCTCGCCAAGGTCGCAGGCGGCGCGTTGCCGTCGACGGCGACGGTCGAGCGCGGCGGCCTGCCGTTGCCCGTCGCCATCGGTGGAGCGCCATGAGGGCACCTGCGACCAAGCAGGACGCCATTGCGCAGGCTGCGGTGATCGGGATCATCGATCGCAACCGCGCACTGCTGCCGCGCATTGCTCGGATCGTGTGCGCCGCGGCAGATCTGGCCACCGTCGCATGTGATGACGATCCGTCGTCCTTGCGAGCTGCCCTGGCACCGGATACGCGGCTGCTGATGTGCGATGGCAGCGATCTCGAGCTCGCCCTCGAATGGGCGGACACCAAGTTCAAGCACGCGCGGATCATCACGTGGAGCCACGGGCCGCTCGAGCCGCTGATCGATCGCGCGCGCCGCGACTCGCGCGTGGTCAGCGTGCTCGGCTGGCCATCGTTTCTGTCGATGCCTCGCGGCTGGGAGCTCGCCATGGCCGCGCGGCGGGCGCTGCACCAGGCCGCCGCACCGATCGCGATCCCCGAGCTGTTCGCGGGCTCCCCGGTGCTCAAGAAGTTCAAGCCGGCGAACTCCGCGGAACGCGATCAGGTGGTGAGCACGCTCGCCGAGCTCGCCATGCGTGCGGGCGCCGGCCAGCGGATGATCGGCAAGATCAGCGAGGTCAGCCACGAGCTGCTGATGAACGCGATGTACGACGCGCCGGTGAACCACTATGGCGAGCTACGCTACGCACACGATCGCCGCGCCGACGTGACCCTCGATACCCACGAGATTCCCACCGCACGGTTCGCCACCGACGGAAGCCTGCTCGGCATTCAGGTGACCGATCCATTCGGCCGGCTCAGGCGCCGCCACGTGCTCTCGAGCATCACCCGGGGTCAGGCCGCGGCTCACGCCGAGCATGCCGACCAGGTGATCGATGCCTCGCACGGCGGCGCGGGTCTGGGGCTGTGGAAGATCTACTCGTCGTCCGCGATCACGATCGTCGATGTGATCCCCGGGCACGCGACCAGCGTGACCGCGGTGTTCGATATCGACGTCAACCCCCGCGAGGCGCGCGTCATGCCGCCGTCGTTGCACGTGTTCGATCCGAGCGGGCACTGAGTCGTCGTCCGAATCGACCCGGTCGCCCGCGGCCCGATCGCGCCCCGAGCGATCACCAACGCAATGACGGTGCGCACGCTGCGATCCCTACGGGCGGTGCCTCCACATGTCCGCTCCACCTCACGGCGCCGGGTGCTCGGTGGATCGATGCGCATTCCCATGGGGGAGACACACTCCGCTCGGAGTAGATCGTCACCGGTGAAATTGCTAGGCAACCCGCCTGCGGCAACCGGGTCTGACTCTTGCTCAGAGCGCATCGCGATGCGCGCCTCCTCCCGACTGCCAACGACGCGTGCTGGCGACTCGACTAGCCACCACCGAGACTGCCCGGGAGATCAGACGCTCGCCGAGGTCGTGCAAGGCGACGCGCCAACGGCCATGCGCGAGCTTGTCCACGACCACATGGCGAGCTGCGCGCGCTGCCGGCAGGCGATCGCTGCGCTGACGCGCGATCTGCCGTCGGCGACCACGACCATCGGTCGATATCGCATCGACGGCATCGTCGGCGAGGGCGGGTTCGGCGTGGTGGTCGCAGGACACGATCTGGAGCTCGATCGTCCGGTGGCGATCAAGCTGTCGAAGGCTGCCGCCGCGAAGCGAACCACGCCGAACGGGGCGCTCGCGTCGAATGAGGCGAGTCCGGCAGAGCTGTCGATCGGCGAGCTCGCTCGAGCTCTCACCCGGCCCGCCAAGGGCTCGGAGCCCAAAGATGTTCCCGAGCGGGACCGGCTCGCGAACCAGCGGTTGCAACGCGAAGCACGGATCACCGCGCGCCTCCAGCACCCGGCGATCTTTCCGGTCTACGAGGTCGGCCGATGGGACAACGGCGACCCGTTCTACGCGATGAAGCGCGTCGATGGTCGATCGCTCCACGATCTGATCGAGTTGACCAAGCGGCTGGAGGAGCGTCTGACCCTGTTACCTAACGTGCTCGCCATCGCCGATGCGATCGCGTATGCGCACAGCCGGGGCGTCCTGCACCGCGATCTCAAGCCGCACAACATCCTCGTCGGTGCGTTCGGCGAGACCGTGGTCATCGACTGGGGCCTCGCGCGCGAATCCAGCGCGGCGGAGAGCGATCCCCGGCTCGCTGCCGGCGGCGTTCGCGACGCGGGTCTCACGATGGCGGGCGAGGTGATGGGAACGCCGGCGTACATGCCGCCCGAACAGGCCCTCGGCGACGCGCTCGACGAGCGCGCCGATGTCTATGCGCTCGGGGCCACGCTCTATCACGTGCTCGCGGGCCGCCCACCGTACAGCGATGCCGGCCGAAATGTGCTCGCTTCCGTCGTCGCCGGACCACCCACGCCATTGCAGTCCGTCGATCCCCGGATCCCACCGGACCTGCTCGCGATCGTGGCCAAGGCGATGGCCTGGGATCGCAGCGGCCGCTATGACTCGGCCAAACAGGTCGCCGACGATCTCCGGCGGTTCACGACCGGTCAGCTCGTGGGCGTCGATCGCGACACCACGCGCCAGCCGATCCGGCGATGGATCCGCGGTCATCGCGCCATCGTCGCGCTCGCCGCCGGCGCGTTGATCGTGCTCGCCGTGGTCGTCGCCTTCGGGCTGACCCGGATCGTCCAGGAGCAACATCGCATCGAGAAGAACCGCGAGGACGCCGAGCACCTGATGGGGTTCATGCTCGGCGATCTGCGGGCCAAGCTCGAGCCGATCGGCAAGCTCGCATTGCTCGAGGACGTCGCCCGCAAGGCCCAGAAATACTACGACGAGCGACCGGAGCTCTCCGCGGCCGATGACCAGCGCCGTCGCGCCGAAACCGAGCGCCAGCTCGGCGATGTTCTGCTCATCAAAGGCGACCTCACGGCGGCCCAGGCTGCCTACCAGCGCGCGCTCGCGATCGGCCAGGCGATGCTGGCAGCGGAGCCGTCGAGCATCGCGTGGCAGCGCGATCTCGCTCGCACGCACATCGATCTCGGCGAGACCGCCCAGCGCAAAGGCGATCGGACCACCGCCTTGAGCGAGTACCGGGCGAGCGAGCCGATCATTCGCGGCCTCGTCGCCATGAATCCCGACGATCGAGAGCTGGAGGCCGAGCTCGGCAGCCTCTGCGACCGCATCGGGGTCATCTTGCTGGATCAAGGTGCACGAGCGCAGGCCCTCACGGCACTTCGTGAAGCTCATGCGATCAGCGAACGCCTCGCTGCCGCGGAGCCCACCAGCGCGGTGCGCCAACGTGGCCTGGCGCGCAGCTACGCACGGCTGGGTAGTCTGTCGACCAGCCAGGGGGAGATCACGAGCGGCCTCGCATCACTTCAGGCCGCCGAGAACATTCAGCGGAAGCTCGTCGAGGTGGACCCCAACAACATGGGCGTGCAGCGCGAGCTGGCGATCACGCTCGGTCAGCTCGCACGCGCGCTTCAGGACGGGGGTGATGGCAACCGTGCGCTGGCCGTGCTCCAGGAGTCCCGAGCGATCCGCGAGCGCTTGGTGGCCTACGACCCGACCAACCGCGAGTGGCTGCGCGAGCTCTCGATCGGCCACTCACGCGTGGGCGACGTGCTGGCCGACGTGAATGGCGATACCGCGGGGGCGCTCGCGCAATACCAGGCCACCCGCAAGCTCGATGACCAGCTCGTTGCGATGGATCCGAGCAATACCGAATGGCAACGAGATCTCGCGATCACCTGGGGCCGCATCGGTGATGTGCTACACGCGCGCGGCGACGTTTCCGGTGCGATGGCCGCGCATCGCAAAGCCGTCGCGATCCAGGAGACCCTGGCCGCCGGAGATCCCGGCACGGCCATGTGGCAGCAGGATCTGTTCATCGGCCGGCTCAAGCTAGGCGACGTACTGCTGACGCGAGACCAGATCGCGGAGGCCTTGGCGACGTTTCGTGCGGCACAGGCCACGAACGACAAGTTGCTGGCCACAGATCCCGACAATCGCGAGTGGCAACACGGCGCGGGCATCATCCACGAGCGGCTCGGCACGCTGTTCAACGCTCAGGGCGATGCCACGACCGCGCTCGCCGAGCATCGAACGAGCCTGACCATCCGGAAGCACCTCGCAGAGCTCGATCCGAACAGCGCCAGAGCGCAACGCGATCTCGCGTTCGCCCACCGCAACCTCGGCGAGGCGCTGCTCAAGCTCGGCGACCGGCCTGCGGCGTTGCGAGAGTTTCGAACCGGGCTGGGGATCATGGAGGCGTTGGTGGCCAAGGACCCGGCGAGCACCGAGTGGAAGGTTCCCGCCAAGCAATTTCGCGCGCTGGTCAAGACCTGCTGCGGGCCCGGCAAGAACCATCGCCGCTGAGTGCCCGGGCGCCCGAGCTCTTACATTTCGACAACTTCACGATCTCGATTGTCTCCCCCTTGCGCGGCTTTCAGTCGGGCTTATCAGACAGCACGAAAGGAGGATCCAATGAACAACTTCGCTCCATCCCGCAATGGCCGACGCGTCGGGACCCTCCTGGGTCTGGATCCGGCGCGTCTTCTCGATGACCTGATGACCTGGCAGCCGCCCGGCTCGGAGGTCGTATGGTCGGCATACTCCGCTCCCGTGAGTGTCACCCACTGCGAAGATGGCGTGACCGTCAGCGTCGACCTGCCCGGGGTCTCCCCCGAAGATCTCGAGTTGACGTTCGAAGCTGGGTCGCTCGCGATCGCCGGCAAGCGCGGCGAGCGGACGTACCGCTACAGCGTGGAGCTCGGCGAGACCATCGATCCCGACGGCTTGGATGCGCAGCTCGAGCACGGCGTGTTGACCGTGCACGCGCGCAAGCGACCCGAGGCGAAGCCCCGAAAGATCATGGTCGGTGTGCCGGCCCCACGTCAGCTCGAGACGACCGCGGAGTAACATCATGAGCTGGGAATGCAGCGAATGTGGCGAGCAGCTCGTGTGCGTGCGCCCACCCGCGGTGTGCCGCAACAGCGGCACGGCGGGCGGCACCAACGTGAAGTCGGAC
>JBFWXW010000052.1:0-49586 GCA_050187075.1 Kofleriaceae bacterium | reverse complement strand
GACGTCTGGGTCGTCGTGCAGTCGTTGCGACCGACCCAGTACTGGATCGTCTGACCGACCAACGAATGCAGCACAAGCGGGACCTGGGTACCGTGCACGTCGAACACCGGCACGGGCCGTGTTGGCGCGCACGTGGTGACTCCGAGGAGCCCCGCGACCGAACCGATCGCCGCGACCCGATCCGAGAGCTCACAGCCGATCCGGTGAGCGAGGTATCCCCCGTTGGAGAATCCCGCGGCGAACACGCGGTTGGGATCGATGCACAGCCTGGTGTCGAGCTCGCTGATCAGCGCGCGGATGAACCCGATGTCGTCAACGTCGTC
Source organism: Kofleriaceae bacterium (assembly GCA_050187075.1). GTDB lineage: Bacteria > Myxococcota_A > Polyangia > Haliangiales > Haliangiaceae > JABFXX01. Next base: position 49,263 of record JBFWXW010000052.1, on the reverse strand, counting down.
GGAATAGGCAGGATCGCAGCAGCCCGGGCCCCCGTTCCAGCTGGTCGGCGAGGTCATCGCCTCGGGGTGGACTGCGATGAAGCCTTCGGCATCCGACTTCGCGATCATGTGCGACTGCGCGGCCTGCTGCGGCCCGTTGCCGGTGCGCCCGTGCAGGTTGATCACGACGGGCGTGCGCTCGGACGGATCGTAGCTCGCAGGCACATGCACCCGCGCCGTGCGAGCACCACCAGTGACGGTGATGGTCCACGATGCGTCGAGCGGCTGGGTCGTGCGGCCTGCACACGTTGCGGAGATCGGCGCATCGATCGGCGCCGCATCCTCGCTGCCCGCATCGATTGCGCCGCGCGGTTGCGACGACGAGTTACACGCGACCAGCAGGCTGACGACGACTACCCGGATCACGGCGACATCTAGCTTGAGGTCGTGGCCCGGTGTCAACGAGCGATGTGCGTTCGACCATTCACCCGCGCCAAACTAAACGCCCGAATGTGGGGCGACTGACCACTGCAGCGTGCAGATTGCACACGGTGTCGCTGCTCGGTCGACGGGGAGCTGGCTCCTGGAGATGGCCCCTGGCTCGACGAGGCGCCATGGCAAGAGCCGGAGCCGTTCGCGCGCCCTCGACGGCGCGGATCCGGTGCGACCGCACCCGCGGCCGCAGATCGGTGTGATCACGCAGTGTCCAGCCCCGCGACGCCGCAAGGTGAATTTCCAAAGGTGGGGAGCGCAACGAATTTGCCCCCCAGACATGGCGCACAAGGCCGTGGCGCGACGCGTGCAATCACGGTTGGCCCCATCCCGGACTCAAGAAAAGGACGAATCGAAATGCGCAGCTGTTTGCTCGTGATCTGCACCCTCTGGGCGGCCGCATGTACCAGCGCCCCCGGCGATGACAACGTCGTCGGGCCGTTCGAGCCCGGTGGCGGAAAAGCCGATGGCTCCGCGCCGTACGGCTCGCTCTCGCAGATCGGCGGCGACGGCCTGTACTTCGTGCGAGCAGCAAACGGCGTCGAGTACTCGTTCGACCTGATGCTGGGTACCAACCCGGACACCACGGTCCCGATCATCTACCTGAGCGGTATCGCCGCTCGGCAAGGTGGCTCCGCCGAGGATCCGTTCCTCGATCGGCTCCAGCAAGCCGGCCGCACCGTCATCAAGCTGATGCTCCCCGGTCAGGGCGAGACCCTGGCCCGCGACATCGAGAGCACCGGCGGCACCTCGATCGACGCAGGTGGCGACGACTGGATTCTCCCCGACGAGCAGGCGCAGTCGATCATCGATACGCTCGATGCGTTTGGCTTCCAAGAGCCCGTTCACATCGCTGGGGTGTCGTACGGTGGTGCGATCTCCGCGGCGACCAAGAACCGATTTCCCAACCGCATCGACAAGGTCCTGTTGATGTCCCCGCACTCGACGCCGCAGGCGCAAAACACCGGGTTTCGCGACCTGAATTACTACACGTGGAAGAACGGCTACTGGGACTTCTTCGGCTATCACCCCGGCGCCAAGGCGGCGCTCCAGTCGCTGTTCGCTCCGCCGGAGCTATTCGCCGGCAAGGAAGACCAGTGGTACGAGGCGCTCTACGAGATCTGGCTCGGCGTTGACGAGTACCCCACGCCGCAGGTGATCTCGGACATGGACGATGTCCACGTGCTCTCGGTTCCCGGCGACACCGATGCGCCGCCCGAGCTGCTCGAGCCCGCGATGGCCAACAACCCCAACGGCACGTTCACGCTGGCCGTCGGACACGATCGCCAGCACTTCATCACCGGCGAAGCGCCGGAGTACGCAGCTGACTGGCTGCTGGGCAAGCTCGGCCAGTAGGCGCGAAGCGCATCATTCCAGGCAGCTGACTGGCGGCAAGCTCGGCCAGTAGGCGCGAAGCGCGTCATTCCAGGCAGCTGACTGGCTACTCGGCAAGCTCGGCCAGTAGGCGCGAAGCGCGTCATTCCAGCCGCCGACTGGCTGCTCGGCGCTCGGAGCCTGACAAGCACATTCCCTGCAGTCGAGCTCAGCGCTCGACCACCCGCGCCGCCGGCAGCGCGGGCTTCGCGCGCACCGCGATCGTCGCGCCGATCGCGTCGATCGCGATCGCACCGACCACGCAGGCCACGCCCGGCTGGACGACGCCGTCGCGGATCATCATGAACCCACACAGCTCGATCGCGCCGAGCACGATGCCGCGAAACCACTTGCGCGCGTAGAGGTGAGCGGTTCCGAACGTCACGAACACCGATAGCAACAGCACCACCCCGGTGCGGCGGCGGCGCTCCATCCACAGATCGGTCGCCGAGCTCTCGGCAGCGTCATCGGAGTCCGGGTCCTCGGCGACCGGCGATCCGCCGGCGCGAACGTCGGCGAGCAGCGCCGCGGCTTGTTCGGCATCCGCTTCGTCGACCCAGATGTCGAGCGAGATGAACGACCCGGCTAGCCCGCCGAGTACGTTCGCGTGGTGCTCGCCTCCAACGACGACGGGAATGTCATGCGCATCGAACATGGAGCGGAGCAGCGCGGCCTCCGCGGTTCCCGAACAAGTTCCGATCCGGACGCGTCCCATCGGTGCTCGGCCCGCTAGGCGCGCAGCGGCTTGTACTTGATCCGGTGCGGCTGGTCCGCATCGTCGCCGAGCCGGCGCTTGCGGTCGGCTTCGTAGTCCGCGAAGTTGCCCTCGAACCACTCGACGTGGCTGTCGCCTTCGAACGCGAGGATGTGCGTCGCGATCCGATCCAGGAACCAGCGATCGTGGCTGATCACCACCGCGCAGCCGGGGAACTTCTCGAGGCCGTCCTCGAGCGCGCGCAGCGTATCGACATCGAGATCGTTCGACGGCTCATCGAGCAGCAGCACGTTGCCGGCGCGCTTGATCATCTTCGCGAGGTGGACGCGATTGCGTTCACCGCCGGACAGCACGCCCACCTTCTTCTGCTGATCCTGGCCCTTGAAGTTGAAGCTCGAGACGTACGCGCGCGCGTTGATCTGGCGCTCGCCGAGCGTCAGGGTCTCGGCACCCTCGCTGATCTCGTCGTAGATCGTCTTGTTGGCGTCGAGCGCGTCTCGGCTCTGATCGACATAGCCGAGCTGCACCGTCTCGCCGATCTTGATCGTGCCCTTGTCGGGCTTCTCGACGCCCATGATCATGCGGAACAGCGTGGTCTTGCCGGCACCGTTGGGGCCGATCACGCCGACGATGCCGCCGCGCGGCAGCTTGAACGAGAGGTTGTCGATCAGCAGCCGATCGCCGAACGACTTCGACACGCCGTCGAATACCACGACCTCGCCGCCGAGCCGCTGGCCCGGAGGGATCACGATCTCGAGTGCCGGGTCGCGCGCTTCCTTCTGCGCCTCGGCCATCATCTCGTCGTACCGCGCGAGCCGCGCCTTGCTCTTGGCCTGGCGCGCCTTGGGCGACGAGCGCACCCATTCGAGCTCGCGGGCAAGCATGCGCTCGCGCGCCCCCGCCTGCTTCTCCTCGTCCCGCAGGCGCTTGGCCTTGAGCTCGAGCCAGCCGGAGTAGTTGCCCTCGAACGGATGGCCCTCGCCGCGATCGAGCTCGAGGATCCACTTGGCGACGTTGTCGAGGAAGTACCGATCGTGGGTGATCGCGACGACGGTGCCCTTGAACTCCTCGAGCATGCGCTCGAGCCAGGCGACGCTCTCGGCGTCGAGGTGGTTGGTGGGCTCGTCGAGCAGCAGCATGTCGGGCTTGGACAGCAGCAGCCGGCAGAGCGCGACGCGGCGGCGCTCACCGCCGGAGATCTTCGTCACGTCGGCATCGCCTGGCGGGCATCGCAGCGCGTCCATGGCCATGTCGACGGTGTGGTCGAGCTCCCAGGCGTTGGCCGCGTCGATCTGATCTTGCAGGCGCCCCTGCTCCTCCAGCAGCTTGTCCATCTTCTCGGGAGGCATGTCCTCGCCGAGCTTCATCGAAAGCTCCTCGAACCGCGCGAGCAGCTTGCGGGTCTCCGCCACGCCCTCGTCGACGTTGCCCTTGACGTCCTTGGCCGGGTCGAGCTGTGGCTCCTGCGGCAAATAGCCGATCTTGAGCCCCGGCGCCGGCCACGCCTCGCCGAGGAACTCCTTGTCCTCGCCGGCCATGATCTTGAGCAGCGTGCTCTTACCCGCGCCGTTGTTGCCAAGCACACCGATCTTGGCGCCCGGATAGAACGACAGCCAAATCCCCTTGAGGATCTCGCGCTTGGGCGGCACGAGCTTGCGGAGGTCCTTCATCACGAACGTGTACTGGGCGGTCATGGGCGGCGGTTATAGCAGGCCCGCCGGGAATAACTGCGGGGTTTGACATGCCGTCTGGCGTGACCACAGTGCGGCCTATGTGGAAGTCCTGGCGCTTGGGGTCTGTGTTCGGAATCCCCATCGAGATCAACCTGAGCTTTCTGATCCTCCTCGGGATCGTGTTCGTCTGGCAGCCCGGAATCGCCGGTCTGTTGTTCGTCGGAATCGCGTTCGCATCCGTCGTGCTCCACGAGCTCGGCCACGCGCTCGTCGGGCGTCACCTCGGCGTGCACACCTCGTCGATCGAGCTCGGCTTCCTCGGCGGCGCGGCCAGGATGGTGAACTTGCCGAGAACGCCCAACCACGAGATCGCGATCGCGCTGGCCGGTCCCGCCGTCTCGGTGATGCTGGGTGGCATCGGGCTGGGGCTTGGGTTCGCGCTGGGCTCTCCGCTGCTGTTCACGATCGGCTGGATCAACCTGATCCTGGCGGCGTTCAACCTGATCCCTGCGCTCCCGATGGACGGCGGTCGCGTACTACGCGCAGCTCTTGCGCGACGGTTCCGGTTCGTCCGCGCGACCGACATCGCGGTCACGGTGTCGCGCGGCATCGCGATCGCATTCGCGGTCATCGGTCTGATGGGCGTGTTCCAGCTGCTGATCATCGCGCCGTTTCTGTGGCTGATGGGTACCCGCGAGCGCTTGATGGCTCGGTTGATTCCCGACGGTCCGTACGATGCGCACGACGACGCGTACGGCCGCATGGCACCCGACCCGTGGCGAGGTGTTCACCGCGAGGACCATGGTGCCCCCGATCCGTGGCATCGCAGCTCGTTTCGCCGCGGTGGCAGGCGGTTCACGATCGTTCGTCGCAACGGTGCGATCCAGGTGATCGAGCTGAACGACTAAAACGAGAATGATCGGCTGATCATCGCCCCGTCGACGGTCGGAACCACCGCGAGGGTTTCCGGTCCGCTGTCTCGATGGAGCAGATACGCGACCACGCCGCCGACGACGAACACGCCACCAACGCTCAGCGATCCGATCAACAGGGCGTTGGCGCGCCTGCCGTCGCTTGCCAGCCGAACGGCGCTCGCTTCCTTGGTCGCGTCCCAGGTGCACCCTGGTTCGCAGAGCGCTTCACGCCGGTCCTGCAGCTCGTTTCCGCGGTGCGAGAAATACAGCCCTCCACCGAGCGCGATCGCACTGCCGGTCGCGGCCAGCGAGATCCCGATGATCCGCCATCGCCGGCTCCTGGCCCGGCGCTCGAGCACTCCTGATTGCTCGAGTCGGATCCGCTTCTGATCCTCTGCGCACGCTTTCGCCTCGCGGACGAACTGCTCGAACTGTTCCGCTTGCACGGGCGGCAGCTCGGGCACTTCGGCGCGAAACCGGTCGAAGAATGCCAGCGACTTCTCGCAATCCCGCGCCAACCGATACGCCTGGGCGATGTTGAACAGGTACGCCGGGTCGGCGTCGAGCTTGTACGCCGCCTCGAACGCCCGCGCTGCGTCGGAGTAGTTGCCTTGGCTGTACAGCTCCTGCGCGCGGGAGAACTCCGCACGCGACTGGTCGCTCGGAGCAGCGAACGCACCCGCGGCCCAGCACATCGCAACAACGATCATGGCGTGACGCACGGTGCCGTCAGTATCCCCCACGAGCGCGATCGCCCGCTACTTGGTCGCGCCCTTCTTGAACGAACCGGGCTGGAACAATCCGTCGACGCCGATGCCTTTGGGTTTTGCTGGTTCCGGTGCGGGCGCCGGCGGTGGCGGTGGCGTTGGCGCAGCGATCGGCTCGGATTTCGGTGGTCTGGCGGACGCAGCGCGCTGCGTTGCCTTGGTGCGAGCTGGTTTGGTTCGCTTGCGCCTCGTGGATCGGCGATCGCTGTCCTCGTGTTCCGGTGGTCCGCCCGTGGTCTGCTGCACCTCGACGGGATCCTGCGCGGGCTCCGGCGCGACCTCCGCGGCCGGCGGGGGCGATGGCGCAACCGTCGCAGGCGAGTCGATCGGCTGGTGCGCCTGCGACGGTGGCTTTGCGATGGACCGATCACTCGTGCTCAGCGCGAGAAACGTCGCGAGCACGCCGCTGACAACCGCGGTGCCACCGAGGATCACCCACGGCTTGCGCGTTCGGACCGAGGCGATCACCGCGGTATCGAGGCCGTTGGCAGCGAGCTCCGCCGAGGCCCCCGCGCCGGCGCTCGTCGCCAGGCGCGGGATGATCACCGATGGATTCGTGCGATGGCGCTCCAGCGCGCTCAGGATCTCGGGCAACGATGGCCGGTCGGCCGGCTCCTTCGCGAGCATGCACAGCACGAGCGCGTCGATCTCGCGGGGCAACCCGGACACCAGCGTCGACGGCGCCACCGGAGGCTCGACGAGGTGCTTCGATACGACCTCCATGGCGCTGTTCGCGACGAACGGTGGCCGTCCGGTGAACATCTCGAACGCGATGCCACCTAGCGAGTAGATGTCGGATCGGTGATCGACGCTGAGCCCCTTCGCCTGTTCGGGCGCGATGTATTTTGGCGTACCGACGATGGCGCCGCTGCGCGTCTGCTCCATTCGATGGTCGGTGTTGGCGAGCTTCGCGATCCCGAAATCGAGCAGCTTCACCTGCGGTGGCTCGTCACGGACGTCGACGAGGAAGATGTTGTCGGGTTTGAGATCGCGATGTACGACCCCGGCGGCGTGCGCGGCCTCGAGCGCCTTACCGAGCGGTCGGAGGATCGCGCAGACTTCCTCGAACCCGATCGGACCGCGGGTGAGCCGCGTCCTCAGCGACTCACCCTTGAGCCACTCCATCACCAGGTAGTGCCGGCCGTCGGTCAGCTGGCCGAACGTGAAGATGTCGACCAGGTTAGGGTGGCCGATCTGGTTCACCACCCGTGCCTCGTCGATGAACCGCTCGACGGCGCCGGGATCCGAGCACATCTCGCGGCGCAGCAGCTTGATCGCGGCGCGCTTGCTGATCAGCGGATGAACGGCGGAGTACACCTCGCCCATCCCTCCCTCGCCGATCTTCTCCTCGATGCGATAGTCGCCGACCATCATCCCCGGTCCGAGCGAAGGCGACTTGCGCCGTCCCGACGCGTGGTTCGCACCGATCGTCGGAACGTCATCGGGATCCGGAGCCTCGATGACCGTGGACTCCAGCGGCTTGCGCGACTCTGATGGTCCCCTGGCTCCCGACAAGCCCTACCATTATGTGCCAGCCACCCACGAATATCGAGGGAATCTGGGCTAGTCGTGAGCCTCATCGCAGAACGGTAGTAACTCCGCGGTATCGATCTCCCCCGAGACGATGTCGGTGGCGCCGGGGCCATTGGGAGGCGTCCACTTGGGCGCGCTGAATCGAGGTGGGCTGAGCCGTTGCGTGTTCGGTTGACGCATCACGCGGCTGCCGCGGGCAAACGGTTGCGGTTCGGTGGCGTCCTGCGACGCCTGTGACAGCTTCAACAGGGAAGCGGCTCGCTCGCGCACCATGTTCGACGTTGGTCGCCGATTCGGATCACGCTGCAACATCGCCAGGATCAACGCAGCGATCGGCGCCGGCGCACCCTCGACGACATCATCGCCACCGCGCGGCATCGTTCCAGTGACCGCGCGATAGGCAATGACACCCAGCGCATAGACATCGACGCGTCCGTCGAGGCTTCGGCTGTATCCGATCTCCGGAGCGGTGAACACGGTGCGCGCGCTCGCGCCGATATCGATGAGGGTGTCGGTCCAGCCGGAGACCGAGACCGGATAGCCGGGAGCAGCGAGGCGGAACGTGATGTTGCGCGTGGTCAGCGATCGGTGGATCGCGCCGCGCTCGTGCGCATGGGCGAGGACGATCGCGACGTCATAGATCAGCTTGAGGACCTCCTGGGAGCTCAGCGTCGCACGCGCGATCGCGTCGAAGACCGTCTGGCCCTCGGCGATCACCGTCGCGGTCCACCGCCGTCCTGCGACGATGCCGCAGCCCACGACTTGCGCGATCCCTGGATGCTGGCGCGCCTCCGAGTAGCAGGCCGAGCTCAGCGCCGACATGGTGCCGTGCGTACCTAGCTTCACGTGGAGGCGATGGGAGGTCTTGTCGAACACCCGGTACGCTGCGTTGAGGGCGAGAATCAGCAGATCGTCTTCGGAGCTGTGGTCCATGAACCGGCAGATTGCAGCCGCCATGCCGCGACGGATGGTGGCCAACCTCAGAGATCTCAGGACTCCTGCATTGTGCAGCATAGACCCTGGATCAGGATTGAGCAGCCGCGTGCGCATCATTGCGCAACATCACGCGTCGCGTGTCGTTGTCGGTCGCACCCACGCGCACAGCCACACTCATCGGGCCAACCCAGGTAAGGTCGCTGGGTGACCCTCACCGTGTATCAGTACCCCGGCTGCTCGACCTGCAAGAAAGCGCTCGCCTGGCTACGAGCCAACGGCATCGCATTCGAGTCGGTCGACATCGTCAAGCAGCCGCCGCCCCGCGTCACCCTCGAGCGCGCCGCGCAGCTCGCGGACGTGCCGGTGAAGAAGCTGTTCAACGTCTCGGGAGAGTCGTATCGCGCGGGCGATTTCAAGACCAAGCTCGCCACCCTGACCGATGCACAAGCGTTCGCCGCGCTCGCGCGCGATGGCAAGCTGATCAAGCGACCACTGGCGATCGACGACGACACCGCACTGGTCGGGTTCGACGAGGCCGCTTGGACCGCGGCGCTCCGGTGATCGCCACCGTCCCGGAGCTCGGGAGCTTGCGCGCAGCTGACTCGAAGCTCTAAACCCCGGTTTCGCGGCAAGTTTTTGGGCTCACAACCGTGTTCAGAATGCGCGGCCGAATCCGCGGCAAACCTGTCAGTGAACGACAACTGACGAATCGGGCAATCGCGTTGGGTGATTGAGGCGAGCTGATCTATCGTGCGCGGTGATGGGGCGATTCGAGGCGACCGCTGAGGTCGAAATTGCGCATCTGCGGCATAGCGTGATCGAGCTGTCTTGGGGCGCGCTCCGTGGTGCACATGGCCCCTCCGACGGCAGCGCCGGCGCGAGCTCGAACGTACCAAGCGCGCTTGCGGTGATCCGTCATGCACAGATCTTTGCGGGCTTGCCGGAGGAGATCGACGAAGCGTTCACCGTCCTCGAGGGCCACGCGATGTGTCGCGGCTCGCTGTATCCGGTGGCCGTTGCGATCACGCCGTTCCTGTTCGACTGCTTGCGTCGCGGCTCGCCGGTCAGCGATCGCATCACCCACGTCATCGCCGCCTACGTCGCGTCTCATCGGTCGCTCGAGCCTCGGCTGCAGCGCCAGCTGCTGGACATCGTGATCGACCACGCGCCCGAGATCATGAAGTGGCACGGCCGCTACGATCGGGCACTCGCGGCGGTGGCGATTCACGTCCCCGAACTACGCGCAGCGTACGTCGCGACGGTCGCCACCGAGCCCACGCTCTCGGCGTTTGCGTTGCTCGCGCTGAACGAGCTCGGCGCCGCATCCGACAACGCGATCGCGTTTGCACATCAGACGATGGAGCGCGAGGACGCCGACCCCGCGCTGCGAATGGCGGCGGCCGCGTTTCTCACCCACCGCGGCGAGCATCCGCCGATCCGTCACGCGCAGATCTGCGCCGCGCTACCTGCTGCTGCGGCGGACGCGTTGTCCAACCTCGTCGCCGGCCTTTGGATCCCCAGGATCGATCGCGGCGCGATCGCCCCCCAGCTTCAGCAGGCCGAGGTGGTGTTCGTGAACGATCGGTTCGTGATGGTGCACGCGGGCAGCCGCAGCATCACACTGCCGTGGGCAGATGCCGCCGTGCAGCGCGGCGACCTGATTCAGGTCGGCATCGATGCCGGCGGCAAGGCCGCTGTGGCGGTGCTCACGGACCGCGCCGGACAGGTCACCGTCGTCGACCTCTGAACCTAGCGCACGCTCGAAGCGCGGGCGCTGTCCTGCTGGTTCTGGCGCGCCTTCGCGATCGCGTCCTGGACCATCTTGTCCTGCTCGGCCGGATCCTTCCACCGCGCCTGGATCGCCGGATCGAGCGTATCGATCGGATCGAAGTAGAGGAACAGGCCCGGCTTCACCGACGGCGCCGCGAACACCGAGATCCCGGTCTCGCGATCGTAGTGCTCGAAGCTGTGGGCAACACGCTTGCCACCACCACCGGGCGCATCGACGACGAACGTCGGGGTGTGGAACCCGGCTGTCACGCCGCGCACCGCCTTCTCGATGTCGAGCGCGGTCTGCAGCGTCGTGCGCAGATCCTCGACGCCCTTCACGAGGTCGTGGACGTAGACGTAATACGGATGGACCTGGCAGTGACCGAGCCGCTTCACCAGGAGCTGCATCGTCGCAATGCTGTCGTTGACGCCTCGCACCAGGACCGATTGATTGCGCACGATGATCCCGCGCTCGAACACGCCATCGAGGGCACGCTTGGTGATCGCGGTGATCTCGTTGGGGTGATTGAAGTGCGTGTGGAGCACCACTTCCTTGTGGAGCTTGCGGCCGCGCTCGACCACCGCGGTCAGCGCATCGACCCACTCGTGATCGGTGATCAGCTTCATCGGCATCACCGCCGGCCCCTTGGTCGCAAACCGGATCCGCCGGATGTTGGGGAGCTCGAGCAGGCGGTTCCCGATCAGCGTGATCTGGCGCGCCTTGAGCTGGTAGCTGTCGCCGCCGGACACCACGATGTCCTCGAGCTCCGGACGCTGCCCGATGTACGCGAACGCGCGCTCCCAGCGATCCTCGGTGGCCTTGAGCGAGACCTTCTCGACCTCGTCGGTGTCGACCCCGACCGCGTACGACCGCGTGCAGAACCGGCAGTACACCGGGCAGGTGTCGAGCACGAGGAACAGCGCCTTGTCGGGATAGCGGTGGGTCAGCCCTGGCACCGGCGCATCGGCCTGCTCGTGCAATGAATCGAGCGTGAGCTTGGGGTGATCGGGCAGCAGCCGCGACGCGACCGGCACGAACTGGCGGCGCAGTGGATCGTTGTACGGGTTCGCCCAGTCGATCAGCGAGAGCAGATACGGCGAGACCCGGATCGACATGGGGGCCATCCGGAACCCGTTCGACACGTCGTCGTAGAAGCTCTGCGGAACCAGATCCTGCACGGCCTGCAGCAGCTTCTGCGGGTTGGTGATCGAGTTCTTCGCCTGCCAGCTGTGGTCGAGGAACGTGGCCTCGTCGACCTGCCGGTACGCCGGGATCCGTTGCCAGAACGGACCATCGAGCAGCTGCCGATGGTGGAGCGACGACGGGTCGACCGCCGGCTTCAGATGTTTGATGGGTTCAGCGGCCGCCGTGTCATCGCGGCCAAGCACCTTGAGCTGGGTATCCATGGGAGCCTCACACGAAAGAGTCAACGATCCGACAAACGCGCGAACACAAACGGTTCAGGCGGCGACGTCGGGTTGGTGTGGGACAGAGCCCAGATACCACATGGTCTTCCATCGATAACACGGCGGCGGGCCGGGGCCAATCACGAACCACCGGGGTTACGATCCCACTCGAACACATTGCCTGACCATCACGACGGCCACACGGAGCGCGCGCGGGGGACCTGGAGATCTGGACGCCACGCTCGGCATGGCCTCGGCGCCTGCACGCGCCGGCTCGCCATCCGCACGAATCCGATGGTGTAGGCCCGCTCCGGTGGGTCAGCCGGACGCGCGGGAGTCCTCACGCTCGGAGCGTCTAGCGATGCGGATGCAGCGCGCTAGACTGCAGAATGGATCGTCGCAAAGCCGTCGCTCCGACCCGGCAGGTAGTGGTCGCGGCGATCGCGCTGCTGATCCTGGGCACGCTGGGAGCGATCAAGGCAGGCGTCGCCGGGGCCTCGTTTGTCTATGATCTGGAGGTCCCCAACCCGGCACTCGCGCGTTACGCGCCGTCGGTTCAAGACGCGCACACGCCGCGGCTCGCCCGTCGCGTGTTCCTGGTGATCATCGATGGCCTGCGGCTCGACAGATCCTACGAGCTGGATTTTCTCGATGACCTTCGCCGCCGCGGGATCGACAGCGAAGCGATGTCGCACTACCCGACGATGTCGCGGCCTAACTATGTCGCGATCCTCACCGGCGTGCCGCCGAATGCCAGCGGCGTTCGCACCAACTATCACCCCGCACCGGTGGTGCTCGACTCGCTCATGGATCGCGCACGCGCCGCGCACATCACCGTCGCCTGCGCGACCGACTACGCGGTGCTGCCGCGGATCTTCTTGCGCCGGGTCAGCGCGATGCGGAGCGCTCCAGACAAGACGCCGATCGATGTCGACACCGATGCGGAGGTGGATGCCGACACGCTCGAGCACCCACAGGCGCTGACCGCCGTACGTGCACCCGGCGCCGACGTTGCGTCTCCGTTCGATGATGCGCGATACGCGCCATGGCCCGGCGGGTTCGCCGAGGCGGGCGCGGCACTGACGGCAGGCGATGCCGAGCTCGTCGTGATGCTGGTGGGCGCGGTCGACGCAGCCGGTCACGCACATGGCGGCGGCAGCCCCGAGTATCGGATCGCCGCGGTATCCGCCGATCATGCGTTGTCGCGCGCGCTCGCGGGCATCGATCTCAGCCAGGACACCGTGATCATCACGGCCGACCACGGCCACACCCGGCGCGGCGGCCATGGCGGGATCGAGCCAGAGGTCGTGCACGTTCCGTTGATCATGGCAGGCGCCGGCATCCGGCGGGGCGCGATGATCAACGATGCGCAGCTGTTCGACGTCTCGCCGACCGTGGCGGCGCTGCTCGGTATGCCCGCACCCGGACATGGCCTCGGCCGAACGCTCACCGAAGCGCTGCAGCTCGACGACGAAGCGGTGGGCCAGATCGCCGCCGCCGATGCGCGGCGCGTCAGCGCGACCCGTACGATCGTGGCGACGTCGGAGGCTCGCGCCGATCGCGAGGAGCTCGAGAGCCGGGCCAGCCGGATCGCGCTGGTGGTCAGCGGCATCCTGCTGGCCGTCGCGCTTGCGATCGCGCTGCGCCGGCGCCGCGTCGTGAAGTTCGACCTGCGCTTGCTGCTGGTCACCGTGCCGGCGTTTTTTATCGTCTACTACCTGCTGATCGGAACGCTGGGCCAGCGATTCTCACCGTCACTCGCGCCGGCGCAAGGTGATATCGCGGCCAATCTGATCCGCTACGGCATTGCAGCGATCGTCGTGCAGCTGCTCGCCAACCTGTGGGCGCTGCGCCGACAACAGACGCTCGCGGATCGACTCGCGGCCGCCAACGGCATCGCGTGGTCCGGGCTGCTGCTCGCGATGGCGCCGGCCGGCTTCATGTGGGCGTACTTCCCACCGCCGTACTTCACGCTGCCTGGGCCGTCGTGGCTGGTGCTGATCCCCGCAGTCCAGGTCGCGGTCTCGTGTGCAGCGATCACGTTCGCGTTGACGCTGGGCGTCGAGGTCATCGTGTTCGCGGCGCGTGCGTGGCAACGACAGGAAACCGCGGCGGCACAAACGACCATGGCGCCGAGCGAGACCCAGGCAGAGACCCAAGCAGAGACGCCGGCGGAGACGCCCGCCGAGCCACCGAGCCGCGCGGAGCTCGCGTCGCGAACGAGTACGAACCGGCCCGAACCGCTGTGGCGAGGTACTAAAACGAGCCGGTGATCGCGGCGCCGTTGTGGGTCGGCACGAAGCTGATGCTGCGGCGCTCGATCCGTCGAGCCGAGGGCGCAGTGACCCACAGCACGATGCCGGTGATCACGCTCGCCGCGCCGAGCCCGAGCGCGATGTTCGCGTTGCGGCGATCGATCTTGCCATCGCGGATCACCGCTTCTGCGCGATAGCTACAGCGCTCGCGCGACGGACACAGCTCGTAGGCCTCACCACTCCGCTCCATCGCCCGCAGCCCGAACACCGTTCCAACCCCCAGCGACGCCAGGCCGACGACCCCGATTCCGACCGCGAGCTTGCGCCGCGCGCTCCCCGGCGAGCGATCGAACGACACGGCCGGCCGCTCATCCGTGTGCTTCGGCAGCCGCGCGGCTACCGGCGCGGTCGGTTCGCGACGTTCGAGCCGTGGCAGCGCAACCTGTGAGGTCTCGCCGCCGGCCTTGATCGACACGGTGGTCTCCCAGCTCTCGAAGCCAGGTGCGCTGACCTTGATCGCGTAGTCGCCGGGGTCGAGCGGTACTGCCGTGCCCAGCGTCGACGTGATGTCGACGTCGGCACGCATCACCACCAGGCCGCGCGGCGATTTCGGAGCTGCGACGACCTTGAGCCGGCTCACGCGATCCGCGAGCCTCGCGGCGCGATCGGTCGCGTAGCGCAGTCGATCGTCGTCCTTGCGCTTCGCAAGCGCGGCGGCCTGGCGAAACTCGTCCCACGCGGTGGCCAGCATGCCGATCTTTTCGTGGCAGTTGGCGACGTTGAGCAAGGCCCCGAGCTGCGGCTCCTCGCGGTAGCTCTGCTCGTACAACGTACACGCTTGCTCCCACCGGCCATCCTTGGCGAGCTGCTTGGCGCGCTTGAACGCCGCCTCGGCGGAGGCGTTGTCGGCGTGCGCGGGCGATCCGACGAGCACGCCGAGCAGGATCAGGATGGCGGTTCGATGGTTCATGGGGCGGTCAACAGGATGGCGACATCGCTCGCGATCCCGAGCACGATGTCGGCACGGTTGTCGGTGTCGATCCGCTCGGCACCGATGGTGGTGACGCCCGGTCCAAGGCCGGTCAGCACGACCTCCGCGGTGAGCTCTCCGTGGTCGTTCCACAGCATCATGAGGTCACCTCCGGTGGTCGTTGCGATGTCCTGATCGCCGTCGCCATCGAAATCACCCGCCGCGAGGCCATCGCGACGTCCGCCGAGCGCGATCTGCGTCCGCGTGTCGTCGGCCTGATGGACGACCTCGATCGCGTCGTTGCTTCCGACGATCAGCTCTGGATTCTGATCGCCATCGAGGTCGGCGGCGACGAGATCAGAGATCGTGCGATCGAACAGGAGCTCGTTGAAGTGCGACACGCCGGCGATCGAGATCCGGCGCGGCTCGATCACGATCTCCTCGACACCCGGCGCAGGCGCGACATCTGCGAGCACGACACCGACGACGTCGCCGTATTGCGTTTGCTGGCCGGGGATGAAGCCTTCGTCGGAACCCCGCAACAACCAGACCCCGTCGTTCGCGCCGACCACGAGATCGGTGCGAGCATCGCCGATCAGTTGGCCCGCGGCGATCGACGAGATCAAGGTCGTGCTGTCCAGGTCAATCGTCGTGGGCGGCGCGAACGTGCCGTCCGGTTGACCTGGAAATACCGCGAGCTGTTGCGCGCTGGCAGCGACGAGATCGGGACGCAGATCGCCGCTGACATCGGCGATCACGGTTCGTACCAGCGGTGCTGCTACCGGCAGCGATCGCGGCGGCGCCTCGAACGTACCGTCAGCTCCGCTCTGCACGATGAGGTCGTTCTCGGTGGTGACCACGAGATCGAGATGGCCATCCAGGTCGACGTCCGCGACCGAGATCGAATGGATCGGCGCTGACGTCGCCAGGCCGAGCCGCATCGGTTCCCGAAACCGGTCTCCAGTCGGGCCGCCGTCGCCTCCGACACCGGGGGGCTCAGCCGCGCTCGACGCAGGCGGATCCGGAAACGGTGCCAGCAGCTCACAACCCGCGAGCAGCACGCTACACGCAACGAGCCCTCGCATCGCCATCACTCGCGGTTGTCCAGGATGTCGGTCGGCTCGGTGATCTCGACGCCGGGTTCCGCTGATCGCTCGTCCCGTGGTGCGGCCGGTTTCGCGCGCCGCGTGGCACCGCGCTTCATCGACCGGCGGTCGGGCTTGGTCCGCGCCGGTTGCGAGCGCTCCGGCTTCCGGGTGAGCTTCGCCGGCTCGGGATCTGGCGCGATGTTGCTCGCCTCGTCGGCAGTCGGGGGCGCTGGCTCGCGCTCGATCGATGGTTCGACCTGTGAGCTGACGCCGGCATCGGCAGCGTGCTCGATCGCCAGGTCAGCGACGCCGGCATCGATCATCGGCGAGCCGCCCGCGTGAGGCGGCTCGGGTGGCGCGTGCGCAGGGCTCGGCGCTGGCATGCCAACCGGCTGGATCACCACGGTGGGAGCGCGCGGCGGGACCGCGGTTGGCGCTCGGGGCGATGCGGACGGTGGCGCCGCCGCGTGGATCGGTTGGGCCGCTGGCTCGGCGAGCGCCGCACCCTGAAGCCGCTGGGATCCGATCCCGATCGCCAGCACCGCACCCGCTGCGAGTGCGGCGACGCTTCCGCCGAACAACAGCCGCCGGCCGAGCCGACCTCGAACCTCACCTGCGCCGAGCTGCAGCGTCGTCGCTTGCTCGGGGACCTCCTTGGTGCGCCGACGCGGCTCCACGGCCATACGCGAGATCTGCTCGCCACCGGCGAGCGCCTGGAATGCGTCGACGATCTCGCGCATCGACTCCGGCCGCTGTGCGGGATGTTTCGCGAGCAACCGTGCGATCAACTGATCGAACGCCGGCGTGAGGTGCGATGCGATCGTGCTGGGCGTTGCAGGCTGAGCCTGGGTGTGCTGGAAGAACGCATCCGCGACGGTCTTGACCTCGAACGGAGGCTGTCCACATGCCATCTCGAACGCGACGCAACCCAGCGCATACGCATCGGCGCGCCAATCGATGTTGGAGGCATCGCCAAACTGCTCGGGCGCCATGTAGCAGGGCGTACCGAACAGGCCGATCGTCTTGGGATTCGCGCCGGCCAAGGTGCCACCGAGCTTGGCGACCCCGAAATCCAGCACCTTCACACGCTCGCGACCGGGGAGATCCTCATCGACCACGATGAAGATGTTGTCCGGCTTGAGATCGCGATGGATCACACCGGAGGCATGGGTCGCCGCCAGCGTGCTTGCGATCTGTCTCCCGAGGTCGGAGATCTCCGCCATCGACAGCGGGCGGCGAGCGATCCGATGACTGAGCAATTCGCCCTCGAGGAGCTCCATGACCAGGTAGGCCGAATCGGCGTGGAACCCGACATCGAAGATCTTGACGACCCCGGAGTGCCGGATCCTCGCGACCACACGGGCCTCGTTGAAGAACCGTTGAACCTGGTCAACATCGGACGAGATCGATGGGTGCAGGACCTTGATCGCGACCCGGGTCTGGATGCTGATGTGCTCGCCCAGGAACACCTCGCCCATCCCTCCGCGACCGAGCCGGGAGATGACGCGAAAGTTGCCGATCGTCTCGCCGATCACAGTTTCGCCACCTCGGGCGAAGGATCCAGTGACCGGCGGTACTGCATGAGGCGAGCGGGTGCAACCGATGTGCCGGCGAGCTGTGTGAGCTCGTTGCAGACCGCGCTCGATGTTCTGCGGATCTCCGCCTCGTCATCAGGGACCGGCAGCTCGAGCTTCCTGGACGTCTGGCCTACCACGGAGGCTCGAGTCACCGTGCAAACAGACGTCCGCACCGGTGATACGGCTCGCCTTCACCGCTTGCGGCCGAGCTTGATCACGCGGTCGGATTCGGTCGGGAGCGCGAGCGTTGACCGGTCAACCGACGTGTCCTTGCATTCAGACCCGCGGTCGCTCGTGATCTGGGCGCGCAACGACTCGGTATGAGCGAGCCATTCGCGCTGCACCTCGAGATCCACCCCGAGATCCCGCATCGTCTCGCGGAGCAGCTGCAGGCGGCGCTCGAAGTGGCCGCCGAAGATCGAATGCTGAGCATGCGCAACTCGCATCGAGCGGCCCCTGTACACGACGCCGGGTGCCCCGAGCAGCGCCGCGGCGAGCTCCCATTCGCGATCGATCAGGTGCTGGCGGTCCTTGCCCTGAAACATGAACCCGATCATCACGTCGTCGAAGATTCGCCGGTAGAGCTCGGTGATCACCGCGCGGAGTTGCTCCGCACCGATTCGATCGAATAGCGACGAGCTCTTCATGACGACCTGCGTGAAGCACCTTAGGGGGACGCCTCGCGATTGTCGAGGCGACGAATGGTCGTCCGCGAACAAACGTGCAACCGGCTCGACGCGAAGGTGTCGAACCCGCATGCAGAAACCGGGGATCGCGGGGGCCGTGATCGTCGCGCTGATCATTGCAGCGATCATGTGGCGCAGATCGTCGCAGCCAGCTCCGACCATCGCGGCTCCGACCGCGAAATCGGCTGAGCCAGCTCGTGGTTCGGCGGAGCGCGGCTCGGCGAGCTCGGTCGTGACGAGTGTTCGCAAGATCCCCGCCGAACGCCGCGCTCATCTGTTATCCGAGCTCGCGAAGGGTCGCCACCCACCGCCGACCGGCAGCCCCACGCCTTCGCCGGTCGCGCGCGCCGGCTCCAACGCAGCGCACAGCGGCTGGTCGAACGAATCCGATCCGACCAACGCGATCGCGCTCGACCGCAACTACATCCGCAGCGCGGTGCGAGACATCGTGCCGCTGCTCGCTGAATGCTACAGCGCGGCGCTCGTGCGCAAGCCGTCTCTCGCAGGGACCGTGATGGTCAGCTTCGAGATCGCGGGGGAGCCCGACATCGGCGGCGTGATCACCGACAGCTTCGTTCAACCCGCCGGTCAACGCACCGTCGACGATGACGGCAAGCAGCTGCCTGCGACCACGCTCGACGATGCCGAGGTTCACGAGTGCATCCGTGAAACCATGTACGCGATCGAGATCGATCCGCCCACCCACGGCGGCAGCGTCAGGGTGAACTACCCGCTCGCGTTCGCACCCGACTCCGCCGACCGGTGACGATGGCCAGGACGCGACGAAGCCCTGAACCCTGGATGCCGGGATCGACCTCGAGGTCGAGCGGTGGTTGGCCGCTACGGAACGAGCTCTTGCAGAAACGCCATACCGTCGGCCTTGCTCGTGATCAGACCGAGCACGAGCTTGGCGGTTGCGCTCGCCAGCGGCGGGCCGGACTTGTCGACCTTGCCGAGCGCGGATTCCGTCGCTGCACGGCCCGCGTCGGTCTTGGCGAGCTTGATGAAGGCCGCCGCTACCACGAGGCGGCGCATCGTGTGCGTCTCCGAGTCCTCGAGCAGATCGGCTAGCTTGTCGGCCGCGTTGGTCTTCGAGTACGCCTCGCCAAGCGCCGGCAACATCGCCACGCGTACATCGTGCGAAGGATCGACGAGCAGCGGATCGAGGAGCTGTACAGCGAGCGTTGCATCCTGCTCGACAAGGCCCACCGCCGCCGCAGCCGCCTGCGCCCGATCGCGCTCGGCACGTGACCCGAGCGAACGGCGCAGCCGTGCGACGACCGAATCCTTGGGCGAGACTCGAGCGACCGTCGTCAACGCGAGCTGGCTGAGCTCGGGGTTGGGATCGCGAACCGCCAGCGCGAGCGTGCGATCGAGGACCGCGGGCTCGAGCTTGTCCTTCTGCGCAGCGAGTCGCTCGAGCGCCGACTTGCGGACCTGAGGATCGACATCGGCGAGCGCGGCGGAGAGCGTCTCGCCCGCGCGCAGCCCAGAAGCGAGCGCCGCATCGACCGCCTCGATCCGGACCTGCGGCGAGCCGTCGGCGACCGCGAGCCCGATCAACTCCGAGGCACCGATCTGACGTGCCGCCCGCAGCAGCGCGAGCTTCTCGGGCTCGTCCCCGCGCTCGAACCGCTTGCTCATGACGGCGGCGGCCGTCTTCGGCGCCTCGGCCCCCAGACCGCCGAGCGCTCGCGCTGCGATCACGCGCACATCGCGATCGGCATCATCGAGCAACTTGACGAGCGCGTCGCCGATGTCCTTGTTGCCCTTCGCAGCCGATAGCGCGAGCACGCGTGCCGCATCGGCGCGGATGCTGCTGTCGGGATCGGTCACCAGGCGCTCGGCGATGCCGGCGCCGTTCTTCGCAGGATCGGGCCCCTCGGCGACACACGCCATCACGATCTTGCGAACTTCGACGGATGGATCCTCGGTGGAGTACGCGAGCATGCTCCGCGCCGCCGCGCTGCCTGCGAGTGCGGCGTTGCACAGGCCCTCGACGCCGATCTCGTGCAGCGCCGAATCGTCGGGCATCCGCGCCGCGGATCGCAGGTAGTCGACGACCGGACCCGGCTTGCGCTTCGCCATGCTCGCAAAGATCTTCGCCGCTTCTCGACGCGGCCGACCCTTCTCGCGCCACATCTGATAGATGCCGCCGATGGCGACGCTGACGCTGCCACCCGCATCGGCGCTGGCCGCGAGCCCGCGCGCCGCGCCGATCCGCACCAACCAGCTCTCGTTCTTGGCCGCCTTGACCAGCTTCTCCTGATAGCTGCGACCCAGCTTGCCCGCCGCCTCCGCGGCCGCTGCACGAACCGCGGTGTCGCCGTCGTTGAGCATGCGGCTCAAGGCGTTCTCGGCGGCACCCTTGTTGGTCGACGCGACCTCGCCCCACGCCAGCGCCGCTGCCACGCGCAGCGGCTTGTCCAGCTTGGTGTCCTCGAGCATCGCCGACAGCTCGCCGCCAGCGCGCACGGGATCGACCTTGGCGTAGAGCGGCAGCGCAGCGGCGCGCACCGCCTCGGAGCGCGACGCAAACGCCGTGCGCGCAGCTTCGACGAGCTCCGGCACTTGCGGCATCGGCTCGAGCTCCCGCAACAGCTCCATCGCGTAGACCCGCGCCTCGGTGGCCGCGCGATCGTCGGCGACCAGCTTGGTCAGCACCGTGGCCGCTGCGGTGGAGTCCTGGGCGAGCGCGCTCTTGATCTGAGCTTTCGCGCGGTCACGCAGCGCCGGCGACGCCTCGGGATCCTGGAGCACCGATGCCGCGCGATCCGCCGATGGCGCATCCTGGGTCACCACGTTCGACACTTCGACCAGCAGCTCGCGGCGGATCGCCGCGTCCGGATTTTGCGCAAGGGCATCCGCGAACAACGCACGCCCGCGATCGCCGAGGCTGCGCACCCGCGCAAACGCGATCCGTCGTAGCTCGGTGTCCGCCGATACCAGCGCCTCGCGGAGGGGCTCGCGATAGGCATCGGAGCCGCGCTGCGCTGCGGCACCGGCGACCGCGAACGCTGCGCGTTGCACCGCCGGTGACGGAGTCTTGAGCGCCGCGACCACGAGCGCGACCTCGCTGGGGGTGCCGCGAGCGATCGGCCGGAGTGCGGACAGCAGCTCGGCGAGGTCTTCAGGGCTCTTCTCGACGGCCTTGCGCAGCGTGTCGAGGATCTCCGGGCTGCCGGTCGTCGCGTAGGCGGTGAGCCCCGCGAGCTGCGGCGCCATCACGGACCGCAACATCGCGGCCCATTCGTCGTCGCCACTACCGACGTCGTGCGCGTCGATCTTCTTCCACATCTCGGGCGCGACCATCGGGCGCGTCAGTCCCGTATCGGCGACCTCGTCCCCGAAGCCCCCAGGCAACCAGAAGAATCCCGACAGCCCCGGGCGCCCGTTGCGGACGACCACACGGTCGCCACCCGCATGCGGCTCGAGATCGAAGTAGACCTGGCCGCGCATCGAGATCCAGATGATGATCAGCAGCACGATCGGCGCCGCCGCGATCGCGATGCCGATCGTCATGTAGTAGCGCTTGGAGCGCTCGACGACCGCGATCTCCTCGGGCGTCACCGCTGCGATTCCCTCGCTGCGCAGCGCGTAGAGCTCGCGCAGGCTCAGCCGCGCTCGGGTCTGGGTCTTCGAACCGAGCAGATCGAAGCCGCGCCGCGCCGCCGCGCGTGCTGGTGCCGTGAGCTCGCGCACCCGAGTCATCAGGACCTCGTGCCGCAACAGCCAGCTCATGCCGTCGACATCGCCTCGTGCGATCACGCCGCGCTGCTCGAGGACCAGAAACGCCTGGTGCGCATATTGCGGATCGAGGTTGATCCGGCGGATCAGCGCTTCACCGGCTCGTGGGCCCAGGCCGGCAGCGGGAGTCGCGAGCTCGGCGCACAGCCGGAGCGCCGAACGCTCGTTGCCGGTTGCGCGGCAGGCGTCGTGAAGCCATGCCGATTCCAGCTCGGTGGCGCCGCCGAGCTTGGTGAGCGCGGCCTGGGTGGTGATCCGCAGATCGCGCATCGCCATCGCTGCGATCTGCAGATCGGCAGCGAGCACCGGTCGGCCCTTGCCGATCCCCGCGACCACGGCCTCGGCGAGCGCAGGATCGGCTGCGATTCCCGACAGCGACAGCATGCGATCGAAGATCTTGGTTGCCTGGCCGGACTGGATGCGTGCGAGCTCGTAGCGCGCGGATGGCGGGAACAGCGAACCAGTGCGGCGCTCGAGCGCGCCGAGCAGGTGCTGGCGCTCGCTCGCGCATACGAACAGAAATCGCGCGTGTCCGCGCGATCGGCTGACCACGCGGGCGAACAGATCGGACAGCTCGGCCGTCGCTCGCTCATCGGTGCAGAGCAGATCGATGTCGTCGACCACGAACACGAACTGCTGACCGGCGACCGCCGCGGACACCGCTCGCGTGACGAACATCACCGGAAGCTCGCCCGCGTTGGGTTGGATCCCGAACGCGGACAGCCCCGCCGCAAAACTCGCGGCCGGCTGGAGATAGTCTTCACAGGCCAGCGCCACGATCCCGTGATCACGCAGGTGCGGAATGAGGCCGGCTCGAACCAACGAGGTCTTGCCAACCCCTGGTTCGCCGTAGATCAGCCCTGCGCGAAACCCGTCAGTGGTGACGAGCTTCGCGATCTCGTCGCGTTCTGCCTCGCGGCCATGCCAGACGTCGCGCTCGGCTTCCCCAAACGGGTCGAGCCCCCGCAACGGCGACACCGTGCCCGGATAAGTCGCTACCGCCACGGCCGCACTATACACAAGGATGGAACCTCGCTGCCTGACGAGCGTCGTATGCTCCGTGGCCATGGGCTCTCGGTCGATCGTCCTCGTCTCGCTGGTTACAGTCGTCGGCGCCGTCGGAGGGCGCTGGGCGCTCAGCGCCCCGGGACGGACCACCACGCAGATCACGTTGTGGCGGCAGCCCGCGAGCCTCGACGACGACCACGATGATGACGGCGAGCGTCGCCCGGCGAGCGCTGGTGCCGCCGTGATCACCGAGCGCCGCACCATCGACGTCCCCGCGAACGGCGAGGTGAGGTTCGATCAGGTGGCTGCGACCCTCGATCCGATCTCCGCCCAGCTGACCGATCTCACCGAGCCCGACGTCACGATCAGCGAACAGCGGTTCTACGCCGGCGCCAAGACGCCGACCGAGCTCCTCGCGCGTCACGTGGGTGCTCGGATCGTCGCGATCACCGCGAAGACCGAGGTCGCGGGCGTGTTGCGCTCCGTCGATGACACGTCGCTCGTGATCGAGACCGCGACAGGGAACCAGCGCCAGCTTCACATCGTCCGCCGCGACAGCGTGGTCGAGACCCGGCTCCCCGCAGGCCCGCCGGCCGACGAATCGAGTCTGACGTGGCGCCTGGCCGCCAAGAAGCCCGGGATGCATGATCTATCGCTCACGTACCGCGCGGGAGGACTGTCGTGGACCGCCGACTATGTCGCCGTGTTGAACGACGGTGGCGCCTCGGTCGACTTCTCGGCGTGGGCGACGATCAGAAACGACACCCGCACCACGTTCGAGCACGCGGCGCTCCGTCTGATTTCGAGCGGCACGAACGGCAAGGCTGAAGCTCTCGACATCGCGACACCTACGACGCTGATTGCGGGCCGAACCTCCCAGGTGGAGCTGATCCCCGCACGCCGCGGCGTCAAGGCTCGCGCCGCGATGATCTACGAACCAAACGCGGACCCGACGGAGTACCGCCGCCGACTCCCAACATTCGATTGCAACATGCTCGACGGCGCGTACGAGGACGACGTCAAGCGAATCCTGGAGCTCGCACTCCCCCGCGAGGTGGTGTTACCGGCGGGGCTCGTGCGGGTGTTTCGACGCAACCAGGATCGCGTCGAAGCGCTGGACTCCCAGCAGCTCACGATGCGTCCGGGGTTTGCACGCCTCGAGCTGCGCGGCACCGCCGAGATCTCTGGTGATCGCCGTGCGACGAGCTGCAATTTCGACGAGCGCGCACGCATCCTCAACGAGCAGATCGAGGTCTCGCTCCAGAGCACCTCCAAGCGCAGCGAGGACGTCATCGTGCGCGAGTACGCGTGGCGATCTCCGTCGTGGCGGATCGAGTCGGAGGACATCAAGAGCACGCGGCAAGGGCGCACGCTCGAGTACCGGATCACCGTGCCCCCAGGCGCGAAGCGAAAGCTGTCGTATACGATCGTCTACTCATGGTGAGGTGCGCGATCGTGGTCGCGTGCTGGTTCACCATCGGGTGTGGAGGCCACCCGCGCGTGGTCCGCTCCTCGCCGCGAACCACCGAGCTGGTGCTGCACCACGACCGTGCCCTCGTCACCCAGCGCATCGAGATCTCGGTGGGACCGAGCAAGCGTGCGCAGATCAAGCTGACGGTGCCGCGGGATGTACCGATGAACGAGCTGGTCATCCTCGAGCGCGGCGAGCTGATGGTCGCGGAGCTTCGGGGACCTTCCGACGACCGCTCCGTGACCCAGTCCGTGCCCGCCGGCGAGGAGCCGAGCGATGGCGAAGGCGTTGAAGCCGGCGACGACGACGACGACGGCGACGACGACGAATCGGCGGCGGATGGTGACGAGCCCGATTCCAGAGCGCACGAGCGCGTGGTGCCCGACCAGCGCTCGATGACGCCTGCCGAGCTGACGTACGCGGTCACGGCGCCACGTCCAGGTCGGTTCGTGCTCGCAGTCGGCTATGTCACGGGGCTGATCCGGTGGGATGCCAGCTACTCGATGACCACGACGCCTGCGCGGGACCACGTCGTGTTGCGCGGGGCCGTGGCGATCAACAATCGCACCGGCATGCGGTATCCACGCGCCTCGGTGCGGTTGGTGGATGGCGAGCTCGGGATACGGGGCCCGGCACCATCGCGCCCGCGCGCGGACCGCCGACCGACCAAGCCCGGCGCTGCGCCGGCAGATCACGCACTCGGGATGATGGACCTCGACACCGGCGAGACGCGCGTCGACCTTCGGATCCCGGCGGTACCGCGGCCAATGCGTTCGGTCCTCGTCTACGATCCGATCGGTACCGTGCTCGACGCCCCGCAGGCGGTCCCCAGCTCGGATCCGGCGCTCGGAACCGGTCCGGCGTCGCCGCGAGTCACCGAGAGCCTCGAGATCGCTCGCGGCACGCTCCGCGGGCTACCGCGCGGACGCGTCACGCTCGTCGAGCGTGGAACCGACGGCACGCTCGGGTTGCTCGGCCGGGCGGTCCTGTTCGAGCCAGCGACCCGTGTCGCGACGGTGGACACGATCCCACTTGGAACCGCCGACAAGGTGACCGGCAAGCGAGAGCGAACCGCGATCACGATCGACGAGCACGGCCACCGGATCGTCGAGGAATTCACGTTGACCATCGAAAATGCGCGCACCGTCGCGGTCGACGTGGTGCTGCGAGAGCACCTGTATCGCGGGCTCAACTGGACGCTCGCGTTTCAATCCGCAGACCGTCCGAGCCAGGAAGGTCCTCAACAGATCGCCATGCGCACGCGCGTTGCGCCCCGCAGCTCGGCCAGGGTGCTGTACGTCGTGGTCTACACCTGGGAGTAAAGAGATCCTGAACGTCGCAACGTGCCGTTCTCGTTCGGCCTCGATCCCCGTCGTGATGCATAATCCGGGCTTTGTGATCGCCAGCATCGAGAACGTAACGATCCACTATGGCAAGCGGACGGCGGTTGACGGGATCTCCGTCGCGCTCGCGCCGGGACAGATCGTGCTCCTGCTCGGACCCAACGGTGCCGGCAAGAGCACGACGTTGTCGGCGATGGCGGGTGCGATCGTACCGACCAGCGGGCGGATCGTGATCGCGGGTGAGGACATGGCGAGTGCCCCCCGTTCGGCGCGCGCCAAGGTGGGGTTCGCGGATCAACCGCCGTCGCTCTACGATTACTTCACCGT
Organism: Kofleriaceae bacterium; assembly: GCA_050187075.1. Taxonomy (GTDB): domain Bacteria; phylum Myxococcota_A; class Polyangia; order Haliangiales; family Haliangiaceae; genus JABFXX01. Next base: position 23,231 of record JBFWXW010000052.1, on the reverse strand, counting down.
CGTCGAGCACGTCGGGTTCGTGGCCCAGGCGCGCGGTTCGGATCTAGCGCAGGCCGAAGCCGTCCTGGGTTCGCTCGGGCTGGCGAAGATCACCCAGCGGCCCTGCCGCGAGCTGTCGTTCGGCATGCGCCAGCGCGTCGGCCTGGCGGCGGCGCTGGTCGGGAACGTCGAGCTGATCTTGCTCGACGAAACCCTCAACGGACTCGATCCTCACGCCTCGCGCTCGGCGCGAGCCGCACTTCGCGCCGCGGCCGATCGCGGTGCCGCGATCCTGATGTCGACGCACCTGCTCGGCGTCGCGGAGCGGTTGTGCGATCGGATCTTGATCATGAATGCCGGCAAGCTGATCGCCGACCGGCAGGGCGACGAGCTCCACGCCTTGCTCGCGAGCGGGCCGACCGCCGTCGAAGATCTCTACGTCTCGCTGGTCCCTGATGAAGGTCCGACGTGACCAGCACGGAGCTGATCCGATGGTCGTCGCTGCACGAGCGCAGGTCGCGCCCGGGCGGCTGGCTCGGCTCGCCGCTCGCGATCGCCGCGCTGGCCGGTGGCGTCGTTGCGGCATGGGTCGGCTGGCGCACGAGTGGCGGGCCGCAATCGGGAAGTCACGCCTGGCTGGCCGGTGCGCTCGCCGCGTTCGGGCTCGCGTTCTTGCGGGTCCCGTTTCACATCTACTGGCGGGCCGATGCCGGGTTCCTCGCAACGCTGCCGCTCGATGGTCCCGCGCTGTTTGATTCGGCGGTCTGGCGATGTCTTCGGGCGGCCGGTGCGACGCTGGTCGCCGTCACGATCGCCGCCGCTCCACTGGTCACCGTATCGCTCGAGCTTGCGATCCGTCACGTCGCGCTGGGATTCGTGCTCGCCACGGTCGCTGCGCTGCTGATGCCGGCCATCGTGATCGGTACCGCCTCGTGGGTCGCGCTCGATGACGGCGCCCGCGCGGTGGGCGCGATCCGCGCGGCCACCGCAGCCGCGGGGTCGTCGGCGCAGGTCACGAATCGCGGCTCGGCATCCGCGCTGCTCGGCGCGGTTCCCGGACTCGCGGCCGCCGTGTTGCTCGTGTTGATCATCGTCAGCTCGCCGTGGCTGTATGGTGCGCGCACCAGCATTCCTGCCTCGGTCCTGCTGCCAGCGATCGCGATCGGCGGACTGGCGGCGCTGGCCGCGATCCGCGCGCGGGTCGCACGGATGATGCCGGCGATCCTGCGCGACGTCTCGGCGCTCGACCGGCAGCACCTCGCCACGCTCGAGATCCATCAACCCACCGCGATCGAGCGCGGGATCGCGGCGCTGATCGGAGAAGGCGCGCTGCCCTACTCGAAGGATGCGCGGCTGATGCGCCGCCGCTATCCGATGGCGTTTGCGATGGGCGCGATCCTGTTCATCGCGCTCGTCATCCTGGGGTTCTCTCGCCCGCCCGATCCGACGCCGTGGTTCACGGCGATCCTGATCACCGCGACGCTGTATGGGATCGCGCTCGGCGGACGGCTGCAGCGGCCACCGATCGAGCTCGCGCGACTCTCGCGCACGCTGCCGATCCCCGCGGCGGCGTGTCGCCGTGCAAAGCTCGCATGGCTGTGCGGGTGGTGGATGATCTTCATCGTGGCACCCACCCTGTTCGGCACGCTGCGCCAGGCACAGCCGACGCCCGGCCTCGCGCTGCTCGGCGGGGGCACGATCATCGTGATGATTGCGGCCGCCATACGGCGGTAAGCTCGTCGACTCGCCCGCATCGATCACTCGCTGCGTCCGCGATCTTCGGCGGCTGAGCTGCCCGGCGAGCAGCCATGATCACGAACCGGCGAACACGTGCAGTGCACGGACACCGGAACGCACGCCGCGCTGGCTGCGCTTGGCGAGATCGAACAGGCAGACCACCTCGGTGCGTTTGCCGGGCGCGACATTGACGATCAACGACGCGACATTGGCGAGCACGAGGTACAGGCCGAGACCAGCGCCACGATTCGCCTCGCTGCTGGTTCGCGGCCGGCCTCGCTCGGTGCGCGCGCGCAACACGTGATCGATCACCTCACGCTGGCTGAGCGCACCGTGGCTGTCGGTGACCGAGATCGCCAGGACGCGATCGTCGGTCGCCCACCGCACGATCGACGCGCAGCTCGTACCGGTCCCCTCGACATCGCGCAACGCGTTCATCAGCAGCTCGTCGACCACGTTCGCGAGGCGATGCAGCACCGGGCGGCGCGCGCCGATCAGCTCGGCCCAGGCGCACACCTCATCCATCACCCGCCGCTTCGCCAGCTCGGAGTGGATCGCGCGCTCGCACACCGGCGTTCCTGCCGCGAGGTACTTCTCGAGTCCGAACAGATCGCCCGACGCCAGCTTCTCGGAGGTGATGCTGAGGTCGCGGTCCTCCGGGTCGGAGACCAGATGGCTCACCGGACGCTCCAGCATCAACGTGATCAGCCGATCGTCGTCGAGGTCATCGCCGACGACCACCACCGGCGCGCCGAGCGTGCGCAGGTGATCGCCGGAGCTCACCCGAATCGCCCGATCGACGAACACGATCGCGAGCGGGTCGCCGTGCCCGGCCCCAACGTCGTCGGAGTAATGGATGCGCAGCCCGGTCGAGGCGAGTGCTTCGGCGACAGCGCGACGCACCTTGTCGTCGCGGCTGATACAGAGCGCGCGCGACGGCTTCATCATCGAGCAGCGTATCACGCGGCGTCCTGATACGATGCCCAGCCGTCATGACGGATCTACCTCCGATCCGGCCGCCGGCGTCTTCGGCGGTAGCGACCGATGTCGCAAACCCACCGGCATCGGAGGTGGTTGACGACACCCGCAGCGTGGGTCACGACGCGCGCGCGCGCGACGTCGGGCGCGTGCTCGAGCTGGTTGCCGGCGAAGCCGCCGCGTTGCTGCTCGCCGACGATGATGGCAGGTTGGCCGACCTCAACGTACGTACGGCTCTGGCGAGCTGGGATTCGCACCATCAGCCCGACGATGCGCTGCGGTTCCTCGAGTTAGCGGAGGGTCATCCACTCGCACCGCGGCTGCGCGTGTCGGGTGCGATCGCGGCCGGATCGAGCGACGTGCTCGCGTCGGTCGAACGCCGGTTCAAGCGCGATGGCGGTGTGCTCGCCCTCGAGCTCGCCGAGACCTGGTTGTGGCGACACCAGCGGGGCGATCGAGCTGCGCCGATCCTCGATGATCTGCTCGAGGCGGAGCTACCAGCCGACGGGCGCTCCGCCCTCGTCGAGCTGGCCGCGCTTGCGCACGCCGCCGGCGACAGCTGGTCGCGCGTGATCGAGCTTCGTCGCGAACAGCTGGGCGCACAACCGGGGCCCACCGAAGCAGCGGCGCTGTTCGCGATCTCGCTCGATCGGACGATCGACGCGGCGGCCGTGCTGACCGCATGCCGCGAGGCGTTGGTGAGCTATGCGCCTGGCGCTGGAAATCCGCTGGGCTGGTTGCGGGTTCACGATGTCGCGCTCGACGCGGCGTTCGCGCTCGACCACGACGCCAAGTGCGAGCTGCTCGCGTCACGTGCCGGCCTGGTCGGGACGCTGACCGGCGCCGAGCTCGAGCTGATCGCGACCCGCCACGTCCTCGCGGATGAGCTCGAGCGCTCCGGCGCTCATCAGCGCGCACAGCTGCTGCGCGCCCAGCTCGCCGACGCCCCACCCGCGCAAACCGCAGATACCGCGCGGTGGACCACTCAGCTTCGCGCGGTCTGGAGTCGCGAGCGCAGCGCGGCGCTCGCGGCGCGGCGGTACCTCGCGAGCCAGAGCAGCTCGAGCGTCGCGGCGATGGCCCACGCGTGGCGGGCGCTCGAGCATGCGATGGTGCTCGGTCATCGCGCCGCGCCTGAGCTCGCACGCGTGATCGCGGATTCGATCGATTCTCCGGTATCCGAGTGGTGGATCGATCTGATCGAGCTGCGGGACCCGCTGTCGACCACGGTCGAGCGATTCGCAAACCGCGGTGGCCACGCGATCCGGTGGGCCGCTGCGCTCGCCGAGCAGCGGGGGGATCTCGACGAAGCGATCGCGCTGTGGCGGCGCGTTCTCGATGCGGGCGTGGTGCCCAACGCTCGAGACCATCTCCTCCGGCTGCATCGCGCCCAGGGCCCCGTAGGCGCGACGAGCCGCGATGAGCTCGCGGCGCTGTATCTCGCTGCCGCGAAGGACGAACCTGACCCGCGCGCCGCGGCCGCGTTGTGGTGCGGCCGCGGGTTGGTCGAGCTTTGCCGTGGCAACTGGCACACCGCCGAAGCGTCGCTGAACGAGGCCGCGAAGCTCCAGCCCCGCGACGTGTTCAGCAAGGCTGCGCTCGCGGCGGTGTTTCGCGCACGCCGGCAACACTCGCGCCACGCTCGGATCCTCGGTGAGCTGATCGGTCTACTCGAGAGCGCCGACGGCCGTGCCACGGTGGTGCGCGAACGAGCCCAGGTACTGGAACAACACCTCGATGATCGATCGGGGGCGCGCCGGATGCTCGAGCAGCAGATCGCGCACCAGCCCGATGACGTCGCGAGCATGCATGCGCTGGTCGAGCTGTGCGCCAGCGATCGCGCGTGGCCGCGCGCGATCGAGCTCGCGACCCGAGCCGCGCTGCTCGCCGAAACCCCGTCGCGACGCGCGGATCAGTGGCTCAAGGTCGCGCGATTCGAGGAACAGCGTGGCGATCTCCAGGCCGCGCTGGCGGCGCTCGAACGCGCAGGCACCACCAATCCGATCGCGGTGCGCGAGCTCGCACGCCTGTCGCGCGACGACCGGCGGGCAGATACCGCGATCGCGGCGCTGCGTGAGGAGCTCGCCGGTGACGTCTCGATCGAGCGCCGGATCGAGCTCCAGCTCGAGCTCGGACGGCTGCTCGCCCAGCTCGACCGCGATCCACCTACCGTGGTCGCGGCGTTCCTCGACGTACTCGCGATGCAGCCCGATCACGCCGGCGCGCTCGCCGGCATCGAGGAGCCCGCGCGTAGCCTCGGACTGTGGGACGAGCTCGCCCGGGCGTTCCGCGGCGCCCCACAGACTCCGCGCAACCTCGACGTGCTGGCAGAAGCGCTCGAGCACACCGCCGAGTGGGCCGAGCTCGCGGAGGTTCGCCGCCGCCAGCTCGAGGCGGCCACCACGCCGGCCGACCGAGCGAAACGCGCGGACGAGCTCGCGCGGCTCCACGAGCGCCAGCTCGGCGATGTCGACACGGCGATCCGACTGATGCGGATCGCGCAGGCCGCGGAGCCGGGCGACACGCGACTTCGCGAGCTGCTCCAGCTGCTTCGCTCCACCGAGCGCTGGTCCGAGCTGGTTGCCGCCCTCGAGGACGAGCTCCGCGGCGTGAACCCCAACGACCTCGACCGTCAGGTCGCGATCCTGGCCGAGCTCGGGGACCTGTGGCTGAACCGCCTCGAACGCGCCCATGAAGGTATCGACGCACTCGAACGAGCACTGGCGCTCCGCCCCGATCATGGACCGAGCTTCAGCGCTCTCGAGTCGATCTACGAGCAGGCTGGCCGCCACACCGATGTCGCGCGGATCCTCGACGCGCGCGCGCGGATCACCGCCGATCCGATCGAGCGGGCTCCGCTGTTCGCGCGGGTGGCGACGATCCGCAGCCAGGCCGGCGACATCGACGGCGCGCTCGCCGCATTCACCGCCGCGTTCGCCGCCGACCCGACGAATCGGGACGTGTTCACCAGCATGGAGCGCGTCGCGTACAAGGCCGAACGCTGGGCCGCGGCGATGCAGCTGTACGCCAGCGCGATCCTCCACGTCGAGAGCGGCGCATCGCGGTCGTATCGCTTGGGCGATCTCTACGCCCGCCGCGGTAACGTGCAGCTCAACTTTCTCGGCGAGATCGACGCCGCGATCGAGTCGTATCAGAAGGTCGTGGAGCTCGACTCACAACCCGCCGCGGCGGTGTCCATCCTCGAACAGCTGTGCCGCCGCGGCAACGATTGGCGGCCGCTGATCACCGCGTACGAGCAACGCGCCGAGACCCAGCGCGACCCGATCCGCAAGGCCGAGGCGATCCGCGCCGCCGCCAGACTGGCCGCCAAGCACCTGCACGACGACGACCACTCGATCCGGTTGAACCAGAAGCTGCTCGCGCTCGATCCGATGGACATCGATGCCGCCAACAGTCTCGAGCGGCTGTATCAGAGCCACCCCGAGAAGAGCGCCGTCGTCGAGCTGCTCAAGCTCCGGCTCAAGACCGCATCGTCGGTCGAGCAATCGGTCGCGCTGCATCGCCGGATCGCGCAGGCGGCCGAGGAGGAAGCGCGCGACGTCGACAACGCCACCGAGCACTATCAGAAGATCATCGAGCTCGAGCCCGATAACCGGGAAGCGCTCGACGCGCTGGCGCGGATCTACGAGGCGACCGAGCAGTGGGCCGAGTTCGTCGACATCACGCGCAAGCAGATCAAGGTCACCACCGACCGCGGGGTCAAGGCGCTGCTGTACTTCCGATGTGGCTCGGTGATGGAGGCCAAGTTCTCGCGCGAACAGGATGCGATTCGCTATTACGACGCGGCGATCAAGACCTCGCCGACGTGCCTGCCCGCGGTGCATGGGCTTCGCGATCTGTACATCCGGCGCGAGGAGTGGCCGCGGGTGATCGAGACGCTCGAGATCGAGGCCAAGCTGTGGCAGGACGACAAGGATCGTGCCGGCGTGCTCGCGCAGATCGGCAAGATCGTCGACCACCAGCTCGGCGATTCCGAGCGGGCGATGACGTACTACCAGAATGCCCTCGCGATCGACCCCGACTGTCTGCCTGCAAACCAGGCTGTGTTCGACCAGCTGTTCGAGCAATCCGCGTGGCACAAGGCCAAGCCGATCGCCGACGCGCTCGCCGAACGCGCGATGCGAGAGGGCGATCCGAGCTCGCGCAGCGAGTTTTACCGCAAGCGCGGCGTGGTGTCGCGGATGACCGGCAACCCGAGCGCCGCAGCCGAGAGCTTCGTGGTCGCGCTGGAGATCAAGCCGTCCAGCGTCGCCGCGCTCGACGACCTGGGCACGCTGGCGCGCGAGCTCCCCGATGCATGGGACTTCGAGGCCACGTACCGGGAGCTCGACAAGCTATACCGCAAGCGCGAAGACGCCGACGCGTTGCTCGCGCGCGTCCACGTCGGCCGCGCCGGGCTGATCGAGCGTGAAGGCGATCTCGATCGCGCGTCGGAGCTGTATCGCGAGGCGGTGGCACTCGCACCGGCGGATTTCACCGTGGTGTCCGCGCTCGTCGAGTTTCACGCCAACATGCGGCAGTGGGCGCAGGCGATCACCGCGATCGAACAATTCCTCGCCAGCGACATCGCCAGCTTCGAGGAGCGAATCGCGGCGCGCATGCGGCTCGCGACGCTCCATGGTGACGGCGAGCTCGATCCGATCCGCGCGATCGCAGCGCTCCGCGAGGTGATCAAGACCGACCCCGCGCACCAGGATGCCTATTACGCTCTCGCCCAGCAGTACTACTTGCTCGGGCGGTTCTTCGATGCGCGCAACGCGATCGACCGCGTGATCGATCTCGCGACCGCCCCCGGTGAAGCGCTCTCGCCATCCGCGCTCGGCCGCTACTACTACTACCGCGGCCGGATCCTCGACGCGCTCGGAGATCATCGCGGCGCACCGTCTCAGTATCGCCGCGCCCTCGAATACGATCCGGGCTACGCGCCACCGGCACTCGTGCTCGCGCGCCGCGCCGCCAAGGCCGGCGAGAAACACGATGCCGAGGCGATCCTGCTCGAAGCCGCACACGCGGCGATCGAGCAGGATGGAGCGAAGGCGGCGGTCCCGCTTCAGCGCGGGATCGCACAGATCTTGCTCGCCCAGGGCGACCGTGCGGCGGCAATCGAGGCGTACCGCGGAATCATCAACGTCGATCCCGACAGCATCTCCGACCGGCTCGCGCTCGCCGAGCTGTACGCCGCCGACGACTTGCGGCGCGCGATCGTCGAGCTGCGCAAGATCCTCGACCGCGACATCCACCACGCACCCGCGTATCGCTTGCTCGCCAGCTACTACGAGCGCGCTGGTGATCCTGAGCGCGCGAGTCGCGTGTTCGTCGCGCTCGAGTCGCTGGGCTTCGCAGGCGATTCGGATCGCGTCCCGGCGCCGGACCATCGCGCGCGGGGCTCGGAATCGCTGCGGCGGCCGCTCAGCGACGACAATCGCGACCGGTTCCTGGTGACCCCGGCGGCACGCACGCCGTTCGGCGCGGTGTTTGGAGCGCTCGCCGAGCAGCTATCACTGTTCATGTCGCAGCCCGCGCTGGGCGAAAATCTGCGCCCCGCCCAGATCGCCGGCGAGCCTCGGCTGCTCTCGCTCGCCAAGGAGCTGGGGTTCGTGTATCAGACCGACGCCGAGATCTTCGTCGGGGAAAACGTCCCCGGGCTCGCTGCGATCACCGCGTTTCCGCGCCGCAAGCTGGTGATCGATGAGTCGCTGCTGACCGAGTCCGATGCCGCGCTGCGGTTTCTGTTCGGCTACGGGTTCGATGCGATTCGCGGGGGCTACGCGATGCTGCTCCAGCTCGGCGCGCGCGAACGCCGCGAGCTCGCCACCCTGCTCGCCACGCTGCTTGGTCCTGACGAGCTGACCGGCCCCCCCGCGGAGCTGGTCAACCGAGCGGGCGAGACCGCGCAACAAGTGCTCGCGCAATACGCCGGCACCGATGACGCCGATCCCGGTGCCTGGATCGACGGAATGGCGGCGTGCGCGCGGCGCGCCGGCGTGATCGCCTGCGATGACTTCTCGGCGGCGATCTGGATGGTGGCGCGGATGTCCGGGGAACACCTGATACATCGCGAGGACACCATCGCCCTCGGGGCGGTCCTCGGCGGTGCCGATCTCGTCCGGTTCTATCTGTCCGACGAGTACCAACGGCTTCGTAATGCGATCAGCGGGTTCTCGGGCTGACCAACGTTTGTCGCGCCCGTGTCCGCGACAGCGACGCGACATGTGACTACAGGCACGGCGCTGGGTGCCCGAGCTTGGCTCACCGGTGTAACTGATGGAGAGTAGAGTTCCCTCTGCACGACGCGAGCATCGTGTGGTGTAATCACCAATACTCTACTTACCGTCTTGCCCACCTTTGATCGTTCAGTCATGACGCAAAAGTTCCAGGCGGCGATCCAGCACCGTGGCGATGTCAGCTACGTGAAGCTCGGCGGCGTCATCGATGAAGACAACGAGCTGTCCGGGCTCGTCGAGCGCATCCCGACCGGAACTGCGGTCATCGACCTGGGAGAGATCGAGCGGATCAACTCGTGTGGCGTTCGCGACTGGGTGAACTGGCTGTCACGCCTCGAGCACAATGGGACGCGCTCGGTGCTCGTCGAGTGCTCGCCTGCGATCGTCGCCCAGATCAACCTGGTGAACAACTTCACCGGGAGCGGCGTGGTCAAGAGCTTCTACGTTCCGTACTTCTGCCCGGAATGCGACGAGGAAAAGGTGCTGCTCGTGGAGGCCGCCGACATGGGGCCCCCACCGCACGAGCCGCCGACCTGCCGCTGCGACGAATGCGATCTGGTGATGGACTTCGACGACATGCCGGACTCGTACTTCGCGTTCTTGTCCAACCAGAAGAAGATCGGCGATGCGATCGCGAGCGGTGCCGTGCGCGAGCTCGAGCGCACGGACGACGCGGGCGGCACCAAGGTGCGATCGCGCACCAGCCAACCCAACCTCGGCGGGATCAAGGGCAGCGTGCCATCGCTGTCGGGCGTGCAGCGCACACCGGTTCAAGGCGCCGTGGGGTCGGGTCCGATCGGACCCAAGACGCGCACTCAGCCCGGCGCGACGTCCGGATCTGGCGGTACCGGGCCGGGCGCGGTGACGAGCAACAGCCGTCCGCCTGGCTCCTTGGGAAGCCGGATCGCCTCGAACGGTAACCCGAGTCATCCGCGACTGAGCGCCGGCGGCATCGCCGCGCAAACCGTCGTACCGCCGCGCTCCAACGGCGTCGTGTATGTGCTCGTCGGCCTGCTTGCGGCGGCGCTGGTCGTGCTCGCGTATCTCGTGGTCAAGAGCTGACCCCTTGCACTTCGCACCGGCACCCCCCCAGTACCGGGGCCGGGCCCTAAGGCATCACGACGATCTCGGTGCTCACCGAATTCGCGATGAAGCACTCATCATGCGCACGGTGATGGAGCTGCGCGAGCTCGTCCGGTGTTGGTCTCCGGTCACCCACGAATTCGATGACCGGTGACAGCGTCACCTTGCTGACCCAAGGCACGCCGCGTTCGTTCTTGGTCATCTCGCCGACCGCTTCATCGCGATAGTGCGCGACCGAAAAGCCAGCCTTCGACGCGACGAACAGAAACGTCAGCAAGTGGCAGCTCGCGATCGAGGCGACGTACGCCTCCTCGGGATCGATGCCCGTAGGGTCTGACCACGGCTTCGGCACGATCGCCGGCGACGGTGACGCTGGCACGACGGCGCCACCATCGAAGGTCCACTGATGGACGCGCGAATAGCGGCCCTTTGCGAAGTCGGTCGGGGTGACAGCTCCGGTCCATTCGACGGTCGCAACGTGATTCGACATGCGTCGTAGTATTCCCGGCCCCGAGACAACACGCCTCCCTCAGACAGCCAATCCTTTCTTGTACGCCAACAGCTCGCGCTGGGTCTTGAGCAACAGCTGGTTGGTCTCGAGCAGCTCCTTGGTGCGCGCGCGCACCTGGTTGGCAAGCCGCTCCCGCTCGCGCGCTTCGGTCTCGAGCATCTCCTGGTACTTGATCTGCACGACCGCCTCGTCGGTGACGTTGCGCTGGATCTCGAGCGCGCCGATCGGATTGCCGTGCTCGTCGGTGATCGGCACGGCCGACAGGATGAACCGTAGCTTCTGCGCTTCGCCGACCGGAGCGCCCGAGATCTCGTCGAGCCGGACGTGCCGATTGTCGGCCCAACACTGCTTGGCGATGCACTCGGTCTTGCAGATGTTGAGCTCGAGCACCTCGTAGCAGTGCTTCCCCTTGAGCCCACGCGCGAGCTGACGCGGCAACAGCGCGAAGAACGCGCGATTGAAGTCGACGATCCGCCGCTCGTGATCGACCACGAAGTAGCTATCGACGATCGCATTCGACACGCGCCGAAATTCGGCGAGGAACTTCTGGAGCGCCGGCGACGGCTCGTCGGACTCGTCCATCGCTCAGCGTCCTTGCGTCATGCGGAGCATCACGAGCGGGGTCTTGAAGATGATCCCTAGCTCGGTGCGCAAGAACGTGCCGAACCGCTCCAGCGATGCGCTGTACGCGAGATCGTAGAGCAGCTTGATTCGCATGTCGTCGGCGAGCGAGCCCTTGGTCTCCTCGAGCTGCCACGGGTTCTGCAGCGTCGACGCGAGCTTTCCGATCTCGCTGCCCTCGGGAATCGACCCGGTATAGCCGAGCGAGATCTGCGCGAGCCCGGTGATTCCCGGCTTGAGGTCGCGCATCCGCTCCTCGAACAGCGGGATCGCATACGACAGGTTCTGGAGCAGCTCTGGCCGCTCGGGACGTGGTCCCACCAGGCTCATCTTGCCGCGCAACACGTCCCACAGCTGCGGGAGCTCGTCGAGCCGCGACTTGCGGAGAAACTTGCCGACCCGGGTCACACGCGGATCGTTGGCGCCTGCCACCACCACGCCGGTCGTCGCCTCGGCGTTGGGGATCATCGTGCGGAACTTGTGCATCTCGAACTCGTCGAACTCGAGCTGCTTGACCCCGTTGTTGCTCTTGATCGACTTCAGGCTGCCGGCGCGCCGCTGACGAAACAGCACGGGGCCGGGCGAATCGACGTAGATCGCCGCGGCGATGAACGGCATGACCGGCGCGGCCACCGCGAGTCCAAGTAGTGACCCTGCGACGTCAATCGCCCGCTTGGCGATCCGTACGCTACGCAACACGGGACAATCGTATCACGCTGCTCTACCGCATTGAACGCGAGCTGGTTATCCTCGAACCGTGCCACCTCCCATCCGCCTGACCGTGCCAGGCGCGCTGCGCTACCGCGGAGCGGCGGTCCGGGTCGTGGCGGAGGCGGCCCATCTGGTGTCGAGCTCGGCCCAACGGGATCCCAAGGACCCGCTGGCCTACGATGTTCGGGATCCGTTCGATACGGCGGTGGTGTCGGCGTTCATGGAGATCTTCAACAACGTGGCAATTCACGCATATCAGCGATCAGGCAATGGCTCGATCGACATCGCGATCACCCCGGGCGACCGGGAGCTCGTGATCGAGGTTCGAGACAACGGCCGGCCGTTCGATATCGAAGGCGTCGCTCCGCTCCCCGCGGAGATGGACGCAGACTCGCTCCCGGAGGGTGGAATGGGGATTCACATCGCCAAGACGATGCTCGACGAGATGACCTATCAACCGGGGCCGCCCAATGTGTGGCGGCTGTGCAAGCGCTTGGCGGCCCACCCAAACGGGAGGAGTTGAACGTGCCGTTCGACGTGCAACGCAACAACAACGAGATCAAGTTCGTCATCCGTGGCTCGCTGGACATCAACACGGCACCAGCGCTCGCCGAGGAGATCGATCGCGTGGTCTCGTCCAAACCCCCGCGCGTGGTGGTCGATCTCAGCGGCCTGGACCTGATCGACAGCTCGGGCGTGGCTGCGCTGGTCAAGCTGTACAAGGGCATTCGCGGCACCGGTGGTGCCATCACGATCGCCGGCGCGCGCGATCAACCGCTCGCGATCTTCAAGCTGCTGCGCATGGACAAGGTCTTCAACCTGTAGCGACGGCTCGTGCTTCGCGTTCTCGCGATCACCAAGATCTTTCCGAACGCTGCGGAACCGCTGTCCGCACCGTTCAATCGCCAGCAGTTTTCGGCGCTCGCGTCGCGCTGCGAGCTCCATGTCATGGGCACGATCCCGTGGTTCCCGGGTGCCGGGCTGCTCGGACGGTGGTCGAGCGCCGGTAGGCTCGGTGCGGTTCCCCTGCACGAGACCATCGAGGGTATCGAGGTCACCCACCCTCGGACGCTGTTCGTGCCCAAGCTGGCTCATGCAACCTGGGGCCCGCTGTATGCTGCATCGATCGCACCGTGGTTGCGTCGCTATCGCGGCGTGGTCGACGTCGTGCTCGGCTCGTGGGCCTACCCCGATGGCTTTGCCGCGGTGATCGCCGCCAAGCTACTGGGCCTACCGTGCGTCGTGAAGCTCCACGGTTCGGACATCAACGTGATCGCCAAGCTACCCGGCCCGCGCAGGCTCACCTCGTGGGCGTTGCCACAGGCATCGCGAGTCGTGGCGGTGAGTCGAGCGCTCGGCGAAGCAGCGGTCGCGCTTGGCGTCTCGCGCGATCGGATCGACATCGTGATGAACGGCGTCGATGCCGAGCTGTTTCACCCGCGGGACCGCGCTGCCGCCCGCAGCGAGCTCGCCCTGCCCCTCGACGTTCCGATCGCGCTCTACGTGGGCAATCTCAAGTCGGATAAAGGCGTGCTCGACCTGGCCACGGCCTGGCAGACCGTATCGCGCTCGTTGCCCCAAGCCGTGCTGGTGGTCGTCGGAGATGGACCGGCGCGTGCCACCCTCCACGCAGCTCGCACCGAGCAGATGCGGCTGGTGGGAGCCCACCCGCTCGACGACATTCCGCTGTTCATGGCCGCTGCCGACCTGCTGGTGCTGCCGAGCCATGCCGAGGGCACACCCAACGTCGTCCTCGAAGCGCTCGCGTGCGGCCGCCGCGTGGTGGCCACGTCGGTCGGCGGGATTCCCGATCTCATCCACAACGAGCAGCTCGGCGCGCTCGTCCCTCCCCACGACCCCGACGCGCTGGCGACGACGCTGGTGACCGAGCTCCGCAAGCCCTACGATCCCGATATGGTGGCGCAGCTCGGCGCACGGGGCGGCTGGGACGCGAGCGCAGCGGCCCTCCATGCCGTGCTGGTCGGCGCGGCAAATGGTAGCGTTCGAGGCTCGGATGCATGAGCGTCACGCCGACGACTGGTACGACGCCGAAGAGCCGACGCGGCTCGCGTTCGTCGCCGAGCTGCAGCGGATCCGCCGGCGCGTTCGCGTTCGACCGTTCCGCGTCGTGCTGCTCGCGGCGTTGATCACCGGCGCCATCGGCTACAAGATCGCGACGCGCGAGAAGATGGTCGAGGCCGAGGTCGTGCTCGCGCTCACCGAGGGCGAGATGTCCGTCGATCAGGACAGCCTGCCCGCCGACCAGCTCAAGGAGTACGTCACATCGGTGCTACTCCCAGACAAGCGCCGCATCGAGCTGATCGAGAAGCACAACCTGTTTCGCCTGCGCCACCGGCTCGGCGATCAATATGCGCTGTCCGAGCTCGAGAGCCAGCTCGTGATCGAGGTCTGGCGAAACTCGTTTGCCTACTATGACATCGAGGTTCGCAACGTCGAGAAATCGGCGCGCATCGGCATCACGTTTCTCGACACCGATCCCGATCGCGCGCTCGCCGTGACCCACGATCTCGCGCAGATCGCGATCGATACCCATGACGCCAACAAGCAGCGCCTGGCCGATCAGGTGTCGGCCGAGGTAAAGCGGCTTCGCGGTGGGCTGGAGCGCGAGGTGGCGACGCTCGAGGACGATCTGGTCACCAAGCAGGCCGACCTCGGGAGCGCCAAGCTGCACGGCGATACGAAGCAGACGGCCGCCTTGTCGGTCGACATCGCAGCGCTCACCTACGAGCTCAAGCGGGCTCGCGAGCAGCTGTCGAAGGTCGTGGGGAGTAGCGACGAAGTGGCAGGTCAGGCATCGGTCGCGGGCCTCGGCACGACCCTCGAGGTGGTCGAACAGCGGCGCCCCGAGCGCCCGGCACACACTCAGTTCGTGTTCGCGATCGTGATGGTCGTGGTAGGCACGTTCGCGGTGATCGGTTCGGCGATGATCGTGGGCGCGTTCGACGCACGGGTGCACGACACCGATGATGTGGAGCGGCTCGGTCTGCCGATCCTGGGGCATGTACCCGGATTCCCTGGCGACCATGTTGGGTCGATGGACGCACGTGGCGCCGGTCGCCGTCGTGTACCATCGTTCTTGCGATGGCGCCTCCTTCGTTAACCCCTCGCGACAAGGCGCAACGCCTCGTTGATCTGTTCCGCAAGACCATGCGCAACGCGTGGTTGATCGCCGTGTTTGCGGTGCTCGGTGTGGGCTTGTCACTCGCGTTCGTGTTGCTGGTCCCCCCGAAGTACCAGTCGTGGTCGACGATCCATCACCAGAACGTGATCAAGACCCAGTTCTTGACCCCCAACATGGAAGCCAGCGCCCAGCGCAACATCGGCGATCGGTTCCGCGAGCTGCTGCTGGCGCGAACGCAGCTCGAGAAGATCATCAGCGATCCGAAGCTGAATCCGTTCCCCGCCCACAAGGACAAGGAGCTCGCGATCGACGAGCTCCGCCTCGCGATCAAGTTCGAATCCAAGGGCGCAGATGTGTTCCGGATCAGCTACACCGACTCCGATCCGGAGCGCGCGCGCGACGTCACCGAGCGGCTCACCGGGCTGCTCCAGGAGAAGGAAGAGCAACTGCGCCAGGAGAGCGCGACCAAGACGGTCGCGTTCGCGATCAAGCAGAAAGAAGCGGTCGAAAAGACGCTGCGCGAACGGGAGGCCGAGCTGGCGCACTTCATCGCCGAGCATCCGGAGTTCGCACTCGACACGTCGCAGGCTGGCGTCGATGCCGGGCAGATCCGCGGCGTGCGAAACCAGCCCAAGGCCCCCGAGAGTAGTGCCAATGCGTACCTCGAGCGCCAGCGCCGCCGCCTGCTCGCCCGCCTCAACGCACCGCAAGGCGCGCCGGTGAAGATCGTCGCGCCGCCCTCGCCCGAGCGTCAGGCCGCCGAAGAGGTCGCACGGGATGCGCAGCGCGACGTCGCGTCGGCGAACAAGGAGCTCGAGGAGATGCGCAGCCGATACACCGAGAGCCACCCGGACGTGCAGAAGGCCAAGAAGGCATTCGACGACGCGATGACCAAGCTTCGCCGTGCCCAGGCCGCGATCCCTCCTCCCGTCGAGACCGTGGTGGCGCCGGCGACGGCAGAGGACCGAGCGAAGCTCCAGCGCGAGCTCAACCAGATCGAATCGCAGATCGCCGACAGCAAGCGGGGAAGCTCCCAGCCGGGTGTCGAGAACGCGATCGTCAAGCTCGAGACCGAGCACGTCGAGCTGCGCCGCCGCGTCCAGGAGCAGCGCGAGTCGCTCGCCAAGCTGTCCGATGCGGCATACCTGTCCCAGCTCACCGCTGCGCAAGAGACCGCCGAGGAGGGACAACAGATCTCGGTCGTCGATCCCGCCTTCAAGCCGACCAAACCCACCGGTCCCGGCAAGACGGTGTTCATGATCGCCGGCTTCGGTTTGTTCGTGCTGATGGGGACCGGCCTGGCGCTGTTGTTCGCGGTGATCGACGATCGGCTGTACCGGCGGACCGACCTGGAGGCCCTGGGAGTTGCCGTGCTCTCGGTGGTACCGCCGATTCGCGGCAAGCGGCCGAAGCGGCGTACTATCGTCAAGGAAGCAGCGTGACCAAGCGAACCGGCCGATATGGAGAGTTCCCCCCTGGTGCGACGCGCCAAGGCCAGCCGACCCCTGCCGAGCAGCATCCCCAGCACGCTGCCACCCGGATCGACCGCGTGCACCCGCTCGCTACCGAGGCCGAGGGACCGATCTCGCGGCTGACCAACCCGATGGAGACGCTGCGCCCCGAGAACGCGGCGATCGTGTTCGGCTCGGCGGCGCCCGTCGCGGCTCTGGTTCCGCAACCCAAAGAGACCACCGCGATGGCCCCGGTCGCGCCACCGCCGGAGATCGGGTTGACGCAGCACGTACTGCCCGGCCCCGACTTCGATCCACGACTGTCGCTGTTGATCGATCCAGATTCCGAAGCGTCGGCGGCGTTTCGCGTGCTCCGCCATCACCTGCTCGAGGTCGGCCGGCCGCAGTGCGTGATCATCTCGAGTCCGCTGCCCAAGGAAGGCAAGACGACAACCGCCGTCAACCTTGCACTGGCGCTTGCCGAGTGCGGTCGCGCCAAGGTGTTGCTCGCTGAAGCACACGTGGCACGGCCCCAGCTGGCCGATATCTTCGAGATGTCACCGCCGTGGTGCTTCGTCGAGCAGCTCGTCGCCCATCGCCATCAACCGATGATGCCGTGGAGCGTGGTCGAGCTGCCCAAGCAATGGCTGCACGTCGCCGCGATCAATCCGCGGATCGAAAAGACCCAGCTGCTCGACGGACCCGCGTTCGCGATCGCGATGGAACGGCTGCGGCTCGCCGGCTACGACCACATCATCGTCGATGCGCCGCCGATCCTGGGCTCCGCCGACGTCAACTTGATGGCGGATGCCGCGGATGCGGTCGTGCTCACCGTTCGCGGCAAGACCTCGAATAGCCGCGACCTGCGCAAGGCGATCGATCAGATCGGCGCGAACAAGGTCGCGGGTACGGTTCTGCTGGAGCGGTGAACCACCATCGACGATCTGCGTCGCGGGCGACCTGAACTGGAACGTCCAGCGTCCAGGTTGACGTCAGCGTCGACGTTGCCCTGGATCGCCTACCGAGCACACGAAGCCAGCGCGAGTAACTCGCGCCGCGCGAGCTCCCACGCCGCTTCGTCGGTGGGCCACGATGGTGCGCCGGTCTTGGGCGCATCGCCAAGCGCGGTCGGGATCAGCTTGGCCGCGAGCTGCTTCGTTTCGTCGGGCGCGCAGCGCGACGCGAGCTCGAGCAGCTGGCGATCTTGCAGGCCGCGCCGGATCGCGGCGAGCCTGAGCGTGGGCTGACATCCTTCGGTGGTGGGCAGCGCCAGCACGCCATCGAAGTTACCGTGGTCATCGCCGTCATCGAAGCTCACGGGATCGCGACGAGGATCGAGCTGGGGCGGATCGATCTTGGCTTTGCGCGCGTTGTGGCGATCGTGCCAGTACAGCGCGTCCCACACGTACCAGGTCGCGATGTTCCAGCGCCACGCGATCCAGCCCCACGTGCGCGCACCGGGCGTCGCCGCGTCGAGCACCATCGAGCCCGCATACGGCGGCGCGCCATTGTAGGTCCAGCGCTCGTGGCGATCGCCGAGCCGAGCGCCGCGCAGGGAGATATACAGATCGACGAGGTCGCCGTATTCGGGCCTCACCTCGTCGGTGACCGCGTAGCGAAACGTCGTCGGTCCGCCGCCCGCCGCGCGCACCGCCGCGGCGAGTGCGCGCACGCGCTGGCGAGCTTCGGCGTCCTGCGGCTCGTCGATCGGAATCGCGAACGGCACCTGGCCGGTGCCCCGCGTCGCCTCGATCCAGCCCTTCACCTCGGCGCCGACCTCGGCAGGATCATCGGTGATCACCACGGGGATGTTCTTGGCGCCGGTGAGCAGGCCGCGCCGCTCCGGCCAGTCCTCGAGGCTGAGGTCGGGCGACAACAGCACACCGTGGGCGCGGAACAGATCGATGCACGCTTGTTCGGCGCGGCTGATCGGCGGCCGTCCGTCCTTGGGTTCGGGCATCGCCGCGCTGGATCTCGCCGCCCATGCGAGCTCGCGCGGATCTTCGTAGGCCCAGATCGAGCTGCTCAGCGGCGGTAGCGTGACGTTGACGATGGTCAGGCTCACCGGAAACCGCCGATCGCCGACCGCGAGCTCGCCGGTCCGCTCTCCGGGTGATGCAGCGCTCCCGACCATCAGCTCGAAGTACGCAGGATTGGTCGTCGGCGAGCCCGCCGGGGTCAGCGCGTCGGCATACCGGCCCTTGCCCTGGCTCCCGCCGTACATCGCGGTGGACGGCCGCGAGACCGCGAATGATTCGACGGCGAACGCTCGGACCGTCACCGCCGGATCATCCAGGGTCAGCGAGCTGC
Source organism: Kofleriaceae bacterium (assembly GCA_050187075.1). Classification (GTDB taxonomy): domain Bacteria; phylum Myxococcota_A; class Polyangia; order Haliangiales; family Haliangiaceae; genus JABFXX01. The sequence goes on along the minus strand of JBFWXW010000052.1, from coordinate 4,463 downwards.
TCGCCTTGGTGTGAAGGACTTGAATCCCGAGGGTCTCGCCCCGCGCGGCGACCAGCGTGACGCGCTTGCCGTCGAACCAGGGCGTGGTCGCGGGAGTGACCGCCTCGAGCTTGGTCCGCGTCGACTCGCCTACCACGGCGATGTCTGCCGACCGAGGCGCGGCCGCACGCCCGCAGCCGAGCACACCTACAACGACAGCAGCGAGCACCAATCTCACGTCGAATGCGTAGCAGGGGCGCCCCAGCGGTTGCCAGCGCGCGTGATCGACAACTATCGTTCGGGCCGTGGGTGCCACGCCAACGCCGATCGTCGCGTTCGCCAAGGATTGGCACGAAGATCCCACCTCGAATCACCACGTGCTTCGCGAGCTGGCCAAGACCCGCCGCGTGTTGTGGCTGAATTCGCTCGCGACCCGCACGCCCAGCCTGGCGTCGGGACGCGACCTCGGCAAGATCAAGCGCAAGCTCGCCGAGTTCGCGCGCGGGCCGCAGAACGTCGAGAACGACCTGTGGGTCACCACCCCGCTGGTGTTGCCCCTGCCCCATAGCCCGGTCGCGCGGGCGGTCAATCGCCAGGTCTTGCGAGCGACGATCCGTGCGCTGCGCGCCCGCCTCGGGATCGATGCGTTCCAGCTGTGGACGTTCTTGCCCAACACCGCCGACTACGTCGGGACGCTCGGCGAGCAGCTCGCGGTCTATTACTGCGTCGACGAGTGGTCGATGTTCAGCTACCTCGATCGCGCGCAGACCGTCGCCGCCGAGCGCGCGCTGCTCGAGCGCGTCGATGCGGTGTTCGCGATCAATCACGCCCTCGCGGATGCCAAGCGCGCGGTCAATCCGTCGACGTTCGTGTCGCCGCACGGAGTCGATCACGCACTGTTCGCGCGCGCGCTCGATCCCGCCACGCAGATCCCAGCTGACCTCGCGGCGATCCCCGGTCCGCGGATCGGGTTCTACGGCACGCTGCGCGACTGGGTCGACTTCGAGCTGCTGGCGGCGATCGCGCGCGCACGCCCACGGTGGTCGATCGTGTTGCTCGGTCAGGTGCTGACCGACGTGGCGGTGATCCGCGAGCTCCCGAACATTCATCTGCTCGGACAGAAGCGCCACGACGAGCTTCCGGCGTACTGTAAGGGCTTCGATGTCGGGATCATTCCCTACCGGATCGACGACCGGATGACGTTCGTCAATCCGCTCAAGCTGCGCGAGTATCTGTCGGCCGGCCTCCCGGTCGTCTCGACGCCGGTACCCGAGGTCAAGCGATTCGCCGCCACGTGCCGGATCGCGTCGTCGCCCGAGGACTTCGTCTCGGCGATCGAGCACGCGCTCGCGGAGACAACTCCACAGGCACGGGCCACGCGATCGGCGGCGATGGCCACTGAAACCTGGTCGTCACGAGTTCATCAAGTCACGAGAACGATCGACGAGATCGCTCACAGAAAGCAAAGCGATGAGTAATGCACCCCTTCGCGCCGGCATGGTCGGCGCTGGTCAGATCTGCGAGTTCCACGTTGCGGCGGTGAAGAAGCTCGCGCCCGCCGTCGAGCTGGTCGGCGTCTGCGATCTAGACGCCGAGCGCGCGCGGACCAATGCGGAGCGCTGGGGCACCACCGCCTACGCCGACCTCGACGCGCTGGTCGCCGCCGGTGCCAACGTGATCCACGTGCTGACTCCACCATCGGCGCACGGCAAGATCGCGATCGCGGCGCTCGAGCGCGGTTGTCACGTCCTGATCGAGAAGCCGATCGCCGAGGATGCCGAGGAGGCGCGCAAGATCGGCGAGCTGGCCAGGACCAAGGGGCTCACGGTCAGCGTCAACCACTCGCTGCTTTACGATCCGCAGGTCAAGCGCGCGCTCGACTCGGTGCGTGCGGGCGCGCTCGGACAGGTGGTGTCCGTCGACATCTTGCGCGGCTCGGAATACCCGCCGTACGAGGGTGGACCATTGCCCCCGTGGTATCGCGACGCGGGCTATCCGTTTCGCGACATCGGGGTGCATTGCCTGTACCTGATCCAGGAGCTGCTCGGTCCGATCGAAGACGTCGATGCCGACTGGCGATCGCTCGGCGGCGATCCGAACCTCGCGTTCGACGAGTGGCGCGCGATCGTGCGCTGCAAGCGTGGGCTGGGGCAGTTCCAGTTGACCTGGAACACGCGTCCGATGCAGAGCCAGCTGATCATCCACGGCACCAAGGGCGTGCTGCGCGTCGATCTGTTCGCGATGTTTCACGGCAAGCGCGCATCGACACCGCTGCCGAAGGCCGCGGAGCGCCTGGTCAACGCGTTCTCCGATTCGATCCAGCCGCTGATCGACGTTCCGATCGGGGTCTGGAAGTTCGTGCGCAAGGAGGTCCAGGCGTACCAGGGCCTGCGCGATCTGGTCGCCGAGTTCTACCGCGGCCTGACGGCCGGCGATCCGCCTCCGGTCACCGTCGACGATGCCGCGCAGGTTGTGAAGTGGGTGGAGCACGTCGCACGCGCCGCCGACAAGGATCACGAGGCGCGCATGGCGAAGTTCAAGCTGTCGGAGCGGGTGCCATTCCTGGTGACCGGTGCGTCGGGCTCGCTCGGCAAGGCGACGGTGAAGCGACTGCGCGCCGACGGACATCGCGTGCGCGTGTTCCAGCGCCGGATCCCCGATCACCCCGAGGACGGCATCGAGTACTGCTTCGGCAATCTCGGTGACCCGGTGGCGGTCGATCGCGCGGTCAACGGCGCGGAGATCGTGATCCACGTCGGAGCTGCGATGAAAGGTGGCTGGCCCGATCACAAGGGCGGCACGGTGGTCGGCACCCAGAACGTGCTCGACGCGTGCGCCAGGCACAAGGTGAAACAGCTCGTCCATATCTCGTCGATGTCGGTGATCGATTGGGCCGGCTCTTCGGACAATGGTCCGGTCAGCGAAGCCACCGCGCTCGAGCCCCGGCCTGACGAGCGCGGTGCGTATACCCGCGCAAAGCTCGAAGCCGAGCAACTCGTCACCGCCGCTGCCAAGGCTGGGGTACCGTCGGTGATCCTGCGGCCCGGCCAGATCTTCGGCGGGGGCATCCCGCTGATCAACGGCGCGGTCGCGCGCAACGCCGGCGGACGCTGGCTGATCCTCGGCGATGGCAAGCTCGAGCTGCCGCTGGTCTACATCGACGATGTCGTCGATGCGATCATGGCGTCGATCGCGAAGAAGCTATCGCACGGCGAGATCATCCAGATCATCGACCCCGCGCACCTCACCCAGGAGGACGTCCTCGGACTTGCGGGCGGGGCAAAGCAGATCGTGCGCGTACCTCGTGGGATCGTGTTTGCGCTCGGCAAGCTCAGCGAGCTCCCCCTCGGCGCGATCGGCAAGCAAAGCCCGATCGGCGCGTATCGCCTGAAATCCGCACTCGCGCGCCTGCACTACGAGAGCGACCGCGCGTCTGCGCTCCTGGGCTGGGCGCCACGCGTCGGTGTGCGCGAGGGCATCAAACGCGTTTCGACCTGAGCTCCGTTCCTCGCGCGGTCGGCGTAACAGTTGCACGCACCCCCAAGCGTGAACCGTTGGGTCCCGACCGTGGTCGCCAACGTCGGGTTGGCGTTTGTGTATGTGGTGATCGCGCGGTTCGGGCTCTCGCTCGAATCGGTAGACGGATTCGCCACACTGGTGTGGGCGCCGGCGGGACTGTCGTTGGTTGCCGTTTTGGTACTCGGCTACCGCGTATGTCCGGCGGTCGCGGTGGGCGCACTGATCACGGGGCTGCTCAGCGGAGCATCGGTCCCGGTGTCCTTCGGGTTGACCATCGGAAACACCCTCGAAGCCGCATGCGGTGCGTACTTGCTGCAACGGCTAGACTTCGATCGGTCGATCGTCAGGCTCCGCGACGTGCTTGCACTCGTGATCGTCGCACTCGGCACGCCGCTGATCGCAGCGACCATCGGCTTGCTGAGCCTCCATGCAGGCGACGCAATCCCGGCGACCTCGTCGTCGGCGACGTGGCGAACGTGGTGGCTCGGCGACGCGATCGGAGATCTGGTCATCGCGCCATTCTTGCTGGTATGGAACGCGCGACGCGCGGAGGGCCTGACCTGGCGGCGCGCAACCGAGGTGGTGGCGCTCGCCGTCACCACGATCGCGATCACCCTCCTGGTGTTCGGCACCACGCGCGAAGGCATGCCATTCCGGCAGCCGTACATGATGTTTCCGGTGATCCTGTGGGGAGCGATGCGCTTCGAACAGCGCGGAGCGGTCACGGTCTCGGTGGTGACGTGCGTGATGGCGATCTATGGGACCGCGACCGAGCGCGGACCGTTTGCGAGCGACACGCTCCACCACGGCCTGATGCACACCCAGGCGTTCATGGCCGTGCTGTCGATCACCGGGATCATGCTGGCTGCCGCGATCTCCGAGCGCCGTCGCGCGCTGCAAGTTCGCGAGGACTTCCTGTCGATCGCCTCGCACGAGCTCCGCACACCGCTCAGCGCGCTGGTGGT
>JBFWXW010000051.1:0-49706 GCA_050187075.1 Kofleriaceae bacterium | reverse complement strand
GAGGGACACGCGCGGCGCAGGTCAGCGGCGCGGTCAGATGAGCGGGCTGATGAGCGACACGCGCAGCGCAGGTCAGCGGCGCGGGGCAGATGAGCGGGCAGATGAGCGACACGCGCAGCGCAGGTCAGCGGCGCGGGGCAGATGAGCGGGCAGATGAGCGGCACGCGCGGCGCTGGTCAGCGGCGCGGGGCAGATGAGCGGGCAGATGAGCGGGCAGATGAGGGACACGCGCGGCGCAGGTCAGCGGCGCGGGCAATCAGCGGGCAGATGAGCGCACGCGCGGCGCTGGCGGCGCGTGCGCAACTGGTACCTGTTGACGGTGTCACTCTCACGATGACGAACCGCCTGCGCTCCGTGGTCTGGTGCCTTGTCCTCGTCGCGTGCAAGGACGCGACACCGAAGCGGACGGTGGAATCGAAGGCTGCGCCTGCTCGGGTCTCCGCGGAGGCCGGCTGGCCCCGGCTCGCGCAGCTCACCCCCGCTGCATATCTGCACAGTAACCTTGCCGATCGCGCGGACGCAGCGCAGCGGGAGGCCGAACGGCTCGGCACGCCGGAATCGTGGGACGCCGCCGGCGACGAGCTCGCGCGCTTGCTCGCCGCATGCACCGGCGATTGTCGAGACCTCGCATTCACGTTGTGGAAGGCTCGCCAGAACGCGCTCCGGCTCGAGCCCAGGCCGAACAAGGCAGACAACGAGACACCGCACGATCCCGACGCGCCGAGGTTTCCGCTGGAGCCCGCGCCGCTTCCGTCGCGCGTACAAGCGATGCTCAGTGCCGCGGACGAGCTCGAGCGCGTCGCGCCGCCGAACGACCCCGAGCTCGCTGGCATTCGATTCCTGGCAGCGAACGCGTACAACCGCTACGGCTGGAACGATGAATCGGCGATGCGGTTCGAGAAGATCGTCACTGCGCACCCCGAGCAGGAGGTTTCGGAATATGCGGCGAACCTGTTGCTCGACAACCTGAACCGGACCGGCCAGCACGACGAGCTCACACGGTGGGCGCGCAGGCTGCTCGCGGACGAGACGTTCATGGCGGGCAAGTCAGACCTGCGGCAAACCCTGATGGCGATCTTGGCGGCAGCTGGCCCATCGTGACCGTTCGCGCGTCGCCCTCACCACCGTCTGATACCGTGACGCCATCGTGCGTGACGCGCTGCGGTTGCAAGCCCATACGGCCCGCGCACAGCTGATCGCGCGCACGCTTCGCGACGGAGCGCTAAACGCGCTGCTGTGGTCGATCGACCCGAGCGAGCGCGACGAATTTGTCGATGAGCTACTCGGCATCGGGCCCCCGCCGCCCGATCGCGATCTGCCGCGAGGCGCGGTGCCATATTTGCCCTGCAGCGCCGATGCGGTGCTCGAGATGGTCGAAGCTGTCCCCGTCGCCGCGCACGACGAGCTTGTCGACATCGGCTCCGGCCTCGGCCGCGCCGTGATGCTCGGCCACCTGCTGTCAGGAGCGCGAGCCCGTGGCATCGAGCTCCAGCATCACCTCGTGGAACACGCCCGCGCACGATGCGACGCTCTGGGCCTGACGGAGATCGAGCTGGTGCACGCCAATGCGGCCGAGCTCGAGCTGGATGGATCGGTGTTCCTGCTCTACGCACCATGCAACGGCGCGCTACTCGAGGCGGTGCTGCGGAGGATCGAGTCAGTCGCGCGCCGGCGAACGATCGTCGTGTGCACGATCGACCTCGAGCTCGAGCACGTGCGGTGGTTGGTGCGACGCGCCACCGCATCGACGGAGATCTCGATCTACGACGCGCGGCCGTGACAGCTGAACCATCGTTAGCTCTCCACACACCCCCCACGTGTGCGAAGCTGCGCGACCATGTTCAAATCGATATCGCGTGTGGCGCACTTTGCGTGCGTGTTGGCGTTTATGGCGATCGCCGGTGCTGCCGGGTGTGGCCCGTCGAGCAGCCAAATTCGTGCGGCGAAGACGGCGAGCTACAACACCGACCCGGGACGCGCGCTCGAGGTCGCGGCCAAGGTGACCGCGGAGAAGTACAAGGTCGCTGAGATCAACACGCAGGACTATGTGCTGTTCACAGCGCCGGTCTGGTACACCCCGGAAGGCGGAACCCGATCCGCCGGCGCCGGTGACTTCGCGCAGATCGGCGATCGCAGCGTCCAGCTGATGATGATCGTGGCGGTGGTGACCACCAATGACGACGCCGTTGCGATCACCGTCACGCCCAAGACATTCCAGTACATCTCGGGCAGCCCCAAGCTGCGCGAGCTCGCACCCGATGATCCGAACCTGCCGGGCTGGATCCAGGGCCGCGTCGATGCGTTGCAGGTCGCGATCCACGAGCGCATGTCGCAGTAGCGGAGGCGCTGGGGCTGTCCCGATTCGCATCGCCGGCTGCGACCGTCGCATTTCGGGCACCTCCGGCCGTACGTCCGTTGCTCGCTCGTAACGTGGGCCACCACGCGCCTCGCTGCGCTACGGGCCTGCGACCGGATCTGCTCCGAACTGCTTGGTCTCGCTCGACGCTGCAAATAGGGACAGCCCCCTAGAGTAGGCGCAAGAACGCAAGCAAGGCCGCGCGGTCGTCCGCGTCCAGCCGTGCGGCGTGCGCGGGCGCGCCATCATGAAACGTCGCGCCGGGCATCCAGCCAAACCGCGCGAGCACGTCGTCGAGCGAAGGCGCGCTGCCGTTGGTGAAGTACGGCCATTTCTTGTAGAGCCGGCGCAAGCTGGGCACCCGCGCGCCGTCGGCGTGAACATACGGGGTGACGCCGGTCTTCTCGTAGCTCGCGCGCGCCCACACGATCGGCGCGTTCCCCGACAGCACGAGCGACTCCCAGCGGTCGAACGTCACCACGGAGCGTGGCTCGTCGGTAACGAGCCGTGGTTCGTGGCAGGACGCACAGCGATCTCGAAACACCTGGGCTCCGGCGCGCTCGCGCTCACCAAACCGCGCGTGATCGACCGCTGCGGGATTCGCGCGAGGTGTGAAATCGGCGAGAAACGTCATCAGCGACCGCCGCAGCAACACCGGTGACAGCTCGCGTGGCGCACCCTCGACCAGTGCAAGCCACGGCACATCGGCCGCGGTGAGCGCAAACCATGGGTCGCGGCCGTTGTGGCGATTGGCGACCCGTACCTCCGCATCGACCATCCGAGTGGTCGTCCTGTCGAGCGCACGCGAGAAGTGCGGCCGGTTGTTGAACAGTCCGTACAGTGGTCGTGTCGCGGCATGCACGGTGTCGCGACCGGTGTAGTGCACCCGCCCGTCGCCGTAGCCCTCGTGATGGCAGGTCTCGCAGGTGAACCGGCTGAGCTTGCCGTCCGACGAATTCCACGGCGACATCAACGTCGTGAACAACAGTAGCTCGCCGAGTCGTGACTCGACGGATCGCGCTGGCTGCGAGCCGCGCACGGCGAGCAGCCGGACCCGCCCTTCGCGCTGCACCACCCAGCCATCGAGCAACGGATTGGCTGCGATCAACGCGCCGTCCTCGGTGAACGCTGCGGCTGCCGTTCCGGGTGGCAACTCGGAGCGTGACAGCGCCGCAGGTTCGGCGAACGAATCGCGCCAGCGCAGCGTGACCGCGCCTGCGCTGCCGTAGCCCGCGGTGGTGACGCCGATCGTATCGCCGCGCGTCCGGATCGCGAGCCACTTCGGAGTCACGACGCCTCGCGCCGACGCGTTGATCGCGGCGAGCCGCTCGGCTTCGCGAGCACCGGCCGGGACGCGATACAGGTAGATGAACGAATCGATGTAACCAAACCCGCCGTCGCGCCGTTCGAGCGGGTGATCTTCGACGCCTCCGGCGGCGACGAGCAGACCATCGACCGACGGCTCGATCGCAAAGCCCCACATCGGACCATCGTGCTGGATCCGCACCACCGCGGCACGATCCGGGGAGGTCCGGCTCCGGATCTCGAGCGTGCGATCGAGCAAGCAGTTCACCACCAGGCGATCACCGGCGGTCTCGACCTGAATCGGTCCATGACATCGACCAAGCTCTCGAACACCCGACGACGCGAGCACACCGCCGCGCGCGAGCGAGATCTCGAGCAGCCGGCCGTCGAGCTCCTCGACGATGTAGGCCGTCCGCGCATCCGCGGTCACGGCGATGTCGCGCATCCCGAGTGCGTCGATCGGTAGCGTCGCGACGCGCTCGAGGCTCGCACCGCGAACGCGGAACTGCGCGATCTCTCGGGCGCCCTCTCCGACCACGAGCACGTCGCCGGCGGCGGTCACCGCGAGACCTGACGGCGACCTCGGCGCCGCCGCTCGTGCGAGCTCCGCGCCGCTGCCATCGAGCAGAACGATCGCCGACTCGGCGCGCAACAAGCCTGCGAACCGATCGCGTGCGACGCGAACGATCCGGTACGGATCTGCACCGAGCACGACATCCGACGCGGGCAACGTCGCGAAGTCGGTTGCGGCGCGGCGCTCCTCCTCGAGCTGACGAAGTTCCGACAGCTCGCGCTGGTGCGGCTTGATCCCCGGCGATGCCTCGTCCACCGTGCGATCGGAACAGCCAACCGCTGGTGCGCTCGCCAGCGCGGCGGCGACGATCCCGAGCAGCTGTGCTCGACCGAGCATCAAGCGAACGACTACCAGCCGCCTTCGCCGCCGGTATCGTCGTCCTTGGCCTTGTCCGCGGCCGCCGCGTTGGCCTTGTCGTCCCCGGCCGCCGCGTTGGCCTTGTCGGTGTCGGCTGCCGCGGGAGCCGCCGCGGTGTCGGCTGCCGCGGGAGCGGCGGCGGTGTCGGCTGCAGGCGCCGCGCCGGTTGGCGTGGGTGCTGGCTCCGTCGGAGTGGGCGCGGGCGGGGTCGCAGCCGCGGGCGTCGCCGCGGCGGGCTCCTTCTTCTTTTCCTTGCCGCACGCAGGCGCGACGGCGAGCGCCAATCCAACAATGGCGAATGACATGAACGAGGTCAGGTTCTTCACAGTGACTCCTTCGGCCGGCGACAGTAGCGCTAATCGGCGCTGTGCTCGAACCGTGGATCGGCGAAACAGGTAGCTCGTGATGGCGTCGCCGCCTGGTGACTCATGCACCCGGACGGAGGCATCACGCGCGTCACCCACCCAGTCACATGTAGGACAGCGTCTCCAGCAGCGAGAAACCGCAGCTCGCCTTACAAAACTCGCTGGTCACGAGCCAGACGTTAGCCAGGGTCAACGGCGAGCCGAGTTGCAAGACGAAATTTCGACGCTAACGCGATAAAAGTACGAGGTGGATCGGCGCACCGGCACGCTCAGCTCGTTCGTCATCCACGAACAGATCGGCAAGGGCGGCATGGCCACGGTTCACCGCGCCGAAGCCGCCGCCCGCGATGGCTCGCGCAAGAGCATCGCGCTCAAGCGCTTGCTGCCCGCCGCTGCGATGAACAAGGAGCTGCTCGCCTCGTTCATCAACGAGGGCCGGCTGCTGCGCTACCTCGAGCATCCCAACATCGCGGCCACCTACGACGCCGGCAAGCTCGCCGGCTCGCACTACATCGCGATGGAGTTCATCCCCGGCCACAACCTCAAGGAGCTCGTCGATCAGTGTGCAGCCACGGTCAACAAGCTGCCCACGCCGATGGCGCTCAGCATCGCGTTTCAGATCGCCGACGCGCTCGAGTACGCCCACAACCGCTGCGACGAGCACGGCGCACCGCTCGGCATCATCCATCGCGACATCTCGCTCGCGAATGTGATCGTGTCGGAGACCGGAACGGTGAAGCTGATCGACTTCGGATTGGCAAAGACCAAGGCCGTGTCGTCGGAGACCGACGAGCGCATGATCAAGGGCAAGTTCAGCTACGTCGCCCCGGAGTATCTCCAGGGTGCGCTCGATGCTCGCGCTGATCTGTGGGCGCTCGGCGTGGTGATGTACGAGCTGTTGACCAGTCGCCGGCTGTTCGATGCTCCCGATAACTTCGAGACGGTGACGCGGGTCCGCGAGCTACCGATCCCCACGCCGTCGCGCGCCAACCCGCGCGTCACTCCTCAGCTCGATGCGATCGTCATGCGCGCGCTCGAGCGCGATCCCGCGAAGCGATGGCAGACCGCGGCGGAGCTGCGCGACGCGCTCGCCAGCGTGATCGCGCAACCTGGCAATGCATTCGACCGCAAGCAGGTCGCCAACTGGGTCCAGTGGGTGTTCGCACAGCAGCCCGGCGGCAAGGAGTCGAGCGCGATCGCCGACCTGTTCGCCGTGGTCGACCATCCGGCCCCGATCGAGCTCACCCCGACGATTCCAGAGCCACCGGTTCCGCCGCTCGCACCGGCGCTGCAGACGTCGATCCGGCGCCCCGCCCCGCTGCCGTGGATCGTGGTCGCTGCGATCGCGGCGGTCGTGATCGCTGCGATCGCGTTGATCGCGTCGTAGTTACCCGCGCAGCGTCTTGTTGCCGCAGGAGGGGCAAGGTTCCGGCGCAGCGCCCGTGCTCAGATTTTCGAGCTCGGCGCGCTGGCCCGCCGCTGTCAGCGGCCACGCGTGAATCGGCCGCCTCGAACGCATCAGCTCATCGCGAGTGAACGACGAACCACAATTCAAGCAACTTACCGCAGGCATCACAGCAGACTGGCACGTATTGCAGTGCTGCGGAGAATTCATTGCATCTTGGCACGACTGGCCGCATGGTGTGGTGGACCGCGCGGGCGTGGAGCGGACGCATCGGTTCACGTACGCGAGGCCAACCCAGAGGACAATGTCATGTCGAATCAACGCGGTACGTTTGCAAAACGCCGGCGCGAGCAAGAGCTTCAGGAGCGCGCTCGTGCCAAGCAAGAGCGGCGTGCCGCGCGGCGGAGCGAGCCTCGGATCAGCAAGGGACCCGAGATTGCATGGAACGAAGCCGTACTCCCGACGTCGTCCGACAACGAGACGGTAGACGCGCCGCCGCCAGTTGAATCGCCATTCTCCGCTGATTGATCACCGGCGACCACGCCGCCCGCCGTGCGAGTGGCGCGCTCGGCCGTCGGGTCGGGCGTCAGAGCGCCGTGGTCCCCGGGCGTCGGCCGCTGGACGTCGGGCGTCGGAGCGCCGTGGTCCTCGGGCGTCGGCCGCTGGGCGTCGGGCGTCGGGGCGGCGCGGATCTCGGGCGTCGGGCCTCGGGGCGCCGCGCACCTCGGGCACCGGGTGTCGCCCCGTGGTCGCGTGCTGTCCGCGTGGCCCGGGCTCACTCGCACCCGATCGCTTCGGCAACAGCGGTGCGATCTCTTGCGGCGTCAGCTGGCGCCAGCGCCCCAGCGGCAGCTGCCCCAGGTGGATGTGCATGATCCGCACTCGCTGCAGCACCTCGACGGTGTAGCCCAATGCTTCACACATCCGGCGGATCTGCCGGTTGAGCCCCTGGGTCAGGATGATCTTGAACACCTTTGGGCCGAGCTTGGAGATCTTGCATGGCTTCGTCGTCGCGTCGGACAGCCGAACACCAGCGGCCATCTGCTCGAGAAATTCCGGCGCGATCGCACGATCGACGCCCACGACGTATTCCTTCTCGTGATTGTGCTCGGCTCGTAGCACCTCGTTGACGATGTCACCGTCGTTGGTCAGCAGGATGAGGCCCTCGGAGTCCTTGTCCAGCCGGCCGATCGGAAACACCCGCTCGGGATGGTCGACGAAGTCGATGATGTTGCCGGCGATGTGCCGCTCGGTGGTGCACGTGATGCCGACCGGCTTGTTGAGCGCGATGTAAACCGGCTTGACCTTCTTGCGAGCGTTGCCCACCTGATCGCCGTCGAGCCGGACCTCGTCTCCATCAGCCACCTGCGTCCCGAGCACGGCGGGGACCCCGTTGACAGTGACCCGCCCCTCGGCGATCAGCGCATCGGCTTCGCGCCGCGAGCAGGCGCCGCTTTCACTGAGATACTTGTTGAGGCGCACGCCGGGCGGGACCGTACCTCAGAGTGCATACTCGTGCTGCGTGCGACTGCTTCTGATCACGCCGCCGATGACCCAGCTCAATACGCCGTATCCAGCGACGGCGTATCTGACGGGGTTTCTGCGCCAGCATGCCGCCCGGCTCGGGCTCGAGCTCGCGCAAGCAGATGCCGCGCTCGAGCTCTTCCTGGCGATGTTCAGCCGCTCGGGTCTGCAGCGAATTCTCGACGAGCTGACCGCGCGGGCGGCCGGCAGCGACGCCCCCATGCCACCGTCGATCGGTCACTTCCTCGAGCATGGCGGCCGCTACGTCGCGACCATCGATGCCACGGTGCGATTCCTCCAGGGCCGGGACCCGGGTTTCGCGCATCGGATCGCCGGCCGCGACACCCTCCCCGAGGGTCCTCGGTTCGCCGCGATCGATCAGGGCCCAGGCGCACACGACACCGATCCGCTCGCCTGGGCGTTCGGTGACCTCGGGATCTCCGATCGCGCCAAGCACCTGGCGAGCTTGTACATCGATGACATCGCCGACGCGATCCGCGATGGCATTGCGCCGGATTTCGAGCTCGCGCGATACGCCGAGCGACTCGCGGCGAGCGCACCCGCGTTCGAGCCGCTGCGCCGCGCGCTCGAAGCCCCGCCCAACCTGGTCGACACGATGCTCGACGAGGTGTCGGCACAGCTGTACACCCGCCATCGCCCGGACGTGATCGGGCTGACCGTGCCGTTCCCCGGCAACGTGTACAGCGCGTTTCGGATCGCACGCGCATTCAAGCGGCTGGATCCGGCGACCCGCGCGATCCTCGGCGGCGGTTACGTCAACACCGAGCTCCGCGAGCTCTCCGAGCCCCGCGTGTTTGACTACGTCGACTTCGTGACGCTGGACGCCGGCGAGACCCCGCTGCTCGCACTGATCGAGCACCTTCGCGATCCCGCGCGCCCGCTGTCGCGCACGTACGTGCGGTCCGGCGACTCGGTCGAGCTCATCACCGACTCGTCCCTGCACGATGTGCCGATCACCGAGACCGGCACTCCGACGTATCGCGGTCTGCCCCTCGACCACTACGTATCGCTGTTCGAGATGCTCAACCCGATGAACCGGATGTGGTCGGATGGGCGTTGGAACAAGCTCACCGTCGCGCACGGCTGCTACTGGAGGCAGTGCACGTTCTGTGACGTGTCGCTCGACTACATCGCGCGCTACGATCGCGCGCCTGCGGATCTGCTGGTCGACCGGATCGAAGCCTTGGTAGCGGAGACCGGCCAGACCGGGTTTCACTTCGTGGACGAAGCTGCACCGCCGGCCGCGTTGCGTGCGCTCGCCGAGCGGCTGATCGCGCGCGATGTCGCGATCACCTGGTGGGGCAACGTTCGGTTCGAAAAATCATTCACCCCCGAGCTCGCGGAGCTGCTCGCGCGCTCCGGTTGCGTCGCGATCAGCGGAGGGCTGGAGGTGGCATCCGATCGCTTGCTCGATCTCATGAAGAAGGGCGTCACCGTCGAGCAGGTCGCCCGTGTCACCCGCGCGTTCAGTGACGCCGGGATCATGGTCCACGCATACCTGATGTACGGCTTTCCCACCGAGACCGCGCAGGACACGATCGACGCGCTCGAGCGAGTTCGCCAGCTGTTCGCTGCAGGCTGCTTGCAATCGGCGTTCTGGCACCGGTTCACCGCCACCGTTCATAGCCCGATCGGCAAGCAACCCCGGCTGTTCGGCATCAAGCTCCACAAGCGCCGTGGCGTCACGTTCGCGCAGAACGACGTCGCGTTCACCGACCCGACCGGCTGCGATCACGACGCCTTCAGCGAGGGGCTTCGCAAGGCGGTCTACAACTACATGCACGGCATCGGGCTCGATGCCGATCCTCGATCGTGGTTCGCGCGGCGCCGCGGTCACGCCAAGGGCACGGCGATCCCGAGACCGAAGGTCCCGCCCGATCTGATCCAGCGTGCGCTGACCGGCTGATGTTGATCGCGCTGAACAAGCCGTACCTGGTGCACAGCAAGTTCACCGATGACCAGGTACCACCGCGGCCCACGCTCGCGGCGTTTGGCCTGCCACCGCGGGTCTATGTCGCCGGCCGCCTCGACCATGACAGCGAAGGCCTGTTGCTGCTCACCGATGACGGCAAGCTGAACCAGCGGCTCACCGATCCGCGCTGGAAAGCGCCGAAGACGTACTGCGTTCAGGTGGAGGGCGTTGCGGGCGAGCACGCGCTGGCGCGGTTGCGGCGTGGCGTGGAGCTGCGCGACGGCATGACGCTCCCCGCCGAGGCTCGTTCGATCGAGCCGCCGCCGTGGTTATGGCCGCGGAATCCGCCGATCCGGGTCCGCAAGACCGTCCCTGATTGCTGGATCGAGTTGATCATCCGGGAAGGCCGGAACCGCCAGGTCCGCCGGATGACGGCCGCCGTCGGCTTGCCCACGCTACGACTGATTCGCCGCGCGATCGGCCCCTATGACCTGACCGGGCTCGGCCCCGGACAGTGGCGCACGCTCTGAATTAGGCGAGAGCGAGCGAGTTGCCGTTTCGCGGGCTACCAGGGACGCTGCGCCTCGCGTCGCGCGATCGGAGGGGCGGGAACGCCAGCTTCGGAACGGCGAGGCGGTCGCAGTTGCGATAGCCGGCGGGCACGGGTAGGTTGCGCGCCGTGGGACGCGCATTCGAAAAACGCAAGCACACGATCTTCGCTCGCATGGATCGAGTGGGAAAGCAGTTCACCAAGATCGGCAAGGACATCGCGATCGCGGTGAAGAGCGGCGGCACCAGCCCCGACGGCAATCCGGCGCTGCGCCGGGCGCTGCAGAACGCCCGCGCGGTCAACATGCCCAAGGACAAGATCGAGACCGCGATCAAGAAGGCCAGCGGGCAGAACGCGACCAACTACGAGGTGATCGTCTACGAGGGCTACGCGCCGCACGGGATCGCGCTCATGGTCGAGGCGGCCACCGATAATGTCACCCGCACCGTCGCCAACGTCCGCCACCACTTCAAGGCCAACGGCGGCAACATGGGCACCACCGGAAGCGTCGCGTTCATGTTCCAGCGCCAGGGCGTGTTCCGGCTCAACCCCGAGGGCATCGACCGGGAGGCGCTCGAGCTCGAGCTGATCGACCACGGCCTGGTCTCGCTCGACGACGGTGAGAGCGACAAGGGCGACAAGCAGCTGCTCGCGCGTTGCCTGTTCGCCGATTTCGGCACGATGCAGGCCGCGCTCGACGCCAAGAACATCCACGCGGTGTCGACCGAGTTCGAGTACGTCGCTCAGACCCAGACCGAGCTGCCCGACGACAAGGCCGACGAGGTGATGAAGCTGGTCGCCGCGCTCGAGAGCGACGACGACGTCCAGAACGTGTTCACCAACCTCGCGTGAGCTCGCGCGCGTGTTTGCGGTCGCCGCGTCGCCGCGCCACGGGCTGTCCGTGTTTGCAGCCTCGCGCGAGACCAACCAATTCGGAGCAGATCCGGTCGCACGCCCGTAGCACTGCGAGGTGCGTGGCGGCCCCACGTTACGAGCGAGCACCGGACGTACGGCCGGAGGTGCCCGAAATGCGACGGTCACAGCCGGCGATGCTTGGGACAGCCCCCAACCGCTGGCATCTGAGGCGAGCCAGTATTACCAACGTACGGTGACGCGCCGATGGAACCCGGGGGGGTACGTGCATCGCCGCATCAGCCCATGGGTCCGCGGAATCCTGTTCTGGCGACGGCTCACGCCGCCGACGCTGTTCGTGTGGAGCTTCGTGCTGCTGATCGCGATCGGCACGGCGGGGCTCTTGCTGATCCCGGGGCTGCAGATCGGGCCGAAGCTGAGCTTCATCGAGTCGCTGTTCACGATGACCAGCGCTGCGTGCGTCACCGGCATGATGGTCGTCGATACCTCGAGCCATTTCACGCCGGCTGGCCAGGCTTGGATCCTGTTGTTCATCCAGCTGGGCGGCCTCGGCTTGATCACGCTCACCTCGCTGTTGATCGGTGCGCTGGGTAAGCAGCTGTCGCTGCGGTCGGAGATGCTGTCGATGGTCCAGGTCCGGCGCACCGATCGCACCGAGGTCTGGCAGCTCGCGCTTCGGGTCGCCAAGTTCTCGCTGATCGTCGAAGGCATCGGAGCGCTGCTGCTGTTCGGGCTCTGGTTGCCCGACATGCCGGCGCCCGAAGCGGCATGGCACGCGGTGTTCCACGCGATCAACGCCTACTGCAACGCTGGACTGTCGACGTTCAGCACCAGCTTGAGCGAGATGAGCTCGAGCCCGCTGACCTTGATCGTCGTGTCGATGCTCGTGATCATCGGAGGACTCGGCTACTACACGTTCGAGGAGCTCGTGCGCTGGTGGCGAACCGCCCAGCGCCGGCGCCAAGGCCTGCGGATCGACATCCGCAGCACGCACCGGTTGTCGAGTCACTCGTGGGCTGTGCTCGTGACGTCGGCGGTCTTGTTGCTCGCCGGTTGGATCCTGTTCGCGGTGTTCGAGTGGCACGGCACGCTCGGCTCGATGTCGCCCGGTGACAAGCTCGCCAACGCGTGGTTCTTGTCGGCCACACCGCGCTCCGCCGGGTTCGCCAACGTCGATTACAGCATGGTCGGCAACGACACCGCCGCGTTGACCATGATGCTGATGCTGGTCGGTGGCTCGCCGGGATCGACGGCGGGAGGCTTGAAGACCACGACGATCGCCGTGCTCGTGGCGCTCGGGCTGTCGCGGATGCGCGGCAAGCGGTTCGTCGGCATCAAGTCGCGGGCGATTCCCGCAGAGACCATCGAACGCACGATCGGGATCATCCTGTTAGCGATGTTGGTGCTCGTGACCAGCTTCTTCCTGCTGTGCGCGATCGAAGGCTCGGGGTTGACCGCCGAGACATCGCGAGCGCAGTTTCTCCCGCTGGCGTTCGAGACCGTCAGCGCGTTTTCCACCGTCGGGCTATCGATGAACCTCACCCCGGAGCTCGCGGGTTCTTCCAAGCTGATCCTGGTCGGCCTGATGTTCATCGGCCGGGTCGGGCTGTTATCGTTCTTCACCGCCATCGCGCTGCGGCGCTCTCAACCACCTGCATACCTGCGGCCCGCGCAGGAGGATGTGATCGTCGGATGAGTCGGTTTGTCGTGGTCGGTCTTGGCAATTTCGGTTCGTTTCTGTCGCGCAGGCTGTACGAGCTCGGGCACGAGGTGGTCGCGATCGATCTACAGCTCGACGTTGTGGATGCGCACGGTCCGTACGTGACGCGCGCGATCGCCGGCGATGCGACCAAGCGCGACGTGCTCGCGGAGGCCGGCGCCGAAGCTGCGGACGCTGCCATCATCTCGATCGGCGAGAACCTCGGTGCGTCGATCTTATCGTTGCTCGCGCTCCGCGACGCACAGGTCAAGGCGATCTACGTCAAGGTGTTGTCCGAAGATCACGCGCGGATCGCCGAGGCGCTGGGTGCGACCGACACCGTGTTCCCCGAACGCCAGGCGGCGACCAACCTCGCGTCGAGGATCACGTCTGGCAAGCTGCTGCACTACGCCGCGTACGGCGAGGAGTTCGGGATCCAGGAGATGGCGGTGCCCGACAGCTGGTGCGGCAAGACGCTCGAACAGCTTCGCCTGCCGCAGGAGTACAAGATCCAGGTCGTCGCCGTTCACGATCTGTTGCGCGACACGATCTCGGTTCCACAGCCAACCCACGCCCTCAAGCCGTCCGACACGCTGCTGGTTGCCGGAGCGCCGAACCAGCTCGAAACGGTCGCGAAGGTTCGCTGAGCTCCACGGACCCCCGGCGTCGTCGGCGTGGTCGGAATGATCAGGTACTTCGCAACGGCTCAGCCGAGCGCAAACGCTCGTTGGCCCAGGCCCGAGTGCTTGTGCTCGTGCTCGAGCAGCCACTGCTTGGTTGGCTTGCCACCGCCGTAGCCGACCAGGGCCCCCGATGAGCCGATCACGCGATGGCACGGCACGATGATCGAGATCGGATTCTTGCCATTGGCCGACCCGACCGCTCGACTGGCCGTGGGCTGACCGATCGCGCTTGCGATCTGTGCGTAGCTGCGGACCTCTCCGAACGGAATCTCGAGCAAGGCGCGCCAGACCTTGCGCTGAAACTCGGTGCCTTCGCCGTCGAGCGGCAGGTCGAACGTGTCGCGCTTACCCGCGAAGTACTGCTCGAGCTGGCGCGCGGTTCGGCTCAACACCGGCGACGTCCCCGCGGGAACGTGCCGGTCGGGACCGCGGGTGGGTAGGTACAGCCCGGTCAACACGTCGCCGCGTGCGAACAGCTGCAACGGACCGATCGGCGACTCCAACATCATCGTTCTCAACATGAGCTCCTCCACTCCACAGGTGCATCACGGCATACGACCGAAACGGCCGCCACATCTCGGCGCGCCGCTCGGCGTCGCGTGGCGTGCCTCCGAGCGCTTTGCGCACGCCCAGATCCGCAGCAGGAAATGCGTCGGACAGGTGCAGTGCGCGCATCGCGAGGTAATGCGCGGTCCATGGACCGATCCCCGGCAGCGCGATCGCCTGCGCGACGAACGCATCGAGATCCCAGCTCCGATCGAGCCGCAACGCGCCGGACGCAACGGCGGTCGCGAACGCGTGGATCGCCTCGGCGCGCGCCGTGGTGAGCCCGATCCGAGCGATCCGGGAGGGTCCGGCAGCGACGAGCTCGGCGGCGGTCGGGAACCGATGGGTCAAGACAGGATCGAATCCGGTCGGCGTGCCGACCGCAGCGGCGAGCCGGCCCGCAAACGTCGTCGCCGCGGCGACCGACACCTGTTGCCCGAGCAGCGCACGCACGCCGGCCTCGAACCCAGCGATCGCGCCCGGCAGTCGGAGCCCGGGCCGCCTCGCGATCAGCGGAGCGAGCGCGGGGTCGCGTCCGAGCACGCGCGCGATCACGTCGGGCCGGGCATCCAGGTCGAACATCCGGCGCACGCCAGCTACCACCGGCATGATCGCGGGTAGCAGGCTCGGGGTGAGCGTCACCACGATCGCACAGCCGCCCGGGGCGAGCCCGACCTCGATCGCCCCGGAGGCTGCGGGCAACGTCACCACGCGCCGATAGCGATCGTCCGTGACCGACTCCACGCCGGGGATCGCGCGAGGTCGCAAGAACGCGACCAGCTCGTCCCACGCATACGGCGGGCGGACGTCGAGCCTGAGTGTGATGCCGTCGCCGCCGGCGCCCTCGCGCACGCGTCGAAGTTGCGTCGGTGAGCTTCCCATCCGCTCGGCAAACGCGGCGTTGAACCTGCGAACGCTGCTGAACCCCGCCGCGAACGCGATCTGTGTGATCGGCAGCGCGGTGTCGTGAAGCAGCTGCTTTGCCAGACCGAGGCGTCGGGTCTGCGCGAGCTCGTTCGGCGAGACTCCAAGGCGCGCTTCGGTAGCTCGCCGCAGATGTCGACTGGAGACGCCGAGCTCGGCAGCTAGATCGTCGACCGATGCATCGTTGAGCGCACCGTCTGCGATCCGGCGCGTCGCGTCGGCGACCAGCGAATCGATTGCATCGACGTCCGAGTTACCCGGCGCGATCTCGGGGCGGCACCGCAAGCACGCGCGGAACCCTTCCTGTTCGGCGAGCGCCGCCGTCGCATAGAACTGGCATCGTGCTCGCCCCGGCGTGCGTGCAGGACAGATCGGCCGGCAGTACACGCCCGTCGTCGTGACGCCGACGAAGAACACGCCATCGAACCGCGGATCGCGGGTCACCAGGGCGTCGTATCGCGCGTCGTCGTTCACACCGATCAGGTACCACGCGCGATCGCCGGCGACTGGCCGTTTCCGGACAGGGACACGATGGAGAGATCGACCTCGGCGGCCCCGCCCGCTTGACGAGGTTCGATCGGCCAGGTCGCGCCGGCGTGACCACGTGTCAGCAGATCGTGGCCGACGAGGTTCGATCGCGAAGGTCGCCGATCAGTGACCGGCTGTTAGCTGCATGTCCCCGACGAGGTTCGATCGCGCGCGTCGCTGGTCTGCGATCGAATGCCAAGGACACGAACGCGCCGGCAAGTCGCGCTTTCGCCTGGCGATTCGAGTTGCCGAGCAGCGCGACGGATCCGTCGGTCCAACGAGCGCGACCGCGTTCGCATCGCGAGCGCAACGCCTCGACGTTGCTTGCTGGCTACCAGACGATCACTCGCCGCAGATCGCCTAGCAGCTCATGGCAAGCGACTTGCTCTTGGGCTCGGCCAACAACAACGACGGCAGATGGACCAGCCACGCTCGTTCGCTGGATCACGGCCGTGCAGATCTCAGGAGCTTTGCAATGCACTCGAAGATGAAATCAATGCTGTGGATGACCTCCCTGCTCGCCGGCGCGGTCGCGTGCGCGGGCAGTGACGGGAAAGGTGACCTCGACCTGGCGTCGGGGTTCGGCGGCGACGACGGTAAGGCCGACGCGGCACGCAGCACGAAGCTGATCGACGACATGGGTCCCAACTCGGTCGTCCAGGGAACGTTCGCCCCGCGCGTGCGCGTCTACGGCTACGTCATCAATGCCAAGGCGGGCGCAACCCTCAACATCGCGTTGAAGGCTACGGCCGGCTCGAACGCCATGGACATCCCCAACGGTCCCGCGCTCGACACCGTGATGCATCTCTACGGGCCGTTTCAATCGACGCAGCAGCCCGGACCCTTGCTCGAGGAGAGCGAGGACGGCGATACGCTCGCAGCACCTCCGATCGATTTCGCGGTGCCGGCTGACGGTAAGTACCTGCTCGCGTTCTCGTCGTGGGAGGACACTGGGTCCGGCGAGTACGAGCTCAAGGTCGGTTGTACCGGCACGGACTTCGCATGCCTGC
This sequence comes from Kofleriaceae bacterium, assembly GCA_050187075.1. Lineage (GTDB taxonomy): Bacteria > Myxococcota_A > Polyangia > Haliangiales > Haliangiaceae > JABFXX01. Next base: position 33,074 of record JBFWXW010000051.1, on the reverse strand, counting down.
GTCCCGAGGCGAACAAGCCGTGCAAGGCGGGCACGTTCTACCTGCAAGGCGGACAGGTCAACGCGGACACCACGTGGGATACCTGCGAGACGATCCTGCTCGAGCCCACCACGGTCGCCGCAGGCAAGACGCTGACGGTCGCGCCGGGCGTGATCGTGAAGGCCAACTATCTCGGCACTTCATCGGTGAGCGACGTCGGGCTCACGGTGAACGGGATGCTGCGCGCGGCAGGAACCCGCGAGCATCCGATCCTGTTCACCAGCCTCAAGCCGGATCGGGTGTGGCGGGGTATCACTCTCAACGGTGGTGCCAACACGATCTCGGACGCATTCTTCGAGCGCGCGGATACTGCGATCCTGTTGCAAGCCAACGCGCACGCCGATGTCACGGACGTGGTGCTCGATGGCACCGGCGGTGGCAGGTTCGGGATCTATGCGAATCGCGACGTGAACGCAACGTTCGTACGTGCGCTCGTCACGAAGTTCGGCGTCGGTATCGATCTCGCCGACTCACACAGCCTGTTCATCGAGGACTCGGTGATCCGAGAAAACGTCGTGGGCATTCGGGTTCGCGGACTCGGCGGTCAGATCTCGACGTGCGGCAACCCACCTGTGGTGACGACCTGGCGCGACCCGGTGATCCGTCACACCGATATCGTGAAGAACACCGGCAACGGGATCGAGATCTGGGGCTCAGACGCGTTCCTTCAGGTCGAGGATTCCAACCTGATCAACAACGTGGGTGACGGCCTCATGCTGTACGGAACCCAGCTGCACCAGGACAGCTACCTGCGAAACAACAACATCCACGGCAACGGAAATGGCGCGAAGCGCGACATCTACACGTATCACCGCGCAGGGACCCTGGATGTGTCCTCGAACTACTGGATCGACATCTCCGATCCAGACCTATCGATGAGCTGGCGCGCTCAGTGCGGCGGGACGATCAAGTTCACCGGATTCTCGCCGATGCCGATCGCAGGCACGGGCCCGCGGCTCGAGAACCTGTGCGACGCGGTCAAGGGCGAGACCTGGCAGTCAGCGCAGTAACGTCTACGGTGCCGCGTGCCGGCGCGCTGGATCATGCACCGATATCGGGTGATGCCAGGGGATGCCGAGCACGCTGCCAGGATGGTCGGGTTTCAGGCGAGCCGCTTCACCAGAAACTCGCCGAGCTGTTCGGACAGCTGCTCGCGCTCGAAGTCGAGCGTGAGCACGTGACCGGACCGAGAGAGCCTGACCACGTGCTTATCGGACGAGCCGAGCCGGCGCGCGAGCTCGTCGAGGCACGCGGGAGAAACGGTCCGATCGTGTGCGCCGTGCGCCAGAAACGCGGGCGCCCGAACCTGCTCGATCTGGGAGCGGACCAGCCGGCACAGCTCGAGCAGGCTCATCACGGCGTTGACCGGAAACGCGGGCATCGCCTGCTTGAGGTTGCGCATCGTTGGATCGCGGATGTCGCTGCCCTGCCCGAATCTCGGGATCAGCGCGAGCGCCGGCCAGCGACCCGCCGCGCGCGCGATCACCGGCGCTCCCAGCCGCGCGTACGCCGGTAGCCACAGCGGCGTGCCCAGCGTGGCGAGCGCATCGACGTCGCATGGGCGATGCCGAGCGAGCGTCAGCGCGAGCAAGCCACCCATCGAAAGCCCGACGACCGCGACCCGACGGCACCGCGCACGCAACGCGGCAAGCTCCGCTTCGGTCGTGGCCAGCCAGTCCGACCATCGCGTGCGATCGAGATCGTGGGGTGATCCCGATGCATGTCCCGAGAGCACCGGACACGCGATGGTCATTCCTCGAGCTGCGAGGCGCTCGCCCAGCACCCTCATCTCGAACGGCGAGCCCGTGAATCCGTGCACCAGCAGCACACCGCGGTCATCGCCCGCGAGCAGGAACGGATCGGACGAGATCGCTTGCACCGGACGATCGGTATCGCGCTCTGACCGCGAATCCAAGCGATCCAGGCGACGCTCGCGATCAACCGCGATGTCGTGCGCAGCGAGGAGTACGCGGCCGACGCAGTAACCAATCATTGAACCGATCGACGATCTCCTGCGTCGACAGTGACTGGGCCGGCTCGCCGAGGTACAGCGATACCCGCCAATCGCCCTCGAGCGATTCGATGACTGCGCTGACTCCTTCGCGATGCACGTGAACGTCGTCGAGGTTGGCCGGCCGCACGCCCGTGTGACGGTGGCGGAGACGCCGCGTTGCGCACAAAAAACCGTGCGACGCGAGTTTCGGCCACCCGTCTTTGGGTCGACCAGCTCGAACCCAAGGAGAACCAAGAATGCTGAAACTGATTTCGCTCGCTGCACTGTCCACTGCCCTGCTTGCCGCGTGTGGCGGTAGCGATGACAAGAAGCCGTCGAAGGTGGGGCCCAGCGATCCCAAAGGACTCGCTCAGCGGCCGCCCAATGCCACGCCGATGGGATCGGCCACATCGATCGCGCCACCCAACGGTGGACCATCCGTGAGCACTGCTCAACCCGGCGACACCGGCGACGAGATGTTCTGCTGGCAGGAGGACATCGACGAGAACGGAAGCGACGACGATTGTTGCGTCATCGACGACGACGAGACCGGTTCACTGGTGCTCGCGTGCGCACCGTACGAGGACACCTGCGACGACGGTGAAGACCTGTCGGCTGCGATCCTGGTGATCGTCCACGAGGATGGCAGCGGCACGTTCGCGCTCGCCGGGTCCGATCTGTGCGGCAGCGGCGCGGATCTGATCGGCTGTGACTTCGACAGCGACGGCGAGGTCGGCGCGTGCGGCGCATGCGTGATCGATGGCGACGACCTGATCTGCGAGGACGACGGCATCGATCAAGACGAGGACGACGACGAAGAAGAACAGGACGACACCGACGGCGACGGCACCCCCGATGACGAGGACGAGGACGACGACGGTGACGGCACCCCGGACGACGAAGAGGACTTCTGATCCACCCCGAATCGAGAAAGCGAGAACCACCATGCGTTTCATCAAATCCACTGCAGCTCTCGTTGCCATCGCGGCAGCAACCATCTCCACGACCGGATGCGCCACGGTCTTGAAGTCGAAGCAGACCAGCTTTCAGGTCAAGTCGACGACCCCCGGCGCAGAGGTGCTCGTCAACGGCGAGCCCGTGGGCGTCACGCCCGCGAACATCGAGCTCTCGACCAAGCGCGACCACGAGATCGTGGTTCGCCGTGGTAGCGAGCAGCAGACCTGCCGCGTCAGCTCGAGCGCATCCGTCGGCTGGATCGTGCTCGACGTGCTCACCGCCGCCGGCTGGATCGTCGACCTCGCGACCGACAACTGGAACAACCTCGACAAGACCGAGTGCAACGTGGCCATCTGAGCTCGCCAGCGGCCCTCGAAAGGTCGTACGCGCGGCGCCTCGGTGATCGCACTCACACGCTCTGTGGGCGGATGAGCTCGCGATCACCGAGTGCCGCGCGTGGTCTAGCGAGGTGCGATCGAGCTCATCCAGTCCGGTATGCGAGGCTGCAATCTCCGCTCGCCGAGTTGTTGCGTCATGAAATGTCCTACTGGGATGAGTCACCATCAACGGTCATGACGGCCCCAGTCGCTGATCGCTAAGCTCGGATGAACCCAGCCCCGAGCGTTGGCGCAATGCTTGCCATGCTGCCGCCCGATCACGCGTCCAATGCGTGCCGAGGAGGAGCTGATGTCGATCACGGGTTGGCGGTCGTCACTGTGGATTTCGTTGCCCGCGCTGCTGATCGCATGCACAGGTGAGATCGGGACCGGCGGTCCGTCGCCCAGCGATCCGATGACCAGCGAGGAGGATCCCTCGCTCGAAGAGGTGCTGATCGATGAGGTGTCGGAGATGCCCAGCGAGGGCGGCGCCTCCGAAGGTCCGCTCGTGGACGCGGTGGCACTGGTCCCGCGCCGCACGATCTTCTTGAACCGGAACGGCGGTACCTATGCGCCGCATTCGAGCTCGTACGGTGTCGATTCGCGCATCAATCGGACCTGGATGGTATCGGGCACCGTGAACATGCCCGCGTTCTCGAAGGGCGACGCGGCCTGGCAATCGCTCGTCAGCTGCGTCCGCGACCAGTTCGCCCGGTTCAATGTCACGATCACCGATGTCGATCCCGGCACATCGGCCAGCCACATCGAGGTGCTGGTGAGCGGAACGCCGGGGTTGATCGGCAAGGGGTCCGGCGTGGGAGGCACGTCGCCGGTCACGAGCAACTGCTCGACGATCGAGAACAGCATCGCGTTCGCGTTCGAGAAGCAGTATTCCAGCATCACGTCGCTGTGCGCCACGGTCGCGCATGAGGCGGGACACTCGATCGGCCTCGACCACGAGTACCTGTGCAAGGATCCGATGACCTACCTGAGTGGCTGCGGGACCAAGAGCTGGCAGGATCAGAACGCGCGCTGCGGTGAGAACACGGCACGCGATTGTCGCTGCGTGAATCCGATCACCGGCACGAAGGCCAACCAGAACACCCACCAGTTCCTTCGCGCCCGGCTCGGCGAGGCACCCGGAGGCGGCGGTGACGATGGCGTGGATGCCGGCGTGCCCGACGCACCACCGCCGACCGATCCCCGCGATCCGGTCGCCCCGAGCGTGGCGATCAATTCGCCCGCCGATGGTGCACATCTGCGCGCCAACAGGACCATGACCGTCAGCGCCACGGCGGCCGACAACGTCGGCGTCACCCGCGTAGAGCTGCAGTGGTTGTTCAATGGCAAGGTGATTCCCTGCGACAACACCGTCTCGGGATTCAGGTGCAGCCGGTCAGGTAACACCTACGTATGGCGGTTTTCCGTCGGCACCGGCGACCGGACGTTTCGGGTTAGCGCCGTCGACGCAGCTGGCAATCGCGCGACGACCAGCGATCGAACGATCCATCTCCGGTGATGCCCGCCGGTGACACACCGGTGTGTGACGTGCCGCGAGACGCGATCGCGGCGAGCCGTGAGCCCATGCCGCGCGCGACGAGCGCGTGCCGGCGATTCGGCGTGAGCGCGTGCAATCAGTCGAACGCGCCACCATCGATCAATGGCACCGGCGAGCGATCCGCAGTGGCGATCCAGATCTGCTAGCGAATCCCACCGAAGTCGTAGCCGTGCTCGAGCAAGCTACGGTGCACCGACGGCCAGGTCAGGTTCACAGTGGACACACGCCATAGCGAAAGCCCTGGATCGCGTGGCCATCACCAGCGGCACGAATCACGACGGCCGTGATCGGAATATTGCCGAAGGCGGCAGCCACGTCCTCCTCGCTCGCTGGCGAGATCGCCGGCCGTGTGCCGAGCGAGATCCTGTTGGTATCGAAGACCTCGTACGTCGATCGCCAGCGCCGCCGACGACACCCGCGCACGCGCATCGGAGCAAGTCCCGCCGTTGAGGCACGGCTCCGATGCACGCTCGTCGATGTCCACCTCGCAGTGCTCGCCTTCGAATCCGCGCTCGCAACGGCAGACCGCCCGGTCATTGCGCTCCTCGCAGGTGCCACCGTTTCACAGGCAAGGATTCGGGTCGCACGGGTGCTCGTCCAGCGGTAATGGCGCGTATTCGCACCCGGCGGTGAACACCACGAGCATCAACGGCAGCCAAGCGATTCGCCGCATGTCTGCCCACGTACGTCGCGGATCGATGGAATTGCGGTTCACTGGCAGAGCGACGGAGCGCTTGGCGCCAGGTGACTGCGCGGCGGACGTCCGCGGCGCGTCGCCACATCGGGGCAACCATGGCGTGCGGCGACACAGCCCGATGCGCATCGTTTGCGGGGACCCGCACACACCCCGCATCGACGAAGCGGTTGAGGGATCGCGCAGGGCGGCACTTCGCGTGCACGTCGTGGCCATGACGGCATCCGATGGTGCCGACCGGAGATCGCTGATGAGTGGCTCCAACCGCAGATGGCCGCGAATCGTGGGCGTGATCGTAGGTCTGCTGGTGATCCTGGGTGCGCTGGCGGGCGTGAAGTTCTGGCAGATCTCGTCGCTGATCGCGATGGGCGAGCAGGCGGAGAAGGCGGGCCCACCTCCGGAGTCGGTCAGCACCGACAAAGTGATCTCGACGGTCTGGGATCGCACGATCTCCGCGGTCGGCACGGTCACCGGAGTCAACAGCGTGACCGTCGCCAACGAAGCGGCGGGGGTCGTTACCAAGATCAATTTCGAATCCGGGGACATGGTCAAGCGCGGCGAAGTACTCGCCGAGCTCGATGTCGGAGCAGAACAAGCGCAGCTCGCTTCGGCGATCGCGCGCCGAGACCTGCGCCGGCTCAACGTCCGGCGATCGCGCAAGCTCGTCGCAAGCGGCGCACTGGCGCGGGCGACGCTCGATGAAGAGGAGACCCAGCTCGCATCGGCGGAGCGCGAGGTCGAGGCGCTGCGAGCAGGAGTCAACAACAAGCGAGTGCGGGCCCCATTCGCCGGCAAGACCGGGATCCGGGCGATCAGCGTCGGTCAGTTCCTTGCGCCGGGAACGACCGTCACGACGGTCGAATCGACAGGTGGCGTCTACGTCGACTTCTCGGTGCCGCAAGGCCAGCGCGAGCAGATCGGCACCGGCAACACCGTCCGGATCTCCGTTCGAGGCGAACAAGTCGCGGAAGGGACGATCACCGCGATCGATCCGCAACTCGATCCTGCGACACGCAACCTCCGGGTCCGCGCAACAGTGCCCGAGCCCGGCGATCGGCTGCGATCCGGAATGTTCGTGTCGGTGTCGGTCGTGTTGCCCGAGCGCAAGCCCGCGCTGATCATTCCGCAGACCGCCGTCGTTCACGCGCCGTACGGCGATTCGGTGTTCATCGTGGAGAAGAAGCCTCCGGGCTCGCCAGGAATGACCACGACACCCGATGGCAGGCCGGTCGCCATCGCGCGTCAGCAGTTCGTCAAGCTCGGCGATACCCGTGGCGACTTCGTCGCGATCACCGAGGGCATCAAGGAAGGCCAGCAGGTCGTGAGCGCCGGCGCGTTCAAGCTCCGCAACAACTCTCCGGTGGTGGTCGACAACAGCGTCAAGCCCAAGCCCCAGCTCGACCCCAAGCCCGAGAACCGCTGACATGAGCATCACCGACATCTTCATCCGCCGGCCGGTGCTCGCGATCGTGGTCAACGTCGTGATCCTGGTCGCGGGACTTCGCGCGATCACCGGACTCAACACGCGGCAGTATCCCCGGCTCGAGAGCGCGACGATCACGGTTCGAACGGTCTACGTCGGCGCCGATGCCGAGCTGGTGCGAGGCTTCATCACGGTGCCACTCGAGCGCGCGATCGCCGCGTCCGACGGCATCGACTACATCGAGTCGCAGAGTACGGCGGGGCTGTCGACGATCAACGTCCGACTCCAGCTCAACTTCAACGCGAGCGCCGCGCTCGCCGACATCAGCACGCGTGTCGCCCAGGTCCGCGCCGACCTGCCGCCCGAAGCGCAGATCCCGACGATCCAGATCGAGCCGTCCGAGGCAGCGTTCGCCGCGATGTACCTCAGCTTCGGATCCACGATCCTCGAGAACAATCAGGTCACCGACTACTTGCTGCGCGTGATCCAACCGAGGCTTTCGGCGATCGCTGGTGTGCAGCGCGCGGAGATCCTCGGTGGACGGATCTTTGCAGTGCGTGTGTGGCTCAAGCCGGAACGGATGGCGGCGCTCGGCGTGAGTCCCTCGCAGGTACGGCAAGCGATCGCGGCAAACAACTACCTGACCGCCGTCGGTCAGACCAAGGGCGCGCTGATCACGATCCCGCTCACCGCGACCACCGACATTCGCTCGGTGAAGGACTTCGGCCAGCTGGTCGTGCGCGAGCAGGGCGGCGCGATCATCCGGCTCAGCGATATCGCGGATGTCGTACTCGGGGCCGAGGACTACGACTACGACGTACGGTTCAGTGGGAGCCGCGCGGTGTTCATGGGCGTGTGGGTGCTGCCCAACGCCAGCTCGCTCGAGGTGATCCGGGACGTGCGCGCCGAGGTGGCGGCGATCCAGTCCGAGCTTCCCACCGGGATGCAAGGTCACGTGGCGTTCGACGCGACCGAATACATCGAGGACGCGATGGACGAGGTGGTCACGACGCTGTCCCACACGATCTTGATCGTGATCATCGTGATCTTCGTGTTCCTCGGCTCGTTCAGGACGGTGCTGATCCCGATCGTGGCGATCCCGCTGTCGCTCGTCGGCGGCGTGTTCCTCATGGAGGTGTTCGGGTTCTCGATGAACCTGTTGACCCTGCTCGCGATCGTGCTTTCGGTCGGGCTGGTCGTCGACGATGCGATCGTCATGGTCGAGAACATCGAGCGCCACATCCGCGAGGGCAAGCCGTCGATGCGCGCCGCGCTGATCGGCGCACGGGAGCTGGTGGGCCCGATCATCTCGATCTCGATCACGCTGGCCGCGGTCTACGTGCCGATCGGATTTCAAGGCGGGCTCACCGGCGCGCTGTTCCGCGAGTTCACGTTCACGCTCGCCGGCACCGTGATGATCTCCGGCCTGGTCGCGCTCACACTGTCACCGATGATGGCCTCGAAGCTGCTCAAGCAGGAGCACCGGCGCGGTTGGTTTGGCCGCAAGGTCGACGCTGCGTTCGAGCGAACCCGCGGGGCATACATGCGCCGGCTCGAAGGCACCTTGCGCCATCGGTTCCTGGTCTATGTGATCTGGGCGGTCCTGAGCTTGCTCGTGGTTCCGCTGTACATGTTCTCACCCAAGGAGCTGGCACCGACCGAGGACCAAGGCGCCGTGTTCGGCGCGCTCGACGTACCGCCCAACGCGTCGCTCGAGCAGATCTCGATGTACGCCGACCAGGTCAATCGGATCTTCAAGACCACACCGGAGTTCGAGCAGAGCTTCCAGGTCAGCTTCCCGACCGGCGGATTCGGCGGGCTGTTGCTCAAGCCATGGGCGCAGCGTGACCGCACGGTGTTCCCGATCGAGTTCGAGGTGAACCAGAAGCTCTCGAGGATCACCGGGGTCCGTGCGCCGGTGTTCTTGCCACCTGCCCTGCCGAGCTCGGGGGTGTTCCCTGTCGAGATCGTGCTGGCATCGACGGCGGAGCACACGCAGATCGCCGAGTTTGCGAACCAGCTGGTGCAATCCGCGATGGCGAGCGGACAGTTCGCGTTCCCACCGGTCATCGACGTCCGAATCGACCAGGCCAGCACCGAGATCGTGCTCGATCGCGACAAGGTGGCCGCACTTGGTCAGACCATGCAGCAGATCGGTGCAGACATCGCCGCCGCGGTGGGCGGCAACTTCGTCAATCGGTTCGATCTCGACGGACGCGCCTACCGGGTGATCCCGCAGATCGAGCGCGCCGGCCGCCTCAATCCCGAGCAGCTGATGCAGATCCACGTATCCGGGCCCAACAACGAGCTCGTGCCGCTCGGAGCGGTGGCGACGTTGCATGAGGAGGTGAAGCCGCGATCGCTCAACCGGATCCAGCAGCTCAATGCGATCAAGATCTCGGGCGTGGCGACGCAGTCACTGGAAGGCGCGCTCGATGCGATCGAGCAAGCCGCGGCGCGGATCCTCCCGCCGGACTATCGCATCGACTACACCGGCGAATCGCGCCAGCTCCGTCAGGAGTCGGGCAAGTTCTTGCCCGCGATGGGGCTCGCGGTGCTGTTGATCTTCCTGGTGCTCGCCGCGCAGTTCAACTCGTTTCGGGATCCGTTCGTGATCCTCGCTGGCTCGGTGCCGCTCGCGATGTTCGGCGCGCTGATCTTCACGTTTCTCAAGTTCAGTGGCCCGCCCGGCATGAGCTTCGACCTGACCGACGGATGGACGACGACGCTCAACATCTACTCCCAGGTTGGCCTGGTCACCCTCGTCGGCCTGGTGTCCAAGAATGGCATCTTGATCGTCCAGTTTGCCAACGTGCTGCAGACCCAGGGTCGCTCCAAGCTCGACGCCGTGATCGAGGCGTGCCGGATCCGACTGCGCCCGATCCTGATGGTGATGGTCGCAACCGTCGCTGGTCACTTCCCGCTCACGTTGGTGACCGGCCCCGGTGCCGAGGCGCGAAACTCGATCGGCCTCGTGCTCGTGGGTGGCATGAGCATCGGCACGCTGTTCACCCTGTTCGTGCTGCCATCGCTCTACGTGCTGATGGCGAAGGACCACAGCCGCGACCGCGAGAAACAAGGGTTGCCGCGCCTCGCTCCGGCATCGGCGCCGGAGTGAGCGCGAGCTTGATCGGCGCCTGCGCACCCGCGCACATAGCCGTAGGATGCACGGATGCACGGATGCACGGATGGTGGTCGCCAGATGCGAAAAGCCGTCGAGCATCCTGGGTGGGACACTCGACGGCTGTTCCGGCTTCACACCGGCGGCACTCAGCCCCGGCTGGCCTGACCACTACCAGATCTTGACGCGATCCTTCGAGTCGAGGAACAGCGTGTCGTTCTGAGCGGGCTTGAACGCCTCGTACCAGACATCGAGGTTGCGCACGACCGCCGTGCGGAACTCCGACGGGCTATGCACGTCGGTGACCAGCCGGTTCGCGAGCTCCTGGTCGCGGTACAGCCGGCGCCACACCTGCGCCCAGCCGAGGAAGAATCGCTGGTCCCCGGTCGTGCCGTCGATCACCGGTGGTTGCTGGCCATTGAGCGACAGCCGGTAGGCGGTGTGCGCGATCATCAGGCCCGCGAGGTCGGCGATGTTCTCGCCCAGCGTCATCTCGCCCTTCACGCACTGCGCCGGCTTGCCGTCGGCCGCCGGGAACGGGCAGTACGAGTTGTACTGCGCGACCAGCTTGGCCGTGGCGGTCTTGAACTTGTCGGCGTCGTCCTTGGTCCACCAGTTCTCGAGCTTGCCGTGGGCATCGTACTGGCTGCCCTGATCGTCGAAGCCGTGGCTGATCTCGTGGCCGATCACCGCGCCAATACCACCGTAATTGACGGCGTCATCCGCATTCGGATCGAAGAACGGCGGCTGCAGGATCGCCGCGGGGAACACGATCTCGTTGAGCCCCGGGTTGTAGTAGGCGTTCACGGTCATCGGCGTCATGCCCCACTCGTCCCGATCGATCGGCTTGCCCAGCTTGGCGAGCCGGCGATCGTATTCGAACGCCGACGCGCGCATGTCGTTGCCGACGACGTCACCCGCGATGACCTCGAGCGACGAGTAATCGCGCCACTTCTTGGGGTAACCGATCTTCGGGTTGTAGGTGGCGAGCTTGGCCTTGGCCTTGGCCTTGGTCTCGTCGCTCATCCACGCGAGACTGTCGAGCCGCTGGCCCATCGCCTTCAACAGATTTCCCACCAGCTCGTCGGCGCGCGCCTTGGTCGCGGGCGTGAAGTACTTCTTCACATAGATCTTGCCGACGGCCTCGCCCATCGCGGCGGTGACCTCATCGACGCCGCGCTTCCAGCGATCCTTGATCTGTGGCGTGCCCGACAGGATCTTGCCGTACATCTCGAACCGCGTATCGACGAACTTCTTCGGCAGATACGACGCCGTGGCCGACAGCAAGTGAAGGGTCAGATAATCCTTCCACACCGCGATCGGCTGGCTCTTCACCAGCTTGGCGATGCCGGCGATCGCCGATGGCTGGTTCACGTTGATCGCGGGCTCGTTGCCGAGGCCGGTCCCGGTGAGCCACAGCTTCCAGTCGATCTGGGGCGCGAGCTTCATCAGCTGCGCCACCGACATCTTGTTGTAGGTCTTCACCGGATCGCGGTTCTGTTCCATCGTCCAGTGCGCGGCGGCGATCTTCTCCTCGAGCGCGTAGATCCCCGCTGCGCGCTTGGCCGCGTCCTTGACGCCGACGTAGCCGAGCATGGTCTCCATGTACTTCTTGTACCCGTCGCGGATCGCCGCGAACTGCGGCTTCTTCGGGTCGTACATGTCCTTGTTCGGCAGGCCGAGGCCGCCCTGGCCGAGCGACGCGATGTGGTGCTCGGGGTCCTTGTCGTCCTGGCCAACATAGGTGCCGAGCGGGCTCTGGCGCAGCACGCGCGAGTTGGCGGCGAACATCGCGACCAGCCCCTTCGCATCCTTGATGGCGTTGATCTTTTCGAGATCCGCCTGGATCGGCGTGATGCCTTTGGACTCGATCGCCGCCTCGTCCATGAAGCTCTGGTAGTAGTCCGCGATCTTGCGGGCCTCGCTCCCGGGCTCGCCGTTCGCGTTCATGATGATCTCTTTGGTCCGATCATCGCTGCGATCCGAGAGCGCGGTGAACATGCCGTAGTTCGACTTGTCCGCCGGGATCGGCGTGTTCTTGAGCCACGTCCCGTTGGCGTACTCGTAGAAGCTGTGGCCCGGGGTGACCTTGGTGTTCATCCCGGCGGTATCGAAGCCCCACGTTCCGATCTCGGGCTTGGATGCCGTCGAGCCGTCGGACTGCAGCGCCGGCGAATTGGGGTCGGATGGCTGTGACATGGAGTTCGGATCAGAGGATGTCGTGGCCGGCGGGGACTTGGGCCCGCACGCCACCATCAGCAGAGGCACTACGATCAGCTTCTTCACGGTTCGCTCCGGAAAATGTCGAGGAGCAGTGCGTACCAAGCATTCCGGCAATTTCCTACTGCGACGCGCATGCGACAGCACTGCGCCTTCGATCGGGACGATCGCCGCGTCGAGGACGCGTCATCGACGTCGAGCGACGGAGATCATCGCGACGCTGCGAAATCAGCCGGTTGAACCAGCCGGTCCATGTTTCGCCGCTGACCCGCGAGCAGGCAGCGTCGCGGTGAAAGCCGGCGGAGGCACCGCCCCGACGTCAGTGTGGAACTGGAAGGTTTCGCGTCACCGCGAGGTAGCGAAGGATCTCGATCGTCTTCTCGACATACGGTCGCCCGTTGATCTCGCCCACCTTCACATTCGGCACCGACGGCACCGATCGAGCCGGGCCACCGAGCACGAGCATCGGCGCGGATTGATGGGCGGCATCGAGCAGATCGACGAGGGGATGACGCGGCTTGGCAAACGCCAGCTCGATCACGTCCACGGTGTCGCGCAGCTGGGGGTAGTACGACAGAAATCCCACGACCTGCGCGCTGTACGGACAGAAGTACGTGACGCCAGCGTCGTCGAAATTGGGGCGGAGAACGAACAGCGTGTCCTTCACAGGGCAACCGTAGTGCAATCGCCGGTCGCGCGCAGCTCGCGGCAGCGTCACAACCGGCCGGTGCGCCGGATCGCCGCCGCGGCAGCTGCGGGTGCCCGCACGGCGCAGGACGCCGGAACGATTATCCTTGTAACTCGAACAATCTCGTTCTGATTATCTCGATTGTTGGGCCGCCTGACTTCGGGCACCTTGCCGCCCATGTTCCGCTTGACTCGCCGGCGCCCCGAGCGCCCCACGTCCTCGCAGCTCGATCGCCGCGGATTTCTCGGCCTCGCCGCTGGCTCCGTGATCACCATCGGCTGCGCCTCGCAGGTCGACGAGGCACCGGCGCCGTTCGATGGCGGTGGCGGCGGTGGCGGCAAGGCCGACAACGTCATCTTCGACGAACATGGCGTCTGTCTATCGGGTACCACCGGGGACGACGCGCTCGGACCGTACTGGACCAACAGCGTCCGGCAGACCAGCCAGCTCGCGGGGCCGAACCAGGCCGGCCAGCGGATGACCCTCATGGGTCATGTGTTCGCGCGCGACTGTGTCACGGCGATCCCGGGAGCGCTGGTCGTGGCGTGGCAGGCCGATGATGATGGGCTCTACGACTACAACTACGCGGGCCTCGATCAGGGCTCGTCACAGGGTCAGCTCACCACGGCGCAGACCAACCTGCGCGGCTACGTCTCGACGAGCACGGCGGGCACGTTCTCGTTCGACACGATCGTCCCGAGCGAATATCCACTCAACCTGCTCGATCCCGCGAACAGCGCATATCGTGCGCCGCACGTCCACTTCGCGGTGTTCTGGACCGATCGGTTCAACACGCGGCACCAGCTGGTGACCCAGATGTACTTCTCACCCAACGACCTGATCAGGATGCTCGTCCCGAACATCGACTCGCTGAACGGCCATGACCAGGGCGCGGCCACCGCCGAGGCAAGCCGGTTCATCGAGATCGACGGTGGCTCATCGGCGATCTGGCACGGTCAGTTCGACATCGTGCTCGACGTCGCGCCACAGCTGATCGCCTAGGCGATGCGAATAGGGACAGCCCCCTAGGGCTGCCGCCCTGTGCGCGCGCGCAGGCGTGCGACGCGGGCACGTCTGCCACACGCGCGACGCGTCGGATCGCGACGAACCGCGAGGATCGAGCACTCACCGCCTGGTACACGCGTTGCTCGAGCGTGTTCCCATGTTGAAGCAACACGTTTTGGCTTCGGTGTGCGTGTCGGCGCTGGCGCTTCCACTGCTCGGATGTTCGGATGACGACGATGATGGCATCTTCATCCCGAGCCCAGGTGATGACGCGTCGCTGCTCGTCGTGAACGACTCGGACTTCGTGATCGAGCAGATCTACCTCGCGGCGATCGACGACCCCTCGTATGGCCCCAACCTGCTCGGCGGCGACGTGTTGTTCCCCGGCGAGCAACTCGAGCTCGGCGTGAGCTGCGATTTTTACGACGCGCTGGTGATCGATGAACAGGGCGTCGAGTGTGAGCTGTTCGGCCTCGATCTGTGCGCGAATGACGCGACGTGGGTGATCAACAACAACACGTGCAGCGTGTTTGCCGCAGCGCAGGCACAAGCCGGCAGCGACGCGAGCACCAGCGCGGACACCAACATCCAGTGATCGCGCGTGCACACCTGCAGGTGACCGTCGTTCGCGGTGATCGCGATCCAGCGCTGCCATCGCGTGGTAGCAGGCGTCCCATCGAGCGCGCGTTCCCGCATGGTCTCGCCGCATGGTGCGTGGCGCGATCGCATTTCGATCGGTCGTGATCGCAGTCGTCGCCGCGTGCGGCTCGCCCGCACGCGACCGCGTGGACGCAACGACATCTAGCTCGGGTGATGACGGCTCCATCGATCCTGCGGTGACGGGCTGGGTCGGGACGCCGCCAACACGCGGGTTTCCTGGCCGATCGGCGAGTTTCGAGAACAGTGGTTGCCATCCGCCGCGGCGAATGTGAGGGTTCCGCCATGGCTGTCACGGCGCAGATCGCACCCGACGACGATCGAATCGAGCACCTGTTTCAGCGCCAGCGGGCGAGGCGTGCCGCGGTACGTGCCACGACCGCCGAGCAACGGATCGCCAAGCTCAAGCGACTGCGCGCCGCCATCCTCGATCGCCAGGACGCGATCCGCGCGGCGCTGTACAAGGACTTTCGCAAGTCCGCGGCCGAAGTCGACCTCACCGAGATCTACCCCGCGCTCGTCGAGCTCAAGCGCGCCGTGAAGTCGCTCCGCAGCTGGATGAAGCCGCAGCGCGTGACCACCCCGCTCGCGCTGTTTGGCACGACCAGCGCCGTGCACTACGAACCCCGCGGCGTCGTGTTGATCATCGGCGCCTGGAACTATCCGCTCCACCTCGTGATCGTTCCATTGATCGCCGCGATCGCGGCGGGCAACTGCGCGATCGTGAAGCCGTCCGAGCTCACGCCTGCGACCTCCGCGCTCGCCACCGAGCTGCTCGCGGCGGTATTCGACGAGGATGAAGTCGCTGTTGTCGAGGGGGGCGCGCAGCAGACACAACGCCTGCTGGCGCTGCCGTTCGATCACTTCTTCTTCACCGGCAGCGCCAAGGTGGGCCGGATCGTGGCCGAAGCTGCCGCCCGCCATCTCGCGTCGACCACGCTCGAGCTCGGTGGGAAGTCTCCCGCGGTGGTCGACGACTCCGCGGATCTCGGTGAGGCCGCACGGCGGATCGTGTGGGGCAAGTTCGTCAACGGTGGCCAGACCTGCATCGCACCCGATTACGTGCTGGTGTCGGAGCACCGCGAGCAGGAGCTGATCGAACACCTGAGCAACGCGATCGCCGATCAGTACGGCGACGACGAACAAGCGCGCCGCGGCTCGCCGGATCTGTGCCGCGTGGTCAACGAGCGCAACTACGACCGGCTCAAGCGCATGCTCGACGACACGGTTGCCGGCGGCGCCCGCGTCGAGCTTGGCGGCACCACCGATCCTGGCGAGCGCTACATCGCGCCAACCGTGCTCAGCAAGGTGAGCCCCGAGGCGCCGATCATGTCGGAGGAGATCTTCGGCCCGATCCTGCCCGTGCTGACGTACAAGGCATTCGACGAGGTGGTGCCGTTCATCGCCGCGCGCGAGAAACCGCTGGCGCTCTACGTGTTCGGCTCCGACCGCAAGCGCATCGATGCGGTCATCGAAGGCACCAGCGCCGGCGGGACCTGCGTCAACAATGCGCTGATCCACTTCGGCAACCCCCACCTGCCGTTCGGCGGCATCGGGCCCAGCGGGCTTGGCAACTATCACGGGTTCTACGGCTTCAAGACGTTCTCGCACGAGCGCGCGGTGCTGCGGCAGGGGCGGTTCGCGATGATCAAGATGATCTTTCCGCCGTACACGCCGCGGGTGAAGCGCGTCATCAACCTGATGTTCAAGCTGTTCACCTAGCGCTGGTCGTACCCTGCTCGATCACGACCAGGTCGACGACGTCGCCAACACCTTCGACGCCGTGGATCAGCTCGGGGATGCGGTTCTGGGTCGTCGAGTCCTGCACCATTCCGCGCACGTACACGCGGTCGCGTTCGACCTCGACCGACACGTGCTCGAGGTCGACTCCACCGTGCGCGAGCGCACTGCGCACACGCGTCCAGAGCGCCTGCTCCTCGGCGTCCATCGCGCGAAAGCCTTCATACGCCTGGCGCTCCTGCTCGGCAGTTGGGCGAAACGACCCATCGGGCTCGACCACCGTTCGGCGAACGATGTCGTCGTAGGTTTCGTTGCGCTTCGGCATACGAGCTGGCATTGCAGCCCGGGTGCCAACCGGCTAGCGGCGCTCGGTAGCCCGCAACAGCGTCGCGAGGTTGTTCCAATCGGGTTCGTCGCCGTCGATCGGAATGTTGTCGATCTTCACCTGGATCAGGATCTGCTCCACGGGCGACGTCATCGCGAAACCGCCCTTGAGGCGAAACACCGCGCTCATCCCA
The DNA here is from genome assembly GCA_050187075.1 of Kofleriaceae bacterium. Lineage (GTDB taxonomy): Bacteria > Myxococcota_A > Polyangia > Haliangiales > Haliangiaceae > JABFXX01. The sequence goes on along the minus strand of JBFWXW010000051.1, from coordinate 16,084 downwards.
GGAATCGGTAACGGTTGCGCCACTGACATCCCATGGTCGCCGCGCTGTTGCCCGCCGACCACGCGCCCGCCCAGGAACCGATGCACCGTATCGAAGGTCGACTTGTCTCGCGACACCACCGCGATGCACGTCCGATCGTGATCGAGCCAGTAGATGCTGCGCGCGGTCCACAGCTCGATCGCACGCCATGGCTCGCGGGTGTCGTGAACCAGCCGGACGTCGAAACCCATCCCGGGTTGGGTCGCGGAGAACACGCGATGGCCATCGGTGCGCGTCTTGTTCCAGGGATCGTCGTCCGCCAGTCCGAACTCGGGAGGCTCGCTTCGATCGCGACCGCGCGACATGGCGTCCAGAGTACCGCCCCGGTCGAACGGAAACCACTGCTGCTGGCGTGAGACGCTGTGGTTGCCGGTGGTCGTGCACGCGCGATCGCGCTCCGATCTTGCAACTATTCGCGCCTTCTCGCGCGCACGAGCCTGGTGTTGACCTCGGTGTCGCGCGCCGTGCTGACCGACACGCGCTTGTCGCGATACCCCGCGCGCTTGACCACCACCATCAGCTCGCCATCCGCTCGGTCGACGGCGTGGCGCAGCGGCGTCTTGCCGAGCAACGCTCCGTCGGTTGCGCGAAACACGCGCGCGCCCGACGGTGTGGACGCGATCATGAGCGTGACCCTCGAGGGTGGTGGGCGCCGTTCGAACAACAGCGGCATCGGTGCAGACGTCGGCGGAGCCGCGCGGGCAGACGCCGGTGCGGTCGTCCGCGCCGCCGTCGCCCTGGGTGCCGGTCCCTGGTTCGGTGCGATCGGTGCGGCGGGATGCGGGAGCACCGGCCGCGCAGGAGCGGGCCCCGACGTGGCAGCGGGTGCTGTGGTTCCGGTGAACAGGTCATCCTGCGGCGTGGACGATTGATCGAGCGCCACCAGACCGATCGCGACGCCGAGCACCGCCGCGACGGCAAACATCGCCAGCGTCGCGAAGTGATGTCGCGTGGTTCGCGCGGTCGGGCGGGCCGTGGTCGCACGCGGCATCACGTCGACCACACGCGGCGCCGACGCCGGCGTGCCGCTGTTCTCGAGCGATGGCGGCCACGGCGTGGCGGCGCGATCGAGGACGGCCTCGGTGGGAATGCTGCGCTGGCTGACGCGTCCTGGATCGAGCTGATCCAGCTCGGCGAGCAGCGCGGCCATGGTCGGGTAGCGATCGCCTGGATCCTTCTCGAGACACTTCAGGATCATCGCCTCGAGCGCCGGCGGCAGCTCGGGCACGAGCTGGCTCGGCGGAAACGGCGCTGCCGAGATATGCAGCGCGACAAGCTCGCCCAGTCCGGACGCCTTGAACGGCACGCGCCCGCACACCATCTGGTACAGGATGCAGCCCAGCGCATAGATGTCGGTGCGGACGTCGACCAGCGCCGAGTCGAGCGCTTGCTCTGGCGAGATGTAGTTCGGCGTTCCCATCAGCCGGCCGGCCACGGTGCGCAGCGTCGAATCCGAGCTCGACAGCTTGGCGATCCCGAAGTCGAGCACCTTCACGCGTTCGCCGCCGATCACATCCGGGTCCGGAACGATGAGCAGGTTATCCGGCTTCAGATCACGGTGAACGATGCCACTGGTGTGCGCGGCCTCGAGTGCGCTCGCGACCTGGCGAGCAATCCGCACGGCCTCGAGAGCGTCGAGCCTGCCGGCGCGCGCGATCCGCGCGGTGAGGGTTTCACCGCTCAGCAGCTCCATCACCAGAAATGCGCTGCCGTCCGGAGCATGACCAAAGTCGTAGATCTCGACGATGCCCGGATGTCGGATCCGCGTGGCCGCACGCGCCTCGTTGAAGAACCGCGTCACGACCTCGGTGTTCTGAGAGTGGTCGGCATGCAGCACCTTGATCGCAGCATGCCGATCGAGCAGCGAATGGCGACCCAGGTACACCACTCCCATGGCGCCTTGGCCAAGCTGTCCGAGGATCTCGTAGCTGCCGAATTCCGATGGTTCCACGGACCGAGCACTGCCGCGTGCCAGCGACGTCGCAGGTTTGGCCTCTGCCACGGCGCGTCCGTGAGCTGCCGCCGGGGACTGCTGGCGTTCGCGGCGCGTCGGGTGCTGCATGCGTTCACTCTGCACCGGGTGTCCGCCGGATCCGATTACACACCGATGTCAGCCCGGACACCGGCTAAGCCGGCGAAACCGCGCTATTCGTGGACCACGCGACCGACGTCGAACCAAACCTCGCGGCGTGGCCCTCGACCCGCTGACCGCGACGCATCATCGCACCTCGTGGATCGAACCACGACCGGTTCACCGTCACGAGCGTGCCGGCGGCTCTCGACGCTGCCCGAAGCACCTCAGCACGAATGGGATCACCTCGCCGTCCACCACCATCTCCATGTGACCGGCGGTATTCTTCACGAACACCACGCGCGCGCGGTCGACCGAGCGGTCGCATGCGCGAACCGATGAGTCGTCGAGCGAAACCGCACCGGGCAACCGTTGGAGCGGGGTTGTCCACGGCCTCAGCTCCGGCGCAACATCGATCAGCCGGCGCCCCGATGACTGACCCAGCCATCGCTGGTAGGCAACCGCGTCACCCCCGGGCACATCGAGACGAACGATGGTGCGCAGCCGCGGTTCATCGAGCCACGTTGCCAGGGTCTGGTAGGCCGCCGAATGGCCGACCGCGATCACGTCGCCGCGGGGAAGCTCTCGATCGAGGTGATGAGCGACCGCACGGAGCAGATCGCCGACCGCCGGCCACACCACCTCGTCGCGCGGGCCCGACGGCGCCTCGCACGCGATGAACATCGCATTGAGCCCGGATGCCGCGAACTGAGCGGCGAGCCGATGCTCGGTCCACGCCTCGTCGACGTCGCTGTAGAAGCCGTGAATGTAGACGACCGTGTCGGCGCTCGCGGGCTCATAATCGCCTGGAACCCACACGTGCACCGCGCCGTTCGCGGTCTCCAGACGCCAGTGATGGGCGCCCTCGCGAGCCACCTCGGTGCTGGCGTTCGTCGCCGAGGTCCGGGTGGTCGACTCGCCACGGCGGGCGATTCGCCACACGATGAGGATGGTCACGACCAGCGCCGCAGTGACGAGCCACTTCACGAGCTAGTGGTCAGCAGCCGTCGTGCCATGACGCCTGCGCGCAAGCCCGCGGGCCGTCGACGCGCAGGGTGGGCGCGCTCGCTCGGTCGTGCGGCGCTACCGCGCAGTCGACGCCTTCACCGCCGCATCGACCACCGGATCGCTGGTGGCCGCTGCGAGCTTCTCGCCGAGGCCATGACGACGTACCGGGCCCGATGCGGTCGTTACTTCTCGGCGACCGGCTCGTCATCGCGACCCAAGCCGTATGCGCGTAGCTTCTCCCACAGCGACTTGCGCGAGATGCCGAGCAGCTCGGCGGCCTTCGCCTTCTTGCCCTCGGTGAGCTCGAGTGCCCGTTGCAGATACGCCTTCTCGAACGACGCGACCGCCTCGGCGAGTGTTCTCAGCTCGGGGACGACGCCTTCACGTCTCGCGGGGCCTGCGATGTCGATCGGAAGTTGCGCGACATCGATCGTCTTGCCTTGTGCGACGACCACGGCGTGCTCGATCGCGTGCTCGAGCTCGCGCACGTTACCGGGAAACGGATGATGCGACAGCGCGGCCCACGCACGCGGCGAGAGCGACAGCGGACCGCGATCGGCGGGCACGAACTTCCGCAGAAAATGCTCGACCAGGATCGGCAAGTCTTCGCGACGCTCGCGCAACGCGGGGATCGTGATGTCGAGGACGTTGAGGCGGTAGTAGAGATCCTGGCGAAACCGGCCCTCGGCGATCCGTTGCTTCAAGTCGCGGTGCGTGGCCGACACGATCCGAACATCGACCTTGATCGGCGTGTTGGTGCCGAGGGGCTCGAACGTCCCCTCTTGCAGGACGCGCAGCAACTTGGCCTGCGCGGGCAGCGGGATCTCGGCGACCTCGTCGAGAAACAGCGTGCCCCCGTCGGCCGCCTTGAACCGGCCATCGCGACGCCTGACGGCGCCGGTGAACGCGCCGGCCTCGTAGCCGAACATCTCCGCTTCGAGCAGCCCCTCGGGAAACGCCGCGCAGTTGACCGCGACGAATGGATGGGTGGCGCGCGAACCCAGCTCGTGAAGGTTGCGAGCCACCAGCTCCTTACCCGTGCCGCTCTCGCCCGTGATCAGCACCGGAGCGGCGCTCATCGCCATCGTTCGTACGCGCTCCACCAGCCTGAGGATCGCGGAAGATCGGCCGACCAACCCGGTCAGCGCCCCCGTTCCATCGAGCTGTGCGCGCGCTGCCGCCAGCTCGCGCTGGAGTGCCCGTCGCTCGGCGATGTGGGCGACCTTGATCGTGAGCTCGTCCTGATCGAATGGCTTGGTCAGGTAGTCAGAGACGCCTTCCTTGACCGCGGCGACTGCGTCCGCCACGACGGCCTGCCCGGTTATCAGGATCACGTCGGTACCCGGTGCCTGCTCCCGGATCCGGCGGAACAGGGTGAGGCCGTCCATCTTGGGCATCCGCACATCGCTGATGACGACATCGAACGATCGACGCCGGAGCTCCTCGAGCGCCTCGAAGCCGTCGGCCACTGCGGTGACTCGATAACCGGCGTCGGTCAGCGAACGCCCGAGGACTAACCGAACGGTCGGAACATCATCCACCAACAGAACGTCCGCCATGGTTCCTATCGGTAACGTTAGCCGAGGTGGCGTGTCGGAATGGTAACGAACGCATGCGAAGTTTTGCGGCGATGATCAGGTGCGCAGTGCCAATGCATCTCGCGGGTTGCACATGACGGAGCAGCGCGTGTGTGTGGAAGTGGCGACCTGGCGCCCACGTTTCTGCTGTTACGGCCGAGTAACGCGGCGGTACAGCCGCGTTGCGAGGTTTGAACAGCGTCGGGCACTTGAACCGCTGGCACGCGTCTTCCAATGAGTAAGCAGCATGGCAACCATCCTCATCGTTGATGACAGCAGTGCAGCACGTGATCTCCTCGGCGGCGTTGTCCGTGCGACGGGCCACGAACCGATCTTTTGCGAGAGCGGCGCCGACAGCCTCCAGACCGCGTCCGCCTACCATCCCGCGCTGATCTTCATGGACATCGTGATGCCCGGCCTCGACGGGTTCGCGAGCTGCCGTGCGCTCAAAAAGAACGAGACCACCTCGAAGATCCCGGTCGTGCTCGTGTCGAGCAAGGTCGCTCCGAGCGACAAGTTCTGGGGCAAGAAGCAGGGCGCTGACGACTACATCGACAAGCCGTTCAGCGTCGACACGGTGACCTCGGTGATCCGCCGCTACGTTGGCTAGCACACGCGAGTCGAGCTGGAGGTGGGGGCTTCCAGCTCGGCTCGCATCGTGCGGCGGAACGCTACCAGTCGCTCGGCCACGGCATCGTGCGCATGACCGCGAGCAGTTCGTCGAGCGATGCCGCTTCGGCGAAGATCTTCCCGGTGGGCCTCCCCATCGAGAAGTAGTGCTCGGGCATCCACGACGGCGAGCGCGCGCGACTGCGACTCGAGGCGATCTCGTCATAGTTGATCACGAGCTCGCGGATCCGAAAGCTTCCGTCCTGCTCGACGACCATCGCTTTGGGCTTCGGTGAGCCCAGCGCGACGGGCAATGCGTTATCGGCGACGAGCTGGATGGCTCGCTCCCTCCCGATCGGTGCGCTTGAGGCCATGATTCGACGGTGCCACGGCTGTCGTCGGGTCGGGAGAACAAACGCCAGCAATCCGACGGGCCAACCCCACGGGCGATCATCGGCACGACACCTACACCGAGCTCGGATCGTGCGGCCGAGCTCCGTGGACCCGATCGGACAACCGCGTGCACGACGCGAGCACGAGACGCCCGGGCCCGATCCGTGCGTGTTCGGTGACTTAGAAGATTGTCGATCGAGATGTCGATTCGACGGCGGCCCATTCGTCGTTCAGGCAAGGAGACGAACCGATGACGACGACGACCTTCGACCCCACGATCACCCCGACCGCCAAGCCCCGTTCGCTGCCATCGCCGGCGCGGTTGCTCGAGTCGAACACCGAGACCGTGTTCGCGCTGGTCCGGATCACGCTCGGCGTGCTGTTCGCGTTCCACGGTGCACAGAAGCTGTTCGGCTGGTTCATGCCGTTCGAGATCCCGATCGCCAGCCAGGTGTGGTTCGGCAGCATCATCGAGCTGGTCACCGGATGCGCGATCGCCGCGGGCGTCCTCGCGCGCCCCGCCGCGTTCCTCGCCAGCGGCACGATGGCCGTCGCGTACGTGCAGTTTCACTGGAAGCTGTCACTCGGAGCCGGCTTCCTCCCGGCGGTCAACCAGGGCGAGCCGGCACTGATGTACGCGCTGATCTTCCTGTACATCGCGTGCCGCGACGCCGGTCGCTGGACGCTGCGCTCGCGATAGCACCTCGACGAGCGCCGGCCGCGGGCGACGCGAATCGAGCTCCTCAGTTCCGCTCGACCGCGACCTGCTGCTGGTTACCGCGCAGCGAGCACGCGCGATCGATCAGCGCCACGAGCTGCCGGCGATCACTGTCGCTGCCGGCTGCTGCCGCTGCGTAGCCGCGGATCGCCTCGAGTGAATAGCTCGCCCCTCCGCGCAACACATCGGCGAACGCCGCGACCGCGAACGCAAACCTCAGATCCGCCGGCGCGGCATCGAACGATTGCGCCGGCGGCATCGCCATCTCGAACGCTGACTCGGTGGCGTCATCGGCTTCGGGTCGCTTGTGACGGACGTGCACGATGCCTAGCCCCGAGGGGTGCGCCTTCGCGGCATCGGTGAGCTCGACCTCATAGATCGCCGTCACCTGATGACCCCAGCCAACCTGCCCGCCCGTCACGGCGTCCTTGCGAAAATCCTGGTCGGCGACGTCACGATTCTCGTAGCCGACGAGGCGGTAGCGTGCGACCACGGCAGGATCGAGCTCGACCTGCAGCTTGACGTCCTTCGCGGCGACCTCGATCGTCGATGTCAGCTGATCCGCGAACACGCGCTTCGCCGCATCGAACGAATCGATGTAGTAGCTGTTGCCGTTGCCCTTGTCGGCGAGCTGTTCCATCAACGTGTCCTTGTAGTTGCCCATCCCAACGCCGATCGTCGACAGCGCGACGCCCTGCCTGGCGCGCCGATCGATCAACGTCAACAGCTCCTGATAGCTGCTGGCGCCCACGTTGGCGTCGCCGTCCGACAGCACGATCACCCGCGAGATCGCTCCGGGCCGGATCCACCTGGCAGCCTGTTCGTACGCGAGGTCGATCCCCGATCCCATCGCGGTCGAGCCTCCGGCGCTCAGCTCCTCGATCGCCTCGTGGATGCGCTCTCGCTGCTTGATGCTCGTCATCGGCAGGACGACCCGGCTACTCCCCGCGTACGCGACGATCGACACGCCGTCGTAGGGGCCGAGCTGATTGGTCAACAGATGCAGCGCACGCTTGGCGAGCCCGAGCTTGTCATCCGAGTCCATCGACCCGGATACATCGACGAGGAACACCAGCGCGGCGGGCTTGCGCTCGCTCACCGGCTTGGCCTTCGTCGCGACGCCGACGCGCAACACGTAGCGTCCAGCGGCGAACGGATGCGGTGCCGCGTCCATCACGGTCGAGAATGGGGTCCCGGGCACCGCCGCAGGGAATCGATACGTGAAGTAGTTCACCCACTCCTCGACGCGCACCGATGCCGCTGGTGGCAACGTGCCCTCCTGGAGCTTGCGGCGCGCGATCGTGTACGACGCGGTATCCACATCGGCCGCGAACGTGGAGAACCGGTCGTGCTCGGTGCTCACCCACGGGTTCCTCCCATGATCGGTGTAACCCTCTCCCGACGAGCCAACATCGACGTCGTACGCGCGCGTCGCGACCGCCTGCGGCGACATCGCCAACGTGGCGCTGCTCGCGCCACAACCTGCCAGCACGAGCGAAACCAAAACAGCCGATCGCATGGGCAAACCTCCGGCAAGCCAGGCTCGCTCGCGCCGGAGATCGACGCGACAGCGGCTGGATGCGTACTCAACGTCGGTCCACCGCCGCGCTTACGCCTCGACCTGAACGAGCGAAAAACCCGCCAAGGCGCCGTCAAGCCGCCACCCCGGCGTCGCCGCAGCGCCTCGCGAGGACGGCGCTTCGCTACCGGATCTTCCGGCCGAGCGCCTTCTCGATCTTGTCGAGCATCTCGATCGCGGTGGGCGAATAGTTCTTGCGAAACCCCGAGCGAACCGCAGCGGTCGCGGCCTCGAACGCGCTGCGCTCGGCAGCCGACAGCCGCGTGACCTTCACGCCGGCCTTCCTGAGCGTCTTGAGCAACCCGGGCTCGACGCGCCGGACGATCGCGCGACCCTCACGGCTGAGCTTGCGGCCCTCGCCGAGCACGATCTTCTGCAGGTCCTTGGGCAGCCCGTCGAACCAGGTCTGGTTGAACGCGACAACCGCGGGCTGATAGATGTGCGACGTCAGCGTCACGTGCTTCACGGCGGTGTGCCACTCGCTGGCAACCGCGAACAACAGCGTCTGATCGAAGCCGTCGAGCTCCGAGCTCTGAAGCTTCGACACGACCTTGTCGGCGGGCGTCGTTTGAGCGTCGACCTTGAGCGCGCGCCACATCTCGACGTGGATCGGCGTTTCGACCGAGCGGATCGTCTTGCCCGAGAGATCTCGTGGCTTGTGGATCGGGAACGTGCTCCCGATGTGGCGAAACCCGTTCTCGTTCCAGAACCCGAGCACCAGGCCGTGCTCGCGAAACCGCTTCTCCATCGGCGCCATCAGCGCACCATCGAGCACGCGATCGACCTCGGCCGCGCTGCGAAACAGGAACGGTAGCTCGAGCGTTTCGAGCTCGGCGACGACCGTTCCAACCGCTCCACCGGAAGCGAGCATGCCTTGCAGGCCGCCACGGCTGGTCTGCGCGACGAGCTCCGGTTCGGTGCCGGTCGCGCGGTGCTCGATCGTCACATCGATCCGGCCCTTGCTCGCCTTCTCGACTCGGGCCTCGTAGAGGCTCAGCAGCTGCGCCCATGGACTGCCCTCCGGAGCGGCCGCCGCGATCTTGAGCTCGATGGTATCGGCCAGAGCCGCGCTGAGCGAGCTAACCACCACGAGCGCCGCCGAAACCGCGACCTGTGAAATGCGCATGACCACAAGTTGCTCATGGCGCGGGCGCCGAATCAACTCATGTGGCCAGGCCGGCGGTCCGCGCAGGTCCACCGATGTAGGCGAACGCCGTCGCGCGACGTTTGCGGTGTGTCCCCGATGCGTTGGCACCCGCGATGCACTCATCCCCCATGTCGTTCCCTCCTCGCGCCGAGCGCATCCGCCCACCGACGACTACCAAGGAGAGGGTCATGCATGTCATCTGGCAACCGCCGACGAACGATCGGATTCGCAGTCACACCAGCGATACGGCAAATGACCGGATCGATCGCGAAACTCAATCGGCGCTCAACGAAGTGCTCGATTCGCCGGAGCGGATTCGAGCCCGGCTCGCCGAGCTCGACCAGGAATGGGGAGTCGATCGTACGCTGATGGTGGTGTTCTCGGCGCTCGGCGGGATCTCCGCGGCCATGGCGATGCGGACGTATCGCCGCAAGCAACGGTTCGGAGGCTGGGCCGCCCTGTTCTTCACGCAGATCGGATTCTTCGCCTATCACGCCGCGCGTGGCTGGTGCCCACCCCTTCCGGTGTTGCGACGGTTCAAGCTCCGCAGCACCGCCGAGATCGCCGCCGAACGGGTGATGCTCGAGAAGCGTCTGCTGGAATTCGAGCCGCCGATCGAATGGCCGATCGAGAGCATCGAGTAGCCATTGGTACGTGAGCTGCAGCGCTTCGAGCCATGCCCAGAGGAAGCAAGTCGAAGTACACGAGCAAGCAGAAGCGTCAGGCTCATCACATCGAACAGAGCGCCAAGCGCCGCGGCCATTCAGCCAAGCGCGCGGCTCAGATCGGGTACGCCACCGTCAACAAACAGGATGGCGGCGGCAAGAAGAGCGGCAGTGGCCGGGGCAAGCATCGCAGCACGGCATCGAGCCGAGCCGGCGGTCGCGCGAGTCACAGCCGCGGACGTTCCACGCGAGGTGGCTCGCGCGCGGCTCATGCTCGCGCCGGCCGCGCCGCACATCGCTAGCGCTTGAGCGGTTCGCCACGACGATCGTAGGCGGGCGGCACGTAGATGTTCAGGGTGACCAGCCGCCGCCGCGACGTCGCACGGATCACGTGCGGCTCGCGCTTCGCGATCAGGACGAGCGTCCCCGGCCTCAGCGGGATCGTTCGCCGGCGAATCGTTGCGGTGCCGGTGCCAGATACCACGTACAACCACTGCTCCGCCCATGCGTGCTCGTTGCTGCCGTCCTCGGTACTCGAGGTCCCAGGCGCCAGGGTCATCGTGGCTGCCTGAGACGATCGTGTGCGGTGGAGCACCGCAAACGAGCGACGCCGGGCGCGAGTGGTCTCGATCGCGCGCATCCGGTCAGGAGGGCTGGGTCTTGCGCTTGTTCTGTTCCGACTCGTGGGTGGACTGCTTGCCCGTCGTCGAGCTCTGCAAGCTCTGGTCGTCGCGACCCACGCGGAGCTGATTGTCGACGTCCTTGACGCCCGACACGCGCTCGATCATCTCCTCGACGCGATACTTCATCGAGCGATCCGGAACCCGGCCGCTGAGCTTGACCTCACCGCCCGAGACCTTGACCTCGATCATCTTCGCGTCGATGTCGTCGTCGTCGGTCAGCCGATCACAGATGTCCTCTTCGATCCGCTGATCCGAGCGCGAGTAGTTCTTCGGGCCATGGCCGCGGAACGTGCTCTGCGACTGGCCCGCCATGGTTCCCTGCGAGCCGTACATCCCGCCCTGACCTTGCGCGTAGTTGCCGCCTTGGCCTTGCGAGCCGTACATCCCGCCCTGACCTTGCGCGTAATTGCCGCCCTGGCCTTGCGACCCGTAGATCCCGTGCATGCCGCCTTGGCCCTGCGAGCCGTACATCCCGCCCTGACCTTGCGCGTAATTGCCGCCCTGGCCTTGCGAGCCGTACATCCCGTGCATGCCAGCTTGGCCTTGCGACCCGTACATCCCGCCTTGGCCTTGCGACCCGTACATCCCGTGCATGCCAGCTTGGCCTTGCGACCCGTACATCCCGCTCTGACCTTGCGCGTAATTGCCACCGCGCTGCCAGCCGTACGTTCCGCCCCGATCTTCCTGACCAGGTTGCGAGCCGTAGCTGCCGCCTTGCCATCCGTACATCCCGCCTTGTGAGCCGTACATGCCGCCTTGGCCTTGTCCCGACTGCGAACCACTCTGGCCGCTGTACAGATTCTGGCCGCCTTGATAGCGCTGATTCGAGCTACCGCGGTACTCGCGCGGATCGTAGTCCGAGCCCGGCTCGTCGTAGCCATAGCGCCCAAACCCGCCGCGCTCGCTGTAACCCGTCGCGCCGTAGCGGCCAGTGCTGTAGCCCTGGCGATTACCGTAGTCCTGGCGCGCGTAGTCCTGACGCGAGTAGTCATCGCGCCCGCCGAAGTCGCGGCGCTGCGGATTGAAGCCGACCCGCTGGCGCCAATCGTCGCGATCCGAGTCGTAGTCACGGTCCCAGGAATCGCTGGGTTCACGGGTCTCCTGGCGATCTCGATCGTAGGGCTCGTTGCGCATGAAGCGGCCGCTCTCGCGTCGGGTGTCGTGGTGTGGACCATGGATCGGCATCGGTCTGTCTCCTTGAGAATTGACAAAACTGGCGTTGGCGCCGTGTGCGCCGTCGCCGAAAACCGGATGACTACGCGCCTACTTCGTCGCGCTCTCGACACCGACGAGCTTCGGCTTGCCGTGCGCGGGCACGTAGATCTCTTGCTCCAGGGTTGGCCGGCGAACGCGTTCGACCGGGGCGATGGTCTCGACATTGCCTGATCTCGCGGCGCGCTCGATCGCTTCGATGATCCTCACGTCGGCGAGACCTTCGTAGCCCGAGGGCTCCGGATCGAGGTCATCGCGGATGCAGCGCGCAAAATATTCGATCTCCGCGGCGATCTGATCGCGCTTGCCGAACGTGCGCTGGCGCGGACGTCCGCCGTTCTGCGTGGACAGCGTGATCTCCTCCGCGTACTCGTACGCGTTCTCGAGCGTGAGCACGCCTTCGGTGCAGACCACCTCGCAGTGCGCGCGATCGTGCGCACCGAAGCTCGCGGTGAACGTCGCAGATGCACCCGAGGAGAACCGCAGGACCGCCGAGACCTGCTCGTCAACATGCTCGAACCGGCCGTCGCGATTCGAGCTGGTCATCGCGACCACCTCGTGCGGCTCATCGCGAAACAGGTAGCGTGCAGCGTTGATGCAGTAGATGCCGAGATCCCAGAGCGGCCCCGCGCCCGGACGTGGCTGGACCCGGATGTTGCCCTCGCGCACCTGCATCGAGAACACGGACGAGAACACGCGCGGCACGCCGAGCTTGCGCTCCTTGAGGACCTGCGTCGCCGTGAGGTTCGCGATCTCGAAGTGGAGGCGATAGCCGATCATCAGCTTGACGTCGGCCTGTTCGGACGCGTCGATCATCGCGCGACATTGCGCTTCGGACGCGGCCATGGGCTTCTCGCACAACACGTGGACACCGCGCTCCATGCATGCGATGGCGTACTCGGCGTGGAGATCTGGTGGCAGCGCGATGTACATCGCATCGACGACGTTGCGCTCCAGCAGCGCAGCGAGCTCGGAGTAGTTGACCACGTTGGTCACGCCGTAGCGTTTCCCGAGCACCTCTCGCTTGGTGTGGTTTCCCGAGACCAACGCGCTCAGCTCCACGTCCTCGAGCTGACGAAACGCCGGAAGGATCGCGACCTGAGCGAAGTACCCGAGTCCGATCACTCCCATTCGAAGCGGTTCGTTGGCCGGCATGCGCGCGAGCCAGTGCGATTCACGTGCCACGTGGGTAGCCTTAGCTGCGACTCGACTCCGACGGAGCTGGCGGCACCCCCGCGACATCGCGAGGCAACCAGCGAGCGGCCGAGACACAGCGCGCGCTGCTGCGTGCGGCTACGACCGCGGCAGTCTGCGATCGAGGTCCGCGATCAAGCGTTCCGCTTCATCCGGAGCAAGCCGGCGCATGATCCAGTCGAGCTTTTCTTCCTGACGCTCGTCACCCTCCTTGGACTGGGGCGAGCCGACGAAGAATAGCAACGCGAGCCCCACGACCTGCCAGATGAGCTGGAGAAACTCCGACTGCCAGTTCTCGAACGTCGCCTCGAGCGTGCGGTACACGTACTCGGAGATCTCGACAGGCTGTCCGAGTCCTCGTTGCTCGGCGACATAGTCGAGCCACGCGAACACCCAGTGGCCGGTCAGCGAGAACACAAAGAGGGCGAGCGTGACCCAGAAAAAGCCACGTCGCCAACGGACTCGACGCTGGCTCATTGGTGTGGTCGGTTGCATGCGCCGTACCGATCACGCCCGAGCGTGCAAGCTGCCGTGGAGCGGGCGTCGGCGACCTCGCGGATTCCGAGTTTGCGCCAACCGTGTGCGGGGGGCGCTCATCGGTTGCGACGATGGGAGGCGAGGGGTTACTACATACGACAATGGTCGAGGGCAGCGAGCTCGGGGGCTATCGCATCATTCGCCAGATCGGCGAGGGCGGTATGGGTACCGTGTGGCTCGCCGAGCACGTCAAGCTCGGCCGCCAGGCAGCGCTCAAGGTTCTGCATCCGAGCTTCTCTCAGCAATCGGACGTCGTCGCGCGATTCTTCAACGAGGCGCGCGCGGCGACTGCGATCCCCGATCCTGGCATCGTCCAGGTGTTTGACTTCGGCCACAGTACCGACGGCATCCCGTACATCGTGATGGAGCTCCTGGAAGGAGAAGCACTGGATCGCCGGCTGCACCGCCTCGGTGGTCTGCCGATCTCCGACTCGCTGCGGATCGTGCGGCAAGTTGCGAGCACGCTCGGCCTCGCACATCAACGCGGGATCGTTCATCGCGACATCAAGCCCGAGAACATCTTTCTCGTCCGCGATCCCGAGGTCGCGGGTGGCGAGCGCGCGAAGCTCCTGGACTTCGGCATCGCGAAGCTGCTGGGCGAGCAGTCGAGCCAGACCCAGACCAAGACGGTGATCGGCACGCCGCTCTACATGTCGCCTGAGCAGTGCCGCGGCACCGGTCACGTCGATCAGCGCTCGGACATCTATTCGATGGGCTGCGTGTTGTTCCGGCTGGTGACGGGAACACCGCCGTACATGGCCGAGGGCACGGGCGAGCTGATCGCGATGCACTTGCGCGAGCCGCCCGTCGCGCCGTCACGGCGCAAGCCGGGGATCCCCGCCGAGATCGATCAGATCGTGTTGCGCTGCATGGCGAAGGATCCAGCCGAGCGGTTCGCGTCCGGGGCGCAGCTCGCCGCGGCGCTCGGCCTGCTGGTCGGTGGGACCTCGATGCCGCAGTTCACCAGCATTGCCGAGAGCCCGACGGTGATCGCGAAGGCACCATCGCCCACGACGATCGGAATGGCGACCGGTGCGTCGGCACGCAGCGAGCGCGTGCCCCGCCGCAACACATCGTTGATCGTGGGCAGCGGACTGATCGCCGCGGCGGCGCTCGCCACGATCATCGTCGCCCGATCCGGTGGCTCGGACGTGGCGGCGGTGCCGGCGCCCGCCGAGCCCGTCGCTGCCGATCAACCGCACGACGATTCGTCGCCGTCCCCGGCGCACGCTCAGGGATACGCGCCACCAATCCAGCCGCCGCAACCGGCAGATCCGAGCACCGCGATCGATCCGCACGTCGCGCTCGAAGCACGAATGAAGCGGCTGTTCGCGAAGTTCACGCTGTGGGCCCGCGATCACGCGGGCGCGCCGTGTCCCGAGCTTTCGGCGATCGATCCCAATGCCACCGATCCGTGGGGCCATCCGCTCGTGCTGACCTGCACGCAGCAGCCCGAGACGCAGGTGGTGGGGGCGATCTCGCTTGGGCCAGACGGTGTCGTGAACACCTCAGACGACATCGCCTCGTGGAAGCTCACGGCCGACATCTCGATACCCGGCCATCGATGGGCGACCCCGATCCGCCCGGCCGAAACCGCGGTGGTGCGGTCGAAACCGCCGAAGCCCGCGCGCGCGCGCACCAGATCCGAGGCCCATCCAGCAACCGAGCAGCCACGTCCCCCCGCGGTCCGGCCAACAAGCGCGTCCGCACCATCGGGGACCGACCTCGACAACGACGGCATCCCGGACGTGCGTTAGCCCGCGTGAACAGGCGCGCCAGGAGGTAGGTGCGGCTGTGATACGCTCGGATCGATGCTCGACCTGCCGACGTCGTTCGGCAAGTACTACCTGACGGAGAAGCTCGCGGCCGGGGGAATGGCCGAGATCTATCTGGGCAAGATCGTCGGTCCCGGCGGGTTCGAGAAGCTGCTGGTCATCAAGCAGATCCATCCGCGGTTATCCGGGCAGCGCCACTTCGTCGACATGTTCGTGGCGGAAGCCAAGACCTTGGTGTCGCTTGCCCATGGCAACATCGTGCCGGTCTACGAGCTAGGGGTCGTCGACGACACCTATTTCATCGCGATGGATTACATCGATGGGCCGACGCTGTACCGGCTCACCGACGCGCTCGCGCGGCGTGGCGCGACGATGGAGCCGGCACACGCGGCCTGGATCGGGGCGCGCATCCTCGAGGGCCTCGATTACGCGCATCGCAAGGGCGAAGGCGTGATTCACCGAGACCTGTCGCCGCGCAACGTGATGCTATCCCGCGACGGCGAGGTCAAGCTGGTGGACTTCGGCATCGCGGTGACGCTCGGCGCAGCGGGCGACGACGACGACGACGAGACCCCGCCAACCGGGTCGTTCGCGTACATGTCACCGGAGCAGGTGCGCAAGCAGCCATTGACAGGACAGAGCGATCTGTTCTCGGTGGGCGTGCTGATGTGGGAGATGCTCGTCGGCCGCCGCTTGTTCTCGCGAACCGAGGTGCCGCAGATCCTCAAGGCCGTCACCGAGGACGATATCCCGCGGCCTTCGAGCCAGGGCGCAGACATTCCAGCCAAGCTCGAACAGATCGTCATGAAAGCGTTGCAGCGCGATCTCGCCGCGCGCTGGAACACGGCCTCCCAGATGCTCGCCGAGCTCCAGCGCT
>JBFWXW010000050.1:0-51521 GCA_050187075.1 Kofleriaceae bacterium | reverse complement strand
CGATAATCCTCGTAGTCGCCGCGGGTTTGGTCGGCAATCTGGAGCACGGTCTGCGCTCGCCGCGCGGGCTCGGCCGCGATCGTTCGTCGCTGCTCGCGCGTGCGATAGCCATCGAGGTACCGCGCGACAGCATCATGGAGCGCACGCGCCGACACGTAGCGCGCTTGCGGATCGGTGCTGGTCGCCTTGTGGCAGATCGCGGCGAGCTCGGGATCGAGGCCTGCCTCGTCGATTCGTGCGCTCGGATCGACGGAGCTGGGGTCCGAAACGTCGCGCAATCGCCGCAGTGCCAGCAGCTCGAACAAGATCGCCCCCAACGCGAACACATCGGCCTGGGGTCCGACGCGCGTGCTCGTTCGCTGCTCGGGTGCCATGTAGAGCGGCGTGCCCATCATCCCTGCTCCTGCCGCCGAGAGCTCGGGAGCGAGATTGCCGACGATCGGATCGTCACTATCGGCGTCGACCTGCGCGAGCCCCCAGTCGAGCACGTAGACCTCGCCGAACCCACCGAGCATGACGTTGGCCGGCTTCAGATCGCGGTGGATGATCCCGCGCGAGTGGGCGTATTCGATCGTCAGGCAGATCGTGGTGAACGCTGTGAGCAGCTCGCGTGGTGAATGCTGCGTGCGCTCGGCAACGCCGTCGATTCGCCGCAGCCGATCGATGATCTCCTGCAGGGTTTGGCCGACGACGCGGCGCATCGTGAAGAACGTCGTACCGTCGGGCCGCATGTCGATGTCGTAGACCGGAACGATCGACGGATGCTCCAGCTGCCCCTGGACCCGCGCTTCGCGAAGAAACCGGGCGCGATCGGCTAGTGACAGTGGCCGGACTTCGTTGATCTGCTTCAGCGCAACGTCGCGACCGATCCGCGAGTCGTGCGCGAGCAGGACCTTGCCCATCCCCCCGACCCCGAGCACGGAAGACTCGCTGTAACGACGGGTTCGTAGACCTTCGTGACGCTGCGGGATATCCAACGCAACACCGCCATCACAGGGATGCTGCGACTGCGTTCGCGAGAGTCCCGGCCGCGGATCGCTCGGGACGGTCGGTTGCCCAGCCATATCCGCTTCCCCAACCGCACGTGATCGCATCGACGCCTGATGCGAGCAACGTTCATGCCCGCCCGGCGCTGGCGGCTATCCCCGCGAACGCCGGAGGGTCTCGGCCGTCAATTGTGCTCGAGCGTGCGCAACCAAACGAGGCCAGAGCCCCCACGCGGCGTCCCCACCTTCCACCGGCGGTTCTGGCTATTTTGCAGGGCCAGCGGCCGGGCCGGAATCCGATCCGCCGGCGGTGGGCGGCAGCCTGAGCGCATCGTTGACCATGACCTGGGCAGCGGCGATCGCCTTCGTGGTTTCCGCGTCGATCAGTTGCTGCAGCTGGGTGGACAGCTGCGCGCTGACGTCGTTGAACAGCTGGGCGGGCTTGGCCTTGATCTCGTCGAGATAGGTGATCGCGCTGCCGAACACACCCTTGGCCTGTCCACACAGCTCCTTGAGCTTGTCCCCGCCGCCCGACATCTTGGCCATCGCGCACGCGCCGATCACGAGGTCTGCGGTGTCGTTCAGCTTGGCCACCAGCGGCGTGAGCGCGTTCTGGATGGTATCGGTGGCCTGCGCCGCGAGCGGCTCCACCGCACTCCGCACCTGTGCGGAGATCGTGGCGCGCACATCTTCGATCCGTGCCGAGACTCCCGTCTGGTTCATCAATCGATCGAGCTCGCCCTTGAGATTTCCGAGCCGCGCCGAGGCCTCACCGAGGCTGCCCTTGAACAGTCGTAGCTTCTTGACGCCCTCGTCGAGCATCGTGACCACCTGGTCAACGGTCTTGAGCTGCTCGCTGGTAGCGGCGAGCGCCTTCCATTGGTCGAGCTGGCGAAACCCATCGAGCAGCGCGATCGGTGCAGCGGCGACCTCGACCTTGTCGAGGAGCTTGGCGAGATCATCGAGCCGACTCTGTTGCTGCGCGACGGCCTGCACCTTCTCCGCCGTGATCACCGGGACGCATGCGCCGTTTTCGACGAGCGACCCTGGTGGACAGCTCGGCAGGGGTGCCTCGAGCGTCTTCTGATCGGCCGAACCAGCTCCGCCAGGCTCCTTGTTCGAGCTACACGCCAGGGCCAGAAACGCAACCGCGACGACGAGCTTGGGCATGGCGCGCAACGTAGTACGACTCGTGAGCCTCGTCAGTGGGCAAACACGATTCCGACCTTGTCGCCGGTGATCGCGAGGTCCCACGGCGCGGTCGGCTCGGCGCCTTGATCGAGGTCGAGCATGCCCAGTCGCTTCGGCGTCGCATCGGGCAGCGCGTATCGATCGTACAGCGTGGTCGCGGCCTCGGGCGCACCGTCGGTCATCTTGACCATCTGGTTGACCTCGAACGTGCTTCCCGCCGCCAGCTTATCGGTGTTGTGGAGCACCTTGATCGAGCCGAAGATCGTGCTCACGCCCGCCTTGAGCGACGCGATGCGGTTCTCCCGCTGCGACCACGCACCGGTCCACGAGCGCAGGCGGTGGAACACCGAGAACGTCGGAAACACGGCCTGCATCGCGTCACCCACGGTGAAGTGGTACGAGCCCGTCGGTGGTGTCTTCGGGGCAAACCCGCCGGGACCGCCCACCGCGAAGCTGGAGAGCGGGCCATTAACGACGTGGCGCCAGCCGCCGTCCACCGAGTTCCCTTCGATGCCCGTGTGGCTGAGCTGCGCGTTGGCGGTCATCGCGCTGGCCTCGATGATCGTCGTTTCGTCCCACGCCCATGCAGTTCGCGTCGACATCACGTTGCGACCGTTGACCAGATCCTCGGAGTAGTCGTTTTCGGTGGCAGGGAACTCGGCGAGCAACAGGTCGCTCTGACCGCGGACCAGGCTGATCGAGTACGGCTCGGTGATCCGGCCGACGCTCCACAGCGTCACCGTGCCGCGCGGCGAGAACACGTAGTAGTTGAACGTCTGCGTGCTCACGAGGTTCGCGGGATCTTCGTCGCGCGCGAGGTAGCGCATGCGGCGCATGCACAACGGACCCATCATCTTGATGATCTTGGTCGCGAGCGAGTACATCCGCCATCCGGTGGCCTCGGTGCCGCTGCCGATCCAGATCTCGGTGGTATCGGCGTTCAACACCGGACCCAGCTCCGTCGTCGGGGTCGTGCCGAGCGCGAGGACGCTATCCATCGCGAGCGCGTTGCTCCTGAACCGGACGTGCTTCTCGACCACCGGTCCGGGAACCACGGACACGTGACCGGGCGCAGGTGTCGTCAGCGCTCCGACGAGGTTGACCTCGGCGGTGTCGTATAGCGAGTCGCCGTAGCAGAGGATCTGGATCGTTCCCTCGGCGGTGGGCGTCACGTTGATCGCAGTGCCGTCGGTCGCGACCGTCCCGCTGACCACGCGGAACCGCAATCCGCCCAGATCATAAACGCCGGGACTGACCTCGGCCGGCGCTGCGGACGGCTCGATCCGCAACGACGTGCCGACGGGAGCCTGGGTCCACGTCGTGCTGAGCAGACCACCCTCGAGCATGTGATAGAGCACGCGCCCCTGGGTATCGACGACCGCGTCGTCCCAGACGATCGGATTACTCCACCACACGCCGATCGGAGATAGCACCCAGATCAGACTGCGGGTGTTGCTGGTCTCGCCGAGGATCGCGAGCGGAATATGCGTGCCGCGTCGCGGGATGATCTTCAAGCTCGTCGCGCCGGTCGCGCTGGACGCGGCGGCGGTCTGTTCCCAGCCGCGGATCTTGAAATGAACATCGCCGCCCGTGGAGACGTCTTCTTCGGGCAGTTGCTTCATCCCCGCGGGAGAGCTGATGCGCCAGACCGGCTCTGCGAGCGCGAGTGAGACCTCGCCGTCAACGCCGCCGTCAACCTCGTTCGGATTGTCACCTTTGGGACCGGGATCGCGATCGGGATCCATCATGTCCCCGGTGGCGGAGCACGCGGCAGACGCAAGGAGAGCTAGCAGGATGATGCGCATTGGGCGGGCCTCGCCGCAGCAACCAACGTACCAGAGGACCCCGCCGGCAATACCAGTGGTTCGAACGAGATCCTCGAGCCAGCGTGGCGCGGGCCACGACGCCCGGTGGCGACTCGAGTGTTCCGCTGATGATCGATTCGTAGGCCGGCCGACGATTGCTACATAGGCTCGCGCCGGGTGTGCGTTTTCCCCGGGACGTCGATACAGTGGACGCGACCGATGAAACACCTGCTCGATGATGTGCGCCGTGCGGTCGCGAGTGAAAACTGGTACGCCGCCCTCGGGCTGGCGCTGTCACTTCCCGACCTCTGTGGGCAGCTCGAGACTCCGGGTGTTCCTAGCGCCGAGCGCTATGCGCGCTGGTTCAAGCAGCACCTGGAGCCGTTCTACACGCGGACGATCGCCAACGACCCTCAGCTACTGCTGAGCGCGAGCGATTGCTATGCGCTGCGCTGCGTGTTCTTCGGTCACGACTCGATCGACGAGTCGGCGCGCCGCCGTCTGCTCGATCGGTTCGACCTCGTCGTATCGCCGCCCGCGTGGGTGGTGCATCTGCATCACAACGGCAATCGGCTCGAGCTCCAGGTCGATCAGCTGTGCGACGAGATCTGTGTCGCGGTGGAGGTCTGGCTAGCAACCATGGTCGATCCGGCGGTGAGACGTAGGATCGAGACGCTGCCGGTGATCCAGCGGCCGTTCTAGGCGACGTCTCCGGGAGCCACGACGATGTCGATGTCCGAGGCCGGCGAGGTTCTGCCGGGCGAGTCGCTGACCAGGAGTCAGAAGGTATTCACGATGGTGGGCGCGCTGCTCGGCATGCTCCTGGCGGCGCTCGACAACACGATCGTCAACACCGCGGGTCCGCAGATCCAGCACGATCTCGAGATCCGGCGAGAGCTGTACGTGTGGATCACCACGGCGTACCTGGTGTCCTCGACGGTGCTCGTGCCGATCTACGGCAAGCTGTCCGACCTCTATGGTCGCCGGCGCATCCTGCTGCTCGCGATCGGTGTGTTCGTGGCTGGCTCGGTGCTGTGTGGCGTTTCGCAATCGGCGCTCCAGATGATCGGCGCGCGGGCGGTGCAGGGGATCGGCTCGGCAGGGCTGTTCACGAGTGCGTTCGCCGTCTCGGCAGACCTGTTTCCGCCCGCCGAGCGCGGCAAATGGCAGGGCTTGTTCGGTGCGGTGTTCGCGGTGGCCTCGGTGATCGGTCCGCTGATCGGAGGCTTCATCACCGACACGCTCAGCTGGCACTGGGCGTTCTTCATCAACCTTCCGGTCGGCGCGATCGCGGTCGCGATGATCATCGCACGGATGCCCGCGCTGCGGTTCGAGCTCGCCCAGCGGCCCCGGCTCGACATCGCCGGCGCGATCGCGCTCACGGTTGCGGCGGTGCCGCTGTTGCTCGCGTTATCGCTCGGCCACTCGGCAGAGGCCAGCAGCGGCGGATGGACCTGGACGTCGTGGCAGATCCTGTCGCTGTTCGCGACCTCGGTGGTCGGGCTGAGCGCGTTCATCGCGATCGAGCGTCGGGCGGTGAGCCCGTTGCTCGATCTGGAGCTGTTCCGGATCAGGACGTTTGCGGTCGGCACGGCGTCGGCGTTCGTCGTCGGTGGTGCCTTCCTCGCGGCGATCGTGTTTTTGCCGTTGTTCATGGTGAACGTCGTCGGGCTGTCGGCGACCAGCTCGGGGCTGACGACGATGCCGCTGACGTTTGGGATCGTTGCCGCCAACATCACCTCCGGTCAGCTGGTGTCACGGCTGCGCGCGTACAAGGGCCTGCTGCTGCTATCGCTGGTCATCTTGATCGGCGGTTACGCGGTGCTCGCCCTGACGCTCGACACCGACGCCACGCAGGGCAACGTGTCGGCGAAGATGGTCCTGCTCGGCATCGGGCTCGGCCCGGCGATCCCGTTGTTCACGCTTGCGGTGCAGAATGCCGTCGCGCCCGCACGGATCGGTGTGGCCACGGCGGCAACCACGTTCTTCCGGCAGATGGGCAGCACGATCGGGATCGCGATCGCCGGAACGGTGCTCGCGAGCTCGTTCGCAGCATCGATCGAAACTGGCATGCGCGAGGTCAGGCGCGAGCTGCCGGCCGAGGTTCAGCCCATGCTCGATGCCCACAACCACAACGGGCCGGGCGGCGAGTTCATGTTCGATCCGGCGCCGGCCAAACAAGCGTTTGACCGGTGGTTGGCGACACAGCCCGCCGGTGACCGGGACACCTTGCAGCCGCGGCTCCACGCGGCGGCGGATCGCATCGCGCAGCTCTACCGACAGGCCTTCACCGACGCGCTCGTCCGCGTGTCTTGGGTTTCGATGGCGATCGCTTTGCTCGGGCTCGTGATGACGCTGGCGTTGCCGCAGCTGCCCTTGCGGGGAGCGGCGGTGCGACCGGCGCCTGGGTCAGAGCCTTGACCAGCTTCTTGGGGGCCTGGGCACGATAGCTCTCGTCGATCCATGCCTTGAACAGATCGATCGGTACGGCTTGGCCCGGGGGCAGCTTCGCAGATACCCAGCCGCTCTTGCCCAGCCCATAGGGCGTCGGCTCCGCGAACGGCAGCATCAACGCCAGCGCGCTCGACGTCGGCAGCTTGCACGAGATGCTGAACGGCTGATCGTCGGTGGGGAGGAACGCGAACGTCTTGCCAGCGACGACGAGATCGAGGTGCTCGGGCCACGGGCTCCTGGTCTCGGCGCCGGGATAGCTCAGGCCGAATTCGCGAAGCTCGCGTTGCGCGGCCTTGTTGGCGTTTCGGGCGGTCCGCATGGCCCGACTATGCACCAGCTCCTCCGAGCTTCCTGGATATCCCGCGGATCAACCGGTGTGCCTTGCCGACCTGCCGCCGTTCCCGCAAGGCGACGGTCGCCGCGCAGATCGCTGCAATCTTCGCGGCCCGACTGCCACAATCACCACCCTCTCGCGTGATAAAGACGCCTGAAAATGACCGATTCAAAAGAACGTCACACGTTGGGAGAGCGCGCGGCGCGCCAGCTCTCGAATACGACGAAGACGCCGCCGCAGTGGGTTGGGACAACTCCGCGCTGGCTGGTCCAGCTGCTGCCGTGGACGCCGGTCGAGGCGGGTGTGTATCGCGTCAATCGCGTGATCGACAACAAGTTCGCGGTCGAGTGCACGCCGGACGACACCGCGAACCTCCCGGTCGCGGTCATCAATTACGAAGAGAAGCCCCGCGAATACACGCTGACGACGGTGACGACGACGATCGAGGTCCACACCCGGATCTCGGATCTGTTTCGCAGCCCGATGGATCAGGTCAAAGAGCAGCTCACCGTTGCGGTCGACCGGATGAAGGAGAAGCAGGAGGACGAGCTCGTCAACAACGGCGCGTACGGCCTGCTCAACAGCATCCACGATTCGATGCGCGTCAAGCCGCGCGCAGGCGCGCCGACCCCCGATGATCTCGACGAGCTGATCGCGAAGGTCTGGAAGGAGCCGGCGTTCTTCCTCGCACACCCGCGCGCGATCGCGGCGTTTGGTCGTGAATGCACCCGCCGCGGAGTTCCGCCCCCCACGGTCAATCTGTTCGGCTCGCCGATGCTGACCTGGCGCGGGCTGCCGCTCGTTCCGTGCGACAAGCTGCACGTCAGCGGCAAGAAGACCGACATCCTGCTGATGCGCACCGGCGAGAAGAAGCGCGGTGTCGTCGGTCTGTTCCAGCCCGGACTACCGGGCGAGGTCAGCCCGAGCCTGTCGATCCGGTTCATGCACATCAACCAGCACGGGGCCGCGGCGTATCTGATCACGCTGTACTGCTCGACCGCCGTGCTCACCGAGGACGCGCTCGGCATCCTCGAAGGGGTCGAAGTCGACCGGTACCATGACTACAAGTGATGGCAGCAACATGCCCCCGCACGAGCTGCGGGGGCCGCTAGGTCAGCTCGGCGACGCCGGTGGCGGCATCGTTCCGGCGCTGATGCCTGCCCCGGTCCCGTATGCGATGCAGAGTACGCCGGGCCTCGCGACGAGCGCACCAGCGGTGCCGACCGCGCCGACGCTGCCGTCGGACGACCAGGGCACGCTGGCCTTGACGATCGCGCGGCTCGCCGGCGAGGCGTTTGGCGGGAGCTCGCTCAATCCGCTTCCGGCGCCTGGGAACTTCACTTCGCTGACGTCGCCGGGCTCCGCGCCCGCCCCGAGCGGGCTGTCGCCAATGGCGGGGGCAAGCGTACCGACCGCGCCGAGCGGTTCCTCATGGCCCGGTACGCAGGTGCCGGACGCAGGATCGTTGGTGCCGAGTCACGCGTCGCCTTCATATGGCGCGAGCACGTCAGCGCTCTCTGGATCGCCTGCTCCGACCCAGGCACCGCTGCCGCATGGCCAGGCACCGCTGCCGCATGGCCAGGCACCGCTGCCGCATGGCCAGGCACCGCTGCCGCATGGCCAGGCACCGCTGCCGCATGGCCAGGCACCGCTGCCGCATGGCCAGGCACCGCTGCCGCATGCATCGAGCACGACGCCCATCGCGGGTTCGCCTGCGCCGCACGCACCTGCGCCGGCGGGAACGTATTCGCCTGCGTACCCATCCGCGCCGCACGCTCCTGACGGATCGTCATACGGTCCACCATCGTCGGGAATGAGCTCGCCGCATCACGCGCCGGGACTCCCCGTGTCGCAGGGGGCCTCGTACGGTGCACCGATCCCGGCGACGTCCCCGAGCCATGCATTTGCATTTCCGACGATCGGCTCCGTGCCGGCGTTCGGTGGCGACCCTTGGAGCGCCGCGGGCCCCGATCTTCGCATGCCCGCGATCGAGCAGCCTGCGATCGACGCCGCGCCGTATTTCTTGCCGGTCGTGCCCGCCGCCGGCGTGGCAGGCCTCGAGAGCGCCCCGGATTTTCAGCGCATCGAGCACGGAGCCGAGCTGGCACCCGCGCACGAGCCGCTGGTCCGCGAGCTCGGCGGCATCGCGTTCGATCCCCATGTCGTTCGCAAGGACTTTCCGATCCTCGACGAGCGCGTGCATGGCGGCAAGCGCTTGGTGTGGCTCGACAACGCGGCGACGACGCAGAAGCCACGGGCCGTGATCGATCGGCTATCGAGCTTCTACGAGCACGAGAACTCGAATATCCATCGCGCTGCTCACACGCTCGCGGCACGCGCGACCGACGCGTACGAGCGCGGTCGCGAGCTCACCCGGAAATTCCTCAACGCCCCATCGGCGCAGGAGATCATCTTCGTCCGCGGTGCGACCGAGGGCATCAACCTGGTCGCGCAGAGCTGGGGACGTAAGCACATCGGCGCCGGCGACGAGATTCTGATCACCCACCTCGAGCATCACGCCAACATCGTGCCGTGGCAGATGCTGTGCGCCGAGCGCGGTGCGCGGCTCAAGGTGGCGCCGGTCGATGACCGCGGCGACGTGATCCTCGAGGCCTATGACAAGCTGCTCACGCCCAGGACCAAGCTGGTCGCGTTCCCGCAGGTGTCGAACGCGCTCGGAACGATCACCCCCGCGCAGCAAATGGTCGAGCTCGCGCATCGTCACGGCGCGGTCGTGCTCGTCGATGGCGCGCAAGCCGTGTCCCACATGCCGGTCGACGTCCAGCTGCTCGATTGCGACTTCTACGTGTTCTCGGGGCACAAGGTGTTTGCGCCTACCGGCATCGGCGCGGTGTTCGGCAAGCGCGAGCTACTCGAGGACATGCCGCCGTGGCAGGGCGGCGGCAACATGATCCAGGACGTCACGTTCGAACGGACGACCTACCATCCGCCGCCGTTTCGGTTCGAGGCGGGCACGGGAAACATCGCCGACGCCGCGGGCCTCGGCGCGGCGCTCGAGTACGTCATGAACATCGGGCTCGATACGATCGATCGCTACGAGCACGAGCTTCTGGTGTACGCCACGCACCGACTGCACACCGTTCCAGGTCTCAAGATGATCGGCACGTCCCCGAACAAGGCGGGCGTACTGTCGTTCATTTTGGATGGCCAGCGGACCGAGGATGTAGGTGCCGCGCTGGACAAGGACGGCATCGCCGTACGCTCCGGGCACCACTGCGCGCAGCCAATCCTGCGTCGTTATGGGCTGGAGGCCACGGTCCGCGCATCGTTGGCTTTCTACAATATCGTCGAGGACATAGACGCGCTGGTGGACTCGCTTTGCCGGCTGCAGGGCGGCTCGGTCGGCGTCCGCTAAAACAGACCCATTGCAGACAATGACGTCCTCCGTTATAACGGAGACATCATGGTCGAGACACTTACACCAGCCGCCGCCGCCGAGTTGATGTCCGTTCAAGCCGTGGACGTGATCGACGTTCGCGATGAGGACGAGTGGGTCACGGGACACATCCCGAACTCCCGCCTGGTCCCGCTGTCCCGCCTCCGCGAGGACGTGGAGGCTGCGTTGACCCGCGGGAGCACGATCATCTTCGTTTGCGCGAAGGGCGTCCGCAGCCTCACCGCCGCCAAGCTCGCAGAGCGGTTCGGGTTCGAGTCCCTCTACAACCTCGAAGGTGGTGTGAAGGCGTGGGAGGCCGCCGGGCTCCCGCTGATCATCGCCACCCGCGTTGCGGCCTGACCCGAGCGTGTGATCGCCGCGTAGGCGATCGCAGTCGCCGCGAGTCGTGCGTCAGCGCGCGCGACGCACGCGATGCAAGGTGCT
Organism: Kofleriaceae bacterium; assembly: GCA_050187075.1. Classification (GTDB taxonomy): domain Bacteria; phylum Myxococcota_A; class Polyangia; order Haliangiales; family Haliangiaceae; genus JABFXX01. The sequence goes on along the minus strand of JBFWXW010000050.1, from coordinate 40,910 downwards.
CGGCCGCTGTGACAGCACCTTGCCGGTCACGACCTGGCCGGTGACGCCACTGACTCCATCGGCGCCATCGCCCACCATCGGCTGTTCGACCAGGCTGGTGGGGTTCCTGAGGCTGAGGTGCTGATGATGGTGGTGGAACTGGAACCAACCGGCTCCCGTGTTGGTGGGCTCGTAGGCGAGCAGGATGTTGCTACACGCGGTGCTGCTGAGCCAGCCGTTGTCGCACAGCGTATCGAGCGCTGACAGCATCAGCGGACCGACCTTGCCGTCGACGCCGACGACGCGGGTGCGCGGGCTCTCGAACAGCGCGCCCAGGAACATCGCGTTGCGCCAGATGTCGAGCGTGGTGGGATCGCTGACGCAGTGATACTGGTCCTGACCGTTGACGATGTGAGGACAGATCGGGCGCAGCCGGTTATCTGCGGTTCCCTTCTGGTAGTAACCGATGTCCATGTCGCGGCCGTTGACGTGGGTGCCCGCGGGGTGGCCGGGGCTACCGACCGACGTGCCGGGGATCGCGCCGTTGGCCTCGCTCATGTCGCCAAGTCCGAGCGGTCCTCCGTTGCCGGTGGTCCATCCAGCCGTCTTGCACGCGACCAGCGAGGTCGCCCACGCGACGAGCATCGCGGTGTCCTTGCGAGCATAGCTGCGATACTGATTGGTCGCGGTCTCGCCGTTGAGCGGGTAATCGTCCCACGCCGTGTTCGTGCGCGGCGAAAACGTCACGAGCGAGGTGCAACCGGTGCCGGTGCAGTCACGCACTGGCAACGATGGACATACCGGACCCGGGCCTTGCCCCATCGGACCGGCGCCCGCATCGGCAACGCATTCGCCGCCGACGCAGTGCGTACCCGCCCCGCAGGTCACGTCGCTACACGAGCAGGCCGCCCCACAGGTCGCGTCGCAATCGGAGCCTTGTTTGGGGATGCACGAGCCGTCGGAATCGCACACGCCACTGCACGTGTGGGCGTTGCAGTCCGGCCAGCATAGCGGGCCGCCGTCCCATCCCTGGAGGTTCCAGCAGCGCGATCCGGGGCCGCACTCGGTCTGCGATCCGGGCGCCGCGCACGCCCCCGATGCCTTCGTCATGCACACGCCGTAGACGCATACGCCAGCGTGTCCTGCGTCGCTGGCGCAATCGCTGTCGCACGAGCACGCGCCAGCGGGTGGGATGCCTGGCGCGGGCAATGGATCCATCAGCTCGTTCGCCGCATCGGGCGTCGATGCGATCGGTGGATCACCTTGACCATCGCCAGACGCGCACGACATCAGGCCGACCACGGCGAGGCTCACAGCGAACACGTCGATCCGTCGAGTCATCGTTCCTCCGCGAAGCTCCACAAGGGTCGAAGGAGGTACCTCGTCGCGGCGGAACGGGTCAACGAAGAACGACGCGGCGATCCCGTCGCGTTAGGACGAGTCAGCGCAGCCAGCGATGCGTGTCGATCGTCGCGCGACACACATGTCGCGTGACTGACCGGACGGTCGATCGAACGCGCGCTCGCGCTCGGTGACTACGAACGAGCTAGTCGAGCACGGCGGCGTCGACCTCGCGATCCGCACGCAGCGATTCGTTGTCCCAGCCCGCGTCGCGCTCGGGAAACACCGTGGGGTCTTCCTCGCGCATCAGGCGCTCGGCTTCTTCGATCGCGCCCCGGGTTCGCGTCAGATACGTCTCGCGATCACCGCTGCCCCACAGCTCGCCCAGCTCTTCGAGCACGTTCTCGTCGTGAGCGCGCCATTTTCGAGCGAGCCGATGCGCGGTGTGCGCGCGATACCCCAGTTGCTTGAGCGCCTCGATGCCGGTCTCCCATGCCGAGCCGAACGTCTCGCGAAATACCTTGGTGACGCCCAGCGCGCGAAGCTCCCAGTAATGCGGGCGATCGACGCAGCGCGCGAGGATCGTGAGATTGGGAAAGTGATGGCGAACCTGCTCGGCGATCCTGGTCGCCTCCGCCTTGTTGTCCACGGCCAGGACAAATAGCCTGGCGTGCTCGCAGCCGGCGGCGTGCAACAGGTCGACGCGCGAGGCATCGCCGTAATAGACCTTGATGCCGAGCCGCCCGACGAACTCGACGATCTCTGGATCGAGATCGAGGATCGTCATCGGAATCCGGTTGGCGTGCAGCATGCGGCCGACCATCTGGCCGTAGCGTCCATAGCCCGCGATCACGACCGGCGTGTTGGTGTCGACGATCTCGTCCTGCTCGCGTTCGGATCCCTTGGTGGTGACTCGCGGCAGCAGCCAGCGCTCGAGCACGATGAACACCGGCGGCGTGAGCATCATCGAGATCGCGACCGTGGCCACCATCATCGCGGCGAGATGATCCGAGAAGATGCCGTTGCGCTGACCGAACGTGATGAGCACGAACGCGAACTCGCCGACCTGCGCGAGGCCGAGCGCGAGCAGCCAGCGGGCGGGGCGGTCCAGACCGGTGAACCGGGCCAACCCGTAGAGGACGCCCGCCTTGCCGAACATCGTGGCGAGCACGATCCCGAAGATCTGCAGCGGCGAGCTCGCGATCACGCCGAAGTCGATCTGCGCGCCGATCGAGATGAAGAACAGGCCGAGCAGCAGGCCCTTGAACGGCTCGATGTCCGATTCGAGCTCGTGGCGATACTCGCTGTCGGCGAGCACGACGCCGGCGAGGAATGTGCCGAGGGCAGGGGACAGCTCGACCTGCTGCATCAGCAGCGCGATCCCCGTGACGATCATCAGCGCCGCCGCGGTGAACGATTCGCGCAGCTTGGTGGCGGCGAGGAACTGAAACAACGGGCGGACCACGAACCGCCCGAACGCGACCACCCCGGCGACCGCGCCGAGGACGATCAGCGCCGACAACCAGGCCGGCCGGCCCGATTCGGACGTCACGTCGGTGACCCGCGTTGCGACGGCGACCCCGAGCAGCGGAAAGATCGCGAGGATCGGGATGACCGCGATGTCCTGGAACAGCAGCACCGAGAAGCTCGACTGGCCCCCGCGTGTCTTCAGTAGCCCGCGCTCGGTGAGCGTCGACAACACGATCGCGGTCGACGACATCGCGAACGTGAACCCGATCGCGAGCGCGGCTTTCCACGACAGCCCGATCGCGATCGCGCCGCCGGCGATCACGGCGGCGCTCAGCGCGACCTGGAGGCCACCGAGCCCGAGGATCGGGCGGCGCATCTCCCATAACATCGACGGGCGAAGCTCGAGCCCGACGAGGAACAGCATCATCACCACGCCGAACTCGGCGAAGTGCATGACGTGGTGGCCTTCGCTGCCGACCAGGCCGAGCACCCACGGCCCGATCACGATGCCCGCGATCAGGTAGCCGAGCACCGCGCCCAGCCCCATGCGCTTGGCGATCGGCACGAACACCACCGCGACGCCGAGGTACACGAACGCTTGGAACAGCACGCTGTCGCTCATGCGACCTCCCGGGGTAGCAGCAGCTTGTCGACCACCGCAGCGAGATTTTCGACACTCGCGGCGCGATCGAGGTCGAGCCGGTCGTCACGCAGCGCGACGATCATCCGGCGGTAGCTCTCACGGCTGGGCGTGACATCGCCGCCGAACAGCTTGAGCGCGGAGTGCACGGCAAACGGCGCGAGGAACCGCATCCCGCACAGGTGTGCGGTCTGATCCCATGGCGCGAGCAGCTCGCGGATCGTGAACCGGTTGTAGCCGTCCTTGGCGTACGCGGTTTCCGGTCCACCAGTCGTGATCGCGTTGAACGTGATCTTGCCGCGCAGCTGGGTGCCACCTACGCCGTAGGCCCACCCGTGCTCGAGCACGAGGTCCTGCCACTCCTTCAAGATCGCGGGCGCCGAGTACCAGTAGAACGGGTGCTGAAACACGATCACGTCGTGTGCGAGCAGCAGCGCCTGCTCGCGCTTCACATCGATCCCGAGGGTCGGATACACCTCGTACAGGTCGTGGATCGTCACTCCGTCGAGATCGCGCAGCGCATCGATCAGCGGCCGGTTCACACGCGAGCGCTCGAGCACCGGGTGCGCGAACAAGACCAGGATGCGTCGCATGCGAGGCTCCTGGCTACGTTGCCGGCGCCAGCGTGTCAACAGCCTGAAAGAGGAGGATTACCCGCAGTTCTCGATGTTTGTTCGACTTGCACCGAGCGAGCGCCGGTGATTCGATTCGTGGTGATGGCCTGCCGATCGTGCAACGGTCGCGGTCGTCGGTGCGGCCTCGCTATCGCGCCTTGACCCACTCCGCGGTGTCTCTCTCGCCGAGCTGGTCGTTGCCCGGTCTCTCGCGCCGAGCTGGTCGTTGCCCGGTCTCTCGCGCCGAGCTCGTCGTTGCCCGCTCCTCGCGCGATCGCCCGTGCGCGCTTCGTCGGGTCGCGCCGCGCGCGCCACGCCTCTCCGAGATCCCGACGCCGGCATCACGGATCGCTCCCGATTGTGTGCGCTATCAGGCGCTGACCCAGGTGTCCGCAGATCACGGCCAGGGGAGTGTGCGTTGCATGCGCAGCACTGAGGAGGCGCCGCCGCGTTTTGTGTCGGCGATCGCCAGAGGTTGCCTACCTCGATCACCTCCCCAACGAGAGTCGATTCGATAAAACAAAAAAACCGCGATCGTGAATGATGAAACGGGTGGGTTCCGGCCACCAATCGGCACACCCCCTCCACCGAAAAGGAACGCGCCCATGGCCAGACTGTCTACCGCCCTGCTCGCCGCTGTCGCTGCCGCTGTCGTGGTCTCTGGATGTCAGCTGTACTTCGACTCCGACGACGGGTGGGGTGGCGGTGGCGATGACGACTGCCGCTATGGCGAGTGCGGCTACGACGATCCGCCGCCTCCGCCGCCGCCGTTCGATGGTGGCGGGTATTACTGCACGACCGACTTCGACTGCGCTGGCGGCTGCTACTGCAGCTCCGATGGGTACTGCGAAGAGGCGGGGTTCTGCTCCAGGGACTACGAGTGTCAAACCGGTTACCACTGCGACGAGGACCGTGCCTCGTGCGTTCCTGATGACCGCGATTCCGGAAGCTGCGCCGGGATCATCTACTGCGCCGCGCAACCTCCGGCGTGCCCGGCCGGCACCGTGCCGGAGATCGAGAACGGCTGTTACACGCTCGAGTGCATCGCCATCGCGAGCTGTGACGTTCCGCCAGCATGTGAATCGTTGACCTATGAAGCCGATTGCGTGGATCGAGCTGGTTCGTGCACGGCGGTGTACACCGGCGTCAACTGCACCAACCCCGATGGCACCGCGTGCCAGGGCGGCGCGGACTGCGATTGCGAGACGTTCACGTTCGATCGGTGCGTGACCGGCGACGGCACGACGCCTCCCACCATGCTGATCATTCCCCCCGGCGCGACCGAGCTCGGCATCTCGACCGCACAGGCCAACGCCGGCGTTACCGCGCGATGATCATGCGTAGTTTGTCGCTCGGATTCGCCGGCCTCGTTGTCATGGCGCCGGCGGCATCTGCGGATCCCCAGGCCAACCCTGACCCAGCCGCAGGGCACCGATGTGACGTGTCGATCGTGCGCGCGCCCGATGCGGTGCGCCCGATCGTCGAGCGATGGGTCGAGGACGAGTCCCGCTGCACGCTGTCGCTACAGGTCAGGATCGTGGCGACGGCAGATGGCCTGTATGTGTTCGCGACGGCGCCAGGGGGCAGGGTGTTCGAGCAGCTGGTCGCGGATGCGCAGGCGGCGGGTGCGATCGTCGCCGGGTGGGCCGCCAATGAAGGTGAATCGACCGCGGCGTTGGCCGCTCCGGTCGTGGCGCCGGCAACGCCAGCCATGGCTCCCGTGGTCCCCGCGCCCCCCGCGTTGGCGCCGGAGCCCCTTGCTCCTCCAGGGATGGCGAGTGCGACGCCAGCGAGCCCGGGGCCGTTGCTGCGCGTCGACGCGTCGCCCATGGCCAAGCCCTCGAGCGGCAGGCGCTGGTTGACGCTGGGTGCGCTGCTCAAGCCATACGACCAGGGCGGCTCGGGCCTGCGCGGAGAGCTCGACCTGGTTGCGCCGGGGGCATGGACCATCGGCCTCGCTGCCTCGGTGTCCTCCTCGGAGGCCGAGTTGATGGGATTTTCCGCCGGCACGGTCAGGCTCACGGATCTGCGTGCGCTGTTCCAGGTCGGCCGCGCGTCGCAGCATGGGCGCTGGCAGATCCGCCTGGGGGGCGGCGTGGGGCTCGTTCGAACGTCGATCGACGGCAGCGTCCTCGGGCCCGAGCGTGTCGAGCAGGTGTCGGGATCGGGAGTGTCGCCCACTGCCGAGGCATCGTTGCTCGTGTCGCGCGAGCTCGGGCCGACCTGGGCGCTCGGCGCCGGGGCGCTGGTGACGGCGTTCATGCAGGACTGGAGCGGAGAAACCGCGTGGGTGGGCCGGGGCAGCGACGTGTTGCTGTTCGGTGGTGTTCGCCGGCGATTGTGATGCGGGCTCCACCGTTGTAACGGTAATGACCCGATGAAACCGGCCGGAGCGGCAACCATTGCCACGTCCGACCTGTGATGAGGGATGTCATGCGAACGAGGAGTGTCATTGCCGGGCTCGTGCTCGCAGCGTCCTCGGCTGTGGCGCAGCCGCAGCAAGCGCCCGAAGTAGCGCTCCGGTGTGACGTCACGGTGCTGTTCGCTCCGGACGATGTCCGCCCGGTGATCGAGGGATGGGTGCGCGCGGAGCCAAGCTGCACCAATGGCCTGTCCGTGCGTGTCTTCGAGGTCGATGGCGGGCTGTACGTGCTGGCGCGAGCGTCCAATGGTCGGGTCTACGAGCGCGTCGTCCCCGATGCGCAGACGGCGGGAGTGCTGATCGCGAGCTGGGCGGCCGATGACATGGTCACGGTGCCGCAGCCATCACCACCGACCTTGGCTCCGTCCACGCCGCCTGTGACTCCCGCCGTCGTGCGACGTTCGGCAGCGCCGGGCATGGTGGCGCCGACACGCAGCGATGTCGATGCAGCTCGGACATCAAGCGCGGCGGCGAAGACGCGCAGCATCACCGCCGGTTGGATGACCCAGCTCAACGGCGAGGGATTCGGCGGCCGACTCGATGTCGACCTGTTCGCGCATCGGGGCTGGAGATTCGGCGCTGGCGCGATCGCCTCGCAGCACGCAGGCGCGACCTGCGGCGATGCCCGGTGCGAGCACGTGGAGCTCACCGAGACGCGCGTGCTCGTGCACGTCGGCAGGGCGATCGGAGCGGGGCTGGTGCAATTCCGATTGTCTGCCGCCGCAGGGATCACGAAGACCGGCGCCAGGGCGATCTCGGTCGAACAGGACGCGATGCTGAGCGGAGACGGCGTGTTCGCGACGCTCGAAGCCCGGGCGCTCACGTCGGTGGCGCTCGGATCGTCGTGGGCGGTTGTCGCCGGTCCGATCGTCACCCAGGTCATGCAGAAGCTGGTCACCCCCAGTGCCGGTTCGTTCATGCCGCAGGCAGCCGCCACGCGCGAGCCCGACGTCACTATCTTCGTCGGAATGATGTACCTGCCATGAAGCCTCTCGCGCCCATCGTCCAGCTCCGTCCCCAGCTGCGCGACGAACAGCTCGGCGATGAGGCCTTGCTGGCTGCGTGTGCGACGGGGGATCGCTCGGCATGCGCGCTGCTGTTCGAGCGCTACGTCACGAGTGTGCATCGGTTCATCGCACGGATGCGAGGCTCGGATGCCGATGTCGTCGACGATCTCGTGCAGGCGACGTTCCTTGCAGCATTTCAGGGTGCGCCGAGGTTTCGCGGCACCAACGCGCGGAGCTGGTTGTACGGCATCGCGGCCAATACGGTCCGCAACTACGCTCGGCGGGAGATCCGCCGCAAGCGTGCACTGTTCGTGATCGCTGAGCGTGAGCCCGAACGTGACACCCGAGATCCGGTGCTACTCGCACGGCTGCCGCAAGCGATCGCCGCGTTGCCCCACGACCTTCGCGCGGCGCTGGTCCTCGTCGATCTGGAAGGCGAGCGCGGTCACGATGCGGCGGCGGCACTCGGGGTTCCCACCGGCACGTTGTGGCGCCGCGTGTTCTATGCGCGAAAGGCGCTGCGCGAAGCACTCGGAGGTCGGTCATGACGTGCCCGGCGTTCGAGCGCATCGCGGCCGCGGCGTCCGGAGAGGATGATGCGGTGCTGGCCCACGTCACGGCGTGTCCACGCTGCGGCCCGGTGTTCGACGCTCAGCACGACGTGCGTGACGCAGTTCGCGGATGGACCCCAGCGCCGCTATCGCATCGAGATCGCGAGCGCCTCGGCGGCGAGCTGTTGGCCGCGTTCGATCGACGACGCGAGCCGCGGGGACGCCGCTGGAGACTCGCGCTGCCGATGGGCGGTGTGGCGGCGGTGGTCGCAGGAACCGCTGTGGCCGCGGTGCTCGGCATCGCCGCCGTCGCGAGCGTTCGCGGCCCGGATGTCGTGGCTCCATCGATCGAGCTTGCGAGCGAGCCCGAGCACACCGCGGATCATGTGCGGGTGACGCGCTCGAGTCTGCCCGAGGGTCTGCCGGCGGCCAGCGAACCGGAGCCGCCGCCGTCGGTCGAACCTGCGGTCGCCGCGGCTCCGGCGCAGCTCGCAGGTGTCGCCGTGTACGCGCACGAGTCGCAAGCCGAGCACGACGTCGTGCGGCTCGAGCGGGGCGAGCTGACGATCGATGCGATCGACACGCGGCCGGTCAACGTGATCGCCGGCGACACCTCGATCGCGGTCAACCGCGCGCGCGTCTCCGTGGTCGCGCGCAGCGGTGTGATCCACACCCTCACCGTGATCTCCGGATCGGCCGAGGTGCTCGTCGATGGCCATCGCGAGGTGATCTCGGCCGGCACGATCTGGGAGCGCGACGCGGCTCGCGACGCCGCGCTCGCAGCATTTCGCACCGGGTGGACGGCCAAGCGGGCAGGGCGCGGCGCCGACGCGATCCGGGAGTTCGATCGCGCGACCCACCCCGTGGTCGCCGAGGATGCCGCATACTGGGCGGCGATCGAGACCGAGCGCATGGGCGATCGTGCCGGGGCAGCCCGACGCTATCGCGCGTTCATCGAGCAGTTCCCGCGATCCGTCCGACTCGGCGCGGTGAAGGCTGCGCTGGGGCGCGTGACTCCGTCGGCGAGTTACGACGGCGATAGCGAGAAGTAGAACGTCGCGCCGGCGCCGAGCTGGCTCTCGACCCAGATCCGCCCACCGTGAGCGTCGACGATGCTGCGCGCGATCGAGAGCCCGAGGCCGGTGCCCTTGTAGCTGGCCTCCTTGCCGCGCCAGAACCGCTCGAACAGTTGCGGCTTGTCCTCATCGCGAATGCCGGGGCCGGTATCGCTGACGAAGAACACCACGTCCGCGTCCTTGGGCTCGGCGCCGACCGCGACCACGCCGCCGTGCGGCGTCACCTTGATCGCGTTCGCGAGCAGGTTCGACAGCACCTGCATCGCCCGCTGCGAGTCACAATCGACCTCGCGAAGGCCCGGCGATGCCTTGGTCTCGAGCACCAAGCCACGCTCGTTCGCGAGCGGCGTGAACAGGTCGGTCGCCTCGGCGATGATCTCATCGGGCGCGTGAGGCGCACGGTCGATCGCGAGCCGGCCCGATTGGATCCGAGAGAAATCGACCAGATCTTCGAGCAGGCGCGACATCCGCTCCGCCTCACGCCGGATCCGCTGCGCGTGGAGCTGGATCTGCTCGCCGCCGGATTTCACGGCGGCGCGATGGATCGCGCTCGCCGCGATCGCGATGCCCGCGATCGGGTTCACCAGATCGTGGGACACCACCGACAGGATATCCTCGCGCGCCAGCGTAGCTGCCTCCGCTGCCTGGCGCGCCTCGCGCTCGGTCTCATAGATCCGGATCCGATCCAGGGACACCGCGCATTGACGCGCCAGGATCTCGAGGTACGTACGATCGTGCGGCGCGAGCTCATCGATGTGCTCGAACGTCGCGCCGAGCAGGCCAATCACGGCGCCGTTCGCCGCGAGGGGGATCGTCGCGTACGCCGCCTTGGTGGCTCCGATGGTCGACGCAATGCGAGCGAACGATGCCGGAAACCGAACCTGGTACTCGGCCAGCGACATGTACAACGCTTGATTGGTGCGCACCACATGCGTCGCCGGAGCGTCGATATCGAGCGGGACGGTGGCCCACCGCGTGATGTCGCCGGACGGAAGCGGGGACGCTCCGACCAGCTCCATCGTTCGCCGGTCGGGATCGAGGATCCAGAGCGCTCCATACGACGCGCCCACGGCGGCGATCGCACGCTCGACCACACCGCACACGTCTTTCCGTGACGTCGCACCAGCCAAATCGCCCGCGACTCCCAGCAACTGATCGAGTCGGCGCACTAACATCTGCCGGTTGCTTACACCTGGATCACGTTCCAGCGAAGCTGAAAACGTCTGTCCGGAGTGCTGGCACACGAGCTGCAAATGGCTGCGTGCGGTACTCGGCCAGACCTGGGTGAGGTCTATCTGGTCGAGCACGTCCAGATCGGACGGCTGGAGGCAGTGAAGGTCATGCGCGGCGATCTGACGCGCAGACGGTCATGGCTCGGTTCCGCCGCGAGGCACGTGCCATCGCTCGGCTACACCACCGCAACATCGGGCTGTCACGACAGCGTCGGCACCACTCCGCTCTACACCGCGCCCGGGATGATCGAGGGCGTTCACGATGACCCTCGCATCGAGCTGTACCCGCTGGGATGCATCGCGTGGGAGCTGCTCCCCGGCGAGGCGGTGTTCGCCGGTCGCGTGCTCGATGCGATGCACGTGCACGTCACCCAGAGGTGCAAGCACGGCTTCAGGTGGGAGCGCGATAGCGATGCAGTGTACGCCGCACTGGCGCCAACCACCGGATTCCGGATAACATTCTGGTGTGGCGGGTCCCGATGAAGCGCGTGCGCGGCAGGTCCTCGGCGACATGCTCGAACGCCTCAATCGCGGCCCCCAGGAGGCACTCGGAGTCTCGTTCGAGGCTACACAGGCAGACATCCGCAGCGCGTTCCTCGGGCTGACCAAGCAGTACCATCCGGCGCGGTTCGCGCGGATGTCGTCCGACGTGCAGCGACTCGCCAACGAGGTGTTTCTGGCGCTCCGGATCGCTCACGATCAGCTGATGCGCCCGGCGCCCAAGGGGCCATCGCGGACCGCGAGCCCGCTGCGGCCGCGACCGAGTCAGCCACCGCCGAACGTGCGGGCGGGAACGTCGCCGGGAATTTCACCCGGCACCGTGCCGCCGCCCAACAAGCCTGCGAGCGGCGAGCTCCCGCGTTCATCGGCGATCGATCGTGCGGCGCGCTCGTCGTCGCGACCACCTCCCGAGCCGGTCCGGCCGGGCTCGTCCTCCGTCGACCGAGTCGGGCGAACGTCGCGACCTCCGGAGCCCGCGCCGCCGGCGGATGCGAGTGGACGGTTCACACCCCGAGGACCGACCGCAACCCCCACCGGGCCGACGCCGACAGCGCCGCCGCCGCCGGGCGCCGCTGATCGCGAGCTCGCCACGGTCCTCGAACAACTGCAACGCGGGCAGTTCGAGCCCGCCCAGCGGACGCTGGCGGCGCTCGCGGCGAGATCTCCTGGCTCCGCGAAGTACAAGGCGCTGATCGCGTACAGCAAGGGCCGAGAAGCTCAGCTGGCGCGACGGGTGGACGAGGCCAGGGTCGAGCTGCAGCAGGCGCTCCAGCTCGATCCGGATCTCCAGCTCGCCAAGACCGCGCTCGCAGAGCTATTCACTCGAAGGAAGTAGGTATACTGCGCGACGAGCGATGGGCCGCGTCATCGGGATCGACCTCGGTACCACGAACTCCTGCGTGGCTGTGCTGCATGGTGGCGAGGCCACCGTCATCCATAACCAGGAGGGCGGCCGAACGACGCCGTCGATGGTGTCTTGGAATGCGGACGGCGACGTCGTGGTCGGCGCCGCGAGCAAGCGCCAGATGGTCACCAATCCCAAGCGCACGGTGTTCGGGGCGAAGCGACTGATCGGCCGCAAGGCAAGCGATCAGGCGGTGCAGGAGCTCGCGAAGCGATTGCCGTACGCGATCGTCGCGGCCAAGAACGGTGACGCCTGGGTCGACGTCGCCGGCACCGCGCGGTCGCCGCAGGAGATCTCGGCGCACGTGCTCGCGAAGATGAAGCGGGTGGCCGAGGATTACCTCGGCGAGACCGTGACCGAGGCGATCGTCACGGTGCCGGCGTACTTCGATGACGTTCAGCGCCAGGCCACCAAGGATGCAGGCGCGATCGCCGGGCTGACCGTCCGCGCGATCCTCAACGAGCCAACCGCGGCAGCGCTCGCGTACGGCATGCATCACCAGAACAATCAGCGGCTCGCGGTATTCGACCTGGGCGGCGGAACGTTCGATATCTCGATCCTCGCGATCGAAAATGGCGTGTTCGAGGTGCTCGCGACCTACGGCGACACCGCGCTCGGCGGCGATGACTTCGACCGCGTGATCATCGACCTGCTCGCCGATGAGTTCCATAAGGACAACGGGATCGACTTACGCAAGGACTCGGTCGCGCTGCAGCGGCTGAAGGAGGCCGCGGAGCGCGCGAAGATCGAGCTGTCGTCGGCGATGACCACCGACGTGAACCTGCCGTTCATCGCGGCAGGGCCGGCAGGGCCGATCCACCTGATGCGCGAGCTGGAGCGCGGCGTGCTGGAGCGTGCATGCAAGGTGCTGCTCGATCGACTCGAGGCGCCGTGCTTGCGCGCGCTCGCGGACGCGCACTGCACGCCGGCCGACATCGATCAGGTGCTGCTGGTCGGCGGCATGACGCGCATGCCGTCGGTGCAGGAGCGGGCGGTGAAGATCTTCAATCGCCCGGCGAGCAAGGGCGTCAACCCCGACGAGATCGTGGCGATGGGCGCCGCCGTGCACTCGGGCATCATGGGTGGCGAGCTGCAGGAGGTCGTGCTGCTCGACGTGACGCCGCACAACATGGGCGTCCGGGTCGCCGGCGACAAGATGTCCGTCGTGATCGCGTCGAACACGAGCATCCCGACGCGCGCCAAGAAGACGTTCGCGACCACCGAGGACAACCAGACGTTCGTCGCGATCGAGATCTATCAAGGCGAGCACGAGCACGCGTCGAAGAACCGGCGCCTCGGTAAGTTCGTGCTCGGCGATCTCAAGGCGGCGCCGCGCGGTGTCACCAAGGTCGAGGTCAGCTTCACGATGGACGCCGATGGCATCCTCGAGATCACTGCCGCCGAGATCGGCACCGGCCGCGCGGCCAGCGTGACGATCGAGGCATCGAGCGGGTTGACGGCGGAAGAGCTCGCCAAGATCAGCGGCCGCTTGAATCAGAGCCGGTAGGTCTGCTCTGGAACCGTGCGACGTGCACGCGCACGTGCGCGGTGCAGGTCGTCGGGTCGCGTCGCAGAATTGGCATTATGTCAACTCGGGTGTGGCTAAGCCCGGGGAATCTCGGTCCGGCGGGTTCCCGCCATGCGTTCACGGCTACCGTCATCGTTCCGGCTGCGCATCGCCGTGCGTTCTCGATTCTCTCGCCGCCCACGTTCACGGCTACCGTCATCGTTCCGGCTGCGCATCCAGACGCAGCGCCGTGGCCGCGCGGCGTGGTGATCGCGCCTCCCAAGACCGGCGATCGAATGATCCTGGCGAGCCCGGATCGGTTGGCAAGGCCCGAGCCTGCTGCTGGATTGGCTGCGCGACGCGCTGGATGGCCTTCGCACGCTGGATGGTCTGCGCAAGCTGATCGCCCCGTGAGCTGATCGCGTCGGCGTGAGTTATGGTTCGTCGTGTCCGGCGCGTCTGGCGATTCTCTGGGATTGTTCGGAGCGACCACCCGGCGGTGGTTTTCCGAGACGTTTCCCGCCGCCACCGCAGTGCAAGCGCGCGGCTGGACCAGCATCGCATCGGGCAAGCACACGCTGATGCTCGCACCCACCGGCAGCGGCAAGACGCTCGCGGCGTTCTTGTGGTGTCTCGATCGCCTCGCGCGCGCGCCTGCGAACGCGGCCACCCGGGTCGTCTATGTCTCGCCGATCAAGGCGCTGGCGTACGACGTCGAGCGCAACCTGCGCGGGCCGCTCGAAGGTCTGCAGCGCCTCGGCGCGGGCATGCAGATTCGCGTCGATGTCCGTACCGGCGACACGCCAGCGAAGGAGCGCGATCGTCAGCTGCGCGAGCCAGGCCACATCCTGATCACGACGCCCGAATCGCTGTACCTGTTGCTCGCCGGTCGCGCCCGCGATCGGCTGCGCGACGTCGACACGGTCATCGTGGATGAGATCCATGCGCTGGCCCCAACCAAGCGCGGGATCCACCTCGCGCTCACGCTCGAACGGCTGGCCCATCTGGTCACGAGCTCGGGTAATCCGGATCCCCAGCGGATCGGACTGTCCGCCACCCAGCGCCCGCTTATCGAAGTGGCTCGATACCTGGGCGGCGATCGGCCGGTCGAGATCATCGATGCCAGCACGAGGCCCGCGCTCGATCTCGAGATCATCGTGCCCGCCGCGGAGATGGACCACCCGGGCACGGCTGGCCGCGACGGCGGCGGCATGTGGCCGCTGATCTACCCTCGCCTGCTCGAGCTGATCCTCGAGCATCGCTCGACGATCGTGTTCGTCAACTCGCGGCGGCTCGCCGAGCGCGTCTCACAGCAGCTGACCGAGCTCGCGGTGTCGACCGGGCGCATCGAGTCCGGCGCGACCTTGATCCGCGCGCATCATGGATCGGTCGCGCGGCACCACCGGCTCGAGATCGAAGAGGCGCTCAAGGCCGGCCAGCTGCGCGCGATCACCGCGACGTCGTCGCTCGAGCTCGGGATCGACATGGGCAGCGTCGATCTGGTGATCCAGGTCGAATCGCCCGGCGCGGTGTCGCGCGGACTGCAGCGGATCGGCCGCGCAGGCCATCACGTGGGAGGCACCAGCCGCGGCCGGATCGTGCCCAAGTTCCGCGGCGATCTGCTCGAGGCAACGGTGGTCGCCCGCCGGATGCTCGACGGCGAGGTCGAGGCGATCCGCGTCCCCGACAGCGCGCTCGACGTGCTCGCACAGCAGATCGTCGCGATGGTCGCGGTCGAGCCATGGCACGTCGATGAGCTCGAGCGCGTGGTCCATCGCGCGGCCAGCTACCGCGAGCTATCGCGCGCAGCGCTCGTGACCGTGCTGGACATGCTGGCCGGCCGGTATCCGTCAGACCAGTTCGCCGAGCTGCGCCCGCGGTTGACCTGGGATCGCCAGGCCGATCTGCTCGTCGGCCGCAAAGGTGCACGGCTGCTCAGCGTGGTCTCGGGTGGCACGATTGCCGATCGCGGGACCTACGCGGTTCACATCGGCGAAGCCGGTCCCCGGGTCGGCGAGCTCGACGAGGAGATGGTCGCGGAGAGTCGCCGTGGCGAGACGTTCCTGCTCGGCGCGACGACCTGGCGGATCGAGGACATCACGCGCGACCGGGTGATCGTGAGCCCGGCCCCAGGGGAGCCCGGGAAGATGCCGTTCTGGCGCGGTGAAGGTCCGGGTCGACCGGTCGAGCTCGGTCGTGCGATCGGCGCGTTCTGCCGCGAGCTCGACACCCGGCTGGCGACGGATCGCGTGACGGCCACACAATGGCTCGCCACCGAGTACCGGCTGGACTCGAACGCGGCCGACAACCTGATCGGCTACCTCACCGATCAACGGCTCGCGACCGGAGGGGTTCCTTCCGATCGAGCGATCACGATCGAGCGGTTCACCGACGAGCTCGGCGACGTGCGCGTGTGCATCCTGTCGCCGTTCGGCAGCCGGATCCATGCGCCGTGGGCGATCGCGATCTCGAAACGGCTCGAGGGTGAGCTCGGCTATCCGATCCATCCGCTGTGGACCGATGACGGTATCGCGTTTCGATTCAACGAGGCCGACGCGCTTCCCGACGATGACGGATTGATCCCGGACCCCGACGAGGTCGAGCAGATGCTGGTCGACGAGCTCGCGAGATCCAGCGTGTTCGCGACCCACTTTCGCGAGAACGCTGCGCGCGCGCTGCTGTTGCCGCGGCGCCGCCCTGGCCAACGCACGCCGCTGTGGGCGCAACGACTACGCGCCCAGCAGCTGATGGGCGTCGCGCTTCAGTTCCCCGCGTTTCCGATCACGCTGGAGACCTACCGCGAGTGCATGCGCGACGTGTTCGATCTTCCGGCGCTGGTCGAGGTGCTGCGCCAGATCCGCGCGCGGGTCATCGAGATCGAGCCGGCGCGGACCGACTCCGCATCGCCGTTCGCGCGCTCGCTGGCCTACGACTATGTCGCGGCCTTCCTCTACGAGGGCGATGCGCCGGTCGCGGAACGAAAGGCACAGGCGCTGACGATCGATCGCGCCATGCTCTCGGAGCTGGTCGGCGGCGGCGAGCTGCGCGATCTGCTCGATCCCGAGGTGATCGGCGACGTCGACGCCGAGCTCCAGCAGCGCAGCGACGATCGTCGCGCCCGTACGGTCGACGAGATTCACGACCTCCTGCGCAGGCTCGGCGATCTCACGCGCGACGAGCTCGCGGCGCGCGCCACCGGGGTCGATCTCGCCGCCGCGCTCGCGGAGCTGCGCACGACCACGCGCGCCGTCGAGGTGACGATCGGGGGACAGCCGAGGTGGATCGCCGTCGAGGATGCAGCGCGCTATCGCGACGGCCTCGGCATCCAGCTGCCGGCGGGATTGCCGGCAGCGCTGCTCGATCCGGCGGCGGATGCGCTGCCATCGCTCGTCGGCCGCTACGCGCGCACGCACGCACCGTTCACGGCCGCGGACATCGCGGCGCGCTGGGCGCTGCCGATTGGTCAGGCCTCTCCGGTGCTCGCGCTGCTCGAGCATCGCGGCGCGCTGGTGAGCGGCGCGCTGCGGCCGGGCAGCGCTGCGATCGACTGGAGCGACGCGGAGGTGCTGCGCCAGCTGAGGCGCCGGACGCTTGCCAGGCTGCGCGCCCAGGTCGCGCCGGTCCCGGCGGTGACGTTCGCGGCGTTCTTGCCGCGCTGGCACGGACTCGCGCAACCACGCCGCGGGCCGCTCGCACTGCGAGATGCGATCGCGCGGATCGAAGGCGCTGCGATCGCGTTCTCCGAGCTCGAGCGCCGGATCCTTCCTGCCCGCGTCCTCGACTATCGCCCCCAGCTGCTCGATGACCTGGGCGCTGCCGGCGAGCTGGTGTGGGTCGGCGCGGGATCCTTGGGCTCCAAGGATGGTCGCGTGATCCTGCTTCGCCGCGATCGCGCGAGCGCGCTGGCGCCCGAGCCACAGGCCATCACCGGCCACGCAGCGATTCACGACGCGATCCTCGAGCACCTGACGCGCACCGGCGCGTCGTTTCTGGTCGCGATCGAACAAGCGGCGGGCGCTGATCGCGGACGCGTCACCGCCGCGCTGTGGGATCTGGTGTGGTCCGGCTGGATCACCAACGACACCTTTGCACCACTGCGGTCGCTGGGAAGCCCCGCGAGCCGCCGGGCCAGCCCACACGCCAGCTTTGGCGGCCGATGGTCGCTCGTTCGATCATTGGGTCCGGTACCCGGCGACACGGTCCGCGCGCATGCTCGGGCCACGGCGCTGCTCGAGCGCTGGGGCTTTGCCGGCCGCGCGACCGCACGCGCTGACGAGCTGCCGGGCGGGTTCGCATCGGTCGCCGATGTGTTGCGCGCGATGGAGGACGCCGGGACGGTGCGTCGCGGGTTCTTTGTCGAGGATCTCGAGGGCGCGCAGTTCGCGTGGCCCGGTGCGATCGACAGGTTGCGCGAGCGCGCTCGGGGGCAGGCCCCGCGCGTCGACGTGCTGGCCGCGGTCGATCCCGCGAACGCCTGGGGCAACGTGCTGGCGTTCCCTCCGCTGCGAGACCCGGCCGCCCGACCCGCGCGCCGGATCGGCGCGACCGTGATCCTCGTGGATGGCGCGCTCGCGGTGTGGGCCGAGCCGAACGCCCGCCGGATCTCGACCGGCCAGCTCCCCAATGAAACCATCGCACTCGCGCTGTCGGTCGGGCTACCGCGGATCGCCGCGACCACACGCCGGCGTGAGCTGCTGATCGAGACCATCGATGGCGTGCCTGCGACTTCGTCGCCGGTTGCCGCCGCGCTCGCACCGCTGGCTCGCGTTGACTACCGCGGTCTGGTGGTGCGTGGTGGCGTCGAACGGAAGATCTCGTCGAACCGCGAGCACGGAACCTGAAGGGTCCCAAGCCGCCGGGAGTCCCCCGCGCCGATCCTCTTGCAGGCTCGGCAGTTGCGTGTCGCGCGACACTGGGAGAGTTCCTGGGGTCCGCGGTAGACGGACACCGATCTTGCTATCGGCAACTGCATGAGCCGGGAAATTCGCTCAACTCCGCAGAACGTCGTGGCCGGCGGCTGGTATCGGGGTTGCTGTAGGGAAACTCACCCAACCAAGGAAGTTCCCCGATGGCCACGGCCCGCGCATTTAGCCCCTCTGCATCGCCGCTGACGAGCGAGGTCTCCACGACGCTGACGGTCGGGGCACGAGTGGCCTACGAGGTATTCACCGACGCCGCCGAGATCCCGCGCTGGCTTCCCATCGTCCAGACCGCGCGGATCGTCCGGCAGACCCAGGAGGGGCGCCCCCACGCCGTCGCGTTCACCCGGAGGCTCGAGCGTGGGTCGCTGGGGTACACGCTCGAGTACAGCTACGACCCGAACACACTCACGGTATCGTGGGCGACGCCCGACTCGTCGAACGTCGTGCTGTGCGGCGAGGCGCAATTTGTCCCCCTGTCGATGCGAGCTTGCTTGATGCTGTATCGGATCGTGCTGGACCTGCCGATCGTCGACGAGCTGATCGCCAGCGAGCTCGACCGACACCCTGCGTCGCTCGTGGTCGCCGAGTTCCGCGAGCATCTGCGCCGGCTCGCTTGACGTACATCCCCCTAGCGGACCCCAGTGAGTGCTCCGTTAGGAGTACAGCGTGACCGCAACAACGAAATTGGCGTCGAAGGCTCCGCTGTGTACGATGGGTCTGTGTCGACGGGAAGTAACCGGGACCCGCACGCCCCGTTGACCTCGCCCGCTGCCATCGCAGAGCTCGGCGCCGAGCTCGCAGAACACCGGCCGCTGGCGAAAGGAACGCAACCACTGTCGGGATCGGCGGAGAGCACGGATCGGCTGCGCGACCTCGAGGTCAAGCTCAGCGCGTGCCTCGCCGCGATGACGATGCACTTCCAGCCGATCGTTCATGCGAGCACGCGCATGCGCTTTGGTTACGAAGCGCTGCTGCGCTCTGCGGATCGCTCGTTGCCGCATCCCGGCGCGATCCTCGATGCAGCCGAACGGCTCGAGCGGGTCCAGTCGCTTGGCCGCGCGATTCGCGCACACACCGCGAAGGTCGTTGCCGATGCCCCGCCCGAGCGCGGTCTCGTGTTCTTGAACCTTCACCTGCTCGACCTGTTCGACAAGCAGCTGACGAGCCCGTTTGCGCCGTTATCGAAGGTCGCATCTCGCATCGTGCTCGAGATCACCGAGCGGACCTCGCTCGAAGGACACGCCGACGTTCGCTATCGCGTCGCCGAGCTGCGCGAGCTCGGGTATCGCGTCGCGATCGACGATCTCGGTGGTGGTCACGCCCGGATGCGAACGTTCTCACCGCTCGACACCGACTTCGTGAAGCTCGACATGTCGCTGATCCGCGACGTCGACACGACGCCGATGAAGCAGCGGCTGATCCGCTCCGTCGTGGATCTGTGCCGCGCACAGAACATCACGACCATCGCCGAGGGTGTCGAGACCGAATCCGAGGCCAAGACGCTGGTCGGGCTCGGCTGCGACCTGCTGCAGGGCTATCTGATCGCGAAGCCCGCGCTGCCGTTCTGCGATCCGCTTTGACAGCCCCTAGTCGAGATCGAACGCGTAGAGGATGCCGCGGTTGGACATCACGAACAGCCGGCCATCGGCGGTGATCGTCGGGGCTGCCGAGATCCCATCGCCGGGATCGAAGTACTCCAGCGTCTCGCCGGTGCGGCGGTTCGCGATGAACATGCCATCCTTGGCCAGCGAGTACACCAGCAAGTCGGCGAACACCACGGGCACGGCAGGTTCGCCACCACCGCGGGCACCGACGCGCCACACGATGTTGCCTCCCAGATCGATCGCATAGGTGCCGAGGTCCGCCACGCTCGCGTAGAGCAACTTGCGGTCGGTCGCGATGCCGCCGACGTTGCCGCTCGAGCTTGGCATCGCGGCGTCCCAGAACGGCAACCGCCAGCGCACCAGCCCGGTCAGCTTGTCGAGCGCGTACACCCCGCCCGACGAGGACGCGGCATACACGGTGTCCTCCAGCACGATCGGCGTGGCGTCGACATCGATGAATCGATCCGCTTCGCCCTTGAGCGAGGTCGACCATGCGACCGAGCCATTGTCGCGACGAAGCGCGACGAGCGTGCCGTTGGCAAACCCGGTGTAGACCAGGTCGCCGTCGATCGCGACCCCCGCGTGGCCGCGCAGCGTGTATTCCTCGGGCGTCTCGGCCTTGTATTGCCACTTGAACTTGCCGGTGATGGCGTCGACCGCGACCACCTGATCCGCCTCGTTGGCGAAGATCACCGCATCGCGCGTCATCACCGGCGGCTGTCCGATCGGTCCTCGGCTCTGGTAGCGCCAGCGTTCGTCACCG
Source organism: Kofleriaceae bacterium (assembly GCA_050187075.1). GTDB lineage: Bacteria > Myxococcota_A > Polyangia > Haliangiales > Haliangiaceae > JABFXX01. The sequence continues at coordinate 20,377 of JBFWXW010000050.1, read as the reverse complement.
GTCTGTGGATCGAGCGCGAGCAAAAGGCCGTCCATCGTGCCGACATACACGGCTCCGCCGACCAGCGGCGCGCAGGACACCGCACCGATGTTCTTGCGCCACCACACCTCTCCCGACGATGCACGCAAGGCGTAGAACATCCCGGTCGCCGACCCGACGTAGAGCGTATCGGCGTAGACCGCGGGCGACGCGAACTCCTGCGGGCTGACCTCGGTGAGCCGGTCCGCGGTCACGAACTTCCAGTGCAACGACAGCCGATCCTCGCCGAGCGGCTCCTTGACGACCGCCCGCATCGCGTCCGCGCGGTTGGAGGGCACGCGAACACAACCGCTCAGCGCGGCGAACAACAGCGATGCGAGAACGAGGGTGCGCGTCACGAGCCCATCGCGCCGACGCGTTGTTCGATCAGCGACAACAGCTCGCACGCTCCCAGGTCGTATCTCCTCACGCACTCCTGAAGCGCCTGCTGGTCGCCGATCGCCATCTGGGCGACGATGTCCCCCGGGAGGCCGGCCGGCGCCGCGACCTTCTTCGCTTGGTCGAAGGACGCGGTTGCCTCCGCGCGCTTGCCGAGCGTCAGCTGGATGCGCCCCTGGTGGTACAGCGCGTATGACCGGCGCGGACCGGCTTCGTCGGGTTGCATCGAGGCAAACGCTGCGAGCGACTCCTCGAGCAGCTTCTGCCGTGCGGTCGCATCTTTTTCCGCGGTCGCCTTGGCCTCGAGTGCGATGCCCAGGCCCTCGCGCGCCAGCACGCCGTCGATCGTCTTGTCCGCGGCTGCCTTGCGGTACTCGGCGATCGCCTCGTCGAGCTTGCCAGCATCGAGCAACATGGCACCGCGATAGGTCGGCGACACCGGCGCATTCTGCTTGGCGAGCACGTCCAGCACCGCCGTCGCGCGGTCGTGCGCGTTGGCAAAGCCTTCGGGCTTGGGTGCATCCGGATCGGCAGGTTGACCGGCGGCCGCCGCCGGCTGGATGGGCTTGCGAGCAACATCGAGGACCGCCACCATCTTCTCGGTGTCGGCGACCTGTCCTCGCTGCTTGTACCAGCGCACGGCGAACACCACCGTGAGCGCCACCGCCAGCACGATGAAGGCCACCAAGATCTTCTTGATGTGTGGAGCGAGCCGGTCGACGATCGACTCGCCGCCGATGTGCACCGGCTTTGGAGGTGCGGCAGGTTTGGAGGCGTCCTGGTCGGCCATCGTGGGTCGAGGGGATGTAGCACCGGCATCGGTAGCGCGTCAATTCGCACCCTTGGACCAACGAACGGGGGCCGGAGTTGCCTACAATCTGGCCATGCGAGCCCTGCTGGTCGTCCTGGCGCTGACCGGCGTGGCTCACGGGGAATCCGAGCGTTCGCTGTCGCTGGGGCTGGGCTGGGCGACGTTCAGCGCGCCTGGCGAACCGGTGAACAACATGGAGCCGGTTGCGATCGGGCCCGATTATGGGGGGGCGCTCGCGATCGGCCACGAGCGCATGATCGGCACCGACCTCGGGCTCCGGCTCGAGCTTGCGGGCGGCGTGTTCTACGGCGGCGGGACGCCGGAGCAGTCCAAGACGACCACGGTCCTGCTGGCGGACGTCGGCGTGGTGTTTCGGTTCGACGTGCTGAAATACGTGCCGTACGCGTTCGGTGGGGTCGGAGCGCTCACCACGTTCGGCGGGCCGATCGACGAAGGCACGAGCGCGGCGCTCACGGTCGGCGGAGGACTCGACATGCTCGTCAGTCGCTCCCGGTCGTATGGCTTCGAGGGCAAGCTCGCCAGCTTCGGCGGCGACGTCACCGTGTTCACGCTCGGCGTGCGCGGGACCGTCCGGTGGGGATACTTCTGACGATCCCTCCAGGGCGAGTCATCTCGTCTCGACGACGACGTCGCGCCTCACTCGTCGGGTTTGTGCCGATCCTTCTTCGCCTTGAGGGCGATCCGGATCGGTGACCCGCGAAACCCGTAGCGATCGCGCAGGCGATTCGCGATGAACCGCTTGTAGGACGGTGCGAGGCCCTCCGGAGCATTGGCCCACAGCACGAACGTCGGAGGTCGCGTCGCCGCCTGGGTCAGGTACAGAATGCGCACCGCCCGCCCGTGGTGGAGCGGCGGCGGCATCTCCTCGATCACCTCGGCGAAGAACCGGTTGAGCTCGGCGGTGGGCACGCGCTTGCGGTGCTCCCGCGCGACCTGGTCGACGAGGTCGAGCAGGCGATCGACGCCGTCGCCGCGCTGGGCCGAGATCAGCGTCGTCGGTGCCCACGACAAGAAATGAAAGTTGTCGGTGGTCTGCTCGCGCAGCGCGGCCTTTGCGGCGTCGCTCGATACGCGGTCCGACTTGTTGAGGGCGATCACGAGCGCACGGCCGGACGCTTCGATCATGCCGGCGATCCGCGCATCTTGTTCCGCCGGACCGAGCTCGGCGTCGATCACCAGCACCACCACATCGGCGCGGTCGACCTGGCCGATCGCCATCGACACGGCGATCTTCTCGATCTCGGCGTCGATCTTGGCCTTGCGCCGGATCCCCGCGGTGTCGACGAGAATGTAGTCGCGGCCGCCGATCGAAAACGGAGTGTCGACCGGATCGGTGGTCGTGCCTGCGACGTCGTGGACCAGCGAGCGCTCCTCGCCGAGCAGCCGGTTGGTCAGCGACGATTTGCCGGCGTTGGGGCGGCCCACGAAGGCGACGCGCAGCGGCCCCGCCGGCGTTGGCGGCACCTCGGGGAGCTCCTCCGGCTCATCGAGCAGCGGATCGAACGCATCCTCCTCGTCGGGCTGGTCTGCATCGCCCGGTGGTCGCGGAGCCACCGCGTTGACGATCGCCTCGAGCAACGGGTCGATGCCGCGTCCGTGCGCCGCCGAGATCGCGAACGGCGTCCCCAGACCGAGCTCGTGAAAATCGTGCACCAGGTCGTCACGGACCGAGTGATCGACCTTGTTGACCGCGAGGAACACCGGCTTACCGGTCTGGCGCAGTTGCTTCGCGAGCGCATGATCGACGCTCGATAGCCCCGCTCGTCCGTCGACGACCAGCATCAGCGCGTCGGACTCCTCGATCGCGCGCATCGCCTGACGGTGAATTCCGGCGCCGATCACCTCGTGGGCGGCGTCGGGGTCGAGACCACCAGTGTCGACGACACGCAGCTCGGTGCCGAAGTAGTCGCACTCGCCGTAGCGGCGATCGCGGGTGAGCCCCGGCGTATCGTGCACCAGCGCGGGGCGTCCGCCGACCAGCCGGTTGAACAGAGTCGACTTGCCAACATTGGGTCGGCCGACGATCGCGAGTAACGGGATCATGCTGGGTCGCCTCCGTAGCCAAACCGCCGCAGCGCAGCTTCACCGCGGCTCCATTCCGCGACCACCTTCACGAACAGCGAGAGATGCACGGTCTGGCCGAGCGCCGTGGTCAAGGCTTCGCGGGCGGCGATGCCGAGCTCCCGGATGCGCTGGCCGCGTTTACCGACGACGATTGGCTTTTGCGATTCACGCTCCACCACGATCACGGCGCTCACGGCGAGCTCGCGATTGGGCCGCTCGGTCCAGGTCTCGATCTGAACCGCGCAGGCGTAGGGCAGCTCCTTGCCGAGCTGGTGATACAGCTGCTCGCGGATGATCTCCTGCGCGATGAACTGGGGTGACCGATCGGTCACCATCTCGTCGGGAAATAGCGCCGGACCTACCGGGAGCCGGCGCGCCACCGCGCGCTCGAGCGCGTCCACGCCGTCACCGGTCAGCGCCGCCAGTGGGATCACCTCGGCGCCGGGCTGGAAGCTCGCCCAGCGCTCGATCACGGGCAGCAGCTCGGGCTTGGCGATCCGGTCGACCTTGTTGATGCCGATCACCAGCGGGTGCGCTCGGCTCGCGTCGCCAAGCGCTCTGGCGTCGTCCTCGGCGAGCCGATCCGGAACCCGGCCGCGCCGGTCCGTGGCGTCGACCAGCATGAGCACCACGTCGGCATCGGCGGCGGCGGCAATTGCAGCGTCGCGCATGTGGCGGCGCAGCGGGCCGCGGCCGTCCTGGACCCCGGGGGTATCGACGTACGCAATCTGTGCGCGGCCGGGCTGTTCGCCGTGCAGCTCGACCGTGTGGACCCCGAGGATCCGATCCCGGGTGGTCTGCGGCTTGGCCGACACGGCCACGAGATGACGGCCGAGGATCCGGTTCAGGAGCGTGGACTTACCAACGTTGGGAAGCCCGACGATCGCGCAGAACCCGGCACGGATATCGTCGGACATTGCAGCCGCGTTTAGCACGAAACTGGCCCGGCTCGTCCAGGGTCGGTAGCGTCGATCCATGCAGGCGGCCATGCACCGGGCACCGCTCGGGTTGGCGCTGGTGGCGCTGATCGCCGCCGCCCTCCCCTCGCCCGGGCTTTACCTTGCGGTCGGCGCTGGCATCGCGGCTATTGGCACGGGCTGGGTCGGGTTTCGCGCAGCCGAGCTGCCGGGGGCAGCTCGGCTGATCGGCGCCACTGCGGTGACGCTCGGAGGGGTGGGCCTGCTGCTTGGGGTCGTTCGGATGGCGCTCGTGCTCGCGGCGATCTCGCGGCTCGAACGAATGCTAGGTCCGTAACAGCGTGAGCCACGCGATCGCGCCGATCGCAGCCAGGATCACCAGCATCATCGCGATCCCGCGGGCCAGCTTCGCCTTGTCGATGGTCGACAGGATCTCGCGCAGCTCCATCATGCGGCGATCGCTGGTTCCGAGCTCGACATCGATCGAATCGATCGGGTGCAGCTGTGCCGCGAGCTCGGCGGGGCGATCCACGTAGAGCCGCTCGCCGACGTCGAAGAAGATCTTGTCGCGCTGTTCTTCGGCGTCGGCCACGGCGCGGTCGATCACCTTGCGCTTCGCGCCGATCGCGATGAGCAGCTCCTCGGTGCGCCGCTCGTCATTTTGTTCGGTCCTGAGCAGCTCTTCGCGCCGGTGCTGGGCGGCCGCGCGCTTGGCCTCGACCTCTGCGATCCGCGGGTTCAGCGCATCCAGCTCGGTCGCGATCACCGGCTCTTCGCGGATGACGTCCTTGTGATCGGCCCTGAGCGTCGCGAGCTCGGCTTGATGCGGCGTCGCATCCTGATTGGAGGCCATCGCCGTCGCGACCGATTCGGTGGTCGTGACGATCTGCTGCTCGATTCGCTTGACCGACGCCCGCAGGTCGGCGCCCCGGCGCGACAGCGCCGCGTGCTCCTTCATCAGCGGATCGAGCCGCTTATCGAGGGCGGCGAGCTCGTCGTCGACCGCCGCCAGCTCGGTCGCGTAACGCTTCGCCGCGGCTTCGCGCTCGCGCTGGATCCGAGTCAGCTCCTGCTCGGCCGCAGCGACCTGCTCGGTATGGTTCGCGCGCTCGTCCTCGATCGTTCCGAGCGTGCTGCGAGCATCGCGCAGCACGTCGTGGTCGAGTCCCTCGGTCGTCACCGCCGTCCGACCGAGCGTGATCAGATGACGCCGGCGCGATTGGTGATGGACCAAGCGCTTGTGCTCGAGCTCGCCCAGCTCACGCCGCGATCGGCGAACACCGAACAGCGCGGTGAACACGTAGCGCAGGTCGCCGAACCAGCCCCGCTTGCGGCGCAGCGCCGCGATCGTGCGGAGTCTGCGTTTACTGCGACGAGCGATCGTGCTGTCGACCGACAACGACGGCGCATCTGCGGGCGACACCGTGGTCGGATCGCCGCTCGAGCTCTGGCTGCCACGCGAGCTGTGGTTACCGCCGTCCAGGGCGTCGGCGGGCAGCGTCGCGTCGTAATCGATCTTGCGTGCAGCGGCGATCGCGGCCCGGCCCGACGACGCGGCGGCATCGGGCTCGATCAAGAGTGGCGTGTCGGCGGTCGACGCCGCAGGAAGTCCATCCTCGCGTGCGGCTCGGCCCGCCTTCGGCGCGGGCGGTCGAGCGACCGGCTCCGGCCCCGACGGTCGAGCGACCGGCTCCGGCCCCGACGGTCGAGCGACCGGCTCCGATCTGTGTCCGACGATCGCGGTTTCGAGCGCCTTGCGTTCCGCAGATCCGGGCGGCGGTGGTGGCAGGGTCTTGGGTTTCTTGCGTGGCGCTGGCTCGCCTGGGGGCGGGGCGGCAACCGCGCGTGGCGGTCGATCGGCGGCGCCGGACTGCCGCAGCTCGGAGCCCTCGGCAACCGGCGTTGGCGGAATCGCCGGCTGTGACTCGCGACCCTCCGTGGCGCCTGGCCCATCGACTGTCCAACCTGACGCCAGGTCGGCAATCCGATGTTTGGTCTCGTCGCCAAGTCGGCGGCGCGTCCGTTCGTCATCCGCCACGGGCGGCACGATAACATGGGCCTTTCACCGGCGAAGAGCACCGAAACCCTCGGCGGCGAGCCAGCCTCGACTCGCCGACTTCGCTACCATGTATCGGTGTTTGCCACGATTGCCAATCTTGTTGACAGTTGCGAGCCAATCAAGTTGACATGAGTCATGGTGGCCGCCGCGTCCCCGGGCCCGGACGTGCTCGCTCGATTCCGGATCGATCGGGTGGTGGGGCGCGGAACATCTGGCCGGGTGCTTCGCGTCACCGATCTTCGGACCGGTGAACCGCGCGCGCTCAAGCTCGTGCACGAGCGCCGACATGAGCGGGGGCTGCTCGCGGAGTTCGAACAACTGACGAGACTTTCGCACCCCGCGCTGCCACAGGTGTTCGAAGTCGGCCGGACGCAGGCGGCGATCGAAGACGTCGCAGCAGGCGCAGCGTACTTCGTGGCGGAGTGGATCGATGGGACGCGTTCGGACCACGCAGAGATGTCAACGGATCGCGCGCTCGCGATCTGGAGCTTGTTGGCGGACATCGCGGGGGCGCTCGCGACGATTCACGCGGCGGGCCTCGTCCATGCCGATGTCGCGCCGCAAAACGTGCTGTTCGGATCGCGGGGGCACGTGCTCGTCGATCTCGGGCTATCCAGCGGGATCGGAGCGCGTGGAACACCCATGTACATGGCGCCCGAGGCGCTCGCCGGCCAGCCGGAACCGCGCAGCGACCTCTACGGCCTTGGGCTCACCGCGTTGCGGATGATCCGCGGCCAACCTGTGTTCCAGGCGCCGAACGTCGCCGAGCTCGTGCGATCGATCATGGCGGGCGCACCGCCGCTCCAGCTCCCTGGGGTTCCGCGCGCGCTGGCCGATCTGCTGACGCGGATGATCTCGCTCGATGTCGATGGTCGGCCGCGATCGGCGCTGTCCTTGCTCGATGAGCTCGACGAGCTCGCACCAGCGATCGCGCCCGGTTCCAAGCGCCGCGCTCGCCCCAAGGTGGGTCCTCCACCCGCTGCTGCGAGCTGGCCGGGGGCGCGTGATGCGATCGCCGCGATTGCCGCCAGCCTGGACGCCACAAACCCCGTCGTGGTCGTCGTCGGGTCCGCCGAAGCCGGCACCCGTCAGATCGTCGCCGATGTGGTGGGACGCTGGCAGCTCGGCCAGGTCGCGCGTGGTGCATCGGCCGTGGTCTCGATCGGTTCACTCGACGACGTTGCAGCGAGGCTCGGGGTTGCGGCGCGCGCGGACGATCGCGGATGGCTCGATCGAGTCGCACATCAGATTCGCACCGCCTCCGAGCTGCAGGCGATCGAGCTCGGCACCGATCCGCGCGCGCAACAGCTGGTCACCGCGCTCGCACGCGGTGAGCGCCGCCGACCGGTGATCGTCACGACGGATCGCGAGCTCGTGCTCGCACCCGCGATCGCGGTTCACCGGGTTCCTCCGCTCACCGTCGACGGGCTCCAGACGATGGTGGCCGCGATGCTCGGGACGTCCCCGCCGGCGGGGTGGACTCGTGCGCTGCACGCGGCCTGTGGCGGGCAGGTGACGACCGCGATCGAGCTGTTGCGCGCGGTGGCCGCAGATGACCCGCTGGCGATCGACTGGACGCGTCACATCTCGAGCGGCGCGGCACAGCTGCGTGCTCGCCAGGTCGCCAGCGTGTCCGCGGGTGCGCGCATGCTTGCGACCGCGATCGCCGCGTGGGGCGACCGGGCTCGGCTCGATCGGGTGCTCGAGCTGGTGCGGGACGCCGAGGAGCGCGCGGGACTGGCCGAGCTCGCCGAGCTCGCGCGAGCAGGTCTCGCCCAGCGCCATGGCGACGACGTCGCGATCGATCCCGCGACCGCGGCGGTACTCCCCGCCAACGCGATCGACGCGCTCGCGACGAAAGGCGCCCGCGCGCTGACGCGCAGCACGGGCGACCTGACCTGGGCGGCACCGCTGTTCGAGCGCGCACAGCTCGATAAGACCGCAGCAGAGCTCGCGTGCGATATCTCCGAGCAGCTCACTGCCCGAGGTCGCTCGGACCGCGCGATCGCGCTGGCTCGCCGGGCCATCGGTTCGCTGCCCGCACGAGCGGGTCTGATCGCCGCGCGCGCGGCCGCGGCCACCGCGCAGCACGAGCTCGCGACCGCGTTCGCGAGCGAGGCCCAACACGCAGGCGCCGATCCGATCGAGGCGGAGCTGATCATCGCGCGGGCCGCGCAGCGCGCCGGAGACCTGGACCGCGCCGAGGCCATCCTGGCCCACTTGCACCGGCGCGATCCCGGGCAGGACGAGGTGGCCGGTACGTATGCACGGCTGCTCGTCACGAGGTCGCGCTACGCCGAGGCGCGGGTGATCGCCAGTGCCAGCGCCGCGCCGCCCGTTGGGCTACGCGCCGAAGCCGCCGGGCTCGCGGCGTTCTATCTCGGGCAGCTCGATGACGCCGATGCTGCATTCGCGGCCCTGGAGCTCGGTGCCGCGGCCGCAAGCGATCCGGCGACCGCTGGTCGCGCATTGTCGTTGCGCGGGATGGTCGCACAGCAGCGCGGCCAGCTGGCCCTGGCGAGCGATCGCTACCGCGAAGCTGCGCGAAAGCTCACCGAGGTGGGCGAGCTTCACGCGGCGGCCGTGGCCGAGCTCAACCTCGGCACGGCGCTGTCCGAGCGAGGTCGCGCCAGCGAGGCCCTGCCCCGTCTGGCCGCCGCCGAGCGGGTGTTTTCGGAGCTGGGCGCGGTGACCGAGCTGTGCGGCGCCGAGCTCAACCGCGCGAATGCGTTGATCGCGGTCGGACAGCTCAACGAGGCGAGCGAGGCCGCGGCAGAAGCGCTCGTGCGCGCGGAGGGGGCGCCGCACCTGCGGGCGTTCGCGTTGCTGATCGCGGGGGATGCTCGACGTCACCTCGGCGATCTGTCCACCGCGGCAACGCTCTACCGCGACGCGCTGGCGCTCGGCACGAGGTCGGGCGATGCCCACGTACAGATCAGCGCCCACGTCGCGCTCGCGGAGGCGGGGTTTCGTGACAGCGATGGGGTCGACGTTGCGTCGCTGTGCTCGAGTGCCGATGATCGCGATCGCTGGACGATCGCGCGGGGCCGGCTCGCGCTTCACACGGGTCTTCGCGACGAGCGAGTGACCGAGCTCGCCGGTGCATGCCAGGCCGCAGCACAACGAGCGGTCGACGCCGATCGGCTCGAGCGGGCGTTTCGCGGTTATGCGGTCGCCGCGCAGCTCGCGAGCGCCGCCGGCGACCGCGGCCGTGCCCAGAGCTTTGGTGATCGCGCACGGAGCGCCCATGCGGCGATCGTTGCAGCCGCGGCTCCCGCGTTTCGCACGGCGCTGCAAGCCGATCGCGATCTGCTCGCGCTGCCGATCGCGGCCATCGCCACCGAGCCCGTACGCCCGGCGCGCTCCAGCGTCGATGCCCATCTGCGCCGGCTGCTGACGCTGTCGAGACGGCTCAACAGCGAGGCGAGCGTCGAGCGCATCCTCGACGAGGTCATCGATACGGCGATCGATCTCACGCACGCCGAGCGCGGATTCTTGCTGCTGCGCCAACCATCGGGCGAGCTCGCACCGGTGGTATCGCGCAACTTTGCGGCCGGCGATCTCGATGCTGGCGCGACCCCCTCGGTCAGCCGCTCGATCGCCGAGCGCGCGGCCCAGTCCGGCGAGCCCGTGATGACGGTCGATGCCGGCGTCGATGAGCGGTTCGGCATGGCCGCCTCGGTCGCGGCGCTTCGGCTGCGTTCGGTGCTCGCCGTACCGTTGCGCCAGCGCGGAACGATCACCGGTTGCATCTACGTCGATCATCGGCTCCGCGGTGGCGCCTTCGACGATGACGCTGCCGGTCTGATCGGCGAGCTCGCCGACATCGCCGCGATCGCGATCGAAAACGCCCGGCTCACCGAAGATCTACGGCGGACCACGAGCGCGGTCGAACAGCTCAACGGCCGGTTGTCCGCCGAGCTCGCCGAGCGCGACGCCGAGCTGGTTCGCGTGAAGGCGGACCTCCCCGATCGCGCGCGGTTGCGCAACTCGTACGACGCGATCATCGGGACCTCGCCCGCCATGGTGCGCATGCTCGGGCTGGTGGATCGCGCGGCGGCGACCGCGCTGCCGGTCGTGATCGTCGGCGAGAGCGGTACCGGCAAGGAGCTGGTGGCGCGCGCGCTTCACGACCACGGGCCGCGCAAGGCGGGGCCGTTCGTCGCGATCAACTGCAGCGCCGTTCCCGAGCCGCTGCTCGAGAGCGAGCTGTTCGGTCACGTCCGCGGCGCATTCACCGGTGCCGATCGCGACCGCCGCGGCATGTTCGAGGTGGCCGACGGCGGCACGCTGTTCCTCGATGAGGTCGCGGAGACCAGTCTCGCGATGCAAGCCAAGCTGCTTCGCGTGCTCCAGGACGGCATGATCCGCCGGGTCGGTGACACCGCTGCGCGCAAGGTCGACGTGCGCGTGGTCGCGGCAACCCAGCGCTCGCTTGCAGAGCTGGCCAGCGCCGGTGCGTTTCGCGAGGACCTCCGGTTTCGCATCGAGGTGATCACGATCGCGGTGCCCGCGCTGCGGGATCGCGAGACGGACGTGCCCCTGCTCGTCGATCACTTGCTCGCGCGCGCCGCTGCCGTGGCGGGAACGCGCCCCGCAAAGCTGACGCACGCCGCGCGACGCGCGCTCGGTCAGCATCGCTGGCCGGGCAACGTTCGCGAGCTCGAAAACGCGATCGCGCGCGGCATCGCGATGGGTGGTGACGTGATCGACGTGACCGATCTTCCCGAGGCGATCGCGCTGGCGTCTGCACGGCCGGAGCCCGCGAAACCCATGGCTGGTGACGATCTGCGGCTCAAGCCCGCGCTTCAATCGACCGAGCAAGCCTATATCGAAGCGGCGATGGAGCGTGCCAAGGGCAACCAGACCGTCGCAGCTCGCCTGCTCGGGCTATCGCGCTTCGGCTTGCAGAAGAAGCTGCGCCGGCGCATCGAGGACGACTCGGAGTGATCGGGCGGTTGCGATGTTGGGATCGGTTGGGCACGCGGGCGGCTACGTCCGCCGCCCGATCCTCGCCAGCGCCGTGTCCGCGATCCGCTTGATCAACTGCACGTAGCTCATTCCGCCGACCGACGCCGAGCGCGCGAGCCCTGCATCGGGCGAGATATCGCAATTCGGGTTCACGTCGATCACCCACGGTTGGCCGGACGCGTCGACGCGCAGATCGACCCGTCCGTAGTCGCGCAGCCCGAGTGCGTCCCAGGCCCCTCGCGCCACATCCTCCACCTTCGCGACGAGTCCGGGCGTTGGATCGCGCAGCACGACCGGCTTGGTCCCGGCGTAATCCACGTGCGACTCGTCCCACTTCGCGGCGTAGCTGACGATCCGCGGCCGGCCCGCCGGCATCGCTCCGAAGTCGATCTCGTGCAATGGCAACGTGGCGAGCGCATCGTCATTGCCGATCAGCGACACGTTGATCTCGCGACCTTCGACGTAGCGCTCGGCGAGCACCGGCTGCGAGTATTCGGCCATCATCGCGCGTGCCCGCGTGCGCAGCGCCGCCGGAGTGGCGACGAGATTCTCCTCGGTGATTCCGACCGACGCATCCTCGTGCGCGAGCTTGAGAAACCACGGATAGTCGAGCTGTTCGACGCTCGGGTCTTCGAGAGCCTCGATCGTTGCGAAGAACCGGTACGGTGGCGTCGGGATCCCGCGGCCGAGCAGGATGTCCTTGGTCCGCCGCTTGTGCAGGCACGCGGCCAGCGCCGGCAGATCGGCGCCGGTGTACGGAATCGCAAACAGATCGAGGAGGCCGGCGAACGTCGGTTCGTTGCATGGGTTGCCCGCCATCGACTCGCACAGGTTGAACACCATGTCGGGATTTGCGGCTCGCAAGGAAGCGAGCACCTCGAACACCTCGGGGCCCTCGACCCCGGTGACCTGCACCGAAAATCCGCCCTGCTTGAGCGCCGACGCGATCGACCGCGCCGAGATCTCGACGGAGCTCACGTCGACGTCCGGCCCCGTGAGCTCGGCGTCGTAATCAGTGTTGTAGAGAACGATGACTCGTGCGTTCCCCATCCGTGCAGTTAACCATTGGTTGCGAGCGCTGTCACCACGCGCGGGCCGACCTCGACCGCGACGCGCTCCACGTCGAGGTTCCGATCCGCAATGCTCGTGAGCGAGACCTGTGGTGCGGCAAGACCGCACGGTCGAATGCGTCCCCATGCATCACGCGGTGTTGCAACGTCGAGCGCGAATCCATGCACGCTGACGCCACGCGCGATATGGATTCCACACGCAGCAAGCTTCGCGTCGCCGTGCCACACACCCGCCGGGTTGCGACGCCATGTCGCGCCCGGCGCGCCGAGCGCGGCGCACGCATCGCTGATCGCCGACGCCACGCGTTCGAGAAGATCGACGACGCCGCGCCGGACTCGAACGATCGGATAGATCATCAGCTGTCCGGGGCCGTGATACGTCACATCGCCGCCGCGCTCGATCTGCACCACCGTCACGCCGCGGGCCGCGAGCTCGGCGCGCGGTGCGAGCACGTTGCGCTGATCAGCCGAGCGGCCGAGCGTGATCACCGGTGGGTGCTCGCAGAGTAGAACCACTCCGGGCTCGCCGGCCCACACGCGCTCGCGCGCCGCGTGCTGTCGCGCGAGCACGCGTGCGTAGGCCGTGCCGGTCGCCGCGCTGCCCAGCCAGTGCCAGCGCAGCGCGGTCACCCGGCGAGCAGCTCGTCGAGCAGCTGATCGTCGACGTAGTGCAACGGCGCCGCCGAGCTCACCACACCGACGCCGCTTGCGATCAGCGCCGCGACCAGTTGGTCGCCGCAGATCACCGCGATCGATCGCCCGGCCCGCTCGAGCTCGCGCTCGGCGTCCTCGGACAGCTCGCGCGCCGAGAACAGGATTCCGGCGACGAGGTTCTTGGCCTCGACACCAACGCGAAGCTCTCCGATGCCGCGGCGATCGATCGGCTGATCACCCGAGCGCGCGCTGATCAGGATGGTCCGGTCGATGCCCGGTGCCGTCGCCGAGGCGTAGCTGATGCCTTCGAGCCGCTTGATCCAGGTGATGTCCTTGTAGCCGGCCGCGACGAGGTACGCATGAATGAGCCGCTCGAACCCGGCCGGCGTCGCCCGTGCGATCCGCTGCGCGAGCGCGCGATGGGTCGCGTTTGCGAGCCGCGATAGCGCCGCCGCCACGCCGGCCTCCGCATCGGCGGTCACCGACATCGCGACCGGTCCCGGCGCGAACAGGTCTCGGCCGCGATACACGATCCGGGGCCGCAAGCCGAGCGTCCGGTAGCTGCGCTCGTCCCCGAGCAACTCGGCCTTGAGCTGCGGCGCAAGCTGCTCCGGATCGGTCTCGACCAGGCTGCGCTTGCGCATCATCGCGGCGAGCTGGCGGACTGGCAGCGGCTGGCCGTTGCGCAGCTGCGCAAACAGCGTCGAAGCGGCGTCACCCAGCGGGGTCCCGACGCGGGCCGATCCGTCGACCTCCTCGCCGTTCATATGGACCGGCGGCTGGATCGGACGACCCTCGAGGCGTGGAATCGGAATCGTGGCGGCTCGATCGCGGGCGCCGTGGCGTGGCTGGTCGCCGTGGCGCTGGTCGCCTCCAGCATGAGCGGGGTGCTGCGGCTGGTTCGTGCGCGCCTGATCGCGGCGATCCTGGCGCTGGCGGTCTCGCTCCTCGCGGCGCTGGCGGCGTCGTTCCCGCCGATCCTGCCACTGTGCCCGGCGTTCATCGCGCGCGTTGATCTCGGGCAGCATCGGCCGGTCCTCGTCGGCAGTCTTGCTGTCGCTGTATTCCGTGTGCGCGCTCGCAGGAGATCCGGCCTCGTCACCATAGATCGCCGAGAGCTCTTGCTCCTCGACGGTCAACGTCGGTTCCTCGTCGGCCTCCGGCGCGCCCGCGGATTCGACCTCGACGACCGAGAGGATCTCGGCATCCTCGATCGGCTCGACGGCGGGATCTTCGACCACCGGGGCCGCTTCGACGACAGCTTCGAGCTTCGGTGGCTTCTCCGACTTGTCCGCCTTTTCCGATCGCGGCTTCTTGGGCCGCGCGGTCTTCTTCGCCGCAGGTCGCTTGTCCCCGGACGGTTTTTTTCCGCTCTTGGCAGGTGCCTTCGAACGGCTTGGCTTTTTGCGCGTGGCGCCCTCGCTGTCGCCGTCGCCCGGGGTGGTCTTCGTCATTGCGGCCTTCGTACCGTGCACCTGGAAGCCCCGTCAAGGCGCCACAAATTTGCCCTCCTGCGACGCCGCCCGTAGCGTCGGAATGACGGCCGGGGATCCGGCGTTTTCACGTTCGAATCTCCAAGGAGAGTGTTGATGCAGTCCCGCAAGATCGGAGTGTTGCTAGGCGGCCTGTCGAGCGAGCGCGAGGTGTCGCTACGCACCGGAGAGGCGGTCCTGGCCGCTCTTCGCGAGCGCGGATACGACGCGGTGCCGGTCTACGTCGACCGGGATGTCGATGTCGCGTTGCGCCAGGAACGCATCGATGTCGCGTTCGTGGCGCTCCATGGCCGATGGGGCGAGGACGGCTGCGTTCAGGGGCTGCTCGAGACGCTCGGGATTCCCTACACCGGCTCGGACGTGCTCGCGTCGGCGCTGGCGATGCACAAGGGCAAGTCGAAGGAGCTGTTCCGGCTGCATAACCTGCCCACTCCGGCGTATTACGCCCTGGCGGCGACCGACGCGCTCGACGTGGTCGCGAACCACGGTGACTTCGGGTTTCCCTGCGTGGTCAAGCCGATCCGCGAAGGCAGCTCGGTGGGCGTCACGATCTGTCGGTCGCTCGACGAGCTCGCCCCGGCGGTCGATCGCGCGCTGTGCTTCGACGATGAGATCCTGGTCGAGCGGTTCATTGCCGGCATGGAGGTCTCGGTCGCCGTCGTCGACAACCGGGCCATCGGCGCGGTCGAGATCGCACCTCGCGATGGATTCTACGATTACGGCAACAAGTACACTCGAGGCGCGACCGAATACTTCGTGCCACCCCGGTTGTCGGCCGAGCGCTATCGGGGGGTGCTGGCGCACGCCGCGCGCGCTCATGCCGCGCTGGGTTGCCGGGGCGCCACTCGGGTCGACATGATCGTGAGCGAGTCGGGCAACGAGTTCGTGCTCGAGGTCAACACGGTGCCAGGTCTCACGCCGACCAGCCTGCTGCCGAAGATCGCCGACGCCGCCGGGATTTCGTTTGGCGAGCTGTGTGAAGTGATGCTGCACGGCGCGACGCTGTCCACCGGTCGGGGGCGCGGCGAGCGGCGAATCGTGCAGCGGTCGTTCGTCGGCGATGATCGCCGCGAGGCGCAGGTCGAACACCACTGATGATCATGCGCCGAGACCGCCGGATCCTGGTCGTGACTGCCGTGCTCGCAGTGGGCGTGCCGCTTGGTGCGCACGGCTGGATCGGGGCACGCACGGACGCGCTTGCAGGTCGCGTCGGCGCTGCCGGCGGCGTCCCCGCGACGATCGGCGATGTCGACGCCGAGCTCACCGGGGCGATCCGGTTCTCCAAGGTGGGCATCGGCCAGCTGTTTTTTGCCGAGGCGATCGAGGCGTCGGTCTCGCTCGGGTCGTTGCTCGAGGGTCGGTTTGGCGCCGACGAGATCAGGGTGTCGTCGCCACGGGTGGCGCTCCACATCGAGCGCGACGGCGACTCGAACCTGGCGCGGCTCGCACGCCGGCTCGTCGTCGATAGGGGCGGACAAGCCGTCCCGCGTACGCGCGTCCGCAGGATCGTCGTCGGCTCAGGGAGCTTGACCGCGAACGTTGCCGGGCTCGGTCGCATCTCCGCGTCGCAGGTCGAGCTGTTGCCCGATCCCACGGGCGTCCGCGTGATCACCGGGCCGGTGACCATCCGAGGCGGTGCCGGCGCGTGGTATCTGCGGCTCGAGTTCTCGCGAAGCGCGGCTGATCTCGCGTTGCCCAAGCTTGGATTTGGTCGCGTCCTGGCGGTCGGCGGGACCGGATCGCTGACCTTGGGCACCACCGTGACCGAGCTGCGGGATGTTGCCGCAGGCCGGATCTCGACGGATGGCGCGCTCGAGGTACGCGGCCACGTCAACGACGATGGCATCGCGCGCGAGCTGTCGGTCGAAGCGGATCTCGCCGAACAAGCGATCGCGATCACCGGCGATCGTGTCCCGCTGCGTGGACTGGCACGGCTGGCGCCGCGGAGCCTCGGTCTGGAGAGTGCCCGGATCACCGGCACCGCGCATGCGCGACGTGTGGGCGATCAGGTGAACGTCACGGCGCGCGGCTCGATCGACGGGCTCGTCGTGGAGCACCCTACCCTCGCCGTCGAGCCGGTTCCGATCGCCGGGACGATCGAGCTGGACGTCGGCATCGGCGACGAAGCGCTCGCCGTGCGACGGCTCGAGCTGGGCTCCGGCGCGATCCAGGCGCGGCTCACGGGTTGGCTGCGACGGACGACGCCGATCGCGGCCCAGGTCACGGGCGAGCTAGGGGTGGCGCGATGCGCCGAGCTGTTCGCCGCGATCCCCGAGCAGCTTCGTGGTCCACTCGACGGGCTCGTGCTCGACGGCTCGATCGGCGGTCGCGCGCGGCTATCGATCGATCTGGCCGCACCGTCGGGTGACGGCGTCGCCCTGACCACCGATCTGGACGGTGGCTGCAAGGTCATCGCAGAGCCGCCCGGCGCCGACGTGACGGAGCTGACCGGAACGTTCGAGCACGTGCACGCCGATGGCAGCCGTGCGCGTCTGGGGCCCGGCGAGCCGGGCTGGGTCGATGACGACGAGCTGTCTCCGCGGATCCGCGGTGCGTTCGTCGCCGCGGAGGACGGCCGGTTCTATCGCCACCATGGGTTCGACCTGGAGCAGATCGCGCGCAGCCTCGAGATCGATCTCCGCGAGCATCGGCTCGCACGCGGCGGGTCGACGATCAGCCAGCAGCTGATCAAGAACACGTTTCTCAGCCACCGGCGTACGCTCGACCGCAAGATCCAGGAAGCGATCCTGACCTGGCGGCTCGAGGCCAAGCTCGGGAAGCGCAAGATCCTCGAGCGCTACCTGAACATCATCGAGCTCGGGCCGCATGTGTTCGGGATCGGAGCCGCGGCTCGCCACTGGTTCGATGCGACACCAAAGCAGCTGTCCAATCGTCAGCTGGCATTCCTCGCGGCCATGACCTCGGAGCCTCAGAGCATGACGCGCCGGGTGCAGCGTCTGGGCGGGCTCGACCCCGAATCAGCCGAGCGCGTTGCGACCGTCCTGCGCGCGATGCGCCGTGATGGCGTGATCGACGAAGCCGCTTACAACCGCGCCAAGACTGCCGAGATGGGGTTCACGACCACCGCGCTGAAGGTGCTCGGTACCGACGCCCTGGTGCGTTGACTCGAACGCGAGCCAGAACTGCGGTCAGGGTCGATGTCGAGATCGACGCTGGTGTTGCACGTTCTCGTTCGCGCCGGGGTCGACGCTCGGGACAGCTCAGACGCCCAGAAACAGGCGGTTGCCGAAGTTGCGCTCGAGGTCGGCGGCGAAGATCTTCTGCGCTGCGGCGTCGATGTCGTAGCCCACCCGCTTGAACTCGAACACCCGCTCATCGGTGTCGTAGACCGTATAGCTCGCGCGCGGGTCGTAATCGCGCGGCTGGCCCACCGAGCCGACGCTGATGATGTAGCGGTGCTCGGGGCGGATCACGAACTTGGTCGCGACCACCTCGTACACCTCGTCGCGAGTGAGCGCGAACGACTTGCACAGGTGCGAATGCCCGATGAACGTCACCGACGCGAGATCGTCCCAGATATCGAGGCATCGCGTCGCCTGCTCGACGGAGAAGATGTATTCGAACTCCTCGAGGTTGATCGGCGAGCCGTGACAGAACGTGACGTCGCCTTCGCGGACCTCGTACGGCAGGCCGCGCAGCCACTGCATGTTGTCCGAGGTCAGCTGGCGGGCATGAAGGTCGAGCGCCTGGCGCGCGGCGTCGTAGTAGTACGAGTAGTCCATGCGGCCCGCGACCGCAGCGTCGTGGTTGCCCAGGATCGTGAACGCGGCGAGCTTGCGGATCAGATCGCAGCATTCGTTGGGCGAGGCGCCATAGCCGACCACGTCTCCGATGCACACGTACTTGTCGATGCGCTCGGACTTGAACGCCTCGACCACGGCGTTCATCGCTTCGATGTTCGCGTGGACGTCGGAGAAGATCCCGATCCTCATTGGAGAAACTGTCCCGAATGATACCTGAAGTGCATCGAGTTCGGGAGCTTAGCTCTGGATCAGATCCGTCTCGTCGAGGACGGCCTCATCGTCATCCTCAATTAACTCCGCGTCGTCGAGCAGTTCCATCGGGCTCGAAGCGTCCATTGCCACCAGCCCCGCCTGCATGGCGTCGGGTAGCCCATGCTCGAGTGCCTCGAAGAATCGGCGCGAGAACGCACGATTGACGGTGATTTCGCGCCCGGGTTGTGAGCCGGTCGGCTCGCGCGTCACGTGGACTTGGTCCTGGGCCGCCGAGCCGTGAAGGTCCAGCGCCTGGCGCGCCACCGGGGCAAGGACACTCTGGCCGCCGGCCATCATTTCGATCGCCGACTTGCCCCCTCGCACGGCGATATGAGCCATCGCCCATGCCACCCGCTCGGTGATCGCCGGTGACCGATCGCCGAGGCGACCGAACCGACTCGCGAGTGGCATCAGCGCGCTCGGGCCGATCTGTCCGATCGCGCGGGCGATCTCGCGCCAGATCTCGGTCGGCTCGTCGATCAAGAGATCGATCACGGCCTGGGTGCCCTGGTCGGTTCGCAGCAGCGCCAACGCGAGCGCGCAACCCTGCCGGAGGAAGCCCTTGCTGCTGGTGAGGCCGCCCTGGAGCGGGCCAACGGCCGCATCGCCAAACTTCACGCACATTCCAAGGATCCGCACGGCCTCTCCGCGGCTGAGCTTGGCGACCGAGCGGATCACCGGATCCGCGGCACGGGGGTCGGCGCGGCGGCACAGCTCGATCGCGGCCGCCACGCGGTGATGGCGGTCGTCGAGCCGCGCGATCAGCGCGTCGGTCGTGACCGGCGCCGGGACGCCCACCGGCGGGGTGCCGCCGATCGAGCCCGAGATCACGCCGCTGATGTCCTCGGCCTCGGCGCGCCGGCGAGGCACCGCCGCAGGCTCGTCGGCCCCGAGCTCGCGAGCGAGTGCGCTCGCATTGTCATCGGCCGCATCGGGATCGAGATCGAACGCGGTCGGATGCTGGCGAAGCGCGGCGAACCCGCGCTCAAGCTTCGCGAGCAGGTCGCGGCGCGACACCGCAAGTCCCTCGCTCACCGCGATGTCGGCCAGCTCTGGCCCCATCCAGAGGCCCCAGTGGATCGCAGCCTCGAGCATCCGACGGCGTAGCTCGTGCCATCGCACGATCGGGAACCCGCGCATCGCGACGAGGTAATCCTCGCTCGCTGGACGCGAGAACCGCTTGGCCATCGCGAGCGCGCGGCGGACCTGCTGGGCCGTGCCCAGGCTGGTGGCCTTGTCCTCGCGCAATTCGGCGGCATCGGGATGCCCGGTGCCGAGCAGATCGTATCCGCTGCTCAGCACGATCTCGGTCGCGCGCTCGAACGACTTGCGATCGCGGTTCCCTTCCGTGAGCTGCTCGGTCGCCGCGGTCAGCACGTACGCGACGTTCTCGGCGAGCGGAGCGCGAAGCACCGCGCGGCGGATCACCTCGCCCGCGGCCACGACATCGACGACCAGCTCGAACTTTCGAGCGAGCGCGGACAGCGCGGCCTGGTGCTCGGCAGCGGCAACATCGAGTGGAACCGCGATCAGCTGAGCCAGATCGGGCGTTCGCATCGCGAGCGGCGGACCGATCACCAGCGTCACCACGGGATAGATCGGTGTGCGGTGCAGCAGGATGCGAATATCGAGCGGCCCGCCCTCGAGCTCGGGGCTGGTTGCGGAGCCAGCCACCAGTGCGAGGCGGACGCTCGAACCCTCGACGCTGAGGGTCGACACGTCGGGCGGCGGCGCCGCGAGCTCACCGTCGAGCGTTTCCTCCGAGGTTCCGGTCGTCAGCGAGTCCGAGCCGCGAGGCAGTTCGGGTTCCTCGGGCGCGGGCTGTGGTAGCGGCAGTGGCGTGGTCTCGTCGCGCTCGGCGGGTGCCCGCACCACCGGTGCTCC
>JBFWXW010000049.1:0-55134 GCA_050187075.1 Kofleriaceae bacterium | reverse complement strand
TGTTTGGGTTGGAGACCTATGTGCTGACGCCGCGCGCGGTCGACATCGATGGTCGCGCGCTGCGTTCTGACACCACCACACCCCGGCCGGGTGTCGATCCGGACATTGCGCTGGTGCTCGATGACGTCGAGCGCGGCTCGTCACAGTGGGAAGCTGCAGAGCTCGCATCGAAGATCCAGCGCGCACTCCGCGAGCGGCGTGGTGAGCGGCTCAATCGCGGCGTGAAGCAGGATTCGCATCACGTGTTGCTCGGTGCCACGATGCCCGCGGTGCTCGTCGAGATCGGGTTCATCGATCATCCGATCGAGGGCAAGCAGCTCGCCGAACCAGCCGTGCAGAGCGCAATTGCAGATGCGCTTGCCGAGGCGATCGCAGAACAGCTCGCTGAGTAAGCGCCGCCAACGCCCGACGACAATGAGCGCCGGTTGGGTCAGCGCGGGTTGTATCCGCCGCCCGGAGGACCGTACCCACCACCGCCGCCCTGCGGACCATAGCCGCCACCGCCCTGCGGGTTGTATCCGCCGCCGCCTTGCGGCGAGTAGCCACCACCGCCGCCGTACCCGCCCTGTGGCGGATAACCGCCGCCCTGCGGACCGTAGCCGCCTTGCGGCGGATAGCCCCCACCTTGCGGCGGGTAGCCACCCCCTTGGGGTGGATGTTGCTGCTGTGGTGGCGGCGCAGGTGGTGCCACGGGCATGGTCCAACCCGATCGCGCTCCGAGCCGGGCGATCGCGAAGATCGCGACCGCCGCGTACACCAGCAGCGCGGCAAGGTTCCCCGCGTTCACCGGCTTCCACTCGGCCTTGTTGAACAAGCCGTGGACCAGTGCGTAGGTCGACAGCACCATCATCGAGCCGTACCCGGCGCTCAACACCCCGAGGAACAGTCGCTCGGGCTGGCGTGCGGTGGCGGCGTTGGTTCGCGGCAATAGCAACTTCGCCACCACGAGGAGTACCAGACCGCCGACGATGATCGCCGGCAGGATCTGACGGATCATCTCGCCGCCGTTGGTGAACCCCACAAACAACAAGTGAAGCAGCTGCTGCACGCCGCCCACCGCGAGGACGATGCCGACCAGCATGAAGCCAAACAGCACGAGCTTGATGCCGACCTGACCATCGTCCTTGCTCGGCGAGCTCGGCCGCAACCGATCGATCGTGATCAGGAAGTAAGCGAGCCAGACGAAGCCGAGCCCAACGAGCGGTGCCGCAACCCCGAGCTCCGACGACAGATCCGAAAGCCGAAACAAACCCACAGAAGCGCTCCTATCCCGTGGTCGGGCGCGGTCCGTATGGCGTCACCGGCGGATTGCGCTCGTCCCAGATGTTGGTGTGCTGGTACTGCCCGCTATCCATCAGTGTAAACCCTACGAACAGCGCCGCCGCGAGGACCGCGCTGACGAACACAACGGTGTGAAAGATCTTGTCGTACTTGAGGTGCATGAAGAACAGCACCACCAGGGTCGCCTTCACGACCGCGATAAACATCGCGATCGCGAGGTTGATGCTCGCACCGAAATCGATCTTGGTCGCGAGCACGGTGACCAGGGTGAGGAACAACAGGCTGCCACCGGTTCCCACCAGCACCTTGATCGACGCGGTATGGGCGAGGCCGTGATGCTCGTCGTGATGATGTTGCGCGTTGGCCATGGTGGTCCTCCTCAGTGGATGAGGTACAGCAGCGGGAACAGGAAGATCCAGATCAGATCCACGATGTGCCAGTACAGCGCCGCGTAATCGACCGGGCCGAAGTAGTCCGACGTGAAGTGACCCTTCATCGAGCGGATCAGCAGCCACAAGAACACGATCACGCCCGCGAACACGTGGACGCCGTGCAGGCCGGTCATCGCAAAGTAGATCGTGAAGAACATGTTGGTGTGCGGCGGCGGCGGCCCTGCAGCTTCCTTCGCGTGGAGATCGTGCGTCGTCTCCTCTGCGAGCGGCTGGATCGCGGGGGTCCCCACTTCGGGATGGACCTCCGCGGCGACGGCAAACGGATCCGCCGGCTTGAGCTCCGCAACCGGCGGGCTGCACTCGGCCTTGATGACGATGTTGTCACCCCTGGCCTGGTGATCGCCGTACTCGACGAGGAATCCCGATGCGTTGCTGGTGCCGCAATCGCTGGTGACCGCGTTCTTCTCGTCCTGGTGCGCGTCCTTGAGCAGCTTCTTGAGCTGGCCCTCTTTCTTGATCTTGGCCTCGGTGCACTGCAGCTGAGTTGCGAACGGCCCGACGGCGTCGAACCCTTCGCCACCGCTGGGCTCACACGCGCCGATGCAGCGCCACGTGAAGAACCAGCCGCCCTTGCACACGGCCGGCTGCGTGGTGACTTTCCAGCACGGATAGCGGTTGGCATCGCCGTGGCCGCCGCCGTGCTGGCCATGTGCCGCCAGCGGATCGGGACACATGTTGGTGATCTCGCGCCGGCTGTTCTCGACGAACGCCTCGGTGTCGGCGTCAGCCCACTGCTTGTCGGTGAGTCCGTTCGGCTTGGCGCCGCCCTTGGCGACACGATCCACGGTCAGCTCGTACACCTTGCACGACGACGGCTGGACGCCCTTGGCCTTGCGGTCCTGGTCGAGGGCCACATCGGCGTAGCAGCTGCGGAGCTCCTGCGCGGGGCCCTGCGGCGTCACCAGCAGCGTCTTGGCCGGATCCTTCGGCGCGCCCTCGTCGTGAAGACCGCCCTTGGGATTCCAGTGAACGTTCGATTTGGTGCCGTGACACTCGTTGTTCTTGGTCAGCAGCGGTACGCCGCCGGAGCTCACGCACGGATCGAAGTACTGTCCGAACAGGATGTGCTCGTGAATCTTGTGGCTGTACTCGATGTACTTGATACCAAGGAACGTGATCGCGCACGCCAAGGTGACCACGATGCACAGGATCAACCCGCGTTTCTGGTTGAGCTGCGCACAGCGCACTGCCCATGCCGCGGTGAGGCTCGAGAAGATCAGCACGGCGGTGTTGATCGCGCCGTACTTCACGTCGAGGTACTTGTGTGCGTACGAGTAGATCTCGGGGTGGTGGTGCCGATAGACGATGTACGCGACGAACAGCGCGGAGAAGAACAGCACCTCCTGGGCGAGGAACAGCCAGATTCCTAGCTTGCCGGAATCGAACTGGTGCTGGGCGTCGTCGTAGTGGTGCTGAATGAACCGCGAGCCATGGCCATGACCGTGACCATGATCATCGTGCGCGGCGTGGGGCTGTTCGCTCACGAGTGCACCGCCTGTCCCGCGTCTGTAGCCGTGGCTTGTGGGCGACGCTCCCAGCGATCGGGCTCGACCTCGACGAGATCATCGTAGTTGTAGATCTCGTGGAGCACCGGCGGCTCCTCGAAGTTGTAGAGCGGCGGTGGGGTCGGCGCTTGCCATTCG
Source organism: Kofleriaceae bacterium (assembly GCA_050187075.1). Classification (GTDB taxonomy): domain Bacteria; phylum Myxococcota_A; class Polyangia; order Haliangiales; family Haliangiaceae; genus JABFXX01. The sequence continues at coordinate 51,758 of JBFWXW010000049.1, read as the reverse complement.
AGCGACGTCGCGCCCCACGGATTGCGCGGGGCGAGCTTGCCGTTCTTGAGCGATGCGAGGAGGTTGATCACCGACACGAACATCGAGATCCCGAGCAGGAACGCTCCGATCGTCGAGACCTGGTGGAAGATTTGATACTGCGGGTCGTAGTCCCAGTAGCGGCGGGGCATGCCACGCGAGCCCATCACGAACTGCGGCAGGAAGGTCAGGTTGAACCCGATGAACACGCCGATCGCGCACATCCGGCCAACCGCCTCGTTGTACATGCGCCCGGTGAACTTGGGCCACCAGAAGTTGAGCGCGGCGAGGAACGCGACGATCGTCGAACCCATCATCACGTAGTGGAAGTGCGCCACCACGAAGTAGGTGTCGTGAAGGTGCACATCGACCGACAGGATCCCGAGGAACAATCCGGTGAGACCGCCGATCGTGAAGATCAGCAGGAACCCGAGCGTGTAGATCATCGGCGTCTTGAGCCGGATGTCGCCCTTGTAGAGCGTCGATACCCAGTTGAACACCTTGATCGCTGCGGGGATGCCGACCGTGAAGGTCAGCGCCGAGAACACCATGTTGGCGAGCCGCGACTGCCCCGACACGAACATGTGGTGGCCCCACACCAGGAACGACAGCAGCGCGAGCGACACCGACGAGTACGCGATGAACCGGTATCCGAAGATCGGCTTGCGGGCGAACGTCGACAGCATCTCGCTGATCACACCCATCGCCGGGATGATCATGATGTAGACGGCCGGGTGGGAGTAGAACCAGAAGAAGTGCTGGAACAGCACCGGGTCGCCGCCGAGGAACGGGTCGAAGATTCCGATGTGCGCGAACCGCTCGACCGCGAGCAGCAGCACGGTGATGCCGAGCACCGGCGTCGCCAGCACCTGCATGATCGCGGTGGCGTAGATCGCCCAGATGTTGAGCGGCATCTGGAACCAGCTCATGCCCTGCGGTCGGAACTTGTGGATCGTGACCAGGAAGTTGAGGCCGGTGAAGATCGATGAGAATCCGAGCAGGAACACACCGGTGACCGCGACGAGCACCGGGGTCTGGCTCTGAAGGCTGTAGGGCGTGTACAGCGTCCATCCGGTGTCGAGACCACCAAACGGCACCGCACCGACCAGCAGCAGCGCGCCCGTGATCCACAGATAGAACGAGGACAGGTTGAGCTTGGGGAACGCAACGTCGGGCGCTCCCAGCTGGATCGGCATGATGATGTTGCCGAGCGCCGCGGGGATGCCCGGGATGATCACCAGGAACACCATCACCGCGCCGTGCAGGGTGAAGAACTTGTTGTAGGTATCCTGGTCGACGATGTCCTTGCCGACGTGGAACAGCTCGGTGCGAACCAGCAGCGCGAACACGCCGCCGACCATCATCGAGAACAGGATTCCGCACAGGTACATCACCCCGATCCGCTTGTGATCGAGGGTGTAGAGCCATCCCTTGATCCGCGCCCCGAGCGGCTTGCCTCTGTGAAGATCGAGGTAGTTCGGCTCGTTGACCGGGCCGTCTGTCCAGACTCTTTGATTGGTGGTCGCCATGGGGTTCCTACTTGAGCGACTTGATGAAGGCGATCAGGCCTTCGATCTCGGCTTCTTTGAGCTGTCCTTGGAACGACGGCATGGTCGGCGGGAAGTTGGGCCGCGCCTTTGCTTGCGGCGTCATTAACGACTCGCGGATGTAGTTCTCGTCCATCGTGATGGTCGAGCCATCGTTGAGCGTGACCTTCGTACCGAACGTGTGGGCGAACGATGGGCCGATCTTCGGCGAGCCATCGATCGTGTGGCAGGCATCGCAGCCCTTCTTCGAGTACACCGCCCGGCCGATCTCCTCGGGCGGCTTGGTGCTGTCAAAGCCGTTGTCCGCGAGGTAACGCTCGTAGTCACCCGGCTTGTGGACCACGATCACGCGGCGGCGTCCGGGCTTGCCCGGCTCGTCGGCGATCTTGCCCATCTGCGAATGATCGGTGCCGCAGTACTCGGCGCAGGTCAGGCGATAGGTGCCGGGCTTGGTCGCATGGAACCATGCGTAGGTGTACCGGCGCGGAATGATGTCCTGCTTGGTGCGCAGCACCGGGACGTAGAACGCATGCAGCACGTCCTGCGATGTCATGACCAGGCGCACCGGCGTGTCGACCGGCACGTGAAGATCCGCATCCTCGACGCCGTTGGAGTGCTTGAAGCTCCACGCCCACTTGCGGGCGGTGACCTGAACCTCCACCGCCTTGGTCGGCGGCGTGACGATCTTGATGTACGAGTGCCAGCCGTAATAGAACAGGAACACGACGATGATCGTCGGGATGATCGTCCACGTGATCTCGAGGACGTCATGGTGGGTCGGCGACGGCTCGGCCTTGTGACCCGGGCGGTGGCGATACTTGATCGTGAAGTAGACGACCGCGATCGCGATCGCGGTGAAGAAGAAGATCGAGAGCGCGAGCACCGACATGTACATCATGTCGGACGCGTCGGTGATCTTGTTGACGTACTTGGGCATCCAGAAGTTCCCGTGCTCCTCGACGGGAATCTCCTCGAGCTGGTCGTACCAGGGCGTCTGCGGAGCGGCCGCCGGAGCACCCGCGGCCGGAGCACCGGTCGCCGGAGCGCCGGTTGCCGGAGCCGCTGAACCAGCGGCGGGCGCTGCCGCAGAACCAGCGGCGGGCGCCGCTGCAGAACCTCCCGCAGGCGCTGCTGCGGACCCATCCGCCGCGGCCGGCGGCGTAGGTGCCGCCGCCGCGGGTGCGGCCGCGGAGCCCGCCGATGGCGTCGCGGTGGAATCGCTCGGCTGAGCAACCGCCGGCGACGTCGCGAACATGTGTAGCGCCAGCACGGTGGCGGTGGCGGAGATCATCAAGATCACCGCCACGGGTTTCACGATCTTCGGAACGAACGACTTCATGACTCCCCCCTGACAGGAAGAAGGCCGCGTCGATGACGACGAACGAGGTGAGCAACAACGAGACCGATCACCAGCACGAACGCGCTGGCCCCCGCCGCGAGCCGAAGCGCGAAGACACCTGCCTCCGTGTGGCTGTTGGCGGTTGGATCGAAGTGATAGCAGCGGTTCATGAATCCGACCGCCGTCGAGGGCTCCGCCTGCCCCGCCTTCAGGATCGATTCGCGCATGACCTCAGGCGCGAGCTCGATGCCGTAGACATAGCGGGTAACGACGCCACGCGCACTGAGGAAGATCAGCGCGGCGGGGTGCGCCCATTCCGCGCGCTCCTTGACGTAGGCATACGAAAACCCGACGGCGTCGGCGACGCGGCGGATCTCGGCACCATCGCCGGGCGTCGCCGCCACCAGGAACGTCCAGCCGCTCCCCGCGGCGTCGCGCGCCGCTTCGTCCGGGACGGCACGCGCGAGGTACTTGTCGCGCATCCTGTTGAGCTTCTCGAGTGACTCGTGCGGCTCGAGATCGATCGTGACGATTCGCACCTGCTCGCCGATCCGGAACCCGACCTTACGGCGATCGGTCGCCGACGCGGCCGCTTGCACCGCGAGCGATGGAATGACCGCGGTGAGCCCGTTCAGCTGATAGCTGCACAGCATCGGGCAATCGGAGTAGTTGAACGTCAGGATCGTCGGCAGCTCGCTCGAGCCGATCAGCTCTCCGAGCGTGACGACCGCGCCCTCCTGGTTGCGAAACTTCGCGTCGAGCGGAAGCTGCGCTCCGAGCTTCTCGGTAACGGTGACGTCGCTCGCCTTGTACGTGGGCGTCGGCGGCAAGATCACATCGCGCAACGAATCATCCGCCAGCGCGGGATGCGCGGCGAGCAACACGATCAGCGCGATGTGAGCTCTACGGAGCACCGGTGGTCGGGGGAGCAGGAGCTGGAGGGGCAGGAGGCTGAGTAGCGGGCGTGGCGGGCGTAGCCGGCGCACCGGTCGCCCCGGGCGCCGGAGCTCCCGGGGGAGTCGGGGCATCGCCCGGCTTGAGCTTCGCGCAGCACTCGCCGGCGAAGTTGATCGTCTTGCACGACGCGTCGTCGCAGGTGGGCGAGTCGGGGCTCAGCACCAGCGGCTTGGGTCGGCCAAAGATCGGCTGAACCGTGGCCTTGTCCGACTTGCCATACGATGGAATCAGCATCGAGGGATCGGACTTGGCCGAGATCACGACCGCCTTCATCGCGAGATCGATCGGGATCCGGTAGGTCTGCGGCTTGGGCTGCTCGCCGGGCTTGGGGTCGGCGGGCTTTGGATTCGCACCGTAGTGCTCGATCACGCCGCGCTGCTTGGCGCGCAGATCGCGAACCGTGGTGTCGTTGCCACCGTAGTCGGCCATCGTCTGCAGCTCCGAGGTGTCGTCCATGTAGAACGCCTGGAGCGCGACGATCGCCACATAGACGAGCACCGCACTGCAGATTCCGATCACGACCACGCCGACCGTGTTCAGCTTGTCAGGATTGCGCTTGGGTCCACCAGACATGTTGGTCTCCTGAGCTCAGACGTTCTCGTGTCCGAGGGACAGCGGAAGCGTCGGATCCTTGACGGGGATGAGGTTGCCGTGGAGGTTGCGGCCGATACCGACGAGCAGGATCCCGATCAGACCGATCCACACGGTGATGTCGACCGGCGCGAACCCGACGGTGTTGGCCGCCGTGTCGCCCATCAGCGGCCCCTCGATCAACATCTGCGCCTTGCCGTCGACCATGTGCTGCCCCTGTGCCCAGTGGTAGCTCGGCATCACGTTCCAGTAGAGGTCGAGCCAGTGGAACACCAGCTGCCAGACGCTGAAGAACACCAGCGATGGCACGATCCGCTTGGTCCAGCGGGACATGAGGAACACGAACGGGAACGCCCAGAACCCGACGAGGATCGCGATGCTCACCCAGCGCCACTCTCCGAACAGCCGGTATTTGTACCAGACCGTCTCCTCGGGCATGTTGCCGTACCACTGCAGCATGAACTGCGAGAACGCGGTGTATGCCCAGAAGAACGTGAATGCGAACGTCCACTTGCCGATGTCGTGGTAGTGCTCGGCGTTGACCGAGTGGACCAAGCGGCCGGAGCGCTGGATGCCGAGGACGACCAGCGCGAGCGCCGAGAATCCGCCGACACACGCGCTGCCCCAGAAGTTGACGCCGTAGATCGTCGAGTACCACTTCGGCGATAGCGACATCAGGATGTCGAACGCGATGAAGCAGGTCGCCAGCGAGTACAGGATCATCGCGGGCCCCGACGCGACGCGCAGGGTCACCGAGATATTGGGATCGCCGGTCTCATCCTGCTGGCGCGACTTCTTGGCGAAGTACGCGGCCATGCCGCTGAAGATCACGCCGTACAGCACGTAGCGGCCGGCGAAGAACATCGGATCGAGCCAGCCGAGCTTGTGAAGCAGGTGATGGTTGATCTCGTGGTTGTGCGCGTCGTGGTGCGCCCAGTAGTAGAGATCTTCGTACCCCGCGACGAGCGGGATGATGAAGCCGAGGCCGGCGACGAAGATCACCGGGAACGCGCCCGACATCGCTTCGGCGATCCGGCGGACCGCGGTGGCCCAGCGACCACGGACGAGGTGGTGCAGGATCACCAGCCAGAACGCGCCGAGGCTGATCGAGAAGATGTAGCTCCAGCCGATCACATAGGCGTGAAAGAACCGCGCCCATCGGCTGGCGTGGCCGGTGGTCTCCGGCGACGCGCTGCTGGTCAGCGCGAGGATGATCGACAGGCCGAGGAAGATGAACGCGATGACGAGCCCCGCTTTGGTGATGGTCGCGCCGATCTTGCCGGCCTTGACCTTCTCGTCGGGGTGAAGTGATTTGGTTAGCCCGCTCATGATGTCCTCCGCCTAGCGGATCGATCCCCGTTGATCGGGTGGCACGTCGTCGATGGATGCGTTGCTCGCGCGTTGCAGGGCGCGCACGTAGAGCACGATCGCCCACCGGTCAGCCGGCGGGATCTGGGCCGCGTAGCCCAACATCGTGTTGTAGCCGTGAGAGATCGTGTTGAAGATCTGGCCGTTGCGCATGGTCACGACACCGGCCGCTGGATCGACGAGGTTGCGCGCCGCCCACGACCCGCCACCATCGGCGAGCCGCTTTGGCACCGCGCCCATCCCGGCCCCGTCGTACCCGTGGCACGGCGTGCAGTAGATGTTGAACCGGGCCTGACCGCGCTTGACCAGCGCCTCGTTGATCTCGAGCTGCTTGGGAAATCCGGCGGTCCATTCGGGAGTGGTCGCCGTGTTCTCGAGGCCGCGGTACATCACATCGTCGGCGGCGAGGTCGCCACGGGCGATCGTCCCGGCGAGCGCGCCGCGATTGGTGCGCCCGTCTGGGAACAGCTCCATCGACGTGTCCGACTTGTACTTCGGCTGATGGTCCATGTCCGGGAAGATGTGGATGTGCGGTTCGTGCGAATGCGAGTTGCGCGCCTTCGCCGCGATCGCGAACGGAATCAGGGCGAACGCGGTGCTCGAGACGATGAACGCGAGGATCCACTTCGGCATCGTCTTGTTCGCCGGATCGGGATCGAGGTAACAGTCTTCGACCTCGATCGCGCCCGCCTCCTTCAGGAGGTTGCGGGTCTCGTCGTGCGAGAACCGCTGGTCGCGCGCCTCGATCGCGAGGAAGAACGAGTCGTCGGTGACCTTGCCGAACCGATCGCTGCGGAACAGCGGGTGCCAGACCTGCGGCAGCTTGTTCAGGATCCACATCCCGAAGAACGACGTGAACACCGCGAGCAGAATCGTGGTCTCGAAACCGATCGCGATGTTCGCGGGGATCGACCACGTCGGCTTACCGGAGATGTTCCACGGCCAGTCGTAGGCGTTGCACCACCACTGGAGCAACAGGCCGCCGATCGTGCCGGCGAGACCACCGCCGAAGATCAGCAGCGGCAGGATCGTCCGCTTGATGCCCATCGCGTCGTCGATGCCGTGCACCGGGAACGGGCTGTAGCAGTCGAAGTCGGTGTAGCCGGCGTCGCGCACGCGGCGCGCGCCTTCGACGAGCTCGCCCGGGGTATCGAACTCGGCGAGCACACCGTAGAGCTCGCCAGGGCCGTGATCGACGGGCGCCGGAGCATGCGCGTCATGCGTATCGTGGGTCGACATGACTAGTGGGCTCCCCCCGCGCTCGAAGAGCGCGCCGAAGGATGATGTGGTTTGCCTGCGTGAGCCTCGGGCATGACGCCCTTGACCTCCGACATCGCGATCGTCGGCAGGTAGCGGAAGAACAGCAGGAACAGCGTGAAGAACAGCCCCAGCGTCCCTACGAACACGCCGATGTCATAACGAGTCGGCGAGTAGTAGCTCCACTGTGCCGGCAGGAACGCGCGGGCGAGCGAGGTCGCGATGATCACGAACCGCTCGAACCACATGCCGATGTTCACGAAGATGCACAGCACGAAGATGATGATCGGGCTGCGCCGCACCTTCTGAGACCAGAAGAACTGCGGGATCAGCACGTTGCAGCTGATCATCGCGAAGTAGGACCACCAGAACGGACCGAACGCGCGGTTCACGAACGCGAACCGCTCGTAGATGTTGCCCGAGTACCAGGCGATGAAGAATTCGGTCGCGTACGCGAGACCGACCATCATGCCGGTGGCGAGCAGGATCTTGCACATCGCCTCGATGTGCGATTCGACGATGATGTGCTTGAGGTTGAACAGATGCCGCAGCGGCAGCATCAACGTCAGCACCATCGCGAACCCGGAAAAGATCGCGCCGGCGACGAAGTACGGCGGGAAGATCGTGGTGTGCCAGCCGGGCAGCTGTGACGTCGCGAAGTCGAACGACACGACCGAGTGGACGGAGAACACCAGCGGTGTGGCGAGGCCGGCGAGCACCAGGTACGCGCGCTCGTAGCGGTGCCAGTGGCGCGCCGAACCGCGCCAACCGAGCGAGACCACGCCGTAGATGATCGCGCGGATCTTGTCGCCCTTGGCGGCGAACCGATCGCGGAACGTCGCGAGGTCGGGAACCATGCCCATGTACCAGAACAGGATCGACGTGAGCATGTACGTCGTGACCGCGAACACGTCCCACATCAGTGGGCTGCGGAACTGCGGCCACATCCCCATGTCGTTGGGGTGCGGGATCATCCACCACGCAAACCACGGACGGCCGGTGTGGAGCAGCGGGAACAAGCCGGCGCACATGACGGCGAAGATCGTCATCGCCTCGGCGGCGCGGTTGATGCTGACCCGCCAGTACTGACGGGTCAGGAACAACACGGCGGAGATCAGCGTGCCGGCGTGACCGATACCGATCCACCAGACGAAGTTCGTGATGTCCCACGCCCAGTCGACCGTGTTGGAGTTTCCCCACACGCCGATACCGGTCGTGACGACCTTGTAGATGCAGTAGCTGCCGATCGCGAGCATCAGCAGCGCGATGCCGAGCGCGATCAGCCAGAGCTTGTGGGGCTTGGGCGCTTCGGCCACCCAGGCGACGTCGCGAGTGATCGCGCGAAAGGCCTCGCGCGCCTTGCCCGGCGCGGGGTCGTGCTCGTCGTGTGCAGTTGCGGAGCTCATCAGTGACCCCCGTGCGGAGCGGAGCCGGTCGAAGCGACCAGTTGAGGATTCGGGTTACGGACCCGCGTGAGGAACTTGGTCCTGGGCTTGGTGTAAAGCTCCGGTAGCAGCGCGTAGGCGCGCTCGGACTCGGCGTGCAGCTTCGACACGCGGCTGGTCTCGTCCATCAGATCGCCGAACACGATCGCCTCGGTGGGACACGCCGCCTGACAAGCGGTCGTGATCTCGCCGTCGGGCAGCGGGCCGGTGACCGTGCCGGGGCGCTGATGGCTGCGAATCTCGGCCTTCGCCTTGATCTTCGCGTTCTGGATCCGCTGCACGCAGTACGTGCACTTCTCCATCACGCCGCGCATGCGCACCGTGACCTCCGGGTTGAACACCAGGCGCCGGACACGATTGCGGGCCTCGCGCCACTCCTTGTTCCAGTCCAGGAAGTTGAACCGGCGGACCTTGTACGGACAGTTGTTCGCGCAGTACCGCGTGCCGATGCAGCGGTTGTACGCCATGTCGTTGAGACCCTCGTCGGAGTGGGTCGTCGCCCCGACCGGGCAGACCTGCTCGCACGGCGCTTGCTCGCACTGCTGGCATGCGACCGGCTGATGAACGACGCGCGGATCGTCGGGCGGACCGCTGAAGTAACGATCGATCCGGATCCAGCTCATCTCGCGGTTGTTGTGGATCTCCTGGCGCCCGACGACCGGGATGTTGTTCTCGGCCTGACACGCGACGTGGCACGCGTTGCATCCCATGCACGTCGAGAGGTCGATCGCCATCGCCCAGCGGTGACCGTGATAGTCCTTCTCCTTGAACAGCGATTTGCCACCGGTGCCCTCGGGGTCGGTGTTGCCGTTGAGGCTGTTGTCGATGAAGTACGGGTCCGGTGGCTCGGCGTGCAGCGGCTTGTTCGAGGCGCGCGCGGCCATCACCGTCGCGGCGGTCGCTTCCTTGATCAGCTCGGGCAGCCGTTCCGCGATCCCGTCCTGCGTGACCGAGTGGATGATGCCGGTGCGGATGTCCCAGTGCTCCTGCACGCTGGCCAGCTGGTAGCTGGTGCCGGTGCCGGTGACGGTCGCCTTGCCGGCGATATCGAAGCCCATCGTGGTGCGGACCTTGTATGTGTCCCAGCCGACGCTGCGCTTGCCCTGGCCACCAACCCGACCTGCGGCGGTGCGGCCACCGCCGACCACCAGCGCGATCGAGTACCGCGCTTGACCGGGGATGGTGTAGCAGGGCAGCTCGACCTCGCGCTCGTTGACCTTCACCTTGATCATCTCGTCATTGGCGATGCCGAGTGCCTCAGCGGTCTCGGGCCCGACGAGCGCGTAGTTGTCCCAGGTGACCTTGGTGAGGAAGTCGGGGGTCTCCTGTAGCCACGCGTTGTTGGCGAACCGACCGTCGTAGGTGAAGCCCGAGTAGTGGAACACCACCTCGAGGCCGGAGCTCGGGCGCTGGGTCCCGGTGAGCTGGCGCTCGTTGAGCTGCGGCGACGGAAAGTTACTGGCGGTGACCTGGGCGGTCTCTTGCTGGGTGTTCGGAATGAACCCGTCGTGCACGCTCTGGTTCTGGATCCCGCGCTTCTCGTGCACCGAGAACACCAGATCGCGAGCCGAGCGAGTCTCGCCGAGCACCATCGACAGCAGGTCGATCGACGACAGGCCGCCGTAGAGCGGAGCGATCAGCGGCTGCGCGATCGTAACGGTGCCGTCCCACGTGCAGGTGTCGCCCCATGCCTCGAGGAAGTGCGCCCGCGGCACGTGCCACGTCGCCTTCTCGGAGGTCTCGTTCAAATACTCGTGGAGATGGATCGACGTCTTCACCTTCGCGAGCGCGTTGGCGAAGTCGAGGTCGGCCGGCGCGTCGAACACCGGATTGCCGCCGAGCATGATCAACGTCTGGACCTTGCCGGCAGCCATGTCGGCTGCGAGGCCGGCGATCGCCGCGACGTGCGACGGCCGGTCGGCATCTGGATCGACGACGTAGTCGAGCGTCTGCGAGACCGCGCCGATCGCCGCGTTGAGCTTGGCGACCACCGCGTGAACCTCGGGCGGCTGGCGGCGGCCGGCGATCACGACAGCGCGGCCGGTGTTGGCCTTGAGCTCCTCGGCGAGCACGCGGACGAACTCGGAGACCCGCTTCTCCTTGAGGAACTCCGACGGCGGAACCGCGCCACCGGCGACGGCGGCCTCGAGCGCCATCACGAACGGAAGGCCGAGCTCGGAGCGCAGCGGCAGCCGATGATCGGCCATCGCGCCGGTGTTCGAGAACGTGCTCTCGATCGACCACAGCCGATTCATCTTGGCCGGGCCCAGCGAGCCACCGAGCCGGCGGCTACGCGCAAAGTCTCGGCTGTAGCGCATCGCGGCCGGATGCTCGACGAACACGTCGCAATCGATCGTGACGATGGTCTCGCACTTGTCGAGGCGGGCGATCGGACGGACGGACTTGCCGAACGCGAGTTTGGTGCCCAGGCGCTCGTTGTCCCATGACAGCGGCTCGTACTCGTGCCAACCGGCTCCGCGGCTGATCAGCGCGTCGCGGAGGAACCGCACCGTCGGAGAAGACGTGCCTTCGCTGAGCACGCGGACGCCGGCGAGGTTCTGACCGAGGCTGGCGAGCAACGTCTTGAGCGCGGCGATCGTCGCACCCTTGCCCCCGGACATCGGGTTCTGGGAGCGATCGGGATCGTAGAGGTTGAGAACCGACGCCTGGATCCACGCCGACGATCCGGCGTGACGCTCGGTGCCGGGGACGATGCCGCCGCTGGCGAACGGGTGCTCCGGGTTGCCGTCGAGCTTGATCGGACGGCCCTCGAACGACGTCGCGAGCAGCGCGTGGCCGACGCCGCCGAGCTCGAGCGCCGTCGCATACTGAATGGTCGCGCCCGGAACCTGGCCCTCGGGGCGGCGTGCGAGCGGGACGATGTCCTCCTTCTCGTACCGGCACGCTCCGACGCCGGCGAGCGCCATCGAGGCGCCCATCAGCTGGAAGAAGTTGCGGCGATGCAGCGGATCGATCACCCGGCTGGGCGCGGTGGCGAACTCGCTGCCCGTGCGATCGGTCTGCAGCGTGGCGGTGCCCGTGAGCTCACGGAGCGAGCGCCAGTAGCCATGCTCGGGCGTCGCGGAAATCTCGGGCGTCTCGGCCGGGTGCTCGCCGTGCTCGTGGTGCTCGCCGTGATCTGCGTGGCCGTGGTCCTGAGTCGCGCGGACCGCCGGCTGCTCTGGGTCGTGTTCTTTGGCGGACATGTCGGCTCCTAGCGGTGGCAAGTCGAGCAGTTCGTCGGCGGGTTAACGTTGTTATCCGACTTGACCTTGCGACCCTCGTTGGGGACGCGGATGTACTCTTGGCCCTTCTTGGCGTCGCCGTAGCCCATCAGCGTGACCTTGTCGGCGGGACGCAGATGGGGCTCTGGATCGCGGTGGCAGTCGACGCACCACTCCATCGTGAGCGGCTTGGCCTGATAGACCTCGACCATCTGATCGACGCGGCCGTGGCAGGTCTCGCAACCGACCGCAGCGTTCACATGCGCCTGATGGTTGAAGTAGACGTAGTCGGGAAGATCGTGGACGCGCGTCCAGTGGATCGGCTGGTTCCCGGCGAACGCCTCGCGAATCGGCAGCAGGACATCCGAGTCCTTCTTCACCGTCGAGTGGCAGTTCATGCAGGTGGCAGCTGGTGGGATCGCCGCCTTGCCCCCGCTCTCCACCGTGGAGTGGCAGTAGCGGCAGTCGAGCCCGAGCTCACCCGCATGAAGCGCGTGGCTGTAGGGCACCGGCTGGTGCGGTTGGTAGCCGATCCGAATCGCTTCCGGCGTGACGCCGTAGGCGACCAGCGCGACCAGATAAACCGGTGCGCCAAGGACCAGCAGGTTGATCCACTTCTTGAGGGTTTCGGTCCATTCAGGGAACGTGAAACGCGGCATGAAAGTTCCTGCGTATGGCGCCCGTGTGAGCGCGGATCCTTGCACCACGACCCGCCACCATTTCGCAAGGTTGGGCGGTGGTTTATTAGGGCGGCGTAGCGTCGCAGCGCGACCGAACCAGAACCGAGCTTGCGATGCTCGTTATCGACGACTCCGTCGACAATGCAGCTGCGGCAAGAGTTCGCAACGGCCACGAATCGCCATGCGCCGTTTGCGCGTGGCGATCTGCGCGACAAACTGCCGCACCGCGGATGGGGTCAGACTCAAGTTGCGCAACTTGTCGGGACAAGTTGCGCTACTTGAGTCTGACCCCATCCTCACGGGACGAGCACGAGCTTGCCGCTCACCTTGCGTTGCTCGAGGCGTTGGAGGGCTTCGGTGGTCCTGGTGAACGGCAGGATGCTGTCGATGGTGGGAGAGAGCTTGCCCTCGGCGACCCAGGCGAGGAGTTGTTCGGAGCGCTTGTGGATCCGGGTGGCCGGATCGCGCATCGCCCAGGATGCCCAGAACACGCCGACGATCTGGCAGCCCTTCAAGAGCACGAGGTTGAGCGGGATCCTCGGGATCTCGCCGGCGGCGAATCCGACGACGAGGTATCGGCCTTCCCACGCGATGCCGCGCACCGCTGGCTCGGCGAGTGATCCGCCCACCGCGTCGTAGACCACGTTCACGCCATTGCCGGAGGTGAGGGCTTTGACCCGCGTCTTCAGATCTTCGGTTGCGTAGTTGATGGTTTCAGCGGCGCCGTGCTGCTTGCAGAACGCGAGCTTCTCGTCGGTCGATGCCGCGGCGATCACACGCGCGCCCATCATCTTGCCGAGCTCGACCGCCGCGATCCCGACACCCCCTGCGGCGCCCAGCACGAGCAGGCTCTCTCCGGCTTTGAGCTGCGCGCGGTCTTCGAGTGCGTGATACGTGGTCGCGTAGGTCAGCAGCGTCGCCGCGCCGATCTCGAAGCTGACGGAATCGGGCAGCTTCACGACCGAGAGCTCCGGTGGAGCGATCCGCTCGGCGAACGCACCGAACCCGATGGTCGTCGCGACGCGGTCCCCTGGCTTGAACTTGGTGACGCCCTTCCCCACTTCGAGCACGATGCCCGCCGCCTCGCCACCCGGCGAGAACGGCAGACCCGGTTTGAACTGATACATCCCGCGCGTCAGCAGCACATCCGGGAAGTTCACGCCGCACGCTTTGACATCGATCAGTACCTGGCCTGGTCCCGCCACTGGATCGGGAATCTCATCGATACGAATCGCCGCGGGACCGGTGAGCTCGTGAACGCGAACAGCCCGCATGGCGAGTACCTTCGCTCGAGTCGTACAAGAAGGAAAGCGCGGGCACGCCAGACGTTCGCTTGGCCAGGCGGAGATCCGTGCGATCCGCTCGTCGTGTACTGCGTTCGCCGGGTCGCTACGCGCTCGCGGCTGGATACGTACCGAGGACCCGGAGCTCGGTCGTCAATGCGCGGATGTCGTCGAGCGCAGCGCGGAACGGCTCGCTCGCGGCGTGGCCGAGCACATCGATGTAGAACCGATAGGTGAACGGCGCCTCGGGAATGGGCCGCGACTCGATCTTGGTGAGCGAGAGGTTGCGGGCGGCGAACCGCGTGAGGATGTCACCGAGGGCTCCCGGACGATCGGCGAGCGCGATCACGAGCGAGGTCTTGGCCACGACACCGTCGGCGAGCGGTGCCGGGCGCATCGCGATCTCGACGAACCTGGTCGCGTTGCCAGCCGATGACTGGATGCCTTGCGCGACCACGGCGAGGCCGTAGCGCTTGGCCGCTGCCGCGCTGGCGATCGCGGCGAGCGTCCGATCATTCGATTCGGCGACCCGGCGCGCTGCGCCCGCGGTATCGAGCTCGGCACGCGCGACCAGCTGCGGATGCTGCGCGAACAGTGCATGGCACTGCGCGAGCGCCTGCGGATGGGACATCACCGTTCGGAGCTCGTCGAGCGAGACCCCCGGCAACGCGAGCAAGCAGTGCTCGATCGCGCTCACCACCTCGCCGGTGATGTGCAGCGTGCCGGCGGCGAGCAGATCGTAGGTCTCGTTGATGCTGCCGGCCGTGGTGTTCTCGATCGGCAGTAGCGCCAGGTCAGCAGCCCCACTCGTCACCGCAGCCGCGGCAGCACGAAATGAATCGTGGCCCGTGAGCAACGCGCCGCCGGGACACCCTGCGTATCGGCGCTGCGCGGCGAGGTGACTGTAGCTGCCCTCGACACCTTGGTACGCGATCCGTAGCGGTACATCGGCGCGGTTGCGAACCGCGGCTTCCTGATGCGCGACCGACATCTCCATCACCACGCGGTACAGTCGTTCGACCTGGTGCGGATCGAGCCCGGCCGCAACGCCGAGCTCTCGAAGGCGCGCGAGCAACGCCTCCTCGCGCTGCCGATCGCGAAACGGGCTCGCGCTCGACAGCTTGGCCTCCGCGATGTCGGTCACGATCGATAGCCGTTCCGCGATCAGCGCGATGATCTGACGATCGACGCGCTCGACGCGATCACGCAGCGACGACAGATCCGGGTCGGCCATCGCGGGCATTGTAAACACGGACGCGTCGGTGAGGTACGCTGAGCGGGTGAAGGAATCACCGGACGACAAGCCAGCGCTGGTGAACCCCGGCGCAAACGAGCTGATCGAGGAGCCGCCGGTGGTGGCGCGGCTCGTGATCGAGATCCGGAGCGATGGCTCCCGCACGATCGCGCGGGGTGCGGCAGAGGACGCGATCTCCGGCCAGCGCACGACGATCGAAGCGCGCGGCGATTCCCCGATCCAGCTCGCCTTCGCGCTCGCGCGCACGATCACGCAGCTGCCGCGGCTCGCGCAGACGATGATCCGTCCCGAGCTGCCGGATGCTCCGCCGTCTCGGTCGAGCTCGTGGCGATTCGTTCGCGCCGGTGCGCGCTCGGCGGTTCGCGGCTTGCTCAAGCGCCGTCGCGATCGTTAGCTGAGGCGTCACCAGCGCGTCCGAAATACAAAGTCGGTCGTGACCTTCGTGTCGCCAACTGCCGCTTCGGTCCGCCAGCGCCGCGACAGCATGTACTCGATCAAGCCTTCATTCTGGTTCTCGTTGGGTACGCGCTCGAGCCGGTACTTGTAGCCAAGGTACAGCGAACCGTCGAGCCACCAGTTTCCGAGCTTGCAGCTCGCCGATTCGATTCCGGACCCCGGCGCGCAGCTCGGTTTCAACCCGAGTGGCAGCACGCGCTGCAGGCGCCGGCCGATCTTGCTCGAGATCACCGAGGCCGCGGCGCTCGTGGCCGCCTCCGTGCTCTGCTGTCCAACCTCACCGCCAGGTGAACCACCGACCAGGAAGCCCTGCAGCTGCTCCTGCGTGTACAGGGCCGGATCGCTCGACAACTTCAGCAGCTCGAGCTTGTCACTCAGGCTGCCCACCAGGCCGAGCTTGAGCGTCGTGCCGTCGGAGAATTCGTGAAACAGATGAATATCGAGCAACGGATCGGTCGTACCGAGAAACCGCACGCTGCCGCGATCGAGCCGGTAGCGGTGCCCGAACACCGCGACGCGCGCATCGAGTAGCGTGATCACGCCCTCGAGCCCCACGGTCTTGCCGACCCGGATCGTCACCTTGCCGTCGACCTGAGCGTTGAGCTCCTCGACGATCCCCTCCTCGATGCGCTCGCCCTTGATCGTCGTTCGCTTGAGCGTGACGTTGGCGATCAACCACGGCGCCACCGGCGGTGGTCGCTTGGCACCCGGTTGCTTGGGCGCGACCGGCGGAGCGCCCATGTCGACGTAGACGATATCGAGTGGCGGCGTCTCGGACAGCAGCTCCTGCGTCGCCTTCTCCGGCAGCTCCACCTTCCCGTTTCGGATCGTGAGGTCGTCGCTCACCCACGAGAGGCCGCGGCGCTGGAACGTACCGGTGACGTCCGCAACCAGGTTTGGTTCGTAGCCGCCCCCGCGCGGCACGACGCCGCGCAGCGCGAGCTTGGTGACGATCGGCTTGGTGTCGAGGTCGGCGGTGCGCGCCTCGAGCGTCAGCGTCCCCGGGCCGAGCCGTGCGTCGACGTTGGCCTCGGCGCCGCGGCCTGTGAACTTGATCTTCGCGTTGGCGCGTCGAATCTGGCCCAGCGACGGCAGCCACAACCGGCCGTCGGCGACCTCGAGCGAGCCCGTGACCTTGCCGGTGACGATGTCGACGCCATCGATGTCGAGATCCGCCTTCACGCGGCCCGATAGACCGGCGAGCGGTCCGGGCAGAAACGGGGCGATCGGCGCGAGATCGAACTGACTCAGCCGGAAGCTGCCGGTTGCCTTGGCGAGCTGGTTCGGATCACCCGCCGCCGTGATGCGTAGCTCGCTGACCGCTCCCCTCCCCGACGACTCGCGTCCCGTGATGCCGATCTGTCCACGGTGATTGCGCCACTCACCCGCGACGTACAACACCTCGAGCGTGGGTGCCTCGCGACCTCGCAGCGGCTTCACGCGAATGCCGCGAGCCGTCAGGCTCGCCTTCGCAATCGGTGCCTTCAGCGTGCCGGTGAACTGTGCGCTTGCCTCCAGCGTTCCGGCGACGACATCGCGACGGCCGAACAGCGCCAGGACATCGCGCGCCTGGACCAACGGGATCTCGAGCTTCGCTTCGAAGCTGCCGTCCTTCGCCTTGGCGGGGGCGGTGAGCCAGCCCTGGAGGCTGACCGGCGTCGATGCGTCAGCAGAGACCAGCGTGCCTTGTTTGGACCCGATCACGAGCTTCGCTCGCGTCGAGATCCCGTCGATGATCGCTTCGACGCCCGCGGACACCGGCTCGATCAGCTGGCCGCCGCGCACATCGCGAAGCTGCGCGCTGATCGCGAGCTGGGTCGCCGCATCGCTCAGCGTGGCGGTCAGCGACACCCGCGCGCGATACGCCGCCGCGGGGCAGCTTGCCGGCACGGCCGCACACAGCCGTCCCCACTGCGGTGCGTCGAGCGTGAGGTCCGCAACTCGGACACTCGCCTCGCGCAGCAGGGTCCTCGCACGACCTTTCCAGCTCGCCGGGTCGAACGGGCGGTCGGGGATCTTGGCGGCTGCGGTGAGCTCCGCGGCGCCAAACGGAGCCAGCTTGGCAACGCCAGCCACCGTGACCTCGCCGGGTGCGCCCTGAACTGCGAGCTCGGCATCGACCTGACCGATCACGCCCGCGATGTCGGTTGCATACAACGTCCCGCTCGAAACACCGTCGCGGATCGCGAGCTTGCCGTGAACGGTTCCCGTGGTCGCGCCCTCGCTGATCGCCGCCAGATCGATCCGCTCGAGCTCGACCTCGAGCACGCGGACCTGCTTGCGAGACAGCGCACGCCATGCGACCGGATCGGTCAAATCGCGTGGGCCATCGACCTCGACGGTGAGCTTGGCTGCGCCGAGCTTGGGGTTCGAACCGGTCGCGGTGATGCTGACCCGCCGCCCGGCGATTCCGACCCGCGCGCTGGCATCGAACGCCGGCGCGGTCGCCGCGGTGGCGATGCCCGTGGCGGTCAGCTGCGCCGTGCCGTTCCATTGCGCGCCGCGGCGCGTGATCGTCGCGGTTGCGCTCGCCGTGCCACGAAACCCCGGATCGATGAGGGTCGCCGGTATCCCGTTCGCTGCGACCTTGGCCTGCAGGGCCTGGGTCACGCGATCGATGTTGGCTTCGACGTCGGCGCTCGCGCTGCCACTCGCGAGATGAACGTCATCGACCACGATCCGAGCGTCGTCGATCGTGATCGTTCCGCCGCTGCCCTGCCACGGCGCCCCGCGATCGGGCGTGATCGCGAGGTTTCCGAGCGCGATCCGCAGCGGCTGATCCGGCTTGGCGTGGATCACCGCATCCGCGTCCACCTTGCCGGCGATCGCCGCCGGCCACGCGGTGAGCGATACCGCGATCCCACCGTCGCCACGCGACCGCGCGTCGAGCGAAGCGCGCCCCAGCGGCTGGCCTGCGTTCGTGACGCGATCGATCTCGGCGTGACCGCGGATCGACAGATCGGGCTGCACCGCGAGCGTGCCGCGCACCGCCCCCACCGCGAGCTCGTTGAACCGCAGGTTCGTCCCGGTGAACGTCCCATCGATCTGCGGCGAGAACGGCACGAGCGTTCCTCGCTGGGTCGCGTCTAGCTGAACCGACCCAGCGATCTGCGCGCTCGACACGCGAAGGTTGGATTTCACCTGCGTCTTCGATCCGACCCGTGACAGCGCCACCGATCCCCAGACGCCGAGTCCATCGTCGCCGGAACCGCCCACGAGCAGGGTCGCGTAGCTACCCGTCGGATCGCGGCGGCCGTTGAATGCGATGATCGCGCTACGGGCCGGCTCCTCGGGCGCAACCCGGCGCGCGTACACCGTGCCGCGCGCCGCCTGCTCGTCGATCGAAAACGCCACGATCGCCTCGGCCGTACCCGGGATCTTGCCGTCGGTCACGGTCGGAAGCTCGAGCCCAGATACCGAGACCAGGCCCGATGCTCGCCGGTTCACGAGGTCACCGAGCGCTCCGACATAGATCGAGGTGCGCCCCATCGTCCCCGTCACGTCGATGCGCGTCTGATCTCGGTCCGGCGTGACGCGAGCTTCGAGCTCGAGATCACCGGGCAGGACCGTGCCGGGCGCCAGCGCTGCGAGCGCTCCGGCGGTCGCAGAGATCGAAGCTTTCCCCGAGGGCTGTCCGAGATCGATGTCGCTCGCGGCGATCGAGATGCCGTCGGCGGTCACCGCGAGCTGCGGTACCTGAATGTCATCCTCGCCGATCGCGAGCTGACCGTTCGCCTTGAATGCGGTGGCGTACTGCCGCCACGTCCCGGTGACCGCGCCACCGATCTGGATCGCTCCCTCCGGCGGAATCGCGACCGAGCCGGTGACCGCGATCCCATCGAGATCGATCGGCTGTGCGCCGGCGATCGAGACGCTCCCGCGTACGACCTCGATGTTCGGTAGCTCGACGTTCCACGGCGAGTCGGAAGCCGGCTCCTCGGGCGCCGGTTGCATCGCGGCCGGATCGACGATCACCACGACATCCTCGGCGATCACCCGCTCGACCCGGGCCGTCTTCTTGAACAGCGCGAGCAGCCCCAGCTCTGCGCGCACCGTGCCGACCTTGATCGTCAACGAGCCATCGGCGCGGCGCAGCTCGACGCCGTGCACGACGAGCTCGCCGAACACGCTACCCTCGACGCTGCCGATCCGTGCCCCTGGAAACAGCTCCTGGAGTGAGCCCTGAGCTTGCTCGCGGATCTGCTCGCGACCCCAACCTGTATGAATGACCACCAGTGCGATCGCGATGACGACCAGCACGAACGCGACGAGCCCGAGCCCGATCCGCTTCGTCCATCGCAACGCGCGGCGCATCAGAACGGATCTCCAATTCCGATGCCGACCTGAACATCGGCCGGAAGCTTCAAGTCGCTCAAGCGCTCCCACGCACCGCCGGCCTCGTACTGTGGATCCGTCGGCCCCTTGCGATTGAGCCGATAGGCAACGTCGAGCCGCAACGCGATGCCTGGCTTCCACCGAAAGCTCAGGCCGGTCGCAGCGTGCAGATGGTAGAGATCGAGCTGGGCGTGGGTCTCCGTCACATCTCCCAGGTCGAGAAACGGCGCGATCTCGAACGGATATCCCGCCGGCTCGGCGACCGGAATCCGCAGCTCGGCGCCGGTCTCGACCAGGGCTGCGCCGCCGATCACGACGCGCGTCATGCCATCGGCCGAGGTCGCAAACGGAGACAGCTGGCGCGTGGCGAACCCGCGGTGGCTCGAGGATCCGCCCGAGTAGTAGCGCTCGTTTGCGGGAACGTCGCCGTAGATCCCGCCGTACCGCGCGTGTGCAGCCAACACCATCGGACCGAGCGGCGCGTAGAGCCGGACGTCGGGTTCGATCTGGAAGAACTCGAGCCCGCCACCCGCGTACGGCGAGCCCTCGGAGACGCGAAGCTGGAGGAACGCGCCGAGCCGAGGTGACAGCGCATCGTCGCGCAGATCGGCGGACACCGACTGGGTGACCATCCCGACCCGGCGATCGACGTTGAAACCATCCTCGATCCCGAGTCGCGCTTGCGTGGCGCCGTCAACCGCAGCGCTGATGTCGAGATATCCCGGAGCGTAGAGCTCCCAGCCGGCTCGACCGCGCAACCACGACACTCCGAGCACGCCGGTGAGCCCGGCACCGATCCGCGGACCGTAGGTGGTGAACGGCTCGTACGTCAGGTAGTCGACCCCGACGTGAACCTCGCCGCGCACCCGCGGCCACATCAGCTCGACGCGCTCCACGCTGACAAGCGCGCGGCCGCGCAACCCAGGAGTCGTCCACACATCCGGCCGGCCATCGTCGCTGGGAAACAGCAGGGCGATCCGTCCATCGATCGCGTATGACCACAGCGGCGCGTCCTCGAGGATCTGTCGGTAGCCAATGCGGCTTCGCAACTCGTAGTCCTGCGAATCGTAGCCCGCACCGAAACCGACCAGGAACTCGTGACGCGTTCCGGGTGTGACCACGATCGTGACCGGAACGTTGCCGTTGTCGTCGGCTTCGAATTCGAGCCGCACCGACGCGAACCGCGCGAGCTCGTAGATCGAGCGCTCGGTCTCGGCGATCGCCAGCGGCGAATAACGCTCGCCCGCGCGAAACGTCACGCGTCCGCGGATCGCGTCTGCGAGCTGGCCGTTCGCGCCGGTGATGTCGACCTGACCGAACGTCGACGGCGGCCCCGGATCGACGTCGTAGACCGCCACCGCCTCGTCCTTGGTGCGATCGACGTTCACCGTCGCGGAGATCTCGACGTCGGCATAGCCGGCCGCTTCGACCACCTGTTGCAACGTCAACTTCGCCGCGTCGTAGACCTCGTAGTCGAACGGTCCACCATCGGGAATCGGGATCAACGCGCGCGCCTGCGACTCCGGCACTTCGGGCGGCAACCCGCGAAACTCGACGCGCATCCGTGCACGTGGGCCTTCCTGGACGAGGAAGGTCACGGTGACGTCGTCATTCTTGGTGTCGACGCGATTGGTCACGACCGCTTCGTTGAAGCCCTTGAGCTGATACGCGACGCGGATCCGCTGGGTATCGAGCTCGAGCTGATACTGGTCGAGCGCGCGACCAGCCTGGCGACTGCGCTCGAGCTGTAACCCGCCGAGCAGGTCCTCGGTGTCGATCGCGCGATTACCCTCGATCCGTACCGCCACCAGCCGCTCCTCCCCCGGTCGCCGCGGGCGCTGAGTCTTGCCGCCACATCCAGCGCCGATCGCGATCGCGATCATGGCAACGGGGAGCAGTCGCGCGACCGACATCATGGGCACCAGCTCAAATGCTGATTCCCGTTCGTGGCTTGCGCAACGCGGTCACCCATACATGCGCTCGACGACGCCACGACATGGCGATTCAGGCAACCCGGTTTGGAACCGCATTTGCCACGATCTGCCCACATCGCGGGTGGCGAGCACACGGCGCACAGCTCTGAGATCGGGGCTGTCCCTAGGCCCCGATCGATCCACTCTCGACGATCGCGATGCCTGCGCCACGCATCATCGCCAGCGCGCGATCGCCGTCACCTGGTTGCAGATCCACCGCGCGGCAGCCGTCTTCGATCACCCAGACGTCGTAGCCGAGCTGCTTGGCATCGAGCGCGGTGTACTTGACGCAATAATCCGTGGCCAGCCCCATCACATAGACTTGCTTGATCCAGCGCTCGGTCAGCCAGTTCGCGAGGCCAGTGGGCTTGCGGTGCCCGTTATCGAAGAACCCGCTGTAGCTGTCGATCGTCGGGTCGGTACCCTTGTGAACGATATCGGTGATCCGCGCCCGATCGAGGCCCGCGTGGAGCTCGGCACCCTTGGTGTTCTGGACGCAATGGACCGGCCACAACACCTGGGACAGTCCATGGAGATCGATCACCTCTCCCGGCTTCGACCCCGGATGATTCGCCGCGAAGCTCCCGTGATTCGCCGGGTGCCAATCCTGCGTCGCAACCACCGTGCTGAAGTGCTGCATCATGCGCTGGGCGATCGGAATGGTCTCGTCGCCGCGGGCAACCGCCAGCGCGCCACCGGGACAGAAGTCGTTCTGAAGGTCGACGAGGATCAGCGCCCGCATGGCGAGATTCTACCTCCATCGATGCAGGCCCTGCTCGTCCGTTCGTGCACGTGCACGTGAGTGACCGGGCCGGACCGTACGTTGCTGGCCAGATCGGTCGCCGAGGCGCCCGGATGGCGAGGCGAGAGGAAGGAGCGCACTGGCGGTGCGCGACTGACGAGCAACGAAGCCAGCGGGGATGGATCGGCGGCCGATCTGGTCACGAACGTGCGGTGGCTGTACTAGCACAGCGAGAACTCGAAGCCGTGGCGGGCGAGCCGGTCGTACTTGCGACGATCGAACCGATACAGCCGGGCCGCACGGTGCCGCACCCCTTGCTCCACCTCGTCGGTCTCGACCAGCAAGTCCATCGATAGCAGCTTCTTGCGAAAGTTCCGCTTGTCGAGCTCGGTCCCGAGGATGATCTCGTAGAGTCGCTGCAGCTGGGTCAGCGAGAACCGCGGTGGCAACAGCTCGAATCCCACCGGCGCGTAGCGGACCTTGCTGCGCAGCCGCTCGTGTGCACGCGTCACGATCTCCGCGTGGTCGAACGCGAGCTTCGGAACATCATCGAGCGCGAACCACCCCACGCCCATCGCATCGGTGGCGGCACGGATCCGGTGATCGCTGAGCTTGGCGAGCGCGTAGTACGCGACGGTGACGACGCGCTCACGCGGATCGCGATCGAGCGCGCCGAACGTGTAGAGCTGCTCGAGATAGAGCTCGCTGACCCCGGCCTCTTCGGCCAGCTCGCGTCGCGCCGCTTCGTCGAGCGTTTCGTCGATGCGAACGAACCCACCGGGCAACGCCCACGCGTGCTGGAACGGTTGTAGCCGGCGCTGGATCAACAACACCTTCAGATCATGCTCGTCGAGCCCGAACACCACGCAGTCGACGGTGAGCGCCGCGCGCGGAAACTCGTAGGTCGCCGACATCAAGCCTTCCCGGACGCCACGTACACGCGCAGCTCCGCGAGCTCGCGTTCGAAGCCGCCCGACAGGATCGGGAACCGGCACCACGACCGCGGGTCGACATTGCGGTCGTCGAGATGAAAGCTCGGCGCGAGTCGCTCACGCTTCCACTGGTTGCGACACCACAGCCGGAAGAAGCGCTCGATCCACAGCGCGAGCTGGGCGGGGGTGTGGTCCTGGTAGCGAGGGATCAGCTCCTGCAGCACCTCGACCGGCGTGTGCTTGTCGCGGATCGCCGAATCCTCGACCGCCTCGAGAAAATCGTACGGCATCAGATCGGCCTCGTCGGTCTGCTTGTGATCGGGCGGCCGCAGCTCGGCGGTCGGCTGCTGCGCGTTGATCCAGTGCAGCGCCGCGACCGGCTCGATGCCCACGGGTCCCTTGGTCTCCATCCAGCGCAGCCACTCGCGCAGATAGGTCTTGTCGATGCCACCGAGCGGCGCGAGCCCCCCGGAGGTGTCGCCATCCATCGTGGCGTAGCCGACCGCAGCCTCGGACCGGTTGGACGTGGTGAGGAGCACCGCGTTGTGGAGGTTCGCCAGCATCCAGATCGAAGGCGCACGGACGCGCGCCTGGATGTTCTGCAGCGCGACATCGTCGGTCTGCCACGACAGCTTGCGACCGATCGATTGCTCGAGCGACGCGATGTACGCCTTGTATTGCGGATCGACGTCGATCACGTGAAACGTCGCGCCGATGGCCTTCGCGACCTGCTCGGCGGCGTTGCGGGTGATCTTGCCGGAGTTCTCGGTCGGCTGATACGCGCAGGTCAGCAGCGCGCCGATCGCTCCGGTCACTCCGCCACCTCGTTCGAGCGCCTGATGCATGCGCCGCGCGACGGGGAGATGCTGGCGCACACCGCCGGGACCGAGCTCGGCGAACGCGAGCTGGATCGACAACGCGACCAGCACCGCGCACGCCGCGGAGTCAGCGCCGCCCGACATCGAGATCACGTAGCCCTGCGATCGACTCTTGCGCAGGTAATCCCACAAGCCGAGAGCGACCGCGCGCGCGAATTCTTCCTCGCGAAGGCTGGTGCGATCCTCCCACGACACCGATGGCTTGATCGCCGGCTCGGGCTTGCGGGTCGGCCACACGAACGGGTGCTCGATCACCTGCGCCTCGGCGTCGTGGCGCGGACGGTGACTGCCTCGGCGCGCCTGCTCGCGACGATTCGCGTCGATGTCGACCACCGCCGTCGCAAGCTCGACATCCTGAAACGAGAACCGGCGGCCGCGCGCGAACAGCTCACCACCAGACGCGATCAACCCGCCGCCGTCGTAGATCACCCGGCCCGCCTCGTTGCCGAGCAAGTTCGCGTACAGATACGCGACGCCAAACGCGCGCGAACCTTCGATCACGAACCGCTGGCGAACGCCGAACTTGCCGAACGCAAAGTGACTCGCCGAGGGGTTACACAGGATGTCGGCGCCGCGCAGCGCGAGGTCCATGCCCGGCCGGTTCGCGACCCATGCGTCCTCACAGATCTCGAAGCCGACCCGGATGTCGCCGATGTCGAACAGCAGGTCACCGATCGGGAACCGTCGGATCGAACCATCGGGTGCGGTGCGCTCGAGCACGTCGACCTCGCCCGCAGGCCACGACTTGAACCACCTCGGCTCGTAGTGGATGCCATCGGCGGCGAGGAATTGCTTGGCGACGAACCCGACGATCGCGCCGTCCGCGAGCAGCGCTGCGGCGTTGTACAGCGCCTTCTCGTGAAACACCGGCAACCCCACCGCGACGACCATGCCGCGCGTGTGCGCTGCGAGTGCGTCGAGCTGCGCGAACGCGGTGTCCTGTAGACCGTCCATGAAGAACGCGTCCTCACACGCGTACCCGGTGATCGCGAGCTCGGGCAGACACAACAGCGTCGCGCCCTCCGCCCGTGCCTGCTCGATCGCGAGCTTCAGGTGCGAAAAGTTTTCATCCCACGCGAACGGCGTCTGATTGACGGACGCGACAGCGACCTTGATGAGCCTCATGGCGGTTCCTAACGATTGGAGCTGAGATGCTCGATGAGCAACTTCGCGGTGCTGTCGACCTGGAGGAAACCCGCGCCAGGCCGTGAAAGCTCGACGGCACGCGGATGGCTGTCCGTTACCACGACCTGACCAAACAGCCCGGTGGCCTTGATCTTGTCGAGCGAATCGCCCGGAAACAACCCGTGCGTCGCGATCGCGTCGATCGCCACGGCACCCGCGTCGCGATACGCCACCGCGGCGCCGATCAGCGACCCACCGGTCCGGATCATGTCGTCATAGATCACGACCCGGCGGCCGGCGACCTGCGCCGATACCCCGGTGACGTCGGTCGCGTCATCGTGGCGGCGCTTGAACACGAACGCCGCCGACACGCCCAGGTCATTGGCGAGCGACTCGACCCACTTGGCGCGACCGGCATCGGTGCAGGCGAGCACGAAGTCCTGACCGCCCAATCGCCGAGCCGCGGCGGTCACCAGCGGCTTGCCGTAGACGTGCACGGTGCGCAGCCCGCCCTCGAAATAGTGCTCGAGCGATGCGACGTGAAGGTCGAGCAGGAACACCTGGGTCCCGCGGCTCGCGGTGGGGATCGACGACAGCAGCCGGGCGCGGGTCTTCGCGGTGACGATCTCACCCGGCCGGACCGAGCGCTCCATCGTCGAGTAGCCGAAGTAGGGAATCACCAGGCGCAGCCGGTAGGCACCGCCGGTGACCATCCCGCAGGCGAGATCGTAGAGCTCCAGCGTGGCGGCGTCGTCGATCGTGCCACCGACCAGCACGACGTCGCGGTCGGCAGGATCGATCTCGATTCGACGATAGTGCTCGCCGTCGGGAAACGACCGGCGCGCGATCGTCCCGAGCTGCCAGCCGCACTCGGCGGCCATCGCTGCGGCCAGATAGCCATAATCCGACGTGGAGAACACCAGCGGAACCGTCATCGTCGTCCTCTCGCCTCCGCGATCAGCTGTTGCTTGCGGTGATGCAGGTGACTGTCGAGCCCGACCGGATACGGCTGCGGATTCAAGAACCGGCGGGTCCGGGGCGACAACATCGCGAGCTCGCGGCTCGCGCGGGCGCGCGCAGCTTCAAGCGTATCCGGCTCGCGGACCCGGTGGCCGCGATCGAGCATGGTGACCAGCAGATCTTCGGACGTCTCGAACGCAGGCATGAACGGTGGCTCGTGCGGATGCTCGATGTCGTGCAGCGTCGCGCCCGAGAGCCCGGCCGCGCTGTCGTAGATCACGTCGCCGGCGAGCTCACCGTCGCGGCGCAACCGCCGGACCTGCAAGATCCCTGGATTGGAGATCTTGATCGGTTGCTCGCTCAGCTTGATCGCATCGTGCCACTGCCCGGTCTCATCGCGATACGCGCCGAGCTTGTAGACGCCGCCGAGTGCCGGCTGATCGTAGCCGGTCACCAGCTTGGTTCCCACGCCGTAGCTATCGATCTGCGCGCCCTGCTCGTGCAGGCTTGCGATCAGCGTCTCGTCGAGATCGTTGGAGGCGATGATCTTTGCGTCCTGGAATCCAGCCGCGTCGAGCATCTGGCGCGCCTCGATCGACAGGTGGGCGAGATCGCCGGAATCGAGGCGGATCCCGGTCAGCTCGTGACCCGCAGCCCGGAGCTCTCGGCCGACGGTGATCGCGTGGCGCACCCCTTCGAGCGTGTCATAGGTATCGACCAGGAACGTGCAATTGCCGGGCAGCGCGTGCGCATAGCTGCGAAACGCCGACAGCTCGTCGCGATGAAACATCACCCAGCTGTGCGCGTGGGTGCCGCGCACCGGGATGCCGAACAGCTTGCCGGCGAGCACGTTCGAGGTGCCAGCACAGCCACCGATGTATGCGGCGCGCGATGCCGACAGACCGCCATCGATGCCATGTGCCCGGCGCAGGCCGAACTCGAGCACCGGCGCAGCGCGCGCGGCCTGACAGACGCGCGCGGCCTTGGTGGCGATCAACGTCTGGAAGTTCACCAGCGTGAGCAGCGCGGTCTCGACGAGCTGGGCCTGGATGATCGGACCGATCACGCGCACCAGCGGCTCGTGCGCGAACACCACGCTGCCCTCGGGTACGGCGTCGACGGTGCACTCGAAGCGAAACCGGCGTAGCACGTCGACGAACTCGGACGGGAACAGCGCATTGCCTGCCGGATCGGCGATCTGCGCGAGAAATGCCAGATCATCGTCGCGAAACTCGAGCCGCTCGAGGAACCGGATCGCTGGACCGATCCCAGCAGCGATCGCATAACCTCCACCGAACGGCGGCCGGCGAAACGTCAAGTGAAACACCGCCTCGCGATCGCTGTGACCGGCCTTCCAGTAGCCGCAGGCCATGGTCAGCTGATACAGATCGGTCAGCAGCGCGAGCGAGCCACCGTACATGTCATCGAGACCATTCATCGATCGCACTGGAGCACGCTCTGGAGTCGGGGCCGTCACGGTCGACGTGTATTCTTTACACTAAGTGGCGCCATGTCAACTAGCGGTGAAGCCGTCGTGATCTGGGGCGAAGTCCTGTGGGACCGGTTTCCCGACGGCGACCGGCTCGGCGGCGCTCCCGCGAATGTTGCGTGGCACCTCGGAATGGCCGGGGGCTGGGCGCGGTTGGTGAGCCGCGTGGGAAATGACGAGCTCGGCCGTCGCGCGATGGCACAGCTATCGGAGTACGTCGACACCGAGCTGGTGCAAGTCGACCCCGATCGCGCGACCGGCGAGGTCTCCATCGTCCTCGATGCAGGCGAGCCGCGCTACACACTCCACGCGGGTCGTGCATGGGATCGCATCGAATGCCCCGCGAACGCTGCCAGTGCCGTCGCCGAAGCGGGCGTGCTGATCTACGGCACGCTGGCGCAACGAACCGCCGAAGGCCTTGCGAGCTGGCGCAACGCCGTCGCAGCGTCGATGTCGACCTGTCTGCGCGTCTGCGATCTGAATCTTCGCGTCGCCGACGGCAACTCGCCCGCGATCATGGAAGCGCTCGACGCGGCGGATCTGCTCAAGGTCAACGATCGCGAGCTGGCAGCGCTCGCACGATGGTTCGGATGGACCAATCCCATCGACGCCCTGCTCGCGCGTGATCCGCGGCGACGCAGGCTGATCGCGGTCACCCATGGCGCCGCGGGCTCGACGCTCTACGGTCGCGGTGCACCGATCGAGCTCGCCGGCATCCCGGCGCGCGGAGTTGGCGATCACGTGGGCTGCGGCGATGCGTATCTCGCGATCCTGGTGTTCGGGATGACGATGGGCTGGGATCTCGAGGCATCCGGTCGCGCCGCGAGCCGGTGGGCAGCCGCGGTCGCCAGCACGCGCGGTGCGACGCCGGCGTTTGACTCCGATCGGATCGCCGAGCTGCTGGAGGCCGCGTGACCACGCCCGACCCGGACGCGCCGCCCGAAGCTCCCGAGCCGCCCGACGCCTTCGATCGCGCCGCCGCTTGGTTGATGAACCACGGAGCGCTACCGGCGCTCGCGGTCCTGACGATCGTGCTCGCCGGCCTGTACAGCAAGCTCTTCCTCGGCGAGCCGGTGGGCGACGATCTGACATTTCACTTCGCCGAGAGCGCCCGGATCGCAGATTGCTTGCGCAGCGGCGACTTCGACTTCTGGAACCCGAGCGCGAACGCCGGCTATGCGTCCGCGTACTACTACCAGGTCATTCCGCAGCTCGCGTCGGCGATCCCGGCAGCGCTGTTCGGCCACCACCTGTTCTGGTTTCAGCTCAGCGTGGTGTTGCCGCTGATCCTGGTGCCGCTCGCCGGCTATCGCGGCATGCGGCTCATGGGCGCGACGCCCTGGCAGTCGGTCATCGCCGGCGGGTTGATCGCGCTCACCGTCGGTCAATCGCGGTGGGGACACGGAAGCGATGGCACGTTCAGCGTGGGGCTCTATACCCAGACCTGGGCGCTCGCTGCGTTTCCGCTGGCGCTCGGCCATGGCGTGCGCTGGCTCCGCACCGGCCTGGGGTTGGTGCCTGCGATCGCGTGGGGCACGTTCGTCGGGCTATGTCACCCGTTCAGCGGCGTCTCGCTCGCCGTCACCCTCGCGGTTGGCGTCGCGGCGGGCCTGGTGACCCGGATCCCGTGGGTTCGGCCGAACCTGGCCACCAGCGTCTGTCTGATGGTGTTCGGGGGCGGCCTGTTCCTCGCGTACACGACGTGGGGCAACAAGCCGACGTCGGAGATCACCGCGGTGGTCGCGATCGCGGCGATCGCTCCCGTGCTGGGCCTCGCTGGGCGTCGCGATGTTCGTGACCACCTCGTGATCGCGTGGATCGCGTTCGGCATCGTGGCGCTAGCGATCGTCGCGCTGATCGGCGCCAGCGCGATCGCGCGCGCGGTGGTCGGCGTGGAGCTCCAGCGCACGCTGCTGCATGTCGGGATCATCGTCGCGGTGATCCCATCGGCGATCGGCATGATCCTGATGCTTGTGCGCCCGCGCGTACCTGAGCGCCCGCAACCGCGTGATCCGGAGCCATGGTGGCGCGAGCCTTCGCGGCTGATCGTTTTGGGTGCGTTGCTGCTGATCGCGACGATGCCCGGCTGGTTGACGCTGTACATCGATTCCGACGGCTGGGGTGGGTTCCCGCATCGCGTCGACGACGAGGTCGGTCCCGGGTTCACCGAGCTGGGACGATGGTTCGCGACCGGCGCGATCTTCGACTACCAGCGCTGGACGATGATCACCTGCGCGCTCGCGATCGTGCTGATCGCTGCGCGTGACGCCGCGTTGCGCTGGCTGTGGCCCGCTGGATTCGGATTCGCCGCGCTGCTCGGCCTTGGTCCGCACATGCCGAAGACCTCCGACGACCTGATCCCAGCGGTGCGGTTCCTGGGTGCGATGCAGATCGTGTTCGCGCTCGCGGTGGGTGCCGGTGCGTTCGCGATCGGCCGATCGATCTGCAACATCACCGAAGATGCTCCGCTGGTGAAGTTTGTGCGCCGGCGGTACACGAGCAGCGACTTCCCGGCGATCCAGTTCTGGCTGAGGACCACGGTGGCCGCGGTCACCGCGGTGTGCCTCGTCGGCGTGATGACCGGGTTGATTCCGCTCTACAACCGGTTGCGTCCGCTGCGCGACGATAGCGGCAGCCACCGCCCTCAGCTCATGAAGATGATCGAGCTGCTGGCGTCGCAACCGCAAGGACGCAAGCAAGCAGGTGCCGGCGCCACCAACCACTGGTGGAACCAGCTGCCCTATGTCTACGGGCGAGTCCCTGCGCTGTGGCAACTCGGCGGCGGCGGCCTTCAGGCCAGTCCGAACTACACCTACCTCTGGCACGAGCGCAGCCACACCAAGAACGCGTATCTGTACGACGCCCCCTACGTGGTGTTTCAGCGTGACAAGGCCAGCCAGGTTCCGGCAGGTGAGACCATCGGCACCACCGCGAACTACGAGCTCCGGCGGCTGCCGTCGCCGGGCCTGGTGTCGCCGATCCAGATCATCGAGGTGTTGCCGGCCGACAAGGCGCGCGCGCACGCACGCGCGATCGAATGGGTGAAGTCAGATCTCCCGCTGAGAGATCAGGTCTACGTTTACAGCGGGTTTGGAGGGGTGACCGGGCCGCCCGCCGGAACGACGCTCCGATCCTGGCGGCAGGATTCTCCCGGCGATGCGGCGGACATGTACGCCGAGGTCGAGGTCGACAAACCCACCGCATTCATGGCGCGCGAGAGCTGGCACCCGCGCTGGCATGCCTATGTCGACGGTAGCGAGGTCATGGTGCGGCGCGTGACGCCGTACTTCCAGGCCGTCGATGTCCCGCCCGGTCGTCACGTGATCGCGTTCCGGTTCGAGCGCCCGTGGTGGGCCGATGCGGCCTGGCTGGCGTGGCCAGGCACGGTGCTCGGAACGTGGCTCGCGCTGCTGTTGCTCGCGCGCTGGCGCGGTCGCCGGCGCCTACCGATTGCTGCCGCGATCGCTCGCTGAACCGGCGGCGCGCTGGGGCTGCGTCGATTCGGTCGGGGTCACCACATCACTCGACGACGGCTCGCCAACGCGCGGCATGGGCAGCACCACCTTCAAGCTTCGCAACTGCCAGCGATCGGCCTTCGACTCGCGGGTGAAGCCAAACGTCGCGCGCACGCCCATCGACGCGCTGTATTCGGTCAAGATGTCGTAGGTCGCCGACGTGCCACGAATCACCTTGGCCTCGGTCACGGCGATGATCCGGACGTACCGCCCGAGCGTCGCCGCGTGCTCGGCCTGGATCCGCGCGAACCGCGCCCGCTCCTCCTGGTTCTGAAACACCGGCGAGGCCGCGTCCCACACCGCGCCGGCATTTCCATCGCGCAGCTGCTCCAGGATCGAGTTTGCGACGACGAACAGATCGCAGGTCTCGGCCATCGGCTGCTTGCACGCCGCGACGCGCTCCTCGCGCTCGGCCTGCGAGATCGTGAGCTCCGGCGGCAGCTCGACGCTCACTCCGAGCAGCTTCCACTTGCCCTCATCGGCGTGCAGGTTGATCGCCGCCCGGCAGATCGCCTTGTCGTACGCGACCGTGAGTGACACACGCCCAACCCGCCCGGTCGGGCCGTTGGTGACCGACGTGCTGTTGACCGCCGTGATCTCGCGAAACCTTCCGACCGTCATCATCAGGTCGCGCATGTCGTCGAGAAACCGCTCCTTGCGGACCATCTCTTGAAATCGCGGCGACGATTGATCGTAGATCCGCTCGATCGCTGCGTCGCTCTTGCTGAGCTCGACCAGCAAGCGCTCGGCGGTCGGCCGAAAATCGGGCGTCGTGCTCGTTCGGAGCTGGACCGCGACGATCAGCACGATCCACGTCGCCACCAGCACGAAGCTGACGACCACACTGCGCACCAGCAGCCGACCGCGCCGGGTATGCGCGACGCGCGGCAGCTCGTGAATCGACTCGCCAACCTGCGTGATGCCCTCGCCGAGCTTGGCGACGCCGGTACCGACGAGCGGAATCTGGCGCGATCGCTCGCCGAGCTTGGTGACGCCCTCGCCCAGACTCTCGATCCCGGTGCCGAGCTTGGTGACCCCGACCTCGAGCACCTCGCGCGTCGCCGAGCGTAGCCGGCGGCCGCGGGAGCCGATGTTCTGCCTGCTGTCCTCGGTGGCGATGACCGCGAGCACCCGACCACTCGAGACAGGGGCCGAATCGGCGACGCCGATCGCGATCGGCGTGCCATCGACCGGAGGGAGCGCGGGACCGGACAGCTGGACATCGATCGACCCCGACTCGCTTGCAGGGACGCCGGTTGGCGGCGCACCGCCCGTACCCGCGGCGGGTTCGCTGGTCGCGGCGGTGTCTGATCCACCCGGCGAATCGGGCGTCTCAGCTTCCCCAGCGTCAGGTCGAGACACGACAAATCATGACACGGAGAAGAACCGCGCGACCAGATTCTCGGCAACCTCGAGGCGGTAGCTCGCGGTCGAGCGGATATCGTCGATCGGCCGGATCGCGGACCGCAACGCAATGCGTGCGGCGTCTCCGGCCTTGCCGAGCGCGAGCCCGCGAACGGCTTGCTCGACGGCGGCGACCCGGATCGGCCGGTCCGCCACCGCGCCGAGTGCGACTCGCGCGGACACCACCACGTCGCCGTCCAGCGTGATCGCTGCGGCGCCCATCACCTTGGAGATCGACTGTGCGCGCCGCGTCCCGACCTTGCGCCACGAGGTGCGCGTTCCGGGAGCGGGTACCGGCAGGTGGGCTGCGACCAGGATCTCGTCCGGTGCGAGCTGGGTCTTGCGGAATCCGGTGCACCACTGAGCGTACGGCAGCTGGCGGTGCCCGCGGGTCGACGCCACTTCGATGGTGGCGTCGAGCGCGAGCAGGGCGGGCAAGCTGTCACCGACCGGGGACGACGTCCCGACGTTGCCACCCAGCGTCGCGCGCGCCTGGATCTGGAGCGCGCCGATCTCGCGCGCCGCCATGGCGAGCGGTGCGAGCTTGTCGCGAATCGCAGGATGACGCTCGACCTCGTGCCACGTCGTGCCCGCGCCGATCGCGATGGATCCACCGTCGACACGAATGAACCCGAGGTCGGGCAGCCGCCACAGGTCGATGATCCCCGGAGGCGCCGTGCGGTGGTTGGCGTTGACCATCAGGTCGGTGCCGCCGGCGAGCAGCATCCAGTCGGGATGGGCTGCGCGGACGGCCACGGCCTCTTCGAGCTCGCGCGGACGGAGATACGACGGGTTCGTCGGCATCTAGCTACGTCCCTCGCGATTCGAAAGCTCGCGGGCAGCATCCATCACGGCGTCGACGATCAACTTATAGCCCGTGCAGCGACAGATGTTGCCGGCGAGCAGCTCGCGGACCTGCGCCCGTGCTGCCGCTTCGCCACGACCAGAGATCAATCCACGATCGACGAGATGTGCCGCACACACCGCGATGCCTGGCGTGCAGATGCCGCATTGTGCGCCGCCGCAGGCGACGAGCGCGCGCTGAACGGCATGCAGCGCCTCGCCATCGGCCAGACCCTCGACCGTGGTGATCGTGCGGCGATCGCACTGGCCGGCCGCGACCAGGCACGAGTTCACCGCTTCTCCGTCGAGCAGGACCGTGCAGGCGCCGCATTCGCCTTCGCCGCAGCCCTCCTTGGTACCGGTGAGCCGAAGATCCTCGCGCAGCACGTCCAGCAGCCGTTTCCACGGCGACACGTCGACGCTGCACGGCTCGCCATTGACCTCGAGCTCGATCTTCACGCCCGACCTCCGCGCGCCCAGCGAGCTCGACTCGCCGCGATGGTCTCGGGTGACAGCGGCAGCGAATCGAAGGCGCAGCCCAGCGCGTCCTCGACCGCGTTCGCGACCGCCGCGGCCGGACCATCCATCGGAATTTCCCCGACGCCCTTGGCCCCGCTCGGCCCGAACGGATACGGAACTTCGACCAGGATCGTCTCGATCTCGGGCGCATCAGCGAACGTCGGAACGATGCAGTTCGTCATGTTGGCGTTGGCGACCTTGCCGTCCTTGTACACGACGTTCTCGAGCACCGCCCAGCCGAGCGCCTGCAAGGTGCCACCTTCGATCTGGCCGCGAACGATCGTCGGATTGATCGCCTTGCCGACGTCGACGGCCTGCACGCAGCGATCGATCGTCACCTCGTAGGTGTCGAGATCGACCGAGACATCAACCAGGCACGCGGCCCATCCGTACACCGGATATGCCGAGCCCGTGTACGTCGCATCGTCCCACTGAATGCCGGGTGGCGGCTCGTATTGCACGGTCACTGCGAGCTCGGCACCGTGCGCGCGGGCGAGCTGGTCGAGCGAACGTCCGCTGTGACCACGCTCGGCTCCCCAGGCCTCGAGCTTGGCGCGCAACTCGCGCGACGCTTGCTCGACGAGGCCTCCGACCACCATACAGGTGCGGCTGGCGACCGTTGGACCACTGTCGGGTACGACGGCGGTCGATGGATCGATCACCGAGACCAGGCTCGCGTCGACGCCGAGCGCGGCGGCCGCGATCTGCGTGAAGATCGTGATCGCGCCCTGGCCGATATCGGTCGAGCTCGACCGCACCTCGAACCTGCCGTCGACGGTCGACGCAACGATCGCCCGGCCCGCGAGTCGCTGCTCGCCAGATCCGGTGAACCCTGCGCCATGAAAGTAGAAGCACACGCCACGACCTCGCTTGATCGGAGCACCCTGCGGGCCGACCGCGTCGCGCACCGGCGGCGGCCCGGCCGTTCGCTCGATCGCAGCGATCACCTCGTCGGTTCCCACCGAGAACCCCAGCACCTGACCGGTCGAGGTCGTGTCGCCCGAGCGCAGCGCGAGGCGCTTGCGCAGCGCGAGCGGATCTTCACCTCGGGCCAGCGCGAGCTTCTGAAGCTGGCGCTCGTAGGCAAAGGTGGTCTGCGGCGCACCAAACCCGCGAAACGCGCCGTGCGGTGGATGGTTGGTCGCCACCACGCGGCCGCGAACGCGCACCACCGGACATCGATATGGGCCGGCGGCGTGGAGCACCCCTCGCGAGAGGACGACGGGCGACAGCGTCAGGTACGCCCCACCGTCCATCACGACGTCGACATCGATGCCGATGATCTCGCCGCGGGCGTCGATCGCCATCCGATGATGGGTGTGCGCGGGATGCCGCTTGGTGGTGGCCGCGATGTCCTCGTCGCGGTCGTAGACCATCTTCACGGCGCGCTTGGCCTTGCGGGCGAGCAGCGCGACGTGCGCAGCGAGCATCGATGGATATTCCTCCTTGCCGCCGAATCCGCCACCGGTCACCGCCTGCGTGATCACGACCCCGTCGGGGCCGCACCCGAGCAACGGCTTCATCGCCTTGTGGATGTAGTACGGGCACTGCATCGATCCGACGATGTAGCAGCGGCCGTCCGCCCACTCCGCCATCATCGCCTGCGGCTCGATGTACATCTGTTCCTGCGGGGTCGTGTAGTAGCGGCCGTCGATGACGTGAGCGGCGCGCGCGAACACCGCGTCGAGCTCGGTATCGCTGGAGTGTCCCTTGCGGATCAAGAACTGCTTGAACACGTTGTCGTCGCCGTAGAGCCGCTGCGCGCAACCGAGCGAGCCCTCGACCGACAGCACCGGCGGCAGCGCACGGATCTTGGGTTTGACCGCGCGCATCGCCTCGAACGCGAGCGCACGCGTCGGCGCGGCGACCAGCGCGAGCGCCTCGTCGACGTGCATCACGCGCCCGCCGATCGGCACGAGCGCCGGCTGATCGTCCTCGATCAAGGTGATGACGTTGGTGCCCGGAATATCCGTCGCGGTCACCACCACGACCTGCGACCAATCGAACGCGGGATCGAGCTCGATCGCCTCGAGCACGCCGTGCGGAACCTTCGAGCGCACGGTCGCTCCGTGCCAGGCGCCGGGCGCGTCGAGATCATCGAGATAGCGCGCGGTGCCCGTCACCTTGGCGACGCCATCGACGCGGGGAACCGCAGCGCCTACCGGCGGTGGTGCGGTGGTCGAATCGGCCATCGCGGGATCTAACCTGAGGCCATGACGAAACGCCAGCTACGCGGTAACCCAGCGCCACAGTCCGCGATCGTGCATCGTGCGCCGCTAGCGAAGCTCGCTCGACATGGACCGGAAGGAGCTAGGGGGCTGTCCCTATTCGCAGCGGATCTCGAGGCGTACCGCCGGTTCTCGCTCGGCACCGTTAACCGGGGCCCGTCCCCGGTTTCTCCGGCACGCTCGCGCATGGTGCGCCCAAGCGGGGCTCGGTCGACGTTGACCGGAAGGATGTGATCAGCGCGCGAACGGCACAGCGAGCCGAGGCACGAGACGCGAGGTCTGGGGGTAGGATGCGCCGGTGCGAACGATCGCTCTGGGAACCGGCCCCTCCGTCACTGCGGTTGGATGCGGCGATGTGTCGCTCGCGGTCGCGGCCGCGCGGGGGATCGACGCCGCCGCGGTCGAGCGCGCGGTCAGCGACGCGGTCGAGCGAGGGATCACGATCATCGAGGTCGCTGCGGATCTCGACACCGAGCACCTGGTCGGCGACGTGTTGCGCACGCTGCGCGCCCGCGACCGCGTCGTGGTCGCCGCCAAGATCGAGCTGGTGCCGGAGCGTCCGGGGGTACCGCATCGCGAGGTGTTGCCGGACCGATTGCCGTCCAGATGGATCCAGGAGCGCGTCGAAGCTTGTCTACGCGCGTCGCGGCTGGAGGTCGTGCCGTTGGCCCAGCTGCCGCTCGCACCGGCGTGGCGCGAATCGTCGGCGTGGCCCGAGCTCGCCGGCACCTGCGCGCGACTGGTGCGCGAAGGCAAGGTCTTGCAATGGGGCGCGATCGTTCGGCACCACCCCGAGCAACCGCCTGCAGATACCGCGCTCACGACCGAACCATGGCTGACCGCGTTCCAGGTCGTGTTTCATCTGTGGGATCGCTCCGCCGAGCCGTGGATCGCGGCGGCGATCGATCACAAGCGTTGTGTGCTCGCTCGTCAGGTCCTCGCAGGTGGAGCGCTCGCGGGATCGATCGGACCTGGCGTGAAGCTGGCGTTGACCGATGATCGGCGCTCGATCGACACCAGCGTGCTGGAGCGAATCTCAGTTGGGGTCGCGAAGCTCGCACCGATGGTCCGGTACGAGCCGGCGGCGGCACGATCGAGCGACGCCGCGCGCGAGGCGCTCGATCGCGGACGCCGGCCGGCCAATGTCGAGTGCGCCACGACGGCGGAGCTCGCGCTTCGGTTCGTCATGGATCGGGGTGTGGTCGCCCTCCCCCGCGTGCACCGGCACGAATATGTGTCCGAGCTGATTGCCGCCGGGAGCGCACCGCCGCTGTCCCGGGATCTGCTCGCTCATCTGCTCGACGACAAAACTGCCCTGACCCGCTGACTCACTGTTCCGATGTTCAGTATTCTGGTCCGGTGAAGGCTCGGGACACGACCAACCCGCCCAATCGTTTTCACCGGCAGATCACCAGCTACGACGACGGCGAGCACCCGCCGCCGTCCAACATCACCCTGATTGATGATCATTCGCGGTCGATCCTCAGCCACAACGATTCTCCGGATCTCAGCTTTCGCTGGAGCGTGAACCCGTATCGAGGCTGCCTTCACGCCTGCGCATATTGCCTCGATGGTGATACCGGCGTTCTGCTGGGCGATGGAACAACGCGACGCATCGCGGATTTGCGGATCGGCGACGAGATCTACGGCACCCAGCTCGACGGCAGGCGCCGCAAGCTCATCCGCACGCACGTGGTGGATCAGTGGACCACGATGAAGCTGGCATACCGCCTGGTGCTCGACGATGGTGGCGAGCTGATCGCGAGCGGAGATCATCGGTTCCTGAGCACGGCCGGCTGGAAGTATGTTGCCGCCGCGGACGCGGCCGATCGACGGCCTGTCCTCACGACCGACGACCACCTCGTCGCACGGTCGAGGGGACATCACGTCGACGACGGCGCCGGACGTTCGTTCACCCGCGTGAGGATCAAGTCGATCAGCGTGCTTGGCAAGCGCGAGCTGTTCGACATCACCACCGGCACCGGCGACTTCATCGCCAATGGCGTCGTGAGCCACAACTGCTATGCACGCCCGTCACACGAATATCTCGACATGGGCGCGGGGACCGACTTCGACACGAAGATCGTCGTGAAGCGCGACGCACCGCAGCTGCTGCGTGAGGCGTTCGACAAGAAATCGTGGGTCGGCGAGACCGTCATGTTCTCGGGCGTCACCGACTGTTATCAGGCGATCGAACGCGAGCTCGAGCTCACGCGTCGCTGCCTCGAGGTGTGCCTGGAGTATCGTAATCCGGTCAGCATCATCTCCAAGAGCGCGCTGGTCGAGCGCGACCTCGATCTGTTCGCGGAGCTCGCGCGGCACGCCCGGATCGCCGTGATGGTCAGCCTCGCGTTCACCAACAATCAGCTGTCGCGTTCGATCGAGCCGTGGGCGGCGTCGCCGGATCGCCGATTCAAGGTGATCGAAGCGCTCGCGGCTGC
This sequence comes from Kofleriaceae bacterium, assembly GCA_050187075.1. Classification (GTDB taxonomy): domain Bacteria; phylum Myxococcota_A; class Polyangia; order Haliangiales; family Haliangiaceae; genus JABFXX01. The sequence continues at coordinate 12,954 of JBFWXW010000049.1, read as the reverse complement.
TGGCGTGCCGGTCGGCGTGATGTGCGCGCCGATCATTCCGGGGGTCAACGACAGCCAGCTGATCGGCGTGCTGGAGCGCGCCGCCGAATGCGGCGCAACGATGGCGGGCTGGAGCCTGTTGCGACTACCCGGCGTGGTGAAGCAGGTGTTCGAGGAGCGAATTCGCGTCGCGCTGCCGCTCGCCGCCGACAAGGTGCTGCATCGGATCCGCGAAACACGGGGTGGCGAAAAGCTGTACGACGCACGGTTCCACACCCGCGGGCGTGGCGAGGGGCCGTATGCCGAGACGATCGCGACGCTGTTCGATACGACGGTGGCGCGGCTCGGGCTGAACAAGCGCGAAGACAGCGACGGACCGACCACGTTTTGCCGCCCGCCACCTCGCTCGGGTCAGCTGTCGCTGTTCTGAAGGTTTGATACGATGCGCGCGTGCGGCTCGTCGCCCTGCTGCTGATTGCCAGCTGTGGCGATGCGCTGTCGGTGCCAGACGCCGCGATACCGGCCGATGACAATCGCGGGCTGGTTTCGCTGACGGTGCGCTCGAACGAGACGCCCGCGTGGCCGGGCATGGTGTACTTCCAGAACGCGGATTCGTCGCTGGTGCTCGCGACGCGGCCGCGTGCCGATGGGGTTGCCAACGCGTTCATGGCCCCGGGCGGGTTCGTGACCTATGTCGAGGACAACATCGACGTCCGCTCGATCTATACGTTCAGCGGCGTGCAGGCAGGCGATCAGCTGACGCTCGACCTCACGCTCGACGACATCCCGAAATTCTCACTCGACGTCTCGGTGACGGCCGAGCTCGATCCCGCGGGATTTTTCTACGAGCTCCACACGTCGTGTGGCTCGGTGGACCTCGGAATCAACCCGTCCTCGACGGAGATCTTCGAGCTCCACAGCCAGGCAACCTTTGGAGGGTGCCCGGACCAGTCCACGAACGTCCTGCTGCTCGGACTCACGGAGCAACGGCAGCCGATCCGCTACCAGCACAAGTACATCCCGAGCAGCTCCGTTCGGTTCGACGCCAACGATTACCGCATCCCGGTGACGGTCTACACCACGCTCGAGGGACTTCCTGATCCGGCATCGATCTCGCGCCTCGACGTCACTCGCAGCGTCAAGCTGGACGACAGACCGCTGTTCACTCAGCGATCCAACCTGAGCCCGAGCGAGCGGAGCGCGATCACCGCGCTGGACGTGCCCGAGATCGCCGGAGCTACGATGATCACGGGCGTCGACCTCTACCGGACGCTCAACGTCCTGGGCATGCAGCACATCGTCGAGTGGGGGCCCACCCTGGCCGGCAACTCCTACGACTATGACGAGCTCCGGCTACGCGAGTACACCAGCCTGCCGGTGTTCGAGCTCACCGGCCGGACGTTGTCGTGGACCGAAGCCAGCGACGGTCAGCTCGCGGAGGCGGCGTACGCGTTCATCGAGTACTTCCGACCGGAGGGCCAGACGCTATGGCGGTTGATCGCGCCGAGGACGGCGGAGCCATCGCTGCAGTTTCCGCTGCTCCCCGACGCCGCGATCAATCCGCGCCGCGATGATTTCGTGCACGTTCTGGTGCTCGCCAACATGACGGCATCCGGCGGCTACGACGCGCTTCGCCCCGCGCTGTTCGACGCGTGGCCGCTCGGCGTCGAGCTGCCGACGATCGGACCTTCGGGGCGGCTGGTGTTTCAAACGGTCAATCCCGGGTTCATTTCTCCCGAGGAGTAGTGCCGCCGCGCAACCGCTGAGGATCCAGACCGCGGCCGCACCTGCGAACAACGCGACCGCGACGGCGATCGCGAACGGCCAGCGGCTCGTCACCGCGATGGCGGCCGCGGGCGGTGGCGGGCGCACACGAGCCGCAGGCTCGCCGCGCAGGTGACGCTCCGCGGGATCGCGAAATCGAAGCACGACGTTGCCGAGCTCGATCGTCGCGCCGTCATGCAAGCCGACGGCCTCACGAACACGCACGCCCGCAACGCGAGTGCCGTTCTTCGATCCGAGATCGCGGATCGTCACCCCGTCCCAGCCGCGCCGCACCTCGGCGTGGGTGCGCGACAGATCCTCGTCCTCGATGATCCACGTCGCCTCGTCGCCCCGGCCGATCACGAACGTTGCCTCGGGCGGCGGCAACAGCCGGCGCGCACCGATCAGCGGACCGCGTTCGACCTCGAGCGCGGGCGCCGCGCCATCACCGAGCAAGGCACGCACCAGCTCGCGCGCCATGCTCTCGGTGCGTTGCGGACTCGCCGCGATCGCACCCGCGGGTGCACGCGCGACACGCAAGCGATAGCCCCCGAGCTCGAACGTCATGCCGTCGACGACCGCTCCACGATCTCCCGCGGCTCGCGGCGTGCCATCGACCGTGACGGCGGCAACCGCGTGCCAGCTGTCGTCCCGGATCGTCACGTGGATCGCACTCGCCGCACTCGCCGGCAGCCGGATCGTCGCGGCCGGCGCGCTACCGATCACGATATCGTCGTCGGGGACATCGAGCGCCGGCAGGGCGGCCCGACCGTGCTCGCTCAGCTCGAACCGTAGCAATCGCATCACCGAACGCGCGCGCGGTCTTCCTCCGCCTTGTACTGGTAATACCGATCGAGCACCATCTTGAGGTACTGGCGCGTGTACGTGTACGGCGGCACGGTGTAGCCGAACTTCGCGAGCGAGCCCAACCCGGCGTGATACGCCGCGATCGTCAGCACCAGATCACCGTCGAGGCGGTTCGCCAGGTACCGCAGCAACCGTGTACCGGTCATGATGTTCATCCGCGGATCGAAGATGTCGCCGGTGGCCCCCATGTCGAGCTCGACCGCAGGATGGACCTGCATGAGTCCCTTGCAGTCCATCGCCGATACGACCCGAGCGTCGTAGTCGCTCTCCGTCTTGATCACCGCACGGATCAGCGCGACCGGGATCCGGTACAGCTCGGATGCCTCGCGGATGAATGCGTCATAGCGATGAAACCGTTCTGGCGAGCGATCGGTGGCGGGGACCTTGTCGCACCGCTCGCACGCGCCCCGCCGGGCCGCGGCCTTGGACCCGGCCTCCGGCGTCGACGTCACCACCTTCTTCCACTTGCTCCCGCGCGGCTTGAGGTTGGTGAAGTGGACCACGCCTTCCTCGTCGGTCCATGAATACACGTCCGCGCGCGCGGGCCATGCCCAGCCGAGCCAGGCCCCGAGGACGATTGCGGTGATGCCGCGGCTCACGTGCCGAAATCGTAGCGCGGGCTGCCAGTGGCCCGCAAACCGCACCTCCTGTATGGTCCCGCGAAATGGCCCCTGGTCCTGACGAAACCGACTACCTGGTCGTCGGCTCTGGGATCGCCGGTCTGAACTTCGCGCTGCTCGCCGCCGAGCACGGCCGCGTGGTGATCGTGACCAAGAAGGACTCGGTCGAGACCAACACGAACTGGGCTCAGGGCGGAGTCGCTGCGGTGCTCGCGCCCGACGACTCGATGGCGCTTCATGTCGAGGACACGCTCAACGCCGGCGACGGGCTGTGCGATCGCGCGGTCGTCGAGATGTGCGTCGAGGAAGGCCCGAGCCAGGTCAAGCGCCTGCTGGACATCGGCGTCCGGCTCGCGCGCGACTCGTCTGGCGCGCTCGATCTCGGCCGTGAGGGGGCACATTCGCGCAATCGCGTCGTCCACTGGCAGGACGTCACCGGGCGGGAGATCCAGCGGGCATTGCTCGCCGCGGTGATGTCGCATCCCAACATCGCGGTGCTGGAGCACCACCTCGTCGTCGATCTGCTGTCGATGGCCAAGTACGGCGGCGAACCGGCGTGCTTTGGGGCCTACGTGCTCGACCGACGCTCGGGAGACGTGTCGACCATCTGCGCGCGCGCCACCGTGCTCGCGACCGGCGGAACCGGCAAGGTCTACGTCTACACGTCGAACCCGGACGTCGCCACCGGCGACGGGATTGCGATGGCGTACCGGATCGGCGCGGCGTGCTGCGACCTCGAGTTCGTCCAGTTTCACCCGACGGTGCTGTTCCATCCTCATGCTCGCAACTTCCTGCTGTCGGAAGCGATGCGCGGGGAAGGTGGCGTGCTCAGGCTCGCCAACGGCGACAGCTTCATGGAGCACTATCACCCGATGAAATCGCTCGCGTCGCGCGATGTGGTGGCGCGCGCGATCGATAACGAGCTCAAGCGATCGGGTGCCGACTCGGTGTTCCTCGACATGACGCATCTCGATGCGGGGTTCGTGCGCAAGCGGTTCCCCAACATCTACGAGCGCTGTCTCGGCCTGGGCATCGACATCACCAAGCAGCCGATCCCGGTCGTGCCCGCGGCGCATTACATGTGCGGTGGAGTCAAGACCGACCGCGACGGCGCAACGACCGTGCGTGGCCTCTATGCGATCGGCGAGTGCGCTGCGACCGGGCTCCACGGCGCCAACCGACTCGCATCGAACTCGCTGCTCGAGGGCATGGTGTATTCGTCGCACGCAGCGGCGGCGGTGCGCGAGTGCCCGCGGGTTCGCCCCGCGCAGGTCGCACCGTGGTCGACCGGCGACGCCACCGACTCGGACGACGCGATCGTCGTCACGCTCAACTGGGACGAGATCCGCCGGTTCATGTGGTCGTATCTGGGCATCGTTCGATCCGACAAGCGCATCGAGCGCGCGCTGCGCCGGATCGAGATCTTGCGAGACGAGATCCGCGAGTACTACGTCGACTTCAAGATCACGAGTGACCTGATCGAGCTGCGCAACCTCGCGCTGGTCGCGCACCTGATCATCGAGAGCGCGCGGCGCCGCAAGGAATCGCGCGGCCTGCACCACACGCTCGACTATCCCGACAAGCTCCCCGAGGCGAAGCACTCCGAGCTTCAGCTCACCAACGGCCCTCGCGGCTGAACGATCTACCCGAGCCAGGCAAACGGTCGTTTGGACGCCGAACCGGTGGTCACCGCACGGACATCGGTTTCACACCTCACATATCAACGCCCGTTCACAGCCTCGACCAGCTTGCGCTCACTTGGCGATCGGTGAATTCGCCACCCAGCGCCGCGTCCACCTGGCATCCAGCTCGCACTTGCTGCGGGCATACTCCCTGGCTGCCGGATGTTGACGGACGGCCACGCAGCAAGGGGGGGCCACCGAGGCAATGGTGCTTCGGTGGCTTTATCTTTTTCGGGGCGCGACGGTAAAGTTCGCGACATGGGCACAGGCCGGTACCTGCTTGCTGGGTGGCTCACGCTCACTGCATGCGGCGGTGCCGGCGGGCCGCGCTCACCTGCGGCCGACGGCGTGCGCGCCTATGTCGCGGCGCTCAAGGCGAACGATCCGCGCGAGGCGTACGAGCTCTTGTCGAGCGACGCTCGCCGCCAGATGAGCTACGACGAGTTCGCGTTGCGCTGGAAGCAGAGCGACAAGGAACGAGCGTGGCAGATCAAGGTCCTCGAGGAGAGCCTCAAAGGCGATCCCGACGTCGGGGAGCGCGCAACCATCAGCTTCGCGGATGGCAAGCTCGTCCAGCTCGAGCGCGATGGAAAGACGTGGCGACTCGAGTCGGAGCTGGTGAGCCGCTCGCGCGCCAAGCGGCCGCGCGACGCGATCCGGTTGTTTGCCGATGCGATCGAGCAGCGCGACCTCAACGGCGTCCTCGGCATGCTGACCCAGCGCCGCCGCGACGGGTTGACCCGCGAGGTCGAAGGGTTCGTCGCCGGGATCGGAAAGCGGATCAACGACCGGATCGATGAATTCGGGACCGATCGCGCCGAGCTGCGGTGGGACGAGAACGGTCTGCGCTACCGGATCGTGCTGCGCAAGGAGAATGACGAGTGGCGGATCGACGACATCCACATTCGTCCGGCTCCCAAGGACGACGACAACGACAGCGGCACCGAGCACACGGCGCCTGAAGAGTTCTGACCAGATCCGAGCCACCACATGCCACCGGACATCGCACTAGACGGCGCCAGTCGCCTGCTGGTGGTGCTTCACGCCGCGGCGGCGATCGTGCTGATCGGATCGTCGACGCACCACGCGCTGATCGCGGTCGGCTATCTGCGCGGCAGCTACAAGATCCGGCTCGCACGGATCTATGCCGCAACCCTGGCGGTGGCATACGCGATCACGATGGCGTTCGGGCTGCTCGCGTATCCATCGTTTCGCTATCACGTCCGAGGCATCTACCTCGATCGCCACGAGCACTGGGCGTCGAATCTGTTCGACATCAAGGAGAACTTCGCGGCGCTCGGGATCCCTGCGGTGATCGCGCTGGTGGTGATGTCGCGCGTGCTCCAGCCAACGTCCGAGCGACCGCTGGTCCACGGTTATGTCGGGTTCGCGATCCTCGTGGCAATGATCGTCTGGTTCGATGTGTTCGCCGGGCTCGCCGTGACGCTGGCGAAGGGCGTCGGATGAAGCGCAGCGACGCGCTGTTCGTGGCGCTGTGCGTCGGCGCGATCGCGTTCGCGGTCGCGTTCGTTTACCCGCAGCTGTCGGGGCAGGCGATCGCCTGGTACTACCCGGTCGAGCGGCGATGGTCTTACGAGGCGCGACCGAGCGGGCTCGCGATCGACGTCTTCGGCCGGTTGATGCAGGGGCTGGTGGCGTGGTCGGTCGCCGTGATCGCGACCCTGGCGATCACCCGGAGGCTTCGCGAGCTGTCGTCGCGCATGGCTCATCTGCTCGCCGCCTGGGCGATCGCGATGACGCTGCTCGTGATGCTGTACTTCGCATACACCCTCGCGGTGCGCGTGCCCACGCCGCTTGCGATCCCCGCGTGGTACGTGCCGCGATGACGCGGAATCCGGTCCTGCGCTCGTGACCTGCGCCGGCTCTACCCGCCGCGCTTGCGCCCGAACAACGGCAAGTAGTGGCGAACTGGACGATGACCCGACCGGCGTGAGCCACGCAGTCAGCGGCTCCGCGCTACCCGCGCTTGCGCCCGAAGAACGGCAAGTAGTGGCGAAGCCCGCGCAGCCGATCCTTCGGCTTCTCGTCGGCGGTGGGCAGCGGGACCAACCGCGGCAGCTCCTCGGGCGTGAGCTCGGCGACGGGCGTCGCCTCGGTGAGCTCCTGGGTCCGGCCGGTCAGCCCCATCTCGGCGCGCGCCTCACCGACGCTCTTGGCGAGCACCGTGTGGAGATCTTTGCGCAGCTGAACCTTCTTGAGTGTCGTCCCGATCTGGCGCGCCATCTCACGCGTCGATGGAAACCGCGTATCGACGCTGGCCGACAGCGCGCGATGGATGATCGACGCAAAGCTCTGCGGCACGTCGGGCCGCAGCGGCCGCAGCGGCTGCACCATGCAGTCGCGCAGCCGGCAGTACGTCTCGTAGTCGGTCTGGCCGTCGAACAGCTTGCGGCCGACGAGCGCCTCCCACAGCACCGAGCCACACGCGAACTGGTCCGAGGCCGGCATCGGGCGCGTCCCTGCAACGATCTCGGGCGCGAGATACGACATCTTGCCTTTGACGATGCCGGGGTCCGTTGTCTCTTGCTGGCGATCCGGTGCGAGCGCCAGGCCGAAGTCGATCAGCTTCACCATCCCGCGCGTGGTCAGCAACACGTTGTGGGGGGAGACATCGCGGTGCACCACCGGCATCGGCCGGCCGTCGGGGCCGAGCCGCTCGTGTGCCGCCGCGAGCCCGCGCAAGATGCCGACGCCAACCGCAGCGACCAGCTCCCACCGCGTTTGTTCGTTCTTCGAGGCGTGCCAGCGCACCCAGCTCCCGAGATCGACGCCCTCGATCCACTCGAGGATCATGTAGTAGTTGCCGCGGTCGTGCACGAAGTCGTGAACCTCGGCGACGTTGGGCGACTGCAGCGAGGAACCTACGCGTGCCTCCTCGACAAACATCGCCACGTATTGCGGCTGCTGCGCCAGGTTCTGATGCATCTGCTTGACGGCGACATCGCGCACGAACCCCGAATCGCCGCGCACGCGCCCGCGCCAGACGTCGGCCATACCGCCGCGACCAGCGATGCCGAGCAGCTCGTACCGGCCGCCGACGATCAAACCACTGCGCGGCTCCTCGGCCATCGGACGACCATCATCGCATACATCGCAGCCCCGCGGTTCGTCCGAGTCCCAGGGGGCGCATGACCAGCGTCGAGTGCTAGGCTAGGCAAAATGGTCGGCAGCCCCGGACTTGTACGGTTTTCCGAGCTGGTCGCCCGTGACGACTTTGCCCTCGATCAGGCGGCACTGTTGATCGGCGCCTGGGATTACCCGGACCGCGACCTCGCGCTGTACTGCGAGCAGCTCGACGAGATCGCCGAGCGCGCCGCTCCGGACGTCGCGAATGCCGATGACGGCGCTGCTCGTGCCCATGCGATCAGCGGCTATCTGTTCGATCGCCTGGGGTTCTGCGGCAACACCAGCGACTATTACGACCCGCGAAACAGCTTCTTGTGCGAGGTGCTCGACCGCCGGACCGGCATCCCGATCTCGCTGTCGGTGCTCTACCTCGAAGTGGCACGCCGCCTCGGGGTGCTGGCCCAGGGCGTCAACTTCCCCGGACACTTCCTGGTGCGGGTCGCGATCGAGGACGCATGGCTGTTCCTCGATCCGTTCTCCGGCGGTCGGGTGCTCAGCTCGAGCGACCTCGAATCGCTGCTGAAGAAGACCACCAGCCCCGACGCGGTGCTCGAGCCAAGCGTCATCGCGGCCGCGAGCAAGCGCCAGATCGTGTCGCGAATACTCGTCAATCTCGCCGGGATCTACGGCCGCAACGGCGATCTGCCGCGCTCGCTCGACGTACTCGAACGACTCGCGCTGGTCGAGCCGTCCAACTCACGCATCGCTCGCGATCTCGAACAGCTCCGCGAGCGGGTCGACGGTTTGAACTAGGTCGGGACCATGGCCGAGCGCACAAAATCGGGTGAGGTGTTCGCGCCGGACGCGGTCGCCCGCCAGCTCGACTACTGCACGTTCTGCCCGAAGATGTGCCGTCATTCGTGCCCGGTGTCGACGGCGAGTGGACGAGAGACCTATATCCCGCAGGTCAAGATGGACCGCATGAACCAGCTCCGGCTAGGTCACAGCGCGTGGGCCACCGAGACCACCGATCCGCTGTGGGCGTGCACCGGCTGCCGGCATTGCACGATGTATTGCGATCACGGCAACGAGCCCGGCCTGGTGCTGTTCACCGGGCGCGCGGCCGCCGTCGAACGCGGCGTGCCCCACCCTGCCCTCGCCGGATACGGCGAGCGGTTTCGCGCACGCGAGCACCGGCTGTCGGCCCAGCTCGCAGCCATGTTTCCGAGCCACATGGCGAGCGAAGGCGAGCTCGCGCTGTGGCCAGGTTGCGATGCCGTCGACAAGAGCGCCAGCGACATCGCAGCCGCGTTCGCGCTGATCGAGCGCATGGGCCTGCCCGACGCCCGGCTGGTGGTCACCGAGGCCGCCGACCCACCGGTGTGCGCAGGATATCCGCTGCTCGCGGCCGGTCATCGCGACCTGTTCCGCTGGCACGCCGGGCGCGTCGCCGCTGCGCTGCGAGGGTTTCGCAAGGTGGCCGTCAACTGCTCGGCGTGCCTGTACGCGATGCGCGCGCAATACCCCGCCGAGGGGATCAACCTGCGCCCAGAACCGGTGTCGCTCGCCGAGCTGCTCGCGCCGGCGGCCCAGAACCTCGCGTGCCCGGTCACGCGGCGCACGGTCTACTACCATGACCCCTGCTACCACGCGCGCTACAACGGCGTGATCGAGCAACCACGCCGTGCGCTGTCCCAGCTCGCCGAGCTCCGCGAGCTCGGCTGGCATGGCACGGATACCGAGTGCTGCGGCGGTGGCGGGCTGTTGCCCAAGACCATGCCGCTGGTGGCCGATCAGATGGCGAAGCGCCGGCTGTACGAGGTGCAGGCGGCGGGCGGCGGGATGGTCGTGACCTCATGCGCGACGTGCACGTTCATGCTCAAGCGCAACGCTCCACCAAGCGTGGAGGTGGCAAACTTCGCGACCGCGATCGCGAACCTGTCCGGTACCGCCGTGACGCCGCCGTCCGTCCCCGACGACGGCGAGCAGTGACGGCGCGCTCAGATCGTTCGCGATGACGAATCCTCGACGTCGACGGCATCGTCGCGCTTGCGGTCGACGCGAACCCCAAGGCCCAATCCGACGTTCACGATCGACGTCGATGTCGTCGGTCATGGCAAAGCCCAACCCGACGTTCACGATCGACGTCGATGTCGACGTCGATATCGTCGGTCATGTCACGGCAGCACGGTGACCGCATCACCGACGCGAACCCGCCCCTCGTGCAACACGCGGGCGTATAGCCGCGAGTCTCCTGGGTGCAGCTTGTGCGAGATCCGATCGCTATTGCGATCGGCGAACGACGCTGCGATCACGTTGCACGGCGTCGCCGGTCGCGTGATCTCGAGGATCACGTCGCCGGCGAGCTGAAGCTTCGTTCCGGCGACGATGCTCGCCCACGCCAGGCCACTCACGGTGACATTTTCGCCCGTGGTTCCGGGTGCGATCGGATGTCCCTCGGCGCGCAACGCCTCGATCACCTCGAGCGCAAACAGCGATACCGCCCGGTCGGGTCCGCCGTGCTGCTTCGGGTGGTTGTGGCCGTCGCCCTCGAGACCGAGCGTGCCGATCCACACCTCGGAGATCGGAAGCTTCGGCACGCCACCGGGAGAACGATTGAGCTGAACGATCCGCCCAGTCACATGGAGTCTCGGGTCCGGGGCTCGGCTTCGGCGTCGCGCAGCCAGTTCTGCATCGCAGGCAGCGCGAACACGGTTTCGACGTAGCCGCGCGCCGTTGCGTCGAGGTCGACTCCGTAGGTTCGAAACCGCGTGGCCACGGGGGCGAACATCGCGTCGGCGATCGAAAACGCTCCGAACAAAAACGGTCCCTTGCTGCGCGTGAGCTGGTCGCGCCAAACCGCGGTGATCCGCCCGACGTCAGCAAGCGCCTCCGCGGTATGGCCCTCGCCCTGGCTCGACGAGCCCAGGTCCATCGGCATGTCGCGGCGCAGCGCTGCAAAGCCCGCGTGCATCTCGGCGGCGATCGACCGCGCGCGTGCGCGCTCCTCGCGGTCGCCCGGCCACAGCTTCGCGTGGGGATAGAGCTCGTGGGCGTACTCGCAGATCGCGAGCGAATCCCAGATCACCAGGCCATCATGATGAAGCACGGGCACGCGTCCCGACGGCCCGATCTTGGCGAGCTCAGCCTTCGTGGTGTCACGATCGAGCACGATCGTCCTGGTCTCGAACACGGCGCCGGTGTGCGCGAGCGCCAGGTACGGACGAAGCGACCATGACGAGTAGCGCTTCGTTCCCACGTAGAGGATGAGCGACATGGCTGCGACTCTAGCAGCTCGACGAACGGCCGGACCTACCTTGTCGTACCGTCAGACCAGCCAGGCGCCAGCGCTGCGATCTCGATGACGACCCGCGATCCCGTGCACCTGTGGTGTGCGGCGCGACACCCGATCTCGCGTTGAAATCCCGACGAGGATTGAACCGCATCGAGAACCGGCCGATAATCATCCATCGTGCGCGGTGCCTTCGTCCTGACCGCCGTGTTGGTTGCCGGGTGTGGTCGGTTCGGGTTCGACTCGTTTGACCCCGTGTCCGAGGTGTCCTCGGATGACTCCAACTTCGGCCTACGGGATGGCGGAACAACGCCCGGGACGCCCGATGGCGCCGCCAGCTCCCCCGACGCCCCCGGCACCCCCGGCACCGATGCATCGCCGATGGGCAGCTGCGCAGGATACAGCGCGATCGCTGGCGGACAGACCGGCTCGACGTATCGAGTGATCGCGACGCCCGCGACCTTCTGGTCCCACCACGCCGACTGCAACAACGACAATCCTGGTAGCACGCACCTCGCTGCGCTGCAGACGAGCGCCGAAGGCAGCGCGGTCGTGGCGATCGCCGGCGGCGTTGACATCTATGTCGGTGCGGTCCAGCGGCCTGGTCAAACCGATCCGAGCAACAACTGGGATTGGCTGACGGGACACCACATGACGTTTGGTTGGGCGGCGAACGAGCCGGAGGATGGTGTGGACGACGTCGAGAACGGCGAGGAACAGCTGATGCTCTTGACGCCAACCATGCATGGCCGCGACACGACAGGAACGTTGCTGGCTCCTGCGGTATGCGAGTGCGACGGCCTCGCGATCAGCGGCTCGATCGTGATCCCACCCGAGCCGTGAACGCTACGCCCGCGTTCCTCGCAGCATCCCGACCACGCGGACTCATTGGACGCAATAGACGCTGGCAGTGCCGCCGTTTTGCGCGTAGTCGAACGTGAACGCTTTTTTGATCGTGATGCCGCCTTCGAACGTCAAGCCCATGTCGATCGTGCAGGTGATCGTGTCGTCCGGGTTCACCACGGGCGTGCTCTTGACGTAGCCGCCGATCGCCAGTCGGTTCGTCACCTGCGCACCCGCTGCGTTCCATTGCTTGTACAGCGCGCACTCAGATCTGATCTTCAATGATGTGTACGGATAAGTGCAGTTTGGCGGGTCATTCTTGATCGCGAATACGCCGCTGGGGCAGCGCACGTCGTGTGACGACACGGTTGGAGCGAGCAGCACGTAGACCGCCGACGAGGCCATCGCGGGAGAAGCCTCCGCGTCGCCGACGATCGCGCATCCGAGCGGACCCGCGGTCGACGTCGCGACGATCATGCTGCCACCTTCGGCGGGTGTGACTCCCGCGCTCTCGGCGGCGATCGGCTCGACCGTGCCGAAGTAGGTGCCGTTGTTGTTGGTGGCCTCCTTGCACACGCCCTCGGCGCAGGTCAGGCCTTCGAGGCAATCCTCCGCGGCAGTGCACCTGTCCTTGGTTTCACCACCGAGGCATCCGGCTCCGAGTCCCACGCCAGCGAGAACGAAAATGAACGCCTGCGTCGTCATGCCTGGCTCCTTCGCGCGGTGTGCGGTCACGGTGGTCAATGAATGCAGAACGACTCCGGTGGAGCGGATGGATCGTAGGTGAACGTGAACACCTTCTGGATCATCGCCCCGCCCT